>JBPPMS010000051.1:0-13776 GCA_051306175.1 Mycobacterium sp. | reverse complement strand
GTGTCTGAGTGGGTCGCGAAGTGGAATGCATCTGAAGACCCGGATCCAGGGCGAAGGGCGGGCTCATGCCAGGAGTAGACGGACGGGTGGCGATCGTCACTGGGGCGGGCCGCGGCCTCGGTCGCAGCCATGCTCTACACCTGGCGGCGGGGGGCGCGCTGGTCGTCGCGAATGACCTTGGGGTGAGAAAGGAGGGGGGTGGTGCGAACGTGACAGCGGCTCAGGACGTCGTGGCGGAGATCCGGGCGGCCGGCGGTGTCGCTGTGCCCGATCACCACGACATCGCTTCCTACAGCGACGCGCAGGAGCTGGTCAAGTCCGCGCTCGAGGCCTTCGGCCGGCTAGACATCGTAGTCAACAATGCGGGCATCCTGCGAGATGCGACGTTTCACAAGATGAGTGTGCAGCAGTGGGAGGCCGTCCGCCAGGTGCACCTGGATGGAACCGCGTTTGTGACCCACGCAGCGTGGCCCCACTTGCGCGAGCAACGCTACGGCAGGGTCGTCGTAACCTCCTCCGGCGCTGGCCTGTTCGGCAACTTCGGACAAGCCAACTACGCGGCTGCGAAGCTTGGTGTGGTCGGACTGATGCATACGCTCGCCCTAGAGGGTGCCCGCTACGGGATTCGGGTCAATGCCGTCGCCCCGGTCGCGCTGACCCGGATGACTGCTGGCCTGCTCGACGATGCCAGCGACCTCGACCCAGCCTGGGTATCGGCCGCCGTCGGTTGGTTATGCGCCCAGGAATGCGAGCTGACGGCCGAGATCGTGCGAGTTCACGGTCGCCACTTCAGCCGAGTACGGATCGTCGAATCACGTGGCGTGGACTTCCCGTCCCTACCGTCCGATGATCAACTCGCGGCCAGATGGGCCGAGATCTCCGACCTGTCTGGCGCACAGGAGGGGCTGGCGGCGGTGGCCACCGCACGCCACTCCGGCTCGAAATAGGTTGGTCGGCAGCAGTTGATACGTGCGCCAGCCGTTGCGTTCTCCCCGGCACGGGCGCTCCCGCAAAAGGCCGTATTTATCTGATAATAGTTATACTTTAGGATGGTCGGTAGCGGTTTGTAGCTCGCGATCATCTGGCGCGCCAACGCTGACGCCGCGGCTCCGCGAACGAGAGGACGTGCCCCATGCCCACCCCGGCGCTCGACCAGCTCACCGACGCACAACAGGAACTCGTCGAACGCGCCCGCGGTATCGCTCGCGCAGAGCTTCGACCGCACGCCGCTGAGTGGGACCGCCGCCAGGAATACCCGGAGCGCTCCTACCAGATTCTGCGCGAGAACGGCTTGACCGGGCTCACCGTGCCGACCGAGTACGGCGGTCGCGGCCTGGGGGTATTCGAGGCATGTCTGGTTCTGGAGGAGCTGGCGGTGGGGTGCATGGCCAGCGCGCTGACGGTCCAGATGCACCTCAACGGACCCCCGCGGGTGATCGCCCGGATGGGTAGCGAAGAGCAACGCAAGCACTACCTCCCCGAGGTGGTCGACGGCACTCGGCGGTTCGCCATCGCGATGACCGAGCCGCAGGCCGGATCGGACGGCATTGCGCTGGCCACGACACTAGCTCCTGACGGCGACGACTATCGGCTGACCGGCACCAAGTGCCACATCACGGGCGCTCTGCAGGCAAACACATTCATGGTGTTTTGTCGCGCTCCCGGGACCAGCGGTCCTGAAGGGATAGGCGCGGTGCTGGTCGACGCCGACGTCGAGGGCCTGGGGCCGATCGAAACAGAGGAAAAGATGGGTGGACGCGGCGTCGCCGAGTGCGTGCTGCGGTTCACTGAAGCCCCCGTGCGCCGCGATCAGGTGGTCCTCGAACCGCGTCCCGGCTCGAAAGAGGGCGCCGCCTTCTTGATTCGCCAGTTCAATCCCGAGCGGTGCGGGAACGCTGCGATGTCCATCGGAGTCGCACGCGCCGCACTGGACGACGCCATCGAATACATCAAACAGCGTGAACAGTTCGGCCGCCCGATCCTGGAGTTCCAGGGAATTCAGTGGAAGATCGCCGACATGGCAACCGAATTGGATGCCGCGCGGTTGCTGCTATGGCGCGCAGCGCGCACCGATGTCGCTGGCTTCCCCGGTATCCGCGAGACCGCGATGGCCAAGCTGTACGCCAACGAGGCAGCGGTGCGGGTGTGTAACGAGGCGATCCAGCTACTGGGGCACAAGGGCTACCTCACCCGCTATCCGATGGAACGGTACTTCCGCGACGTACGCGGAATGGGCATCGGAGGGGGCACCACCGAGATCCTGCGCAACATGATCGCCGCTGAGGTAACCGGCGTGCGCACGAGCCAGCGGCGTCCTGAGTCATGAATTTGGGACTGAGCCCAAGCGCCGAGCACTACCGGGCCGGGCTCAAAGACTGGATTTCGGCGAACCTGCCGTCGGGGTGGCGTGACATCCCGGTCGGAACGGGGGACGACGAGTCCTACGTCGCAATGCGGCGGGAATGGGGTCGGCGCCTGTACGAGGCGGGATGGCTTGCGCCGCATTGGCCCACCGAGTACGGCGGCCTAGGGCTTGGGGGGGATGCGCAGCTCGCGTTCGTTGAAACGTTGGTCGAGGCGGGCGCACCCGAGCCGATGAACACCAACGGGATGGGTATCTTCGCCCCTGCGCTGATGCGATTCGGCACCGACGCGCAGCGAAGACGGTATCTGCGCCCGATGCTGTCCCACGACGACATTTGGTGTCAGGGGTTCTCCGAGCCACAAGCCGGCAGCGACCTGGCGGCACTGTCCACCCGAGCGGTTCGCGACGGGGACCACTTGCTCGTGTCAGGCCAGAAGGTGTGGACGTCCTACGCATTGTTCGCTCAGCGGTGCTATCTGCTGGTCAAGGTTGCCGACTCGCCCGGTACGACGTTGGTCCCCGGTACGACGTTGGTCCCCGGTACGACGTTGGTCCCCGGTACGACGTTGGTCCCCGGTACGACGTTGGTTGTGGTGCACATGGACCGCCCCGGCATCACCGTCAGGCCGCTGCGCAACATCACGGGCACGAGCGAGTTCTGCGAGGTGTTCTTCGACGACGTGGTCGTGGATGTCACCGACGTGGTTGGCGGTATCGGCGGCGGCTGGCCGGTTGCTACCTACGCCTTGGCCCGGGAACGCTCCAGTGGATTGGCCCAGCGATCGCTGCAACTGACGCGTGAACTGACGCGGATGCTGAGCGCGCTGGGCGAGGTCGGTCACGCCGCGGGCGCCGAGAACGCCCTGGTTGATGCGTTCGTGCGCACCCGAGTGGTGGACAGCACCGTTCGGCGGATATTCGCGCTCAATGCTGATGGAGCCGAGCCTGGGATGCTCGCGCCGATCGCGAAGGTTCTGTGGAGCGAAAGCCACCAGAAGCAACTGGCCGCCCTGCTGGAGGCGGCCGGGCCAGAAGTGGCCGGGGCCGACGCTAGGTGGTCGGATTGGACTCGCGCGTTGTTGTTTGGCCGTGCCGAAACGATCTATGGCGGGACAAGTGAGATCCAGCGCAACCTGATCGCCAAGGCGCTCGGCCTGCCGAGCGACCGATGAGGGAGGGGTGGAATGGATTACCGGATCGATGACGAACTGGCGCGGCTGCAGGCCGCGCTGCGGGCGTTTCTCGAGGCGCGGATGCCCGATTTGATTCGAGAGCCCGCCCGGGACATCCGAGCGATTGCGTGGCAGGAGCTCGTGTCTGCCGGATGGCTGGAACACTTCGGCGCGGCAACCGGACAATCGGGTGCGCCGGCGGACTGGGTCGGCGGCGTGCACATTGCCGAAGTGTTCGGAGCGGTCCCGGTACCCGGACCGGTTGACGTGGTCGCCGGCTACCTGATCCCGCTGGCGAACGCCGCCGGCATGACCGGGCTGCTTCAGCGACTGCAAACCGGCAGCGTCATCACCGCGGCGCCCCCGGTTCCTGACATATCCGGGCGCGACGGCGACCCGCAGCGGCGGCACCGACGTCTGAACGTGGTCCGCGAAGCGAACCAGATCAGGGTCAGCGGCGTGCTGCCGAGCGTTCCGGCCGTCGCCGACGCACACGCGGTCGTGGTACGAGTCGACCTGGACGGCGAACCAGGGCTCGCGCTCGTGGGCTTCGACCAGGCTGGAGTCGAAGTCGCTGCGTCAACCGGGGTGGACCTGCGCCGGCCCGTCGCAGATGTCCGCCTGCACCAGGCCCTCCTGGAGGCGGCTGCGCTGTACACCCACCCTGACCTGTGGGCGCTAGAGGAGCGCTGTGCGATCCTGTACAGCCTTTTTCTCGATGCTGAAGCGGTCGGTGGCGGCGCCGAGCTGATCGCGCGCAGTGTGGACTACTGCACTACGAGAACGCAGTTCGGGCGACCGATCGGGGCGTTCCAGGCGGTACGGCATCGGCTCGCCGACGCCGCCAGCGCCGTGGAGGGAGCCCGCTCACTTGTCTACCAGGCGGCCTGGAACGTCGCCGCCTGCGTGCCCGGCGCCGCATGTGACGTTCTGGCCAGCCGGCTGTGGGCCTCCGCGGCCTATCTCGCGGCCGCCGAGGCCGCCATCCAGTGTCATGGAGGTATGGGATTCACCTGGGACCAGGGGCTGCATCTCTGGTATCGCGCCGCGATCGCCGGTCGGGGCGCCGCCAATGTGGCCGCGGCACGTTCAGCGCTTGCCGCACTTCTACGCCCCGGCGAAGGTCCGGTGCCATCCGGCCTGCACGGCGCGCTTGCTGCAGCGGGAAGGACGACCAAGTGAGCGAACCCGAGGTCCTGTTAGACCGACCACGACCTGGTGTCGCGGTTGTCACCCTCAACCGACCCGGTGCGCGCAACTCGCTCGGCTGGCAAACCTGGCACCAGCTGGGCGCGGCAATTGATGAGGTGACCGCCGACGACGACTGTCGCGCGTTGGTACTCACCGGCGCCGGCGGGACATTCTGCGCCGGCGGCGACGTCAAGTCCTCCCCGTCCCGCGGAGCGGGGCTAGGTGCCCCGGCGGCGCGGTTGCTGGTCGGACATCGCGTGCTCGACACGCTGCTCAAGTTGCCCAAACCAGTGCTTGCCGCCGTCGAGGGGCCAGCAGTGGGTGCCGGCTGGAGCCTCGCGTTGGCCTGCGACCTGGTTGTAGCGGCCAGCGACGCCGTGTTCGCAGCGCCGTTCGTGGCGCGCGGCCTCGTTCCCGACTGCGGAGCCGCCTGGTTCTTAACCCGTGCGCTGGGCCGGCACCGAGCCTCGGCGCTACTGTTGGGCGGCGAACGGCTCACCGCGCCGCAGGCCGCCGGCATGGGTCTGGTCAGTCAAGTCGCCGAGCCTGGCGCAGCGCTGACCGTCGCCACCGAGCTCGCCGCAAGCCTGGCCTGCGGCCCTACTGAGGCACTGCGCTTGACCAAAAGCTTAATCCGCGGCGCACTCGATGTACCGCTGGAAAGATTCCTCGAACTCGAATGGCTGTCGGCCACCCTCGATCTGACCGGGCCCGACGCTACCGAAGGCCGCGCAGCCTTTGTCGAGAAGCGCGATCCTGATTTCTCCAAAACCCGCCGTCCCACCGGTGGACCCGGCTGAGCGCGACCATGAGCCGCTAAGCTAGGAGCTAAGATCAGGCCAGCATGGCGGGAGTCGCGGAGTCCGCGGCCGGGTGAAGCGTTCAAATCCGGGCTATCCGGGCTATCCACAACGCCGCCGCAGTCCTTTGAAGTGAACACGAGACTACGCCCGGCAATGACTTGCGAGTCCCCTCAGCGAATTCTCGCGTAAATCATTATCATTTATGTCGAGGACCGTGCCTGCGGGCTGGAGCTGGATCTCCGCAACACGTCACATTCACGCAGGGCATAGGAGCGGGATTGGACAGCGACATCGACCAAACGGTAGGTCCATCTGACACGCCCCATGCGGTACGACGCCAGACCAGAGTACCCAAGGCGTCAGATGTTTTGGCCGACCGACTCCGCGCACAGATCCTCGGCCGCGCCATGCGGCCTGGCGACCAATTGGCTTCGGAAGCGGAGTTGATCTCCGAGGAGGGCTTTAGCAGAGGCACCGTGCGGGAGGCGCTTCGCTTGCTCGAATCCGATGGCTTGATCGAGATCCGCCGAGGCCCACGCGGTGGCGTTCGGGTCGCTAGTCCCGACATGCGGCAGATCAGCAGATCTGTTGCGCTGCTACTGACCCTGGCCGAAACCACAACCGGAAAGTTCTGCGAGTTCCGCAAGCTCGTCGAACCCGCTATTGCCGCTGTCGCAGCCCGATCGGCCACCGACGAGCAGCGCGGCTGGCTGCTCGCGACTGCTGACGCCACGTCTCGAAACGGTTCATGGGAACCGTCGGTAGAGTTCCACGAGGCTCTCGCGGTGTGCACCAACAACGAAGTCTTGCGGCTCGTCATCGCGATGTTCGAACAGGAGTTGTCGTGGCACGTCCCCGGTGAGTCGCTCAGCGAGCTCGACATGGAGGATACCCGCCGGGCGCACCAAAGCATCGCGCGTGCGGTGGCTGCCGGCGAGGCAGACCGCGCGTCGAGCGCGATGCTGCGGCATCTGAACCAGTTCGAGCGAATGCTCGAGGCAAACGGCCGCCTCGACGAGCCGCTGCTCCCCCGAGAGCGTTGGCTCCAGTGACGCCGACCTCCACTAACCCCCGGCCGCCCCCGGTCGAGCGGATGACCGAACGGAGTACGAAGTGACGGCGAACACTAGCCCACCACCGGTTTCGAAGGTTGGCGGAACCGAGGCGGTGTTGGAAAAATCGCTGCGCTACTCGGTGTCCGCACCCAAGCTGTACGAGCTGCTGGTGTCTGAAGACGCAGCGACGCACTGGATGGGCGCCGATGTGATCATCGACCCGGCCGTCGGCGGTGAAATCCGCGTGAGTATGTCCGGGTGGCCGGAGATCGTTGGCGAATTTCTCGAAGTGCTCGAACCGAAGCGGCTTGTGGTGAGCTGGCAAGCCGCTGATTGGGCCCGGCCGTTGCTCAGTGCCATCGAGATCGATGCCGACGGGCCGCACGACAGTCGGCTCTCGTTGCGGGAATCGGGCTTCGACTCCGACGATGACCTGCTGCGCCGCCGGGACTGGCTTTGGTCGCATTGGCTGGTTCGGCTCGCGGCGTGGGGGGCTCAACGGGGCCCCCTCAGGGGGATGCCGCAAACCACCCCCAACCGCTGACCCGACCCTAAAGCGCGCACCATTCCTCGACATCGTCAGGCGCGCGATCTTTGGGGCGGGCCTGACCGTGACGTCAGGGGGCGACGACGGAGCTTGACGTGATCCTGGGCCCGCCTGCGACTGCGCTCACGTTTTGCCCGACGTTACGCCGTTAGAGCTCCGCCACCGCGCTGTGCGCCCCGGGCGCTACTGTGATGGTTGCTGGCTTCGCGCCGCTTGAGAGGGGGTTTGTCGATATGAATGTCCTGGGTATCGACAGCGATTTGAGCGCCGTGCTCTCGCTCCTCGACAGGACAGCGGCGTTGCGACGTGGCGCGGAAATCGTTCTCCGTGAGCTCGGCGCTGACCTAGCAGCCGGAGCGAACCGGATCGCCGAGGACGACACGATGGAGGTCGTCGCCGTGGTGGGCGGGAGAACGGAAGCGCTCAACGGTCTGGTGATCGGACCACAAGAAGGCCTCGGCGGGCAGGCTGCGGTGTTACGGCGGACCGCGGCGGTTGCGGACTACTGCTTGAGCCGGGCGATCACGCACGACTTCGACGACGCAGTTCGGGCTGAGGGTTTACGCGCCGTGATGGCCGCTCCGATCGTGCGCGCCCACCGGCTCTACGGGTTGATTTACGCGGCCCGTCGGTCGGCAGTTCCGTGGACCGACGACGACCGGACAATTCTGCTTGGCCTGGCGCGGCAGATCGCCGTGGCGATGGAAGTCGCCGACAGCGCCCGAGAGATGGCGGAGGTCGCGGTCTTCGGCGAAAGGCAACGCCTCGCAATACAGCTTCATGATTCCGTTGGCGCGACGTTATTCAGCCTCCGGGTGGCGTTGACGTCGGCGCGCGCGGCGGCGGAGACACTGGCCGACGCCACGGTGGAACTGCTGACCGATGCGTTGGCCCTGACCGAACGGGCTACCTCGGAGCTGCGGGCTCAGACGTACTCGCTTCATCAAGCACCCGACGACAAGGCACTCGCGGTCGCCTTGCAGGGAGATTGTCGTGACTTCTCCGAGCGAACTGGTGTCGCAGCGGAATTGGTAGTACTAGGTGATCTGCCGCTGCTGGACACGGGGCGAACCGACGTGTTGCGGCGCACGGCCCGCGAGGCCCTGCTCAATGTGGAGAAGCACGCCGGCGCCCACTCGGTGGTGGTAAGCCTCTACACCTCCCAGGAAGGAGTTGGCATGGCCGTGGCCGACGACGGAACGGCCGGTGACATCACCCTGCAGGACGACCGCGGCATGGGTCTTCGGGTGATGGCTGAGCGTATCGAACGGGTCGGCGGCCAGCTGACGTGCGTTGGCAACGACGAAGGCGGCGGAACCGTACGGGCGTGGGTTCCGGCAGCTAGAGCATTCCAGCCTGCTGTGCCTTGACCACCGCGTCCAACCGGTTTCGGGCGTCGAGGTGTGCCAACAACGACTGGACGTAGGACTTCACGGTGTTCGGCGCCAAATGCAGCTGCTGCGCGATCTCGGTGTTACTCTCTCCCATCGCCAGCCGCTCCAGCACTTGATACTCGCGCCGCGACAGCGCCAGCGGATCCCCCGAGCTGATCACCGGGTCGCAGAAGCGTCGTCCGGCGGCGACTTCGGCGATCGCTGTGACGAGTACCACGCATGCGTTGTCCTTATGCACCACCGCGTCCATGCCGACCAGCCCCGCGATCTGCGCCACCGAGCGTTTGCTGTCTCCGGTGAACAGCACCAGCTTCACCCCGGGACACGCCCCGCGGAGCGCAGCGGCGGCGTCTGGCAACGCCATATCGGGAAGATGCAGATCCAGTAACACCACGTCGGGTCGTTCCGCTGCGGCGACTGCGACGCCATCGGTCGCAGTGCGCGCCCCGTGACACATCTGCACCCTGGGGGCGCCCTCGACCAAGCGTTCCACCCCCAAGTGCACGATCGGATGATCATCGACCACCATCACCCGCACCGGCCCGTCGCTGACACCCACCGCACCTGTAGTCGAGGCGTCTGGACGGGGGTCGCTGTGACCTCGTCGGTGAGGAACCATGCTTCTACGGTAACCCGATGCGTTCGGACCGTCGCGAAACTCAACATTCGCAGACCTCCGATTGGAGGTAGTTGACCGCAGACCAGTGTGTGATGCTGATCTCACGGCGACGCTGGCTGGCACCGTCGTCACAGTTCAACGGGAGCGATAGATGACTGCATCGGTCACCACGCAGCACGAGAAGATCAAGTCGTTCGATTGGGAGCCGAGCTACTTCCATCGCGACGCGCTGTATCCGACTAAGTACAAGATTCCGCCCAAGACGAAGGACCCGTTCCGCACCCTGGTCCGGGAGTACGTCGGGATGGAGGAGGAGAAGGACGACCGCCAGTACGGCGCACTCGAGGATGCGTTGAGCCGGATGAACAACTCCGGGCAGGCCGAGCCGCGCTTCATGGAGATCATGAAGCCGGTGCTGGCGTTGGTCGACTTCGGTGAGTACGCCGCGATGAAATGCACTGCGATGCTCGTGGACACGGTGGAGAATCCCGAGCTGCGTCAGGGGTATCTCGCGCAGATGATCGACGAGGTGCGCCATACCAATCAAGAGGCGTACTTGATGCGGTACTTCGCCAAGCACGCGCCGGACCCGGCTGGGTTCAATTCGGGATTCCAGATGCGGGCCTTCGACCCGATCGGACGGCCGGGGCGGGCGGTATTCGAAGCCTTCATGAACGACGACCCGATCACCAACTCGCTGAATCTGCAGGTCGTCGCCGAGACGGCGTACACCAACCCGCTGTTCGTCGCGGTGACCGAGGTGGCCGCCGCCAACGGTGACCAGGCAACCCCGTCGGTGTTCCTGTCGATCCAGTCCGACGAGGCACGGCACATGGCAAATGGCTACTCGACGCTCGCGGCTGTGCTGAGCGAGCCGGACAACCTACCGATGCTCCAAGAAGACTTCGACACGGCGTTCTGGCGTCAGCACACCTTCCTGGACAATTTCCAGGGCGCGGTGTACGACTATTTTTCGAAAGTGCGGCTGAAGTCCTACAAGGAGTACTGGGACCAGTGGATCTGGGACGATTGGGCCGGAAGCTACATCGAACGGTTGGAACCGTTCGGCCTGAAGGTGCCGCGCTGGATCCATGATGCCAAACGGCACGTGGAATGGGGCGGGCATTCCGCGGCGATGGTGTCCGCGGCGTTGTGGCCCGTCCACGCCTGGCGGTCGGATTACATGGCCGAAGAGGACTTCGCTTACCTCGAGGAAAAGTATCCGGGTTGGGAAGAGCATTTCGGCGGATTCTGGACGGCGTACCGGGAGATGGGCGACCCGCGCAAGGGGCATCTCGCGTTGGAGCTGTTCCCCGCCATGCCGCCGATCTGTCGAACCTGCCAGATGCCGTGTGTGTTCCCGCGCCCAGACATCAATGAGGTCCGGTTGTCGATCGACGCGGCCGGTCAACGACATGCCTTCTGCTCGGAGGCGTGCCAGCACATCTTTCGGCAAGCCCCGCAGCGCCACACTGGAATGACCTGGTGGGAGGTCAACGACGGGATCGAACTGGCCCGTTACATCGAGGACGCCGGCCTGCTGCGCTCCGATGGCCGGACCCTGATGGGTCAGCCTCACGTGCACACCGAGGAACGGTGGCTGTGGACGATCGAGGACATCCGGCGCACCGGATTCGTTATCCAGGACCCGCTCAAGTCGATCCCCGCCGAAGCGTTCGGTGAGATCTGATGACCGCCGAACTGATTTCTGAAGGTGTAGCGGCCGAGACGGTCGGAGAGGGTTTCTACTCGGCCCGCGATTTGACGTACATCCGCCCGCAGAAACGCCGACTTTCCGAGTACGAAGCGGTCATCTGCAACGCGCAACCGGACCTGGGCCAGTTCGATTCCGGTGGCTGGTATCTGCTCAGGCCCGACGGTTTGGGCTGCCAGGATGACCGGACCACCGCACTGGTGCATCCGAACTGGTTTGAGTACCGCGATCCGTCGGGGCTGTGGCAGCGTCCGTATATCAAGCTGCAGGCCCAGCAGGAACGGTCCATCGAAGGGGCAATCGTCAGCGCGAAAGCCAACGGCGCGTTCGGCGACATCGCGCCGCTGTGGCTCGATCTCGTATCCCGCTACTACGAAGCGTTCGCGTCGTTTCAGTGGGGGATGTTCAAGGCGCACGCATTCGTGACCCGGGAAGCGTTGTCGGACACGTTGTCGATGACCTACACCTTCAGCGGCATGGATCGGCTGCGTCACCAGCAGGACATCGCGCTCTACAGCCTGGATCTGCACGAACAGGCGCCCAGCTACACCGAGGGTGCCGGCGCCGAGGCCTGGCTGCGTGATCCGGCGTGTCAGGGCGCGCGCCGGCTGGTGGAGCGGCTGCTCTCGCTGCACGACTGGGGGGAGATGATTCTGATGACGAACCTGGTGGTGGAGCCGCTGTGCACCGCCTTGATCGGCAGCGAGTTCTTTCGGCGCCTCGCACCGCTGCACGGCGACGTGGTGATCCCGGTGATCGAGATGACCGCGGAAGCAGACCGGCGCCGCAACCGCGCAGCCACCCAGGCTGTGGTCAAGATGCTGCTCGCCGATACCGACCGTGCCGGTCGGCCCGTTCCGGCCGCACGCAACCGTCAGATCATCCAAGGCTGGGTCGACTCCTGGTATCCGGATGCGATGGCGGCGGTCGAGGCGTTCCTGCCGGTCTTCGACGCTGTACCCGCGGGAACAGGGCTCGGTGAACGCGCGCGACAGCAGGTGGTCGGCACGACCGCTGACATCCTCACGCTGGCCGGTCTGCAGGTTCCCGCGGCGGTGACGTCATGAGCGGCACCCAGGTGCACGGACGCAGGACGATCGGGCTTGTTCTGATGAAAAGCGAAGAGGCGCAGGCGACGGTGCATTACGTCACCGAGGAATGCCCCCAGATTCGGGTGCAGGATCGCGGCACGTATTACCTACTGGAGGCCGAGGGTACGATCCGCATCCCCCTGGCCGAGGTCGAGGAATACCTGGGTAAACCGTTGACGATGTCGCGGTTCCTGGTGTGCATGTCCAGTTACTACGGGCGGGCGCATGTCGAGGATGAGGCGTTCGTGGTCACTGCCGACATGTCTCAGCTCGAACCGGCGACGATCTGACAGCTGATGGCGCACGTCACCTTGAAGCCAACCGGGCAGGAGTTCTCGGTTGGCGAGAACGAGGACATTCTCACTGCTGCCCTGCACCACGGCATCAACCTGCAATACGGATGCCGGCACGGGAACTGCTCCTCATGTAAGCACTGGTTGCTCGACGGCGACGTCGACGATTCGGCGGCGTCGGTCTATGCGATCCCGCGCGACGAACGCGAGGACGGGGCAATCCTGTTGTGCTGCACCTACGCCAAGAGTGATCTGGTGATCGAGATCGACCAGCACGACGGTGTGGAAGCGCTTCCGCCGATGACACCTCCCAGCCCGCGGCGGGCGACGGTGTTGGAGCGGCTTTCCCGGACACCGGACCTGGTCGAGCTGCGGGTGGCGCTGGACGAACCGTTGAGCTTTCGGGCCGGCCAGTACGCAGAGTTCACCCTCGACACCGGACAACGCCGCTCCTACTCGCTGCTGAGCCCGCCGAGTTCGGGAAGCGAACTGACCTTCTGTATCAAACGGGTGCAGGATGGACTGTTCGCCAACGTGCTCGACGGGCTCGAACCGGGATCCTACCTGCGGCTGGAGGCGCCGTTCGGCACGATGTTCCTGCGGGAGACCGCTCGCCCGGTGATTGCGGTCGGGATCGGCTCGGGAATCGCGCCGCTGTTGTCGATGCTGTCCGACGCCGCCGAGCAGAACAGTGAGGTCCCGATCCGGTTCTACTACGGAGCGCGCACCACCAGTGATCTGGTGTACCTCGACGAGCTCGCCGAACTTTCGACACGGTTGAAGGATTTCCAGTTCATCCCGTGCTTGTCGCAGGGCACCCCCGACACGCTGCCGACAGGCGGCCGCAGCGGCCGGGTCACCCGGGCCATCGCCGAAGACATCCGGGACGCCTCGCCCTATGACGCATACCTGTGCGGGGCACCCGAGATGTGCGACGCCGTCGGGCGACTTCTGGAAGCCAAGGGACTGCCGGAAGCGCGCATTCACGCCGACAAGTTCTATTCGGCCGTCGAGTCGGCGCCAATATCCGCATGAGCGACAGGCGATCCCACCCACGCCCGACGCATCCACCGCATTCATATTCCAGTCACGAATTACCGCTAGGAGATTGCCATGACCGCTATCGCAGAGCACCCCGTCCTGCCCGAGGTTCTCGGGTTCCTTCGCGGCAGTAAGCAGCTGCTGATCGGCGGCGCGTGGGCGCACGCCGCGTCGGGCAAGACCTTCCCCACCACCGACCCGGCCACCGGAGCGACACTCACCGAGGTCGCCCACGGAAAGGCCGAGGACATCGATCGGGCCGTGCGCGCCGCCCGAGAGGCATTCGACACCGGCCCGTGGCCAGAGATGAAACCCAACCAACGCGAACGCTTGTTGTGGCGAGTGGGCGACATTCTCAGCGAACGCGCAGCCGAGTTCGGCCAACTCGAAGCACTCGACAACGGCAAGTCCGCGGGGATCGCCACCGCGGTGGACGTCGCGTGGGCGGCCGATGTTTTCCGGTACTACGCCGGCTGGGCTACCAAGATCGA
>JBPPMS010000050.1:0-41112 GCA_051306175.1 Mycobacterium sp. | reverse complement strand
GACTCCCACGGCCCGTTCAGCCTGTGGTCTCATCGCTCCCCCGTCGGGTTGCCGTCTTCGTCCCAGTGCGACGTCACCTTCTTGCTTGGCTGCACGCGGGGAGGCTCGCCGGGCATCTTCGGGTAGCTGGGCGGATACGGCATGTCACCGAGTCCGTTCTCCTCATCGGCGGCCACCATGTCGAGCAACGGCTGCAACGACTGCCGCTGGTCGTCCATCGCAGCCCACGGATCGTCGCGGTTGCTGACGAAGTGGGCGGCGGTGGAGATGGTGTAGTCGTCGGGATCGGCGTCGGCCAACTCCCGCCACGTCAGCGGCATCGACACCGTTGCGATCGGCGTCTTGCGCACCGAGTACGGCGACGCCATGGTCCGGTCGCGCGCGTTCTGGTTGAAGTCGATGAAGATGCGCTCGCCGCGCTCCTCCTTCCACCACGACGTTGTGACCAGATCCGTTGCGCGCCGCTGAATTTCACGAGCCAACGCGATACCCGCCCGACGCACCTGGATGAAATCCCAGTCGGTGGTGATCGGCAGGAACACGTGCACGCCGCGGCCGCCGGAGGTCTTGGGGTAGCCAACCAGAGCGAGGTCGTCGAGCAGGGGTCTGAGCACGTCGCACGCGACCGTCCTGGCCTCGACGAAACCCGTCCCGGGCTGCGGGTCGAGATCGATGCGCAGCTCGTCGGGATGCTCGGTGTCGGGACAGCGCACCTGCCACGGATGGAACGTGATGGTGCCCATCTGTGCGGCCCACACGATCGCCGAGGGGTGGGTGACCTTGAGCGCGTCGGCGGTCCGGCCCGAGGGGAACGTCACCTCACAGGTCTCCAGGTAATCGGGATGCTTGACGGGGACCCGCTTCTGGTAGATCTCCTCACCCTCGATGCCGTCGGGGAAGCGCTGCAGATGGGTGGGCCTGTCACGCAACGGCATCATCATCGTGGGTGCCACCGTCTGGTAGTACTCGACCACATGCTGCTTGGTGCCCGAGGACCCGAGCGCGGGGAAGTACACCTTGTCCGGACTTGAGAGCCGGACGATCACCCCGTCCACGTCGAGCTCGATCGCTTTCGCCTTGCCCGCCATCAGCTCGTCTCCAGCACGTCGTACAGATCGAAGTTCAGTGGCACGTCGAGCTGGTCGAACGTGCAGCTCGACGGCTCGCGGTCCGGTCGCCAGCGCACGAACTTCACCGCGTGCCGAAACCGTCGCCCGTGTTCGGTGTTGCCTTCCATCTGGTCGTAGGCCACCTCGCACACCTTCTCCGGCCGTACCGGAATCCAGCGCTTGTCGGCTGCCGAATTCCACCGTGACGGCTCGCCGTCGTTGAAGCCATCACCTTCGCGCAGCGGCTCCAGATCGTCGAGCATCTGCTTGCGTGCCTTCACCGAGAACGACGCCGCTCCTCCGACCATCTGCAGTTCGCCGTCGTCGCGGTAGAGGCCGAGCAACACCGACCCCACGCCCTCGCCGCACTTGTGGATGCGGTATCCGATCGCCACGCAGTCGGCGTCGCGAGCGTGCTTGATCTTGTACATGTCGCGCTTGCCGGGCAGGTACGTGCCATCCAGACGTTTCGCGATAACGCCGTCCAGGCCGGCTCCCTCGAACTCGGAGAGCCACTGCGCGCCAAGGGCAGGGTCTTCGGTGGTACGGGTGACGTGGCACCACTGCTTCACGTCGACCATCTCCTTGAGCGCCTCCCGGCGCGCCCGAAACGGCTCGCCCAACAGCGACCGGTCGCCGGTGGCCAGTGCGTCGAACCCGATGAAGTGCGACGGTGTCTCACCCGCCAGCAGCTTCACCCTGCTCTCGGCGGGGTGGATACGTTGCGACAACGACTCCCAGTCCAGCCGGATGCGCCCGCCGATCTCGCGCGGCACCACCACCTCGCCGTCGAGCACGCAGCGTTGCGATGTCTCGTCGCGCAGCGACTCCACCAGCTCGGGGAAATAGCGACCCAGGTCTTTGCCGCTGCGGGACTGCACCAGGACGTGGTCGCCGTCGCGGAACACCAGTGCCCGGAAACCGTCCCACTTGGGTTCGTACGACCACGCCCCCGCGTCGTCAGGAACCTTGGTGACCGCCTTGGCGAGCATCGGGTCGACGGGCGGCATCACCGGAAGGTCTGCGGAAAAGGGCACGGTCTCCATACTCACGTAGACCGGTGTACCCCGACAATGTCATCGCGCTCAATCGTCATCGCGCTCATCGCGCCGGTGTCCTGACCCCCGCGAAGCGCACGGGCATCGATGCCAGCTCGAGATCCGGCAGCCGGGTCAGGATCTCGGGGAAGATCGCGGCCGCCTCGACGCGCGCCAGGTTGGCACCGAGGCAGAAGTGGGTTCCGCCACCTCCGAACGACAGGTGCGGGTTGGGATCGCGGGTGATGTCGAAGCGATCGGGGTCGTCGAATTGCGCTTCGTCCCGGTTGGCCGACGGGTAGAACATCACCGCGCGATCCCCGTTACGCACCGCGACGCCGTGTAATTCGGTGTCCTTGGTGGCGGTGCGTGCGAACATGTTCACGGGGGTGACATAACGCAGCATCTCCTGAATCGACAACGGCATGAGCGCCGGCTCCGCCACCAGTCGATCGCGATCAGACGGATGGTCCATCAGCGTGAACTTTCCCGCAGCGATCAGGTTGCGGGTCGTATCACCGCCCGCGTTGATCAGCAGCAGGAAGAAAACGTTGAACTCCATGTCGGTGAGGCGTTCACCGTCGACCTCGGCTGAGAGCAGGGAACTCGCGGTGTCCTCACCGGGCTCCGCACGTTTGCGTGCGGCCAGCGCCGCGGCGTAGCCGAACATCTGCATCTGCGCCTCAGCGGCCCCATCGCTCGCCGACCCGACGGCGCCGGTGTTCATGATCTCGGTCAACTCATACAGTCGGCGACCGTCTTCCAGCGGGATGCCGAGAGTTCGGCGATGACGTAGGACGGCAACGCGCCGGCAACGTCGGTGACGAGATCGCACTCACCCCGCGCGACGACGTCGTCGACGATCTGGCGTGCCATGTCCGCAACCCGGGCGTTGAGCCGCGCCACCTGTCGCGGAGTGAACCCTTGCTCACCAGTGCCCGCAGCTTGGTGTGGTGGGGAGGGTCCATCGTCAGCATCATGAGGGCGAGCTGATAGGAATGCTCGGGCGCAGGCACATCGAAGAAGACCCCTGTCGCCTGGGACGACCATGTCACGCTGTCGCGAGAGACAGCTTGAACTTCGTCATATCCGGTGACAGCGAGAAAACCCGGGTCATCCACGTACGGATGCCAGCAGACCGGAGCCTTCTGACGGAGGCGGCGAAACGCGTCGTAGCGCATCGCCTCTTCGTAGGTCGCGGGATCCGCCAGGTCCACACCGCCGACTTCGATCGCATTTCGACACACCGCTCCCCCGAGTTCTGTCGTGTCGCTGCGACCATGGTGGCCGGTCGAAGCAGAGCGCGGTGCGTTTCGGGCTGCCGGGTCAGCCACGCCCGGTCGTATTCATGAAATTGTTTGCGGCCAGCAGACCTTGGCGGTCGCCGATATCGAAGTATTGGCCGTCGGTCACATACACCCGAGGCGGCGCCCCGGCGTCGACCAGACGCAACAGCGCATCGGTGATCCGGCGCTCTCCACTTCGTGGGTCGACGGGCAACTCGCGCACGAGATCTATGACGGACGGGGGAAGGATGTAGCGACTGATGTTGACGAAACAGTCTCGGGTTGGGGCGGACGGCGTTTCCTTCTCCCGAAGGCCGGTCAGGTGCAACTGGCCGGCCCGTCGGACCACGTCGAGGACTCCGTACAGTTCCGACTCAACCCGATCGGAGTCGCGAGCGACGACGCCGCTGCCTCCGACCGCTACCCGTTCGGCCAGATTGCGCAGCGTCGAGGTGGTCGGGGCATCGATGAGGACGTCGTCGGCGGAGATGTAGTAGAACGGCTCCTCACCGACGAAGTCCCCGACGAGAAGCAGTGGGACTGCGGTGCCGTAGTCATCGACATCGAGGCGTTGGTGGAAGAAGTGGAACTCGATGCCGTGGCCGATTTCGTTGAGCACCTCCCCCTTGGACTGCCAAGAGTGCCGCGCCAGAAGCGATTCCAAGACTGGATCCGGTGTGTAGTAGTCCTGCACCTGTGACGAACCGGCCCGCACCACCACCGCGATCTGGTCGACACCCGCGGCCCGGCACTCGCCGATGATCAGGTCGATCGCTGGCCGCGAGCCGATGGGAAGCATCGCCTTGTCGATCGTCTTGGTGATGGGGAACATGCGTGTCCCCAGCCCCGCGGCGGCGATGACGGCCTTGTGGACCTTCACGATTCGGTGCTCAGGTCCCGCTGCCTTGTCCACGTTCAGTATTCTGCACTGCGGCATCGGCATACGACCCACCCGGATGCATCGAAGGTGACGACCACTCCGACGACCTGACGTTTTCGCGCAGGTTGGCATTGAAACGCGCGGTCTTTTGCCGATTTCGCACGTATTCGTGTCGCACCCCTTGCGGCCACGACTTTGAGGTATGTGACTGTGCGCGATGCGTCCAGTACGACGAGTGACCAGATTGCCATGAGAGCGGAACGGTGGTATCTGCGAGGCGCGCTCGTCAGCATGACCAGTCCGAAGATCATGCTTTTCTACCTCGCCGTGTTTCCACAATTCCTAGGCGACGCGCACAACACAATTGCGCACCATGGGCGCGCTCTGAGCTGAGCTACGTCGCGAGCGCCGTTTACTTTTCGTTGGCGAGTGTGATCGCGGCCGACACGCTCGTCGGCTAGAGACGTCGAGCGTCGTTCGCCGATCAACCGCAACAATGAGGCAATGAAGCTTCCCGTCATGCCGCCGGTGTCGCCGATGCTGTCCAAACCGGTGCATGAGATTCCTGACGGTGCGTCCTATGAACCGAAGTGGGATGGCTTCCGCACCATCTGTTTTCGTGACGGCGACGACGTGGAGTTCGGCAGCCGCAACGAGCGGCCCATGACGCGCTACTTTCCGGAACTGGTCGCGGCGGCCAAGGCCGAGTTGCCGCAGCGTTGCGTGATCGACGGCGAGATCGTCATTGCCTCCGGGCACGGACTGGATTTCGAACTGCTGCAATTGCGGCTGCATCCGGCCGCGTCGCGGGTGAACATGCTCGCCGAGAAGACCCCTGCGCAGTTCATCGCCTTCGACCTGCTCGCGCTGGGCGACGAGGACTGCACCGATAGGCCGTTCACCGAACGCCGCGCGCTGCTTGTTGACGCTCTGGCCAAGCCCGGCCACAGCATCCACCTCACCCCGGCCACCACCGATGTCGTTGAGGCGCAACGCTGGTTCCACGAGTTCGAAGGCGCCGGACTGGACGGCGTGATCGCCAAGCCGCTGGACGGCACCTACCAGCCTGACAAGCGCGTGATGTTCAAGATCAAGCACCAGCGCACCGCCGACTGCGTCGTCGCCGGTTATCGGTTGCACAAATCCGGCGCCGACGCGATCGGCTCGCTACTCCTAGGCCTGTACGACAACGACGCTCTGGCGTCGGTCGGTGTCATCGGCGCGTTCCCGATGGCTCGGCGACGCGGATTGTTCACCGAATTGCAGCCGCTCGTTACCTCATTCGACAGCCACCCGTGGAACTGGGCAGCCCACGTCACGCCGGAGGACGCCAAGCGGTACGGCGGCGGGTCGCGATGGAACTCGGGTAAGGACCTTTCGTTCGTGCCGTTGCGACCCGAACGCGTCGTCGAGGTCCGCTACGACCACATGGAGGGCAGGCGGTTCCGCCATACCGCGCAGTTCAACCGGTGGCGCCCGGATCGCGCCCCTCGGTCGTGTACGTATGCGCAGCTCGAACAGCCTGTGACGTTTCGCCTCAACGACATCGTCCCGGGGCTCGGATAAGCCAGACTTGGTGCTATGGGAGTGATCACCAAGGGCGCCAACGTCCCCGTCGACTTCGCACAGTTACGCGTCGTGCTCAGCTGGCAGGCACGACCAGGCAGCCCTGACGTCGACGCGTCGGCGCTGCTGCTCACGACGTCGGGCAAGGTGCGGTCGGACTCCGATTTCGTCTTCTACAACGAGCCCCACCACGCCTCCGGCGCAGTGCGGTACACGGGCAAGGTCGGCGGCGGCGATTCGCTCGAGGTGGACCTGGCGCGGGTGGAACCGGACATCGACAGGATCGTGCTCACCGCATCCGCAGACGGCGGCACGTTCGGACAGATCTTCGACCTGAGTCTCGGCCTGTGGCACCCGGACGGCTACGAGGTGGTCCGATTTCCCATGACAGCGGCCACCGAGACCGCGTTCATCGCAGGCGAGTTGTACCGGCGCAACGGGCAGTGGAAGTTCCGCGCGGTCGGCCAGGGCTATGACCGCGGATTGGCAGGGTTGGCAACGGATTTCGGTATCACCGTGGACGACGCGCCTGCGCCCGTGGTGGCCGCCCCACAGGCACCGCCCGGCGCTGCACCGCCCGTCGTCGCACCCACACCGGCGACTGCGCCGCAGGGGCCTAACCCCACCAAGGGCGAGGAAAAGCTGCCGCCCGACATGCGCAAAAAACTGAGCCTGCGCAAGCAGCAGGTGGCGGTGTCGATGCAGAAAGCCGGCGCCACCGAGCCGATCATCGCGCGGGTGATCCTCGTCCTCGACGCGTCGGGCTCGATGACCGACCTCTACTCGAAGGGCACAGTAGCGCGGGCCGTCGAACGCATCGCCGCGGTCTCGGCGGTGCTCGACGACGACGCGACGATGCAGGCGTGGACGTTCGCCAGTTTCCCGGCGCGACTGCCAGACCTGCAGATCGGTGATCTGCCCAAGTGGATTCCGATGCACCTGCGGGTCGGCGAGATGAAATTCGGGCGTCGCAAGAAGGACCAGCCGCTCTACGGCCGAGACGGCCGGGTCGACATGAAGATGGTCGGCATCCAGAACGAAGAGCACAAGGTGATCAACCAGATCCGCGGCTTCGTGCACCAGAATCCGCTGCCCGTCCCGACGCTGGTGCTGTTCTTCTCCGACGGCGGCGTCTACCGTGATCGCGAGATCGAGGCCGAGTTGCGGGCCGCGGTGGAGGAGCCGATCTTCTGGCAGTTCATCGGGCTGGGAAACAACGACTACGGCGTGCTCGAGCGCTTCGACGAACTGCCGAACCGCCGCGTCGACAACGTCGGCTTCTTCTCGGTCGACGACATCGAGAAGGTCCCTGATCAGAGCCTGTACGACCGTGTGCTGCAGGAGTTTCCAAGCTGGATCAAGACCGCACGGGCGGCGGGCATTCTGCGCTGATTTTGTGGTCTGCCGTCGTTTGGACGGGTGGGCGGGCACGCTCGCGTCATGTCTGTTACCGCATTCCAGGATCTCCCGCTGGCCGACCGCGACCGTGAGTGGGACGGCGAAGACGCCGAGAAACGCGTCCGCAAGTGCGCCGACGCCGAGGACCAACCGAACCAGAGGTGCCGCGATGCGCATGTCTGGTACGACAGCGACAAGAAGGACAACTTCACCGCCTACAAGTTGCTGATCGCCGACGTGATCGGCGGCAAGCTGCAGGCCGTCCCCCACGGCGTGATGGCGGCCGGAGCGGTCATGCAGGTCTCGCGCGGTGGCGTCGACCTTCCTGACAGCGACATCGACCGGGTGAACAGCCAGCTGGCGAAGTACTACAAGAAGGTGGACGAGACGGCGCCCTGGGACCGGGTCTGAGGTAGTCCGCTAAATTCGGCGTCCATGGGGCCTCTCGCCGGCGACATTCCCCGGGTCGCTCCGCTCCTGCCCGCCGGAGCGGGCCGGTTCGCGCCGAGCCCGTCGGCCGACTTGCACATCGGCAACCTGCGCACGGCACTGCTGGCCTGGCTGTTCGCCCACTCCACCAACAGACGGTTCCTGCTGCGCGTCGAAGACCTCGACGATCGGACCTTCGCCGAGATCGGTGAGCGCCAGATCGCCGACCTGGGGGCCATCAGCGTCACCTGGGACGAGCCACCGTTGTATCAGACGCAGAATCGGGACCGCTACGACTCGGTGGTCGACACGTTGATCGAGGACGGCCTCGTCTACGAATGCTATTGCAGCAGAAAGGACATCCTCCAAGCGCCGCGTGCACCCCACGCCCCGGAGGGCGCTTATCCCGGAACCTGCCGCGATCTGACCGAAGCGCAGCGCGAGGAACGCCGCGCTGCCGGTCGTCCCCCGGCGTTGCGACTGCGGTCGCAGGTCACCGAGTACACCGTCACCGACATCCTGCACGGCGACTACACCGGTCTGGTCGACGATTTCGTGGTCCGCCGCGGCGACGGTGTGCCCGCCTACAACCTCGCCGTCGTGGTGGACGACGCCGCCTCAGGCATCGACCAAGTGGTCCGCGGCGACGATCTGCTGTCGTCGTCGCCCCGTCAGGCCTACCTCGCCTCGCTGCTGGGGCACGCAGCACCCGAGTACGCCCACGTGCCGCTGGTGCTCAACGGCGACGGGAAGCGCCTGGCCAAACGCGATGGCGCGGTAACGCTCGCCGAGATCGGGGTCGAGATCGCACTGACGCAGATCAGCGCGTCGCTGGGCATGACGGCGACATCCCCAACCGAGATGCTGGGCGAATTCGATCCCGCCGCGTTGCCCCGCGAGCCGTGGATATATCAGACGACGTGAGCAGAACTCTGGCCGTCAGCCGACTGTGTTGCTGCGTTCCGCCGGTGCGTGACGTGGTGGCCAACCAGGTCACCATCACTCCCGAACGAAGTCGACGTCTCCAGCCAGTCCCCAAACCCGAGGTGCGCAGATTCCAATCGCGAAGCGGCTTCGTGTTTCAGCGCCGCAACCTGTTTCCGCGCAAGCCGTTGCTGCAGAACGTCATCGAGGAAAGTGTGATAATGCAGAAACGTCCGACGGACGAGGTTATCGGTGAAGCCGCGTAGCTACTCGGTCAGGTCGGGTTGGCCGAAAAGAAGGACCAGTATCCGTTCCAGCTGTTCGGTGGCCAGCAACATCGTGTCGGCATCGCGCGGGCGCTCGTTATCGGACGCCCGCCGAGGTGATCGGCAATCCCAAGGAAGAGCGCACCCGTCAGTTCCTGGACCGGATCCTCATCCCGCTGTACGTACTCTGGTGCGGTGAAAGTCGTTGCCATCCATATCGCTCCAGGGCGGCGTGTTCCCGTGAAGTGGGTGGACGCGGTAGTCGCCGAGGCGGGTGCCGGTCTGCTGGGCGATCGCTACCACGGCTCCACACGCTTACAGGTGACGATCCAGTCCCAGGAACTGCTCGATGACGCGGCGATCGAACTCGGACACGACTTCGACCCCGGTGCCACGCGCCGAAACATCACCGTCGACAGCGGTCAGATCCCGACGAAGCCCGGGACCCGACTGCAGATAGGCGATGTCGAGCTCGAAGTGGTGCGGATCTCGGTGCCGTGCCGCCTGCTCGACGACTCCGTCGGTCCCGGCGCCGCGGCGGCACTGCGCGGGCGCGCCGGATCGGTGTGCCGAGTGCTCACCTCAGGGACGATCAGCGTCGGATCGACTGTGTTCCAGGCGGATCGCCCAGCGGACCAGTGAATTCAGATACCGCAGCACGTCGTCGTCCGCGTGAGATCCGGGGCCCTCGAGATGCAGCCGTGCCAGCTCCTCGACCGAGGCGAGCAGGATGCGGACGGTCGCGCCATCCGGATCCACCGGCGTCCCGACCGCGGTGGACAGGTGCCGAGCGGCGACCTGGCGTGCGTATGCCCGTCCGATCTCCATGCGCTCACGCAGTTCCGGTGGCACGGGCCGCAGGATGATCTGCCAACTCGCCGGCGCCGCATGCAGGTAGGCGAGAATCCCCCGACCGACGTCATCGAGACTCGCCCCCTCCATATCGACACTGCCGACTCCGGCGAACGCAAAGGCCGCCTCGCGATCCAGCAGCGCTGTCATCAGGCCTGCCAGGTCGGTGAAGTGTTGGTAGACGACGGTGCGGGTGACCTGAGCTGCGCGAGCCACCCGTTCGATCGTGACTGACGAAACGCCCTCCACCGCAACCACATCACGTGCCGCGTCGAGGAGCAGTGCACGCCGGTCTGCACGAGACATTCGACGCGCGGTCATCGCCGCAACAGCAGATCGACTGCCCGAGCGGCGCTTTGCACGGCGCTTTCCATGGTGGCCGACCAGTCGGTGGCCGTCCAATCCCCGGCCAGCACCAACGAGGGCACCGACGTCGCCTGCGGCGGGCGCAGCGCATCGAGCCCGACGACCTGGGAGAACGTCGCCCGCGGCATTTTGACCACCTGCGCCTGCACCACTTCGGCATCTGCCGCTGCGGGGTAGAAGCGCCGTAACAGCGCCATCTGTTCGTCGACGATCTCGTCGTTCGTCTTGTGGATCTGTTCGTATGCGCCGCTGGTGGTGAGGCAGTACAGCCACGCCGTGTCCGGCCGCCTGCCGTGCATGATCTGGCGGTCGAACACCTCGTCGATAACACCAGTGCCGCCGATGAGTCCTTCGAACGCCGTTTCCGTTCCCAGCGGACGATCCAGGTAGAGGTTGGTACTGACGATCGGTGTGACGCTCAATTTGTCCGCGGCGGCGTAGATCTCGGCGTGCTCGGGCAGATCGTCCAAGAGTCCGCCGATGTTCGAGTTCGGTACCGCACAGATGACCGCGTCAGCCGGAAGGACGGAACCGTCCGTCAACTGCACACCCGTGACCGTCCCGTCCTCGATCACGATGCGCCTGGCGACCGTGCGATACCGAACGTCTACACCGCGGTGCTCGAAGAGTCTGAGGGCGCCGGTGATGTACAGGGTGTCCAGGTCGACCGTCGGATAGCCGATGGTGACCGGGACACGGTGCTTGACCCCGAGGCGGAAGCCGGTGGCCAGCACGTTGGCGAACACCTTCGCCGATTCGCGCGACACGGGCTCGGCGGCGATCCCGAGGGCGAGCCAGTCCCACAACGCTTCTCGCGCTTTCGCGGGCATCCCGACCCGCTCGAACCACTGCTCGGTGGTGAGGTCGGCCAGATCGGCAGGCTGGTGCAGCGCCTCCCAGCCGAGGCGCAACGTCGCCGTCGCCGCGCGTAGTCGGTCGAGCAGCCCGGCGTCGGGATGGACACCGAACAGGGTGCGCACCGCTCCGAGGCCGGTGGTCTGCACGGTGGTCTTGCGGCCGTCGGGCCAGCGCAGCGTCGAGCGCTTCGGGAACTCGATGCAGTCCCTGGTCCCGATGCTGGTGAGGTAGCGCCACAGATTATCGTAGCCGCTGGCCACCACGTGCTGCCCGTTGTCGGGTATGTCGTCCACCGCGTCGGCGCGCATGGCGTGCGTGCGCCCGCCCAGTTGGCCGCGACGTTCCAGCAGCGTGACCGACTTCCCGGCTTCCGCCAACCAGACGGCGGACGCCAGCCCGGCCAGTCCGCCCCCGATCACCACGAAGCGGGGTGCGTCTGACGTCATGTCGTCCAACTTACACTCCGTAAGTTAGATCGCCGAAACGAACGTATCGGCGGGAAATGCCCAGGACAGAACCACCATTTCGTTGGTCTCAGCGTCAGGTGGCGAGCTCCTGTTGACCCCACGGGCTGCCATAGGCCGTCAGCAGGTCCAGGAACGGCACCGCGTCGAACGCCTCAGGGCCCAGCACGCCTGCGCCGCCCCAGGCGCCGGTGGCCAGGAGTTCCAGCGCCACCACGGGATTGATCGCCGTCTGCCAGACCACGCACTGGTGGCCGTATTCGTCCATCGCCCACTGGTTGTCGACGACGTGGTAAAGGTACGTCGAGCGCAGATTCCCGTCCTTGCCGGTGCCGGTAACCCACAAGCCCGCACAGGTCTTACCGTGCAACTGCGGGCCCAATGTCGCCGGATCAGGCAGGCAGGCGGCGACGACGTCGCGCGGACTAACCTGCACCGCACCGACTTTCACCTTGTCGGTTCGATCGAGCCCCAGCTTGTGCAGCGTCTTGAGCACCTCGATGAACTCGGCACCCAGCCCGTACTTGAACGTCACGCGCCTGCAGTCGACCCAGCGCGGCATCAACAGCACCTCCTCGTGCTCCACATTCACACACTCGACGGGCCCGATACCGTCGGGGAAGTCGAAAACCTCTGGCTCACTGAAGGGTTCGGTGACAAACCAGCCACGGTCGGCCTCCCAGACGACCGGCGGATTGAGGCATTCCTCGATGGTGGTCCAGATCGAGAACGACGGCGCGAAGTCGTAGCCATCGACCGTCAGGTTCGAGCCGTCGCGGGTGCCGAGTTCGTCGATCTCGCTGAACAAATGGTCGGCGGCGTAGCGCGCGAACACATCGGACAGCCCAGGCTCCACGCCGATGCCGACGAGCGCAAGCCTGCCTGCCACCTCCCAGTCCGAGGCCACCGCAAACTGCTCGTCACCCAGCTTCACCCCGGTCAACGCATACGGCTGCTCAGAGTGCCGCTGCGACAAGCTCATCGCCATGTCGAGGTAGTCCGCCCCGCCGGCCAGCGCACCGTTGAAGATCGGCATGACGAAGCGGGGATCGACGGCATTCATGACGTGGGTGATGCCGTACGCGCGAACGAGGTCGGCCACCGAAGCAGGCGAACCCGCGTCGACCTGAACCGCACTGAACCGGCCGTCACCGACAGCGTCCGCCGCACGCTTCGCGCGTCCTTCGTCGTAGTCGGCGACGACGATCTGCTCGAAGAAGTCGCGCCGCGCGGCAATCGAACAGAACGCCGAGCCGACGCCGCCGGCACCTACCAGAAGGATTCGCATCCTTCGACCCTATCCGCCCCGAAACCAACGTTTTGGTGGATTCTTCTCGATCTTCTCCACCGATTCGTGAGTTTGGGCGTCAGGTGGCGACGGAAAGCGTGGTCAGGCCGCGGAGGGTGACGTTGGGCTTGTACGCCGGTTCCGCGGCCAGCTGCGCGTTGGGGAAGCGGCGGGTGACCGCCGTGAGGGCGGCGCGCGCCTCCAGCCGCGCCAGCGGTGCACCCAGGCAGAAGTGCGGGCCGTGGCCGAACGCCAGGTGCTTGATCGCGCCACGATCCGGGTCGAACGTGTCAGGCCGCTCGTACACCGAAGGGTCGCGCTGCGCGGCGGCCAGTAGCACCATCATGATGTCGCCCTTGGCTACCGTCACACCCGCCGGACCGATCGTCATCTCTTCCCGCGCCACTCGCGAGGCCAACTGCACGGGCGGGTCGTAGCGCAGCGTCTCTTCGATGACCACCGCCGCGCGCTGCGGATCCGCGCTGAGCGCGGCCCAGTCGTGAGGGTGGCGCAGCATCGCCAGGATCGCGTTGGCGATCAGGTTCACCGTTGTCTCGTGCCCTGCCACCAGCAGCAGATTGCAGGTGGCGACGATCTCGTCCTCGGTCAGCTGGTCGCCGGACTCCTCGACGGCGACGAGCCCCGAGATCAGGTCCTCGCGCGGGCTCGCTCGCCGCTCTCCGATGAGTTCGCGCAGGTAGCCCCGCAGCCACATGCCCGCTCGGAGTCGCTCCTCGAAATTGTCGGGTACCCGTCCGGTGACGGTGACGAACGGATCCAGCGCCTGCGCCAGTAGCGCTGAGGCCCGGCTGAACTCAGGTTCGTCCTCGATGGGAACCCCGAGTAGGCGGCAGATCACCGCCACCGGAAGTGGGTAGGCCAGATCGGCCACGGCGTCGAACGTTTCGGCCGCCTCAGCGGCATCCAGCAGTGCCTCGACCATGTCGGTGATCTGGGGCTCCAACGCGTTGACGACCCGCGGCGCGAACGCCTTGCTGACCAACCGGCGTAGCCGCGTGTGGTCGGGCGGATCGAGGAAGAGGAAGCCCGGCTGCCCGAGCGGACGGGGCGACTCGCCCGCGGCGATCTGACGCTGCGCGACGGTCGAGTTGATCCTGTCGTTGGACGACGACGGATGCCGCAGCACCTCGTCGCATTCGGCGAAGGTCGAGAACACCACGAGGGTGCTGTCCGGCAGCACCATCGGGCCGCGGGCGCGGATCCGCGCGTAGAGGTCGTACGGATCGGCCCGGTGGGCCGGGTCCAGAAGTTCAAGCAGCAGCGCCTGCGGGTCGGCGGTGGTGGTCATGCCCTATTGTGCACGCGTCTAGTACCGGCGGGCAGGAGCGAAGCGACCGGGGAATTTTCTGCCGTCCAGGTCAGCTGCCGTAATAGCGCCCCAACGTGTGCTCACGCAGCTCGTCGAACTCCCCGGCGATGATCGCGGCGCGGATCTGGTCGACCAGCCGAACGATGAACCGCTCGTTGTGGATGGTCCCCAGGGTCGACGCCAGCATCTCCTTGGCTTTGAAGAGGTGGTGCAGGTAGGCGCGGGTGTAGTGGGCACAGGTGTAGCAATCACATTCGGCGTCCAGCGGCGTGAAATCGCGCCGGTACCTGGCGCCGGTGACGTTGTACCTACCGTCGGCCGAGTAGATCGCCGCGTTGCGCGCCACCCGCGACGGCGACACGCAGTCGAAGGTGTCCGCCCCCGCGGCGACGGCAGCGAACAAATCGTCGGGCTCGCTGATGCCGAGCATGTGACGCGGCTTGTCCTCGGGGAGTTCGCCGGTGACCCAGCCGACGATCGTCGCCAAGATCTGCTTCTCCAACGCGCCACCGATCCCGTACCCGTCGAATCCGCTTCCGTCGCTGTCCACCAGCGACCGCAACCCCCGTGCGGCCTGGCGGCGCAGGTCCTCGTACTGCGCACCCTGCACCACCCCGAACAGCGACTGATACGGCTTGCCGACCCGCTCCCGCGTCAACCGTCGGTGTTCGTCGAGGCAGCGCTGCGCCCACGCGTGTGTGCGCAGCACCGACTGCTCCTGGTAGCCGCGGGTGTTCACCAACGTGGTGAGCTCGTCGAACGCGAACATGATGTCTGCGCCCAGCTGATGCTGGATCTGCATCGACACCTCGGGGGTGAAGCGGTGCGACGAGCCGTCCAGGTGCGAGGTGAAGGTCACCCCGTCGTCGTCAACGCGCGCCAACCGCTCCTTGCCGTCGGCGATGATGTCGTCGGCCCGCACCTGTTGCGAGTCCATCGAGAGCACCTTGCGGAACCCCGCACCCAGCGACAGCACCTGGAAGCCACCGCTGTCGGTGAACGTCGGACCTGCCCAGTTCATGAAAACGCCCAGGCCGCCTGCCTCGTCGACGATGTCGGCACCCGGTTGCAGATACAGGTGATAGGCGTTGGCCAGAACAGCCTGCACGCCTAAGGATTTCATTGTTTCCGGCAGGACGGCCTTGACGGTGGCCTTGGTACCGACGGCCACGAACGCCGGGGTGCGGATATCGCCGTGCGGGGTGTGGATGACGCCCGCGCGTCCCGCCCGGTCGGGTAGGCGCGCCTCGATGGCGAAGGACGACGTGCCCGAGCGAATCACGCATGACATTCAATCAGTGTGCAACCGTCACCGACGCTCGCATGCCAGCGACGGCGAATCTCCGCCACGACAACCATCCATCAACCCGCCGGCAGGAACTTTCGGTCAATTGCGTGACCTTTTTCCGGGCGCACACCATACTCGGTCCAGGTCCGGCGTTCGGCGGGGCACGAACTGGAGGAGAACTATGGTGAAGCACAGGTTCATCGTCGTTGTCGGCGGTGCGGCATTGGTGGCCGCGGGCCTAGTCGGGTGTGGAGCGGATTCCCCCCCCGAGGGGTCGAGTTCTGAGCCGGCCGCCAGCTCTGCCTCGGAGTCGGCGTCGGAATCTGCTTCGGAATCGGCCGAGACCTCGTCGGAGGCTGCGGCTGCCGGCGACACGGTCGTCACCATCGACGGCGAACCTCAGGACATCCAGGGCGACGTGCAATGCAATGTCGTCAACAACGATATGACGATCATTATCGGCGACGCCGACGGCAGTGGGCTCACGGTGACGATGACGCAGGACGATCCGCCGGTGGTCAATTCGGTGGTCTTCGGCAGCCTCGCCGGCGAAGGCCTGGCGTATTACGAAGGCACCGGCCAGGGCAGCGCCACAGCCACCAAGGACGGCAACACCTACCACGTAACCGGTGAGGCGTTCAGCGCGTCGATTGACTTCTCCGATCCGACCAACGCCAGTGTCGGCAATAAGCCGTTCGACATCACCGTCACCTGCCCTTAGTTGCTGCAGCAACCGCGCCGGGTCGCGTCAGTGCCCGTCGCGCAGCATTGTCGTCATCTGCGCCATCTGCTCCAGGGTCAGTTCCCCTCGCAGTTCCAGCACGGGCCCGTTCACCTCACCACCGATCCCCGAGGACCACACCACGATCCCGTCGCGGACGAACGCGAGTTGCCCGCCGACGTTCTCGCGGGTATATGTGGCGAACGCCGCCTGCGAAGATTCGGTCAGCCCGATCCGCACCGCGGGTGGCGCGCTGGGCAATACACTTATCATCTCCACGCTCGTCACCTCGAGCTCCAGAACCGTTGGGCTCAAGGTGAACACGCCCGTCATCCCCACATCGCACGTCATCAGCACCTCGGTCGCGGGAACAGGTGGCGGCGGCGCGAGGCACTGCTCCGGGGTGGGCACGAACGCCTCGACGATCGGGCGGACCGTCAGCGGTGCGATCGGCACCGGCGGCACCGTGGTGGTCGTGAGCGCCGCCGTCGTCGGTCCCGGACCCGACGCGTCCGGTTGGCCGAACTGGAAGAACGCGGCGATGGCGCCGGCGACCACTGTGCTCAGGGTGGCGATGATTCCCACCGTCGCCAGCACGGCGACGGTGGATTTGCGCTTGGTCCACCGCCGCACTGACTTGGCGGCCGAGTCCAACTCTGTCGTGGGCCCGATGTGGCTGATGTGGGCGGCCATCAGCGCGTCGGAAAAGTCCGTCGCTCGCGGGTAGCGGTCGTCGGGATTCTTGGCCAACGCTTTGCCGAGGATCTCATCGAGGTAGGCCAAAGACGTATGGGTGCCTGTCAGTTTCGGGGGTTCGTCGTTGAGGTGCTTGCCGATCACCACCGCGGGGTCACGGTCATCGAATACCGGTCTATTGGTCAGCAGCGTGTACGTCGTGGCCGCCAGGGCGTACTGATCAGCCCGACCGTCCATCGGTTCGCCCCGAAGTTGCTCGGGCGCGGCGTACTTCGGCGCGGCGATCCTCAGGTTCGTAGGGGCGACGCCGCTGATCTCGTCGGTGCGACGTGCAATGCCGACGTCTGCCAAGATGATTCGCCGCTTGTGTGATGAGTTATGCTCCACCAGAATGATATTGGCGGCTTTCACATCGCGATGCAGTATCTGGTGGTCGTTGGCGAAGTCGAGAGCCTCAGCCACCGCAGAGACGATGTCGAGCACCAGGTTGATCGGCATGCCCACGGGATAGTCACCGGCCAAGAGCTTTTCGGCATCGATCCCGTCGACGTAGTCCATAGAGATCCACAGCCTGCCGTCGTCGTCGCCGTGGTCGCGCACGCCCACGATGTTCGGGTGCGACAACGACGAGGCGATGTCGGCTACCCGGGCGAAGCGCGCCCGATAATCGGCGTCAGCGGCGAACGAGGCCGGAAGGACCGTGAGTGCATCGAGTCGCGGCAGGCGCGGATGCTTGGCGAGGTAGACCTCGCCCATCCGCCCAGCGCTGATCAAACGATGCACCGTGTAGCCAGCGAAGACGTCGCCGTCGGACAGTGGCACCGCCCGATCTTAAGCTCTGCGCCTGCCCTGAGCTGCAGCGGTAGATTTGTAAGCCATCCCGTTGTGCTTACCATAGCGCCTTACACTAGCGCACCCGCAGCACCACCTTGCCTTTCGCCGACCGGTTCTCGAGCGCCGCGATCGCGTCCGCGGCCTGCTCAAACGGGTAAAGTACCGGTTTCGGTGCGTTCACCGCCCCCGAGGCAAGTAGCGGTTCCAGCTCGGCCCACTGCTGCTGCATATAGTCGGGGTGGCGGAACGTCCATGCGCCCCAGCCGACCCCCACCGCGTCGACATTGTTCAGCAGCAGTCGGTTGACCTTGATCGTGGGAATCTCCCCTGCGGTGAACCCGACGACCAGGAGCCGGCCGCCTAAAGTGAGCGACCGCAGTGAGTCGGTCACCCGGTCACCGCCCACCGGGTCGACGACGATGTCCACGCCCCGCCCGTCCGTCAACTCTTTGACGGCGTCCTTGAACCCGTCTGCGAGGACGACGTCCGAAGCACCCGCCGCGCGCGCGACCTCGACCTTGTCTTCGGTGCTGACGACGGCGATCGTCCGCCCGGCCCCGAACGCGGGTGCGAGGCGCAGCGTCGACGTGCCGATGCCGCCCGCGGCGCCGTGGACCAGAATGGTCTCGCCCTGAGCCAGTCGGCCTCGCGTGGTCAACGCGAAGTGCATCGTGAGGTCGTTGAACAGCAGGCCCGCGCCCGCCTCGAACGCCACCGAATCGGGCAGCCGGAACACCCTGTCGGGCAGCGTCGCCGCCACTTCTGCCATGCCGCCGGTCATCATCGTCAGCGCAGCCACCCGATCGCCGGGCGCGACATGCGCCCCGGCCGGAGCGCTGCGCACCACGCCGGCGACTTCGGCGCCTGGGGTGTAGGGCAGCGGCGCCTTGTACTGATAGCGGCCACGCGACTGCAACGCGTCGGGGAACACCACCCCCGCGGCGTGGACGTCGATGACCACCATGCCGTCGGCGTCCGGCTCAGCTATGTCGGTGAGCTCCGCAGCCGCGGGACCGTCTAATCGCGCGATCTGTATGGCGCGCATGACACCTCCATATGTCGACTGTGACCAAGCTATCCGACGGTATTGGTCCTGCTCGACGCGCCTCGGCGGAACCTGCCGAACTGAAAGGTTTCACACCCGCGGCAGCGTGGTATGTCAAAAGTCATGCGAGCACAAGCTAACTTCACGAAGAGAATTGTTCTGGCAAGCGCTGCAGCGGCGGCATTCGCCGTTTCGGGTGCGGCCATTGCGTCGGCAGAGCCTGCCCCCGACTGCGCGGCGACCAACGTGCCGGGCTGTGTCTGGTTAACGCCCGATGGCGCGGCAGCCACCGTCCCCGGTGCGGGCGCTGCAGCCGGACCCGATGGCGCGGCAGCCACCGTTCCCGGCGCGGGCGCTGTAGCCGGGCCCGACGGAGCCGCAGCCACCGTTCCCGGCGCGGGTGCTGGGGCCGGGCCCGACGGCGCAGCGGCCACCGTTCCCGGTGCCAGCGTTGAGGCTGGACCGGGCAACGCCGGACTGTGCATCGACAACGTCGGCTGTGTCGGAGCTTCCGGCTAACAACTCATCGCAGCAGCGCAGTCAACTGAATACCCACACCGAGTAGCCCCGACGGTTATCCGTCGGGGCTCTTGCTGTGACTAAGGTGTACGCTTCACGCCCCCTCGCGGTCACCACCCGTACCGTTCTTAGCTCTTAGCCGCGTTGGTGCCACGCGACCACCACTTTCTGCCGTCGGAATGAAACTTGGTCCACGCTGGTTACACGCATCAGACCGGTTAAGCACCAACGAGACCGGCAGAGCAACAGGCCAGAACCGCGTGATCCGCTCCACGGTCCTTGACCGCAGAGAAGAAAAGAAGGACAGGATCATGAAGAAGTTCACCTTTGCCAGCGTAGCCGCCGCAGCGCTGACCGCCGGGTTCCTCGGCCTGGCCGCGCCCGCGCTCGCCGCCCCCGCTGACACCGACGCCCAGGACACCATCAGCTCGCTGCAGGACCAGGGTTACACGGTCGTCGTACACAATCCGAACAACGTCGCGCTCGCGGACGCCACGGTTACGGGAGTCCGTCAGGGACCCGAGGGCGTGCAGACCCATGAAGATGACCACGACCGGCTGGTCACCAACGTCATCCAGTCGGTAGTCTTCGTCGACGTGCGATAACCACCCCGAACATCAAGAGCGGCATCCGATAAGGGTGCCGCTCTTTGTTGTGCCAGCGTTGCGCGAGGCGGCGTAACTCTCCGGGATTTTTCTCTAGTACTCCAGCGCTGTCAGCACGGCATCACACTGGAAAATTCGGTCGTACCGACCGGTGGTGCGCTGGCGAAGGATTCCACGGTCGACCAACCTGGCGATGGCAGAGTTTGCGGCTTGGTACGAAACGTCATAGAGCTTCGCCGCAAGCGATGCCGTGATCATCGGATACCCGATCAGGTCGTCTGCGATCCGAAGAGACACACCTTTGGCACCCTTCAACGTCGCCTGGAAGCCATCGCGCAGCGTCAAGAGCTTGTCGACCCGCGCGATTACTTCCAGAGCCTCAGCGTGTATGGCAGCGGAGATGAAGCAAACCCAGTGATCCCAGTCCCCTGTCTGAGACACACGCAGTAAACCGTCTTGATACTCCGTCCTGTTCTGTTCGAGCCACGGCGATATGTTCAGTACGGGGTAGCTAAGATCGCCGGCACTCATAAGTTGAAGTGCCATGACGAGGCGGCCCAATCGGCCGTTTCCGTCGTGGAACGGATGTAACGCCTCAAACTGGTAGTGCGCCACCGCAACGCGAATTATCGTCGGTATCGCTGCGCTACTCTCGCGGACCCAGGTTTGCCATGCCTCGAGACCATCGGTCAGACGGTGGTCGGCTGGCGGAGGCACAAAGCGGGCAGAGTCGACACGACGGGTGCCAACCCCGATGAACACCTGACTGGTGCGGACACTGCCCGCGGCTGCTCCGTCACTTGGGGTTCCACGTAGGAGCTCTTGCTGTAGGTCTTCAAGCATCCGGATCGAGATCGGCTGGCCTTGCCCTATCAGCTCGTACGCGCGCTCAGCGGCAGTCACATAGTTGCGGACCTCGCTGACTGAGCTGGTGATCTCGTCGGCGTCTAAGAAGTCTGCTTCAAACACGTCAGACAGCGCGGCGTAAGTACCTTCCAAAGCCGATGTACTTACAGCCTCACGGCGAGTAGCAGGACGAGCAAGGAGTACAGGGTTAGGCAGCAACGAAGCTGCTTGATCGGCGCGCGCCATCTGAGCCGTAGCGTCGATGACAGCAGAGTACGAAGCAGCGTCGAGATGGAATTCCGCTGGTAGCGGATCGGGAACGTAGGCAAAATACTCGTACTGCTCGCTGAAGCGGGGGTCGTAGCCGGAAATCGGCACGATCTGGCCGATCGGACTTTTGCGCAACCGGTCCAGATCCATTTTGGCAATCCCAACCTTGAAAACCATACATGTAATTTCAAGGTTAGCGGTTTAACCTTGAAAACCAACACCTAGATTTCAAGGTTGCGCAACGTGCTGCGCTCAGTTGGCTGGCTCCTCCGCGGATCACGCTGTTGGTGTTCGCCGCCGTCGGCTGCGCGGGGCACAGTTGCCGACGAGCAAACCAGGCCCGGCCGAGCTGCCGCGGCTTTTGGACACCGTTGGGCACCGCGCCCTCGAACTACCGAATGATCGAATCAGCTTGGCGAGTGCACGTAGCTCCGAAGTGGGGACACCGCCGGGTCTCCACGATGACGGTCGTCGATGTCGAGGCATGGGTAACGCAGATGGTCCGCGACGGGAAAGGCTCGACAACCGTGCTTCGGGCACACGGCGTTCTATCTGGCGTCCTGTCCGACGCGGTGAAAGCCCGCAGATTGGCGGCTAATCCCGCAAAGGGCATCGAGAACCTGCCGCGCAAGACAACGCGCCGACACGTTTACCTGACTGCCGATGAGGTGCACCGCCTGGCGGCCGAAGCGGGCGAACACCGCGCGCTCGTGTTGGTGCTGGCGTTCTGCGGACTGCGGTGGGGCGAAGCAATCGCACTGCGAGTTCCCGACATCGAGTTCCTGAAGCGGCGTCTCGTGGTGTCAGAGAACGCGGTACAGCTCGGCGTCGATCACGCGGTCGGCGTCACGAAGGGACGCAAGACCCGTTCGATGCCCGTGCCGTCGTTTGTACTGGACGAGCTTTCGACGCGATGCAAGGAGAAGTCTGCGGACGGGCTCGTGTTCCCCGGACGCGACGGCGCTTACTTGCCGCGCCCGAAGTCGACCGGTGGTTGGTTCGCCGGTGCCGTGAAGCGGGCCGGGGCGCAGGCGATCACTCCGCACGACCTTCGCTGTACCTGCGCATCGCTTGCGGTGTCCGCTGGCGTTAACGTCCTCGCGCTGCAACGGATGCTCGGACACCAGTCCGCAAAGGTCACCCTGGACACCTACGCGAACCTGTTCGACGCCGACCTCGATGCCGTCGCGGTAACGCTTCATGCGTCCTACTCACTGCCGAGTGAAAAGTGTGGCCACACGAGGGCCATACCGCCGAACAGCAGGCATAAAAATAGCCCCTCACCTGCGTTAGCAGGCTCAGGGCTATGGCGGTGGCGGAGGGATTTGAACCCTCGGACGGGGGTTACCCGTCACACGCTTTCGAGGCGTGCTCCTTAGGCCGCTCGGACACGCCACCGGGGGGCAGCTTACCGGCCGGGCGCGTTTGGCCCTAATCGCGTGCAACCCGGAAGAACTCCTCCAACAACGCCGCGCACTCGTCGGCGAGTACCCCGCCCCGGACCTGGGGTCGGTGGGTGAGCCTGCGATCACGCACCACGTCCCACAACGAGCCCACCGCACCCGTTTTCGGTTCCCACGCGCCGAACACCAGCCGGCCGATGCGCGCCATTACCAGGGCACCCGCGCACATCGTGCACGGTTCGACGGTGACGGCCAGTATCGCGCCTTCCAGGCGCCAGCCGTCACCACACACGGCTGCGGCCGCGCGCAACGCCAGGATCTCCGCGTGCGCGGTCGGGTCGCCGGTGGCTTCGCGGGCGTTCGCCGCCCGGGCCAACTCCACCCCGTCGGCGTCGAACACCACGGCCCCGATCGGAACGTCCCGTGGATCCGCGGACGCCGCCGCCGCCAGAGCGGCCCGGATCAGTGCTTCCTCGTTCACCTATCGAGACGGTCGAGCACCGCAGACAGTTGCTCCGCGAATCCCATCTCGCGCGCAATCCGACCGATCTGCTCGTCGGCGTACAGATCCGTCTCGGACAGGATCACGCCAAGCACCGCTTCGGGCAGACCGAGATCGGCCAGCACGCCGAGGTCGCCCTCCTCGAACGGATCCGCATCGTCGAGTTCGTCCAAAGGCAGGTCAGCATCCAGCTTTTCGAGCGCTTCGGCAGCGATGTCATAGTCCAGCGCAGCGGTCGCATCCGACAGCAACAGGCGGGTGCCAGCAGGTGCCGGCCGCACGATCACGAAGAACTCGTCGTCAATGTCGAGCAACCCGAACACCGCACCGGAGCTCCGCAATTCACGCAGCTCAGTCTCGGCGGCGACGAGGCTGATCAACACCTTCGCGCGTAGCGGCGAACAACGCCACTTGCCCTCTTCGCGGACGACTGCGACACCGAAACCGTCCGGGATTTCGGTGCCTTGGTCCTGCGCCTGAGCGCGCTGTCCGGCCATGCTGGTCAACGCTAGTCGCCCACGTGCGCCGTTGACCAGCGTCTTCATTTGGCGGCCAGGTGGTTGTGTCACTCTCTATGGCGTGGGCAAGACACCGGTATGTGTGCTCGGCCTCGGCTTGATCGGCGGTTCGCTGTTGCGGGCGGCGGCCGCTGCGGGGCGCGAGGTAATCGGCTACAACCGCTCGGTCGAGGCGGTGCAGGCTGCACGCTCCGCCGGCTTCGACTCCACCCACCGCATCGACGAGGCGCTGGCGCGCGCTGCCGAGATGAATGCGCTGATCGTGCTCGCCGTGCCGATGCCCGCGCTACCGCAGATTCTCGGCTACGTCCGCGAATTCGCCCCTGAGTGCGCCGTCACCGACGTGACCAGCGTCAAGGGTGCGGTGCTGCGCGAAGTGGAGGCAGTGGGCCTGCGCGCCCGATTCGTCGGAGGGCATCCGATGACGGGCACGGCGCATTCGGGCTGGGAGGCGGGAGACGTCCGCCTGTTCGTCGGTGCGCCTTGGGTGATCAGCGTGGACGACAGCGTCGACCCCGTCGTGTTCTCGCAGGTGGTCGAGCTCGCTCTGGACTGCGGATCTGTGGTGGTGCCTGCCCGCTCCGACGAACACGATTCGGCGGCGGCGGCCATCTCCCATCTACCGCACCTGCTGGCCGAGGCAATGGCTATAACGGCAGCCGAGGTGCCCCTTGCGTTCACCCTGGCGGCGGGCTCGTTCCGCGACGGCACCCGCGTCGCGGCCACCAACGCCGAGCTGGTGCGAGCCATGTGCGAAGCGAACGCGACGGAGTTGCTGCATGCTCTCGATCGAACGCTGGAGCTACTGACCGATGCGCGGGATTCGCTTTCCCAGCGAGGCAATGTCGCCGAGATCGTGGACTCCGGCCATGCCGCCCGCGTGCGTTATGACAGCTTCGCCCGCGACGATGTCATCGGTGTGGTGATCGGCGCCGAAGGGTGGCGCGAGGAACTGGCGGCGGCGGGCCGCGCAGGTGGAGTGATCAGATCCGCTCTGCCAAGTGTGGGTAGTCCAGGATGAATCCGTCCTCGTCCACCGTGATCGTGGTTTCTGCCACCGGCGAGTGCAGCTTGATGCCATCATCAGTGCTGTCGTAGGAGATGGTGGCCGCATTGACCGCCAGGTCCGGCAGATTGACGTACACCACGGGCAGAGTGAGGGATCCACGTTTGTCGTAGAGCTCGGTGCGCCGGATCGCCAGCGCGTTGAAAAATGGGCTGAACTGCACGTCGATGTCGAGCGCGCCGTCGTAGGCGGCGCGCTTGGTCTGACCCTGGTGGTCCTGGATCAACCACATGCTCTCTTCGTCCCGCGCGATGGAGAGTTGACGTTCGCGTTCGGCCATCGTCACCGTCAGCGACAGGCGCTTGGTGGCGCCGCTTTCGTCGGTGACGAGGTCGTAGGAGACGCTGAACGCTTTGTGCAGGTCGGTGGCGCCGGCCACGATGCGTCCGTAAGCCTTGATGCGCTTACCGGACAATTGCACCCGCACCGATTCCAGGCGCGGGACATCGTGTGCACGCCAGGTCAGAATCGCCGGCCATGGGTTTGGTGTCGCTTCGGGCTGGGCTGCACTCACAAGCTCTACCGTAAGCGACGCTCAGGGTGATTCGGGGGCGGTCTTGGAACTACGGTTCACCTCAGCCGAAGTGACCGACCCTGACTCGAGCGCAATCTCGTCGCTGAGAAACGGCTGCGGGAGCCGACGAAAGCGTCCGGTGCCCGGCACTGAGGCCCACACCGCCACCGCCAGCAGACTGTCCAGGATCAATGCGAGCACCGTGACCATCAGCGCACCCACCAGCGCGATGTGGAACTCGCGCACCTTGATCCCGTCGATCAGGTAGCGCCCCAGCCCGCCCAGGCTGGCGTACGCGGCGACCGTCGCGGTGGCCACGATCTGCAGTGTGGCGGTGCGCAGACCCCCGAGAATCAGCGGCAGCGCGATCGGTACCTCGACGCCGAACAGCACGCGGCGCTCCGTCATACCCATCGAGCGGGCGGCGTCCACGACGGCGGGATCGACGTTGGCGATTCCGGCGTAGGTGCCCGCCAGCAACGGCGGGATGCCGAGCAGCATCAGCGCGACGGTCGGCGGAACCAGGCCGAGGCCCCACCACAGCACCCCTAGCAGCAGCACCCCGAGGGTGGGCAGCGCGCGCAGCGCGTTCACACCCGTCACCACGAGGAACGTGCCCTTGCCGGTGTGGCCGATGACCAGACCGATCGGAATAGCCACCAGCGCCGAGAACAACACGGCGACGACGGTGTACTGGAGGTGTTCGAGAATGCGCATGCCCAGACCTGCGTTTCCACTCCAGTTGGCCGCGGTGAAGATGAACGACAGCGCCTCTTGTAGGAAGTTCATGCTGGCACCTTCGCCGTCGACGGCTTGGCGCGCGCCCACGGCGTCAACGCCTTGCCTAACAGCATGATCAGCGTGTCGATGACGACCGCGAGCACGAAGATCGCGATGATGCCCGCGACGATCTGATCGCTCTTGTTGGACTGATAGCCCTCGGTGAACCAGGTACCCAGTCCGCCGATTCCGATCACCGAACCCACCGACACCATCGAGATGTTCGTGACGGCCACCACGCGCAATCCCGCGAACATCACTGGAAGCGACAGTGGCAGCTCGACTTTGATCAGTCGGGTGAGCGGCTTGTAGCCGACGGCGGTGGCAGCGTCCCGCACATGGTCGGGCACCGCATCCAACGCCTCGGGGACGACGCGCACCAACAACGCCGTCGTATACAGGGTCAACGCGACGATCACGTTGGCCTCGGACAGGATCTGGGTGGGGATGATCAGCGGCAACGCCACGAACAACGCCAGGGACGGGATGGTGAACACGATGCTGGCCGTCACAGTGGTCAGCCGCCGCAGCAGCCTGGTGGGTCCGATCAGCGCCCCGAGCGGCACGGCGATCAGCAGCCCGAGGACGATCGGGATCAGCGACAGCCGCAGATGGATCACGGTCAGTGCCCACGCGTTGTCGAGGTGGGTGAGCAGGTAATTCATCTGGCGCGCTTCTGCTGTTCGATCGCCGCCAACACATCGGACGCCACTACACCGCCGACCGGCTTGCCGTCGGCGTCGACCACCACTCCCACCCCGGATGGCGAGGACAATGCGGCGTCGAGGGCGAGGCGCAGCGTACCATCGGGCCGAAGCAACGATCCGCCGGCAATCGTGCTGTCGTACAAGGACTCTCCACCCCGGTGCAGATCGACGCCTGCGGAGTCGATCCACGCATACGGCGTCGCATCCGGTTTGGTGACCAACGCCCATTCTCCGGGGCTGAGATCCAGCTCATCGATCTTGGGTTCGACCACCTGGTGGATCTCCTGCAGCGGCAACCCCGTTGAGTGCAGGAACTGCAGGCCGCGGTAACCACGGTCGGCGCCGACGAAGCCCGCCACGAAGTCGTTGGCCGGGTTGGACAGCAGCCGCGGGGGCGCGTCGTACTGCTGCAACACCCCGCCGCGCCCGAACACCGCCACCTTGTCGCCGAGTTTAAGGGCTTCGTCGATATCGTGAGTAACGAAGACGATCGTCTTCTGCAATTCGCTTTGCAAGCGCAGGATCTCAGTTTGCAGCTCGTCGCGCACCACCGGGTCGACGGCGCTGAACGGCTCGTCCATCAACAGGATCGGCGGGTCGGCCGCCAGTGCACGGGCCACCCCGACGCGCTGTTGTTGTCCGCCGGATAGTTGCGCGGGATACCGGTTGGCGAGCTTGGGGTCGAGACCCACCCGCTCCAGCACCCCGAGCGCGGCTTTGCGTGCCGTACGCCGAGATTCGCCTCGCAGTACCGGCACCGTCGCGACGTTGTCGATGACCCGCTGATGCGGCATCAGGCCTGCGCTCTGGATTACGTAACCGATTCCGAGGCGCAATTTCACCGGGTCGACCTTGGTGACATCGTTGCCGTCGACGGTCAGCGTTCCCGACGTCGGATCGATCATCCGGTTGATCATCCGCATGGACGTCGTCTTACCGCAGCCGGACGGGCCGACGAACGCTGTCAGCGTTCCGCCGGGCACCTCGAGACTCAGTCCGTCGACCGCGATGGTGCCGTCCGGGTACGCCTTGGTGACGTGGTCGAAGACGATCACGCGGCGGCTGCTGTTTGTTCGCGCACGCTAGCCTCCGATAGGTTGGTCGAAGCCGTTGTCACGGACCCAGTTTCGGGCCGCCTCGTCGGGATCTATACCCGCGTTCCCCTCCGTGGCGGTGTTCAGTTCGACGAGCGCCTCGGTGGTGAGTTTCGCCGAAACTGCATCCAACACGGTCTTGAGTTGGTCGGACATCTTCTGCGACGAGACCAACGGCACCACGTTGGCGGCTAGGAACACGTTCTCCGGGTCCTGCAGGACGACGAGATCGTTTTTCGCAATCGACGGTGACGTGGTGAAGATGTTGGCGGCGGTCACTTCTCCGTCGACCAGCGCCCGCACCGTCGCGGGCCCACCGCCGTCTTCGATGGCCAGAAAGTTGCCGGGCGATATCGTCAGCCCGTACTTGTCTTCGATCCCGACCAGCCCCGCTAGCCTGTTCTGGAACTCCGACGGCGCACCGACTTTCACTTCGGCGGCGTGTGGCACCAAATCAGCGATCGTCTTCAGATTCCAGCGCTGCGCCGTGGGTTTGGTGACGACGAGGGCGTCGCTGTCGGTCGCCGCTGACGGCACGAGTATCGACAAGCTGCCGGGCAGCGCGCGTAGCAGTGCCAGCTCGACCTGGTCGGGTGTGGTCACTGTGGTCTCAGGATCGAAGTACTGCAACAGATTTCCGGTGTACTCGGGTACCAGATCTATCGAATGGTCTTGCACCGCGGGGATGTAGGCCTCGCGGCTACCGATACCGAACTGACGTTTCACGGTGAATCCGTTAGCTTCGAGGGTCTGCGCCCAGATCTCGGCGATGATCTTCGATTCGATGAAGTCGGCCGAACCAACCGCGATGGTCGTCAGGTTTCCCGACATCGTGCCGCCGCCGAGCGGGTTGGCGCTGCCGCACGCGGTCATCACCAGCGCGAGCGCGGCCACGAATGCGGCCGCCACGCCACGCGCCGATCCACCCATCGTTCGCCGTGCCGTCATCGTCAACGTCCTCTCGGCTAAACCGCACGTCCACCCCGTCGCCCGACACTATCGGCATGTCTACCCAGCCGCGCGGCCTTTGACTCACCGTGAGTCGGGGCCCGGCAAAAGTGTCGTGACCGTAAGGAACTTGCTTCCCGTCCCGAATCGGAAAAGGATGAACAGATGAGTAAGGATCCGCTGCCGCAGGCTGATGACCCCATACCGTCGGAGCAGGCGGACCCGCTGCAGCGGGATCACCCCGCGTCGCCACCCGACCTCGTCGAGGCCGACGATGCTGCCGTGCCGCCGCCTCCCAAGGACCCGGCCAAGTTCACCCGCGCCGCCGCAACGTGGTCGGCGCTGGTGGTGGGTCTGCTGATCCTGATCATGCTGCTGGTGTTCATCGTCCAGAACGGCGAGAGCGCCTCGATGCAGTTCCTCGGGTGGCAGTGGAGCCTGCCACTGGGCGTGCAGATACTGCTTGCCGCCATCGCGGGCGCCCTGATCACCGTGCTTGTCGGAACGTGGCGGATCTTCCAGCTTCGCCGGGCGGCGAAGAAGAGCTTCAAGGCGTTAAAAAGTCGCTAGCCGCGTCGCATCACCGGATCGAGACGAGTTCGTCGACCGAATCCTGGGGTAGGTCGCCGTCGACCACCGCGGTGACCACCATGTTGTTCAGGTTGATCGAACCCTTGTGATTGTCCAGGAATGCGGTGTCGGCGGCATCGCGTCCGGTGGCGATCCGCACCAAGGTCTGACGCGGTGCCAGCAGTGTGGCGTCGACCACCCGCCACTTGCCGTCGACGAAGGCCTCAGCGACGGCGTGGAAATCCATCGGAGAGAGCCCGGGCGCGTACACCGCGACCAGCCGGGCGGGCACGTTCACCGCCCTGAGCAGAGCAACCACCAGATGCGCGAAATCGCGGCACACTCCCGCACCCGACAACAGTGTGTCGGCCGCGCCGTCGATCGGGTCGCTGGAGCCGGGAACGTAGTTCAGGCGGGTGCCCACCCACGACGAAACTTTCTCCAACAAAGTCTCCGAATCGACGTATCGGCCGAACTCCGTCGCGGCGAAGCCATAGAACTTGTCGGCCTCCGCGTACCGGCTGGGGCGCAGATACATCGACAGGTCGTACTCGGTCACCGGCGCCGGGTTGGTCTGGCCGTAGATCGTCGCCGAGTACCGCACCTTCAGATTGCCTTCACCCGCATCGAACTTGTGGATCCGGTTGCCGTGGGTACCGCTGATCTCCATCGGCTGAATCGGGTTGCCGTTCAACATGAACGATATTGACTCGTACACCTTGGTGTCGGGATGGGGAGCCACGGCGATCTGGAACTCCAGAGTCGTCGGGGCGATGATGTCGACGTCAAGCTCGGCACCGACATCACGTTTCATATGCGCACTCTTTCACGACTGGTCTCCTGCTGCTGGGCTCATCCTCTCTACCCGCTGCCTCCGATGCCCAAACGGGGTGCCAGGCTGCGGGCAGCCTCCAGTCGGGGTGGGCTGCCTGTCGTCGCGCAGTACAGAGACATAGACGTGGTCGGCGCCTGCCCCGCGTTGGGCGGCCACGTGTGCGGCGACCCGCTCCGGCGATCCCCAGGCCACCAGCGCATCCACGACGCGGTCGCTGATGTCGTCGATCTCGTCGACGGTGAAACCTTGTCGCACCAGCGACTTGACGTAGTGTGGTATGGCCAGCAGGAACCGCAATGGGACCCGTGCCGTCGCACGTGCCGTGACCGGATCGTCGTCAATGACGACGTACTGCCCGAGCACCAGCAGGCGATCAGGCCCCAGCCGGCGGCGCACCTCTGTCGTGTGGTCGACCGTGAACATCATCGGCACGGCACCGGCGAAGCGGTCACGAGCCAGGTCCAGCCGACGCGGACCGAACGCCGCCAGCAACCGACATTCCCTTGGCACGCTGCCGGCGTCCAGCCGGTCGGCGTAGTCGACCAGGTCGCGCGACGCGTTCGGCCCCCGCGCCGGGCCGAGCCCGATCAACAGACGGCCGGGCGCTGTCGCGTCGATACGCCGATAGAAGTCCGCCACCTCGTCGGCGTCGAACGAATCCGGCACGATCACCGCTGAGCCGACGACAGCGTCGATGGTTGCCAGCACCAGCTCGGTCAGCCTGTCCAGACTGTCGAGTTGGCCGCCGTTGATCCAGAGTGCTCCGAAGCCGAGGGATTCGATTTCGGTTGCCGTGTGCAGATGTTCGTTGTCCGGGCGGACGTCGACAGCCAGCCCGTACGGTGTCAGATTGACCATCACCCCAACCTAGGACCTCGATAATGCTTGAGGTCAACCGGCGAGGGCGGCCAACCCCTCGGCCAGGAACGGTGCGACGGCTCCACCTGCGCGTGCGGCGTCAGCGGAACCGCTGCCGAGGCGACGGCGGTGGTCGATTCCCGCCACGATGATCGCCACCTTGAAGTACGCCAGGGCCACGTAAAAATCCCAGTGGTCCAACGCATGTCCGGTCTGCGTGGCATATCGCTCGGCGAGCCCATCGGGTGAGGGCAGCAGCGGTGACGTCCACGCCCGCGACTCTCCGGAGAGCAGGTCCATGGCCGGGTTGCGGTAGACACACATCAGAGCGGCATCCGACAGCGGATCGCCCAGCGTTGCCAGCTCCCAGTCCACCACCGCCAGCACCCGCGCAGGGTCGGCCGAATCGATGATGGTGTTGTCGATCCGGTAGTCGCCGTGCACGATCGATGCCAGGCTGTGCGCTGGGACTGCTTGCGCCAGAAGAGAAGACAACCTCTCGACATCGTTGTCTCGGCGATCGTCGTCCACGCGCACGTGCTGCCACTGCGACGTCCATCGCCGCACCTGGCGGTCCAGATAGCCCGTCGGCTTGCCGAAGTCGGACAAACCGACAGCGGCCGGGTCGACGGCGTGCAGGGCTGCCAGCACCCGGATGAGGCCGTCGACGCAACCCGAGATCACATCGGGCCCGCCGAGCGCGGCCACTTCGTCGGCGGTGCGTACGACACGACCGTCGACGTACTCGACCATCTGAAAAGGGGCGCCGAGTACCGCGTCGTCGTCGCGCATCGTGACCGCGCGCGCCACCGGCACGTCAGAATCCTGCAGAGCCGCCACCACTTTGTATTCGCGTGCCATATCGTGCGCCGACGGCGTCAACCCGGACAGCGGGGGCCTGCGCAGCACCCACTTCGAGACGTCGTCGAACACCAGGAACGTCAGGTTGGAGCGTCCACCCACGATCAACTCGGCGCGCAACTCACCGTCGCGCGGAATCCCCGCCTCGGTGAGGTGGCCGTCCAGCGCGGCGAGGTCCAGGCCGTCCAGGCTTGTCGTCATCCGCTCTGTATAGCGCACCGGTAGCACCCGAATGGTGAGTTCGACTCTGGTTGGTCGGGGGTCGGACGTCGACGGAAGTCCCGCCGCTGCTGGCGGACATGTTGATCTCGTATACCTTCCCGTCACTGCCTGTGATTCGCAGACCAACCACCCTGCTTCCCGGGTACGTCAGGTAGCCGCGGTCGGTTCCGTCCGGCAATGACGCCATCGCGAGTTCGCCGATCCGTTCTTGGAACACGTAGCCGCGGTTCTCACTGAGGTTGGCGGTGTTCCTACGCCTCGAACGACGAGACGTAGGAACGTCTTTTCGAACTGGGCAAACACCTACCTACGTACGTGAAAGTAAAATCTCCGGCAACAAACTGATCCAGCACATGACCGAAATCAGGGTCAGCAACTTATTGGTACCTATTGACGATTGGCGTCAAGATGGTTTGCTGACTACCTACGGTTCCTCGGCAGCAGATCCCAGATGTGCTCGGTGCCGTTCACAGCCACGACGGTGATCTGACCCGAGCGCGCGACGAGCACCCGCGTCACCGAGACGTAGTCGATGGGGAACGACAGCAAGCGACGGGTGCCGAGCACTTCGTGCAGCAGCACATTGATGACACCGCCGTGGCTGAACACCGCGACGGTGTCTTCGTGTTCGCCCGCTGCGATGACGTCGTCGCGGGCAGCGATGATCCGGGCTTGGAACGCGTCGGCGTCGACCGCGGCGGGTAGGTCTCCCGCGCTCATCCTCGCCCAGTCCTCCGGACGCTCGGTCCGAATTTGCTCGACAGGCACATAGGACGGAAGCCCACGGTCGTATTCGGCGAACCGTTCGTCGATGTCGACGGCCAGGCCACGAGCCGTGGCAACGGGCTGCGCGGTCTGCACCGCGCGGCGCTGCGGGCTAGACACCAGCCTGGAGATCGGGAATCGTGCCAACGCGTCTGGCAGCCGCTGCGCCTGCAAGTAGCCTTCGGGCGCCAGGTCCGGGTTCGATCCCTTGCCGTCCTCGCTGCGCAGCGGCAGCGCGTGCCGGATGAACAGCAGCTGCATGGTTGGTTGGCCTTCCGTGGTGGTGCGACGCCTGTGACACCATATGACCTGTGCGCGCCTTTGCCTGCCCGGTGTGTAACCAGTTCGTGGCGTTCGAGCACCACAGGTGCCAGTCGTGTAGCGCAGCCCTCGGATACCACCTGCCGTCCAGCTCCATGATCGCGATCTCCGGCGGCCGAGCGACGGCAGATGGACGACGGTGGCTGCGCTGCACACAGCACTCGACCTGGAACTGCAACTGGCTGGTGCCGGAGGACTCCGACGAGTTCGGCCGTGGCCGTTGCCTGGCCTGCTCATTGGTGCGGCGCGAACCCGATTCCGGCGACACCATCGCGCGCGAGAAGCTGGTCCCGACCACGATCGCGCTGCATCGGCTGGTCTACCAACTGGTCGATATCGGACTGCCAGTAGATCCGTTCTGGCGCAAGGACGGTGGCCTGGCATTCGACCTGCTGTCGAGTTACAGCGAAGGCAAGAAGGTGATCATCGGACACGCGGGCGGCGTGATCACGATCGATCTGGTGGAGTCGCTGGACGCCTACCGTGAGTCGTTGCGCGTCGCGTTGGGCGAGCCCTACCGCACCATGCTGGGGCACTTCCGGCACGAGGTGGGCCACTACTACCAGAACATCCTGGTCGAGACGGGCGCGGGCGCAGACCGCTACCTCGGCGCCTGCCGTGGCCTATTCGGTGACGAAACCATCAGCTACTCAGGAGAAATCGCGCGGCACTACAAGTTCGGGGCACCGGAAGGCTGGCAGCAATCCTACATTTCGGAGTATGCGACGATGCACCCGTGGGAGGACTTCGCCGAGTGCTTCGCGCACTATCTGCACATCACCGACACCATCGACAGCTGCCGGGAGGCTGGCTTGGTGCTCCACGCCGACCGGGTGCGTTTCACTGCGCCGCGTGACATCGAGGCGTTGGAGTCCTATGCCGATGTACCTGTCGAACGCTTGCTGTTCGACTGGAAGTGGCTGTCGCTGTGCTTTAACAGGGTCAACAACGCGATGGGTAAGCCCGCGCTCTATCCGTTCGAGATCCCACCACCGGTGACCGAGAAGCTCGGGTTCGTGCATCGCGTGGTTGCCGGCAATTGACAGCATGGACTTGCTTGGGGCAGCTGTCCGACTAAACTCGCTAAGCGACCATCCTAACTACTACGCACCGTAGTAGTGAAGTGCCAACGCAACGGTGTGTGCTCACGATTGTGCGTGGTCAGGGGGTGATGATCGCGAAGGTCGGGTTCGGCTGGTCGAGTACCTCGGTCAGCTTCTGCAGCACCGTAGGGTCACCTTCGAGTTCCATCCCCGGTGACGTCAGGTCACCGCTGAGTGCGGCCATCAGGAGCCGGACTTTGCTCTCCAGTTTCACCGTAAGCGCGGCGGTGGGCGGGTCAGCGTCAGCCTTGCGGTAGACGAGTACGCCGTTGCGCAGCGTCAGGCGGTAGTTGATGCCCAGGTCAGAGAACGAAAAGTCCAGGGCCAGTTCGAGACCCCACGCCTTGGGACCGTTGACGCTGATCGCGAGACTGTCGAAGATCTGCTCGGGCGACAGTTGCGACAGCATCGACATCGAGGTCGTGGACGTCGCCATCCCGAAATTTCCTTCGCGCAGTTCGGTGGCCCCGGACAGGAAGAAGTTGCGCCAGGTGGCGTTCTCGGCGCCGTAGGCAAGCTGTTCCAGGGTGTCGGCGTAAAGCGCCTTCGCCGCGGCGTGGTTCTCGTCGGTGAATACCGCATGGTCTAGAAGTGTCGCAGCCCAACGGAAGTCGCCTTCATGGAACGCCTTCTGCGCTATCTCCACTACGCGGTCGATGCCGCCCATGGCCTCGACATACCGCGGCGCAATGGCCGCAGGAGGATGCTGCCACAGGCGGCCGGGATTACCGTCGAACCAGCCCATGTAGCGCTGGTAGACCGCCTTGACGTTGTGGTTGACCGATCCGTAGTACCCGTGCGCATGCCATGCCTTGTGGAGGGCGGGCGGCATCTCGAACGTCTCGGCGATCTCAATACCGGTATAGCCCTGATTGACCTGACGCAGCGTCTGGTCATGCAGGTAGGCGTACAGATCTCTTTGCAGAGAGAGGAATTCGACGATCCGATCCTTACCCCAGGTGGGCCAGTGATGCGAAGCGAAGACGACGTCGGCGCGGTCGGAGAAGGTTTCGATCGCCTCGGTCAGATAGCCGGACCAACCGTGCGGGTCACGCACCAGCGCTCCACGCAGCGTCAGCAGGTTGTGCAGGTTATGGGTGGCGTTCTCAGCCATGCACAGTGCGCGGTACCGCGGAAAGTAGAAGTGCATCTCGGCAGGCGCCTCGGTGCCCGGCGCCATCTGGAACTCGATCTCGACACCGTCAATCGTGTGTTTCTCGCCGGTGGTGCGAATATCGAGTGTCGGCACTAGCAAAGCGATTTCGCCGGTCGAGGTGTTCTGACCCAGACCGCAGCCGACCTGCCCCTGCGGCCCTCGGGCCAGCACGGTGCCGTACATGTACGACGCGCGACGCGTCATCGCGGTGCCTGCGTAGACGTTCTCCTGGATGGCGTGCTCGGTGAAACCTTCGGGCGCCAGGACCACGACCTTGCCCGCGTCGACGTCGGCCTGGTTGGTCACGCCGAGGACGCCACCGAAATGGTCGGCGTGGCTGTGGGTATAGATCACCGCCGTGACCGCACGATCTCCCCGGTGAGCGCGGTACATCTGGAGTGCAGCTGCGGCCACCTCGGTGGAAATGAGGGGGTCGATCACGATGACGCCGGTGTCCCCCTCGATGAAGCTGATGTTGGACAGATCCAAGCCGCGAACCTGGTAGATCCCCTCCACCACCTCGTATAGGCCCTGCTTGGCCGCCAGCGTCGACTGCCGCCACAGGCTTGGGTGGACCGACGACGGTGCGTCCCCGCTGAGGAAGTTGTACTGGTCGTTGTCCCACACCACACGGCCGTCGGCCGCCTTGACGACGCAGGGGTCCAGTTTGGTGATGAAGCCGCGATCCGCGTCGTCGAAATCTCTTGTGTCGTCGAACGGCAAGCCAGTCAGGTGCTCGGCGTGTGCGGCTTCGATGACAGCTGTCGGCGGTTTGTTGTCCATGGTCTCTCCCGTCCCCGAATGTCGGGGACAACGCTATGCAAAACCTCGCCCGGACGGTGGGATGTTGCCTTACACGACATGGGCGGGGGCAGGCCCGGTGGCGGACAGTGGCGGCGATCTGTTACTAGAGTGACGATTGTGAGTGTTGGGTATACCGTGTTGGAGTACGCAGCGTTCAGGTCAAGGAGAGGCCGTGTCCGTGAGGGTCCGTGCAGCGACGGCAGTCCTCGCTGCGATGGTCGCCGCCCTCGTGCCGCTGGCCGCGCCCCTCACCGCGTCGGCCGCACCCGAGTGTGCTGACATCGAGGTCATCTTCGCGCGTGGTACCGACGAGCCCGCAGGTCTCGGCAAGGTGGGCCAGTCCTTGGTCGACACGCTGGAACCGATGGTGGAGGACATGTCACTCGTCTCCTATGCGGTCAAGTACCCGGCGTCGTGGGACTTCCTCCAAGTGGCGACGGGCGCGACGGACGCCAGTAAGCGTCTGCAGGCCACGGCCGCCAAGTGCCCCGACAGCAAGATCGTGCTGGGCGGCTATTCGCAGGGCGCAGCCGTCATGGACGTGGTCACCACCTCACCGGTGGCCGGACTCGGATACACAGCTCCGCTGCCCCGGTCGGTCATTCCCCACGTCGCCGCTGTGGTCGTCTTCGGCAACCCGTCAGCCCGACTTGGGCAGCCGCTGACCATGCTCAGCCCGGATTTCGGCGCACGCACCGCCGATCTGTGCAACACGGCCGACCCGATCTGCTCGCTCGGAGAAAACTGGAACTCCCACATCACCTACCCGCAGTCGGGTCTGGTGAAGTTGGCCGCGCAGTGGATCACCGCGCACGTCCAACCCAGCGATTGATCGCCGGGGCGTTCTTTCGACGAACGTAAGCCAGATTGGCCAACGACGACCACGAGCCCTCACGGTGGAGTTGCGAGCTGTCACCGTCGGGCACGTTGTCGCACGCAGCTTTTCGCAGGTAGCTTCGTAAACATGACAGACACTCCCACCGAAGTGGTGGAGACGTCGACGCCACCCCCTCCGCCGCGCATGTGGCGTCGCCTCGTCGTCGTGCTCGCAATCGTGCTGTTGCTGTTCGGGGTGCCGTGGTGGACGTTGTTGTGGGCTGAACCTCACTGGCCGACAGCGGTACTGGTGCTCGGCACCGTCGTGCTCGGCACGGCCGCAGCAGCACTGCCCGTATCGATGATGTGGGGTCACGGCCGCCGTCACCGGGACTGGGCAGCCGCCCTCGGCGACGCACTCCTGGGCGGTGTCTGGGTGTTGTTCGTGTGGTCGGTGCTCAGCCAACTGTTACGGCTGGCACTGTTCGCCTTCGGCGTCGATGATCCGATCCGGTCGCGCGCCGTGGCGATCGCGGTCGTCGTCGTGGTGGCGGCACTGCTAGCGTGGGGCCACTTCGAAGCGATGCGGGTGCCGCGGATGCGCCGCGTCGACGTCACGATACCCCGCCTCGGCAGCGGACTGGACGGCCTGACGGTGGCCATGATCACCGACACCCACTACGGGCCTATCGATCGCACCCGCTGGTCGGAGCGGGTGGTCGAGCGGGTCAACACCATCGGTGCCGACATTGTCTGTCACGTCGGCGATATCGCGGACGGGACTGTGCCCGTGCGCCTTTCCCAGGCCAGTCCGCTCAACGACGTGCGCGGCAGGCTCGCCCGCGTGTACGTCACCGGCAACCACGAGTATTTCAGCGAGGCACAGGGTTGGCTCGACTACATGACGAGCATCGGCTGGGATGCGTTGCACAACAGGCACATTGTCGTCGAACGCGACGGCGACCGGCTGGTGGTGGCAGGCGTGGACGACAGGACCGCCCGCGGCTCGGGTCTGGCCGGTCACGGCGCCGATCTCGACGAGGCGCTTTCCGGTGCCGACCCGTGGCTGCCGGTGTTACTGCTCGCCCACCAACCGAAGCAGATACCGGACGCCGTGCGCGCAGGAGTCGATCTGCAGATCTCCGGCCACACGCACGGCGGCCAGATCTGGCCGTTCAACTTCCTGGTGCGCCTGGATCAGCCCGTGGTACATGGGCTGAGCAGGCACGGCGATCGAACCCAGCTTTACACCAGTCGCGGCACCGGCTTCTGGGGTCCGCCGTTCCGCGTGTTCGCACCCAGCGAGATCACCGTGCTGACGCTGCGTCGTCAATGAGCGTCTTGGCGCCCTTGGGGAACGCCACCGATACCACCGCTGCCGCAATCAACGCAAGCACGCCTGCGATGACAGCGGTCGGCGCGATGCCCGAATCGAACGCCTGACGCGCCGAATCCAGCAGCTGCGCAGCGATGTCCGGGCTCTGCGTTCCCGCGACGGCAACCGCGCCGCCGATGCTCTCACCTGCGTCGGCCGCTTCCGCAGCGGACAAACCCGCCGGAACCTCGACGTTGGTTCGGTAGAACGCCGTGAACACGGTTCCCAGCGTCGCGGTTCCGACGACGGCGCCCAATTCGTACGCCGTCTCCGACACGGCCGATGCTGCGCCCGATTTCTGCGGTGGCACCGCGGAGACGATGGTGTCGTTCGACATCGTCTGCGACATACCGACACCGAGCTCGAGAACGACGAATGACGCGATGACCGCCGCGACCGTCAGATCGTGCCGGAACACCAGCAGAAGCCCGAATCCCGATGCCAGGAAAAGCAATCCGACGACCATCAGCGCCTGCGGCGTGAACCTGCGCGCCAGGCGCACCACGAACAGACCTGCGACGATCGATACCAGCGCGCCCGGCAGCGTCACCAGGCCGGCGCGCAGCGGACTGAGCCCGAGGACCAGCTGCAGGTGCTGCGACACGAAGAACAGGAACCCGATCAATCCGACGATCGACAGGAAGTTCGCCAGGATCGACGACGCGAACGGTCCGCAGCGGAACAGTCCGACGTCGAGCATCGGTGTGGCACTGCGCCGTTGACGGCGCACGAACAGCACCCCCGACGTGACGCCGATTAGGAACGCGGCAATCACCAGCCCCGAGAAGCCGTGGTGCGCTGCGTCCTTGATAGCCCAGACAACGGGCAGCAAGGTGGCCAGCGACAGCAGCACGCTGATCTCGTCCATCGGACCCGGGTTGGGGTCCTTCGACTCCGGCACCAGGCGGGGCGCCAGGATGAGCAGCGGCAACAGGATCGGTATCGCGATCAAAAATACCGCGCCCCAATGGAAATTCTCCAGCAGTGCGCCGCCGACGATCGGGCCGAGCGCCGACCCCGCGGTGAAGCTCGACGCCCAGATCGCGATGGCGAGCCGTCGCGCGGAGTCGTCTTCGAAGATGTTGCGGATCAACGACATCGTCGACGGCATCAGCATCGCACCGAAGAAGCCCATAGCGAAACGCCCGGCAATGAGCAACTCCGCGGTGGGTGCGAACGCCGCCGCGGCCGAGACGACGGCGAAACCGCTGGTACCGATCAACAGCAGCCGGCGACGCCCGAACCGGTCGCCAAGGCTGCCCATCATCACCAACAGTGCTGCGAGCACCAACGAGTAGATGTCGACGATCCACAACTGTTCGATGCCGGTGGGGCGTAGGTCGGCCGCGATCATCGGTAGCGCGAAAGCCAGCACCGTGTTGTCGATCGCGATCAACAACACTGGCAGTGTGAGGACGGCAAGAGCGACCCACGCTTTCCGTGGTGTGCTCGTCGATGGGACCCCGTGGTCCAGGGCGGAAGACATTTACTGCTCCTGATTTGCGTCGATAGTTCCGTGGGTAAGGCTCGCCATGATCGCGTCGACCACCTGCACTCGGGGTACGCCGTCGCGGATCGCCTCGAAGCCGGCCTGCAGCAGCGCCCAGAAGACTCTGCGAGGCCAGCTCTTCGGGCCGTCGGGGCCTGCGACGGACAATCGGTCGAGCATCTCGACGATCGCCTCGTCGCCGCCGTCGAGGTGCACGCGCAGCTCGGGATCCGCGGCGATCGTCGGGTCGGAGTACACGTAGTTGACGATTCGGCCCAGGTCCAGCTGCCCCTCGATAACGCGTCGCAGCGCGTCGACCGGCAGCCCGCAATCCAGTTCAGCGCGCTCGATCGCGGCGTTACTCAGTGCGTGCACGTGCATGGCGAGCGCCCGCACGAGATCCGACCGCTCGGGGAAGTAGCGGTGCAGCGTGCTGCGCCCGACGTCCGCGGCGGCCGCGACCTCGGCGAGCGAAGCGGTGGGCTCAGTGGCCAACACCGTCATCGCGGCGTCGAGGATCGCGGTTCTGGTGCGACCCCTCGGGCCCGAGTCGGACGGGTGTGATGCACTCATGCACGGAAACGGTACACGATTACTTCATAGTGGACCACTGACGTCCCACTTCGTGACGCTCATAGCCACCCGCGTTTGCCTAGCCTCACACTCGGCCCCCTACCGTTTGCCTAGCCGCACGTTCGGCCCGGGCGGCGGCACGGGCGGGGCAGTTTCCGCCCGGCACGGCAGTTTCGGCGGGCAGCCACGCCCGCGGCCGCGCGAGTTTGCCCCCTCGCGAGAGAATCGCCTGTGGATAACCGTCGGGGCGATTTCGCGCCACGTCGCACACTCTGCGCATGGGACGCCCGTTCATCGGCAGCGAATCGATCGCCGCTGGCCAGCTGACGAAGTACGAACTGCACAAACGGAATGTCCGCCTCCTGCGGGACGTGTACATCCCGCGCGACGCGAAGGTAACCGCCGCGGTCCGCGCTCAAGCGGCATGGCTGTGGTCCGGCCGCCAAGGAGTCGTCGCGGGATTGTCCGCAGTAGCGCTGCACGGTAGCCGGTGGGTGGACGCGTCGTGCCCCGCCGACATCATTCACACGAATCGATATCCGAACACCGGCGTTCACGTCCGGGGTGACGCTGTCGGTGACGACGAAATCGCCATGTTCGGTGCGATGTCGGTGACGACGCCTGAACGCACGGCGCTCGACGTGGCCTGCTGGTATCCGCGAGGCGCGTTGGGAGCACCTCAAAATCGCCGTGGAGTACGACGGTGAGCAACATCGCAAGATCAGGTCGCAGTACAGCTGGGACGTCCGGCGCCAGGAGATTTTGCAGCGCAAGGGATGGATCGTCATTCGCGTGCTGGCAGGTGAAGCGCCGGCGGACATTCTGCGGCGGGTGCTGCAAGCCATCGCCAGCCGAGTGTGAGTCACCGCTTGCCTAGCTTCACACTCGGCGGGCCGCTGTTTGCCTAGCTTCACACTCGGCGGGCCGCTGTTTGCCTAGCTTCACACTCGGCGGG
>JBPPMS010000049.1:0-2734 GCA_051306175.1 Mycobacterium sp. | reverse complement strand
AGGGTGCACGACGTGGGTGACGCCTACAACGAACTGGTCGAGGCCCTCCCGCGGGGACGTGCGGCAGCTGAGGACGTGCGCGAAATCGCGCGTCAGATCGAGGAGTTACGGGTGAGCTTCTGGGCTCAGCAACTCGGCACCCCGAGACCGGTCAGCGAGCAGCGGATCTATCGCGCCATCGACGGGTTTCAGGCGTAGCGGGTCAGTCGCGGACCAGCACCGAGATGTAGCCGATCGGGATGCCAGTGCGTGAGGTGATGCATTCACGTGCCGCCAGCTCGACGGTCGCCCTGCGACTTGCGTGGGCCACGCCGTCGATCTCGGGGATGCGAATCGTCCAGCCGCTGGCGTCGCGGTGCAGGTGGATGTCGAAGCACTGACCTACCGTCTGGACACGGCGGACGGCGGGGCGTCTGCGGCTGGTGCGGACGGTCGACGGGCGCGTGAGAGCGGGCTGAAGAGGCATGAATACATTCCTGAGTCGACGATGAGCCGCGCGCAAGCGTATGCCGTTGCGCCCCGAGGACCTAATCGACGTCGGAGGTAGCCACCGGGTGGGTGGGGCCAAGTCCCGTACTCAGCGTGAAAATGGTTAACGCACAGTGACTTCCACGTCAACCGAAACTGTCGTCAGCGGTGCCCTCGCGTGCTTTCCGGTGCTCACGCGGTCGGCACCGGATGGCGCCGGAACGCCGCCACGTCACCGCCGAGCGGCGCGGCCTTTTCGGTGGCGAGCTGGTCGTAGGGCTGGCCGAGACTCGGGGCACTCACCGCGTCCAGCTTGGCGTAGGTCTCGTCGCCGAGCACCAGGTCGAGAGCCGAGACATAGCTGCCCAACTGCGCCGGTGTACGCGGGCCGATGATCGGCACCACGCCGGTGGGAGAGCGACGCCCACGCTCCAGGAGATAGGCCACCGCCACTTCGGCAGCCGGGACGCCGAGCTCGTCGGCAGCAGATAGCACCGCGTAGACGACGGCGACTTCTGGGAGTCGTCCTCGTTGTAAAAAGGCGGCCGCCCCAGTCGGAAAGGCGTCCCTCGGTGCCGGAGCGGTACTTGCCCGTCAACAGCCCGCCACCGAGCGGCGACCACAGCGCCGCCCCGAGCCCGAGCGTTTCGGCCATCGGGAACACATCGCGGTCTGCAGTGCGCTCGACGAGGCTGTACTGGAACTGCACCGCGGCGATCGGCGTTGTGCCACGGACCTCGGCGAGGGTCGCGGCAAGGCTGGTCAGCCAGGCCGGGAAGTTCGACAGCCCGGCATAGAGCACCTTGCCCGCTGCGGCCAGATCGTCGAATGCGCGGATCACCTCGTCGACCGGCGTCACGCCGTCTGGGAAGTGAACCCAGAGCAGGTCGATGTAGTCGGTTTGTAGGCGTCCCAGGCTGCCTTCAACAGAGCGCAGCATCGCACGGCGGCCGTTACCGGTCTGCAGTACCCCGTTGCCTTCCAGGCCGCCGATAGCGAACTTGGTGGCGATGGTGAACTGCTCCCGCCTTCCCTGCAGCAGCCGAGATTCTCCTCCGACTCGCCGAGTTGGTAGCTCACCGCGGTGTCGATGAACGTGCCGCCCGCCTCGGCGAACCGGTCGATGATGAGTTTGGAGTCACCGGGTTCGGCTTGGGCGGCGAGGCCGTAACCCCACCGACTCCCGAACATGCCCGCTCCGAGCGACAGCGCCGACACACGTAGACCTTCGTTGCGGCCGAAGGTGAAATGTTCCATGACCAAGCTCAAGGCGTCCGCGCCTGGGACTATTCCGTGGCGTGGTCTGCTTTATCTTGGGCGGCGAGTTTTCGGTTGAGTGCGCGTTCGGTGGCGATGCTGTGTCGGCGTTGGGTGGCGCGGGTGATGCGGCGTTGGGGCATGCTGGGGCCGCTGATAGGCGTGGTGGGCGCGGCGTTGGTCGGTGGTGGGGACCCGGTGTCCAGGGTCAGGGTCGGGAAGTGTCTGATGCTGCCGGGGATGGTGGTGTATTGCAGTCCCGAGGGTGCGGTGAACAGGATGGTGGCGTTGGGGAGTTGTTTCTCGGCCCAGCCGTTGGGGCCGGTCCAGAAGGTTTTGAGCAGGTGGTCGGAGCGGCATTTGCAGTTCAGGTTGGACGGGTGGGTGGGACCGTGGGGCCAGGGTTCGCTGTGGTCGATGTCGCAGCGGTCGGCGGGCACGTTGCAGTTCGGGAAGCGGCAGTGCAGGTCGCGGGCCCGGATCGCGGCGGCGAGGGCGGCCGAGGGCCGGTACTGGGGTTCGGCGGGCCAGTCGGTGAGGTCGGCCAGCAGGCGGGTTGTGGCGCCGCCGCGCACCAGGTCACCGACCAGGGTGGACGGGATGACGCCGGCGCCGATGATCAGCGCCAGCGGGTCGCGTCGGTAGCGGGAACCGGGCACCACCAACCCGGCCGGTGTGGCGGCGGGCCGCGGCACAAGCGGTGCCGGCGCTGTCGGCGCTGTCGGGGGTGCCAGTTCGGGTGCGGCCTGGGCCTCGGCCTGGGCATCAGGTGCAGGTTCGGGTTCGGGTTCTGGTCCGTAGGCGGGTTCGGCGGGTTCAGGCTCGGGTGGGAGATCGACCTGCGCGCTGGCGTCCTCGGGTGCGATGGCGATGCCCGATTCAGGTTCGGGGCCGGCATCGGCGGGGTGATCAGCCTCGGGGTCGTGAGGTCGGTGGTCGGGTTCGGCGGGTTCGGGTTCGGCGGGGAACTCGGGTTCGGGTGGGAGATCGGGTTCGTCGGGGCCGCCGT
>JBPPMS010000048.1:0-9964 GCA_051306175.1 Mycobacterium sp. | reverse complement strand
GGGATCGTGATCAAGGGCACCCTCGGTGTCGCGGCGTCGCTGACGGTGGCTGCGACGACGTCGGCGCGGGAATTGCCCGCTGCGCTCAGCCGGCTCGGGGTACCGAATCTGGTGACGTCAATTCTGGTGCTGATGATCCGCTACGTCGATATCCTCTCGGGTGAAGCCGCCCGAATGCGCACGGCGCGGCTGTCGCGCGGCGACTCGGCACGATTCCTGCACCAGGCCGGGGCTGTCGCCGGCGGCGTCGGTGCGCTGTTCCTGCGGTCGTATGAACGCGGCGAGCGCGTCTATGCGGCGATGGTGTCTCGCGGCTACGACGGGCGGGTGCCTGATCTGGCCGCTGGCGGTGCCCGACCGCGCGCCGCGGCGGCGCAGTGGATGGCTGCGCTGGTGCCTGCGGCCATCGCTGTGACGGTTGCCGCGTCTGCGTGGGTAGCGCGATGAGCGCCATTCGGATCGCCGGACTTCGCCACGTCTACCCCGACGGTCATACCGGTCTCGACGGCGTCGATCTCGCCGTGGCGGCAGGGGAGAGGGTGGCGGTTCTCGGGCCTAACGGGGCAGGCAAGACCACGCTGATGCTGCACCTCAACGGCGTGCTGACTGCCACCTCCGGCACGGTCAAGATCAGCGGAATCGAACTGGGCCGCGAGACTCTTCGCGATATCCGACGGCGCGTGGGCCTTGTTTTCCAGGACCCGGACGACCAGTTGTTCATGCCGACGGTCGCCCAGGACGTCGCTTTCGGGCCCGCTAACTTCGGGCTGCGCGGTGACGAATTAGCCGCGCGCGTCCGACACGCGCTCGAACTCGTCGAACTGACCGATCTCGCCGACCGCAACCCGGCGCACTTGTCGGGTGGTCAGCGCAGGCGCGCCGCGCTGGCCACGGTAATCGCGTGTGACCCGGAGATCCTGGTGCTCGACGAGCCGTCGGCCAATCTCGATCCCGTGGCACGGCGCGAGTTGGCACACACTTTGGCGCGCCTCGACTCCACGATGGTGGTGGTCACCCACGACCTACCGTATGCGGCGCAGCTGTGTGATCGCGCAGTGGTCATGGACCACGGACACGTCGTCGCCGACGGCGCGATCGGTGACGTGCTTTCCGATACCGAACTGCTTGCCGCGCACCGCCTTGAGCTGCCTTGGGGATTCGACCTCAGCGCAGTCCCAGTAGAGCGTTCTCGATGACCTCGGGCAGCGCCGGGTGGATCCAGTACTGCCCACGCGCCACCTGCTGCGCCGTCTGGCCGAACGTCATCGCCTGAACCAGAGGTTGGACGATGGACGACGCCTGGTGGCCCATCACGTGGGCGCCCAGGATCGTTCCGGTGCCGCGTTCGGCGATCAGCTTCACGATGCCGGTGGTGTCTTCCATCGCCCAGCCGTATGCAGTGTCGCCGTAGTCCTGGACCTTGGTCGCCACGTCGTAACCCGCTGCGATCGCCTCGTTCTCGGTGAGGCCGACGGTAGCGATCTGGGGATCGGTGAACACTGCGGACGGGACGAACCGATGATCCGACGCCGTCATCGATAACGTGTCGTCCCAATCGCAGAGCAGATTGTGCTGCACCACCCGTGCCTCGTGATTGGCGACGTGCTTTAGCTGGTAGGCCGACGAGACGTCGCCTAACGCGAAAACATTTCTGGCAGTGGCGCGTTGGAACTGGTCGACTACCACCATGCCGTGGTTGACCTCAACACCCACCTGGGCGGCGTCGAGTAGGTCGCCGTTGGGAACGCGCCCCGTGGCCACCAGGAGGCCGTCGGATCTCACTGTCGATCCGTCGTCGAGCTCCAAAACCGAGACGTTGCCGTCCTGGTGTGAGCCGACCATGTTGACGTGCGTGCGCAGTTCCCATTTGGCCGACGCGATCCTGGTGAATCGTTCGCAGACGGTCTCGTCGCAATGGCTCAATAACGCGGAGCCGCGCACCAGCAGCGTGATCCGCACACCGAGCGCCGAGAAGATGTGCGCGAACTCCGCTGCCACGAACCCACCGCCGACGATGACCATGTGCTCAGGCAGCTCTGGCATCCGCATGACGTTATCGCTGGTGTAGTACTGCGCGCCGCATTTGTCGATCGCCGGTGGGATCTTGATCCGCGAACCCGCGGCGATCACCACCTGCTCGGCACTGAACTCGGCGCCGGACTTGGTGCGCAACAGGTACTTCGCGCCGTCGGCTCCGCCGACTTTCCCGGCAAAGCGGGTGTGCTCGCTGAACACCTCGATGTTGGGCTGCGAACGGCGGTAGTCCTGGCCGCCCGCCGATATCGGGTCGATGCGGCCGAAGACCCGGGAAACGATGTCCTGCCAACGGATCTTGTCGATGTGGGCGTCCACGCCGTAGCGCCCCGCCGCACGGACGGTCTGGGCGACCTCGGCGGCGTAGACGAACATTTTGGTGGGAATGCAGCCCACGTTCAAGCAGGTGCCGCCGAACAGATTCTCCTCGCAGATGGCTATTCGTTTGTCGGCGAACCGCTCGTCCGGGATGGAGTTACCCGACCCAGTGCCGATGATCGCGATGTCGAAATCGGCTGCAGAGGAAGAGGACACGGACTAACCCTTTCGGGACGCAGCCGCGTCCATGACTTGTGCGTACCAGCCAAGCCAGCTATCCAGTTCGCGGTACGCCCGGGCACGCGGCTCCGAAAGCGAAAGGAAGACATCGTGTTTGGCGTCTGGGATCGGTACGACCGATGTCCGGTTTCCGATGCAGCCTGCCCACCTGGCGATCTGCGTGACGTCGAGCACGGCGTCGCCCCTGTGGGCAACCTGGACGCCGTCGGTCTCCGCCACGCTGCGATCGGATCGTAGGAGCAGATTCGGCACGCCCACGTCGAGACCGCGGTGCAATCGCGCGTGGCCGCGCCGGATGGCGTTGATCCACCCGAACGTCACCGGGAACCCCTCGACGGGTTTCCACGTCAGGTTGTAGTCGAACTCGCCGTCGAAGTCGCTGTGCAGAGTGGACCCGTAGGTGCCGACGCCCGTCCCGCGCGCCAGTCTCATCTTCAACACGCTGGAGAGCGCGCGGATTCCGACGGTGCCCGCGCTACGAAGGATTGCCGGGCCGTGCAGATCCAGCCACGGACTGTTGAGGACCAGACCGCCGACCTGCTTGCCGCCCAGCAGCTGTCGGCTCCGTAGCCGATCGAGCCACAGCGGGGTGATCAGTCCACCGGCGGAGTGGCCGTAGATCAGGATCTTGGTGGCCGACGGCCCGGTGTCGGCGCCTATGGCGTCCAGCGCGCGTTCCAGCTCGACGTCGTAGCGGGCGAGGTCCGTGGTGAAGTGCGGGGTCTGACCGTCGCGCCAGGAACGTCCGCATTTGTGCAGGTCGATGGCATAGAAGGCAAATCCCGCCGCCGTGAAATGTGCGGCCAGCTCGGTGTTGAAGAAATAGTCGGTGAAGCCGTGCACGGCGAGCACCGCGTGCTCGGTCTCGATGCGCTGGCCGCGTCGGACGATGGTGCTGAAGTTCTCACCTTCGCCGTCGGGGTCGGTCCCGAGAGACACAGTGTGTTGCCAGTAGCCGTCGAGGAGATCGGGCACCCAGTCAACGCTCGCACGCGGCGTGGTCACGCCACACACATTAACTCCGTCACAGGTGCGGCGCGGTGAGGACTTCGGTGGTGGACCAGGTGTGCACACCTGTCGCCGTCCAGCGGGCCGCCCAGAAGAGTTCCTTGCGCGCGGGTCGGGATAACCTTGACGTGATCATGAAGCACTCTCGACCACGAAGGACGAACGATCACCTGTGTCTGACGCCTCGAAGGTAGCCACCACTGATGTCGCGCTGATCGGCGCCGGAATCATGAGCGCGACGCTGGGCGCGCTGCTGCGGATCGTCGAACCCAGCTGGTCGATCACCCTCATCGAGCGCCTCGACGGCGCCGCCGCCGAGAGCAGCGACCCATGGAACAACGCGGGCACCGGCCACTCCGCGCTGTGTGAGCTCAATTACACCCCGCAGGAGCCCGACGGCTCGATCGACATCAGCAAGGCCGTGCATGTCAACGAGCAGTTCCAGGTCTCGCGGCAGTTCTGGGCGCACGCCGTCGAAAAGGGCGTGCTCACCGACGTCCGCAGCTTCCTGAACCCGATCCCGCACGTCAGCTACGTCCGCGGTCGGGACCAGGTCGAATACCTGCGACGCCGTCGCGACACGTTGGCGTCCAATCCGCTGTTCGCCACCACGGAGTTCATCGACGACCCCGCCGAGTTCGCCCGGCGCCTGCCGTTCATGGCCGCCGGACGCGACTTCTCCGAGCCCGTCGCGTTGAACTGGACGCAGGATGGCACCGACATCGACTTCGGCTCGCTCTCCAAGCAACTACTCGGTTTCGGGGTGCGCAGCGGCACCAATCTGATGTTCGGGCACGAGGTCAAAGACGTATCCAAGCAGTCCGACGGCTCCTGGACGCTGAAGGTGCGCAACCGGCGTACCGGCGACACCCGCAAACTCAACGCCAAGTTCGTGTTCGTCGGCGCGGGAGGCGATGCCCTGCACCTGCTGCAGAAGTCGGGCATCTCCGAAGCTAAGGGCTACGGTGGGTTCCCGGTCGGCGGGCAGTTCCTGCGCACGTCGAACCCGGCCGCCAACGCCGGGCATCAGGCCAAGGTGTACGGCTTCCCGCCGCTGGGCGCGCCACCGATGTCGGCTCCGCACCTGGACACCCGCGTCATCAACGGCCGCTCCTGGCTGCTGTTCGGCCCGTTCGCTGGCTGGTCGCCGAAATTCCTCAAGCAGGGAAAGGTCACCGACCTGCCGTTCTCGGTCAAGCCGCACAACCTTGCCAGCATGCTCGGCGTGGGTCTGACGCAGATGAGTCTGGTAAAATACCTGATCGCGCAACTAGCGTTGTCTGAAGCCGCCCGCGTGGACGCATTACGCGAGTTCGCGCCCAACGCAGTGGATTCGGACTGGGAACTCAGCGTCGCCGGGCAACGGGTCCAGGTGATCAAGCCCGCGCAGGGCAAGGGCGGGACGCTGGAGTTCGGCACCACGGTTCTCAACGCCGCCGACGGCAGCATCGCAGGCCTGCTCGGCGCCTCGCCGGGGGCGTCGACTGCGGTCCCTGCGATGCTCGATGTGATGCAGCGCTGCTTCACCGACCGCTACGACAGCTGGCAACCGCGCCTGCGTGAGATGATCCCGTCTCTTGGGGTCGAGTTGTCCGACAACCCAGAGCTTTTCGACGAGGTGTGGTCGTGGGGCACCAAGGTGCTCGGCCTAGAAGCACGGGTGGACGCGGGCGCCGCGGCCAAAGACGTGGGCGCCGCCGAGCCGTCGGCCTCGGAAACCGATGATCCGGAACCCGCGGGCGTCGTGTGACGCCTGTGACGCCTGTGACACCACGATGACGGCCGCCCTGCGGCGCAGCTGGGCACAGGATCTCGACGCTGCGACGCTGTATGAGCTGCTCAAGCTGCGTGTCGAGGTGTTCGTCGTCGAGCAGGCCTGCCCGTATCCCGAGCTGGACGGCCGTGATCTGCTGGCCGAAACGCGGCATTTTTGGCTCGAGAAGTCTGACGGCGCCGTGATCAGCACGCTGCGGCTGATGGAGGAGCACGCGGGCGGAGCGAAGGCCTTTCGCATCGGACGGGTCTGCACGCGGCGCGGCGCCCGCGGCCACGGGCACACCACCCGGCTGTTGGCGGCCGCGTTGGCCGAAGTGGGCGACTACCCGTGCCGGATCAACTCGCAGACCTATCTCGCCGACATGTACGGCAACCATGGCTTCGTCCGTGACGGCGCCGAGTTCATCGAGGACGGCATACCGCACGTCCCGATGCTGCGACAGAGTTCACGTCCGGAGTGACGCGCGAGTCGCCGAGATCGACGAAATGGTCGAGTTCACTCGCACGTTTGCGCCCATTCGTCCTGTTGGGCGCATGGTGTGGGCTCGGGGTAGGGGCGCTTGCGGTGGTAATGCACTTCTATCCGGCCCGGCATCCGCTGACCATCGGTCTCGCCGCCGCCGTACCCCTGTTGGTGTGTGTCAGCGTCATCGCGGTGCTCGGATTCGCGTTGTTGCGCAAGTGGATTGGGTTGGCGTTCGCCATGTTTCTGGCGACGGTGAACGTGGTGATCCAAGTACCACTGTTCAGCGCCGACGAGGCACGGGCGTCTGACGCCTCGGTGGTGGTGTTGCAAACTAACATCGAGCTGGGGCAGGGCGACGTCGATCGCATCGCCGAACTCGTCGAGACTCATGACGTCGACATCCTGGCTGTCAACGAACTCACCGCCGAAGCCGCTGACGCCATAGCACAAACGATTGTGGCCGACCTACTCCCGTACTCCTATCTCCAACCGGAGCGGCGCGCCGCGGGGACCGGGGTGTGGAGCAGGTATCCCATCACCGCGCCGCGGCGGTTGGACGGGTTCATGCTGGCGGCGCTGCAGATGTCGATCGCGATGCCGGTGGGATCGGGCACGCAGACCGTGTCGTTCTTCGCTCTCCATCCGCCTTACCCCCTGGAGCCCGCCGCGTGGTTCGAGGAGCTGGGCCGCATCAAGACCACCCTCGCCGCGGTGCCTCCCGGTGTACCGGTAATCGCACCGGGTGACTACAACGCCACCTACGACGTCGTGGCATACCGGCAACTGCTGACCGACGGCTACCGCGACGCGGGAGAGGCCGCAGGCGCGGGCTGGCTGCCGACCTATCCGGCCGACCGCTTCACTGGGCCCCTGTTCGCCATCGACCATGTGGTGGTGCGTGACGTGTCCGCCACCCGGGTTGCCACGGAGTCCGTTCCCGGCACCGACCACCTCGCGCTGGTGGCCGAACTCACGCTTGCCAGTCGATAGGCTCGGCGGGTGAGTGAGAATGCGTACCTCGTCGGCATGCGGCTGGGCGGCAAGAAAGTCGTGGTCGTCGGCGGCGGAACCGTCGCCCAGCGCCGACTCGGACTATTACTCGCCAGCGGTGCTGACGTGCACGTCGTCACCAGGGCGGCCACACCGGCGGTGGAGGCCATCAACGGGGTGACGTTGACGCTGCGCGATTACCGCGACGGCGACCTCGAAGACGCCTGGTACGCCATCGCCGCCACCGATGAACCGGACACCAACGCCGCCGTCGTCGCCGAGGCCGACCGTAGGCGCATCTTCTGCGTCCGCGCCGATGTCGCGGTAGCGGGCACCGCCGTCACCCCGGCGTCCTTCGAGTACGACGGATTGGCTGTCGGTGTGCTGGCCGGCGGCGAGCACCGTAGGTCCGCGTCGATCCGCAATGCCATCCACGAGGCCTTCCAGAGCGGCGTCATCGCCGCCGAAACACCGGAGATCGTGCGCGGTGGCGTCGCCCTGGTCGGTGGCGGACCGGGCGACCCGGAACTGATCACCGTCCGCGGCCGACGCCTGCTGGCCCACGCCGACGTCGTCGTCGTCGACCGGTTGGCCCCTCCGGAGCTGCTGGCCGAGCTGAGCCCGGACGTCGAGGTGATCGACGCAGCCAAGATCCCCTACGGACGGGCTATGGCGCAGGAAGCCATCAACGCGGTTCTGGTGGACCGCGCCAAGGCAGGCAAGTTCGTGGTGCGCCTCAAAGGTGGTGACCCGTTCGTCTTCGCGCGTGGGTACGAAGAGGTGATCGCCTGCACCGAGGCTGGCATTCCGGTGGCTGTCGTGCCGGGCGTGACAAGTGCCATCGCTGTCCCTGGCATTGCCGGCGTCCCAGTCACCCATCGGGCTGTGAACCATGAGTTCGTGGTGGTCAGCGGCCATCTTGCGCCGGACCATCCCGAATCGTTAGTGAATTGGGATGCACTGGCCGCAATGTCGGGCACGATCGTTTTGCTGATGGCGGTCGAACGGATCGAATTGTTCGCCAAGGTCCTCATCGACGGCGGCCGACCTGCGGATACGCCGGTTCTTGTGGTGCAGCACGGCACTACCGCGGCGCAACAGACGCTGCGGGCGACGCTGGCTGATGCGCCAGAACGTATTCGTTCCGTGGGATTGCGCCCTCCCGCGATCATCGTAATCGGCGCCGTCGCGGCCTACGGCGCTTAGTCAATTCTTAAGATTACTGTAGGGTAGCTCGTTATGACTGCTCTCAACGACGCAGAGCGTGAGGCGCTGGATCGGGCAGCCGATCGCGCCGTGCCGATGCGGGTGAAGCGGACGGAGATCCAGCGATCCAGCAAGATCCCGGCGTGGGTACCGTCCTACCGGTTCATTGCCGCCGTCATCGCGATCGGCGGCATGCAGCTGCTGGCCACGATGGACAGCACGATCGCCATCGTCACGCTCCCCAAGATCCAGGACGAGCTGAACCTGTCCGACGCAGGCCGTAGCTGGATCATCACCGCCTATGTGCTGACCTTCGGCGGCCTCATGCTCCTCGGCGGGCGTCTCGGCGACACCATCGGCCGCAAGCGCACCTTCATCGGCGGCGTGGCGCTGTTCGTCATCGCATCGATCCTGTGCGGTATCGCTTGGAACGAGGCGACGTTGCTTACCGCCCGACTGTTGCAGGGCGTCGGCGCCGCCATCGCGTCGCCCACCGGCCTGGCGCTCATCGCCACCACCTTCCCGAAGGGCCCGGCCCGAAACGCGGCAACAGCGGTCTTCGGTGCGATGACCGGCGTCGGATCCGTGATGGGCCTGGTGGTCGGTGGCGCGTTGGCCGAGGTGTCGTGGCGGCTCGCCTTCCTGATCAATGTCCCGATCGGCCTCGTGATGCTTTATCTCGCTTATGCGACGTTGCGCGAGACGCGGAAGGAGCGGATGAAGCTCGACGCCGCAGGCGCGCTGCTGGCGACGCTGGGCTGCACCGCCATGGTCTTCGGCTTCACCCAGGGCCCCGAGAACGGCTGGTTCACCCCGCTTACGTTGACCTCGGTGGTGGTGGCCATCGTCGCGTTCGCCGCGTTCATCGTGGTTGAGCGCCGAGCCGAGAACCCTGTTGTGCCATTCGATCTTTTCCACGACCGCAACCGGGTGGCGACCTTCGCCGCAATCTTCCTGGCCGGTGGGGTGATGTTCACGCTGACCGTGCTGATCGGGCTGTACGTACAGGACATCATGGGCTATTCGGCTCTGCGAGCAGGTGTCGGCTTCCTGCCGTTCGTGGTCGCACTCGGCATCGGGCTCGGCGTGTCGTCGCAGCTGGTCCGCATGTTCCCGCCGCGGGTGCTGGTGATCGGCGGCGGCATCCTGGTGCTGGCCGCCATGCTGTACGGCTCGACGCTCGACGGCAGCATCCCGTACTTCCCCAACCTCGTCATCCCGATCACCGTCGGCGGTGTCGGCATCGGCATGATCGTGGTTCCGCTGACCGTTTCTGCCATCGCAGGCGTCGGATTCGACCGCATCGGCCCGGTCACCGCGATCGCGCTGATGCTGCAGAACCTCGGCGGGCCGGTCGTGCTCGCCATCATCCAGGCCGTCATCACCTCGCGCACGCTCTACCTGGGCGGTGTCACCGGACCGGTGAAGGACATGAACGAGGCGCAACTGAACGCGTTGGACGCCGGTTACACCTACGGACTGTTGTGGGTGGCAGCGTCCGCAGTCCTGGTGGGTGCTGCCGCGCTGTTCATCGGCTACACCGCCGAACAGGTGGCCCACGCGCAGGAAGTCAAGGACGCGATCGACGCCGGCGAGCTATAACCCGCACATAGGCTGCAGCGATGACGCCGAGCTTGTCGGGGAAGGTCGCGCTCCTCACCGGTGGGGCATCGGGTATCGGAGCGGCGCTGACCACTGAGCTGGTCGCCGGCGGCGCGGAGGTCTGGATCGCCGACCGTCAGCTCGACATGGCGAACGCATTGGCAGAAGGACTCGGCGCACGGGCTCACGCCATCGAGCTGGACGTCCGAGATAGTGCAGCGTTCGAGCGTGTGATCGCCGCTGTGATCGCCGAGTCGGGACGGATCGACTACTTCTTCAACAACGCAGGCATCGGCGTCGCGGGCGAAGTCGACACCTACGCGC
>JBPPMS010000047.1:0-46182 GCA_051306175.1 Mycobacterium sp. | reverse complement strand
GTCTTTTCGACACCGAGAATCCGAGCCCATACCCTGTTGTTGCGCACGCCGTTATCCGTATCTGTAGCGACCTGACCGTTGACAAGCCAGAACGCTACGGGGACAACGGCGTGCGCCTCGCCACCGCCCCGAAACCACCCACAGATTCGTCAGAAGAGCCCAGAAGAGCCCTATTCAGCTGCCGTTCCCTGACCCGATCCATTTGGCATATCGGGCTTTTCACCAACCGATGGATCATCGGCGGCGTGCTGGCCCAAGTCATCGGGCAGGTCGCCATCACCTACCTCCCGGCCATGAACAGCATCTTCGACACCGCACCGATCAGCCTCGAAGCGTGGCTTCGCATCCTCGCGATCGCCGCCGCTGTGTCGCTTGTGGTGGCGGTCGACAAACGGCTTCGCAACCGCGGTTGCCTCACCTGGATCACCAGCGTGCCACGACGAGACCGTCGTGCGACGCGGATCAGCCGCCCCTGGAGCTTGGTAAGGCGCCGCAACTAATCGTTGAGCGCGGCGTCTCTGCGTCTAGATTGCGATGCGTTCGATGTGCGGCCGTGTGCCGCCTCGGACCCGCCAGGCGCCTCCGCCGGCACTCGAGGAAATCGTGCACACGTCGGAGAGTGTCGCTTCGGCTACTGCCAGTAGCTCGGCACGTGTCGCCTGGGCCGGGTAGTAGAAGATGTGAATCTTTGGGCGGGTGAGCGCAGCCAGTTCGTCCGGGCGCTCAAGGATCTTCGTGTCTTTCGATATCGCGGCCCAACTGTTTTCGCCGCACGTGCGTAGCCAGACTTCGTCTGGAGTGCCTTGGGATTCGTGTCGAGTTCCGAAGACGCTCGGAGGTGTGTGCACCGTGTAGCCGAGGTCCTGAAAGAAGCGCCGAAGGCTCTTCCCGGCGAGACCCTCGTCGATGTAAAACTCAGGCGGAGCGGCCCAGGAGGACGCGAGCGGCGGTCCCGACTTCGTGAGTGGAGATTCCGAACTCATCGGCCACGACCTCGGCGGTCTCGCCTGCCTTCAGCATGGCCGCCACGTCGGCTAGCCGCGCACCCGACGCCCCAAATCGCGGCTGACCGAATCCGTACATGGGGTCGACGATCACCTTTGCGGGTTCGCAGCTCTGCAGTTGCAGGCGCGTTGGGCGGCCGTCGTCCTCGCGGCTGATGTAGGTGAGATAGTCGGCGACAATGGCACGGATTACCGTTTGGCCCGTCCGCGCCTCGATGAGTCCCGCGCCGCCGGGTGTCTTGGAGAAGTCCCACAGCACATCTATCCCGTCCGTCGCGAGATTCGGCGCCGTAAGTACGAACTCGGTGCCGAACTCCTTCTGCAGCACGCGCAGGGCGGGCCGAATCTTGCGGACCAGCACCCCTGCTGTCCGAAGAGCCTGGAGGACGTACGCCTCGGTAAGCGATGTGAAGCTCACCGAAGCGACCCGGCGTCCCCTGGTGACGATGACGGTGTCGTACGGGACGACGGGTGAGGTGTTGCCTATGAGGGCGGCGTCATCGGGGTGGTTCGCGGCTACGGCGACGTCCCGGCGGCCCTTTCGCGACGTTGTCCACAGCAGGACGTTGGAAGGCTGAGTTTGTGCCAGGTGAAGCAGTGGTTCTCCGCGTTCATACCCTCTGGCCCAGCGGTGAAAGGTCTGCTGGCTGACGGCGAGGTAACGCGCCGCGTCCGTCATATTCATGATTCCGCGGTTGTAGACGTCGTCGTAATCGTCAACCGGCATATTGCGATTCTGACAGAAGCCATCGACATCGTTTCGGCTGTTCGAAACTGCCACAGATTTGAGAGCCTATCGTTTGCTCGAAGGGCATGTAGTTAGCTCGAGACGACGACCCGCCGGCCGCCACCACGTCGGGGGCGGCCTCGACCTCCGGATAGCCGGGGTCGGCGGGTGTCTACGCCGACCGATTCGGTGCCCGCGCATGAACTGTCCCTAAATAGATCAGCCTGCAATGGTTCCGGCGGGCGCTGATCACCCCGGACGGCACGGTGACGTTCCGCGATGACCCCGCGGCTTGGGGCTCGGGATCATCCCGGTGTCCTCGACGACGCGCGGGCCAATCCGCTGCTCGCGCGCTGACGTAACCTGCGTCTACGGGCGCACCCTGACCATCGTCGACAAGTACGTTCGCTAACCAGTCGCCACCGCCCTGGTCAGCCACTGGCGCAGCTTACTGGTGCTGACCGTCGGCAGCTGCCCGTTCTGCTTCCACTTCAGACCCTCCAGCTGGTCGGCCAATCCGGCTGCCAGCTGGAGCAATTCGAATTCCTTGCTTGACGGCTCGAGGTAGCGTGCGGCCATGTCGTTGGTGATGCGCGCGACCAACTGCTGGCCGGGTGTCGTGGGCGCCTTCTTGGTGGTCATGAGCGTGATCCTTTCTGGTGGAAACGGTTTCCATGTGGTATCCAGCCAGCACAATCTGCTGTCCGTGCCGGGCCTCGCACATGGTCGCTAGGGTTCCCCCTCCCCCTGGGAAAGCCAGAGGAGGGAGTGGGTAGCCGGGGTCACCCCCTAGCCCGCGTGTTAGCGAGGCCAGTAGGTCGGCCAGCGCGTCGGTGGTGCTCATATGAACCGCACCCCCCGGCCGCCGTCGCGCTCGAACTGGGCCAGCCACGGACAGCACGGGTCGTGGCGCACCTCGATGACGACCCGGCCCGATGCCAGCTGCACGGGCTGCAGGTCGGCGAGGCAGTCGGGGCACTCGACCGCACGCCGGATGTCCTCCCCCGTCAGCCGGCGCCGCAGATTCTCGCCTTGCGCCCGACGCTGCCGTCGGTTCACCACAGCCCCCGCGCGGCCCTGAAGCAGGGTTCGCACTCGGGGCTGCCCGCCCGATACCGGCGGGTGTGGCAGGTGCGGCAGAGGCCGGCCCGGTAGGCGTCGTGGCCCACCTCGCGCCGGCCGTCGGGACAGACGTCGCGGTGCCCCTTGCGGGGCATGTCGCAGCACGTCCCCTACGTCCTATAAAGGGACGTGGGGAAACGTGACTGCTCGGCGGTGTGACTGCCGTGCCTGGTTCTTTGACTGCTTGACCAGGGCTTTCGTGATCTCCGTGACAGAGCGTGTCTGGTTCGTGACCCGCTGAGAAGTCACTCGACGGCGGGCCGGCCTGACCTGGGTTATGCAATTCGCGTGACTGCTCACGTCGTCACCTCGTCGGCCGCGAACCAGGAGCACGTCGGTGTACCCCCGTGGCCAGCGGCGGTTCCTTCGACCGTCACCAGCAGACCGTCGGCGACGAGCTTGACCAGCTTGCGGCGGGCCTTCTCCTTCTGCTCCTTGGTCGGCTCGTTGGTCGAGAACAGCGACCCGGCCGCGTCCTTGACCGTCAGCCCCTCTATCGGCTTGGCCTTCGCCAGGGCGACGAGATCGGTGCCGTGGTGCACGGTCATCTCTCCGAGGGTCTGATCGTGCAGAAGCTCGAACGGGCCGACCTCCTCGGCCCGCTGACGAAGGTGGCGCATGCCGACAATCGGATCGCCCGGCTCCCCGGTGAGCATGATGATCGAGCCGGTGCCCGAGATGATCCACGTGCTCCCAAAGATGTCGGTCACTGCGGTCGGCGGCCCACCGCCCGCGCCGGTCTTCTTTGTGTGGTGCATCTCGCACAGCTGGCGCCCGCTGGCGAGTAGTTGCTGGCGGGCCCGGTTGTACCCGGCGCCGACCTCGTCCTCGGACAGGCCGATCGCGGCGTCCTTGATGCTGTCGACGTAGACATCGGTGGCCCCGGCGTCGTCGGCCAGCCTGGTGAGGATGCCGGGGTACTTGTCCCAAAGCGGTTCGAGCCGGCGCAGTGCACCGCGATCGCGTAGGGCACCATCTCCCGCTCGCACCGTGCCGCGGCCAGCTGGTCGATCCTCACGCCGGGCCGTGCCACGGGTGCGGACGCTCACCCAGTTCTCAAAGCAGCGCGGGGCACGTCCCGTCGTGGGTGACCTCCACGATCGACGGCTCGCCGTCAAGGTCCGTGAAGTAGGCGACCGTCGAATTGCAATCGGGGCGCGGCGGGTAGACGTCGTCGTCATCAATCTCGTCAGCACTGACCCTCACGTCAGGCCGCGGCGTACCTCGTCGGTGCTGAGCAGCGGCATGCCGTCAGTTCCTCCGCACCGTCGGGGCCAACGCCCTTCACCATGTCGGCCACGTCTTCGACGGTGCTCGGCGAGTAGCTCGTAGACGGCGTATAGGCGTAGCGCGGCCGCGATGGTCACCCCGGCCATCTTGTCGACCCATGCCTTCGAGAACGACTCGTAGCCCAGCGGCTCCCAGGCCCTGGCCTCGATGATCGCGCTTCTCGACAGCTGGAAGTCGAGGTCGCCGCTTCGCAGCCGATCCCAAAGCTGTTCTGCACATGCGACACTCGAGTCCACGGTCTCGTGGATGGTCGTCTTCGTCATGCTGCTCCTTCGGGTGGGGGTGGTTTTAGCGGGGCCGCGAGGCCGTGATAGGGATCGGTCAACATCTCGACCAGAACGTCACGGCGTCGGGGAGCGTCTTGGTGGACGTCGCTGGGTGCTTGGCACGCCAGGTGTCCTCGGTGCGCCAGTCGCCGAGGCGGCCGGTGCGGGTGATCGTGTAGCGGCCGTCGAACAGGCCGGGCAATCTGATGTTGGCGTCGGTCATCGCGGCCGGAACTCGGCGCAGCACCTCTCCCAATCGTGCGGCGCGGCCCCGGTGAACGACCCTGGCGCCGTGGTAGTCGACCCCGCCTTCGACCTCATCGACGGCCACCGGGTCCGGGTAGTTGGCTAGAAGGGCGTTCCATACCTTGTCGCGCCACGCCTCGTCCATGCCGTCGAGTGCGCAACTGCCGCAATGACATCCGATGCCCAGGGCAGAGGCGCAGGAGAAAGTGAACTCGGTTCGGCAGCGGGACGTGATCGTCCCCGAGGGCATCGATTCGGACATCCAAAAGTCGAAGAAGGGGAACAGGAAATGACATCAGCCAGGCGCGGGATCCGTGCCGGGGTTGACGACCGGTGGATGAAGACGGTGCGCGGTCCCGACGGCAGGACCGAGGCCGTCAAGAGCGGCCGCTACGGCGTCGGCAAGCGGTGGCGGGCGCGCTACGTGCCCGAGGACGGCCAGGAGCGCTCGAAGATGTTCGACCGCAAGGTGGACGCCCAGCAGTGGCTCGACCGCGAGATTACGCCGGCGATTGCGGCGGGCACCTACGTCACGCCGCAGGCGGGCGCACCACGGTGGCCGATGTGTTCGAGGGGTGGATGAAGGCACGCGGCCACATCTCGAAGAAGACGGCGGCGACGCAGAGCAGCGCGTGGAGCGTCCACGTTCAGCCGGTGTGGGCCAACGTGGCGGTGGCCGACGTGAGGATCTCAGCAGTCAAGCTGTGGGTCGCCACGATGGTCACCGACGGGGTCGGCCCGACCACCATCGAGAACGCCTTCGGGGTGCTGCGCCAGACGCTCGGCATCGCCGTCGAGGACAAGCGCATCGCCCACAACCCATGCGATGGCGTCCCGCTGCCCAAGCGCGAGCACGCCGACCGCGGGTACCTCACGCACGCCCGCGTCGAGGCGCTGGCGGGTGCCGTCGAGCGCAACCCGGAGGTGGTCCGGTTCCTGGCCTACACCGGATTGCGGTGGGGCGAAATGGCGGCGCTGCGCATTCAAGATTTCGACATGCTGCGGCGGCGGGTGAATATCTTGCGGTCCGTTACCGAATCCGGCGGGCTCGATTGGGGAACGCCAAAGGAATGGGAGCGTCGGTCGGTGCGATTCCCGGCGAAACTGGCCGACGAATTGTCGGCGCTGATGATCGGCAAGGGCCGCGACGATCTGGTGTTCCAAGATTTGCGCGGCGGCGTGCTGCGGAATTCGAATTGGCGGTCGCGCGTTTTCGATCTCGCGGTCGAGGAATGCCAAAAGTCGGACCCTATGTTCCCGTCGATCTCGCCGCACGATCTGCGCCACACGGCGGCGAGCCTTGCGATCAGCGAGGGGGCCAATCCGAAGGTCGTGCAACGAATGCTCGGGCACCGGAAGGCATCGATGACAATGGACGTTTACGCGGACCTGTTCGACACCGATCTGGATCTCGTCGCCAACAGGCTCGATGTCGCGATGCGTGCCGACACGGCCGACGACGAGGTTCGCTGCAGCCTGTGCCATCAGCGGCTTCAGGGCCAAAACGGGACCGCTGCGGTCCCGTCGGCTTGAACTCCTGCGGTCCCCTGCGGTCCCGACTTATTTGTGAGACTGCCGGTCTCGGGTCGAAAACCCTCTGACCTGCTGAAAACTGGTGGAGCTAAGGGGAATCGAACCCCTGACCTTCTCGATGCGAACGAGACGCGCTACCAACTGCGCTATAGCCCCAAGAACGCTACGAGGCTACCAGCCACCGTAGCACCCGCGGAAATCGGCTGGCCGCGCCGTTTGCGTCACTGTCCCGACGCACGCGCCAGGTCATAGGACACGGCACTCGCATACTCCAGATGCTCGAAAATCGGGTCCTCGTCGTCGATCTCGAGCACGGCGGCGCCCGGCCTGCGCAACCTCGACGGCGTCACGTCGAATTCCGGGTCTCGGGTGTTCTCCACACCGAGTCGCGCGCGCGCCATCCGCTGCTGGCGACGTCGACGCAGCCGTTCCTCGATTCGTGTCTGACGCCTCAGGTAGGCCAAGTAGAGCACGGTGATCACGAACACTGTGCCGCACACCCACCACATCGCAGGCGCGACGGTGAACGCCGCAACCCCCGAAGCCAGTACCCCCAGCACCAGAGCCGTGATCATCCGCCTGCGGAACTCGTACTTGCGCGCAGCCACTTTCGCGGCAGCGGCGATCTGATTCCCACGGCGCCGATCGCGGTCGGGTGGGGGGGCGGCCACCTCGGGCTTCGACGCCTCCGGCTCAGGCTTCGACGCTTCCGGCTCAGGTTCGGCGTCCTCGGGTTCAGGAGCGTCCTCGGCGCGCACGTCGTCGACGGTGGGTTCGGCCTTCTCCGTGACGATTTCGATGACGTCGGTCTGCGCGTCGTCCGCCGCGGCGGTCAGCGCACCGGAGTTCTCGTCGACGACGTCGACGTCGAGGTATTCGGACTCGGTCTCTTCGATCACCGCAGCCATCACCACAACCGAGCGGCTGGTACGACGCGGCTGCACCTCGGCATCGGCATCGGCCTCGTCCACGACGTCGTCGTCGTAGTCATCGCTCCCTTCCGGCTTCCAGTGTGGGTCACGACGATGGCCGGTGGCGGGTCCGGTCCGCCTGAGCAGGCGAGATGCGGCACTGCCGTTGAGTACGCGAGTCGCCAACGCGACGTCGCTGGTGCGACGGACGGCGTCGCGCTTGTTGATCAGCATCGGAACCAGGACGAACAGCCACAGAACGACGAGCGAAATCCACAACAGTGATTGGGGGATGCTTGGCATGTCAGCCGGTTCCTTTCCCCTCTTTGAGCTTGGCCTGATGACCAGCGCTGCCGGGGGTTGGTGCGCCGGTACAATTACACACCTGTAATTCGTTGCTGACAAGCACCAACAGTCCCACGTGTCACTTCTGCAACAACGCGGCATCGGAAACGCGGAAGCAGTGGTCGTGGGCAATCCTCGGCCCTCTGCCCAAGCCCAATCGAGAAGGGCCTCAGACCCAGTCGGCCTTTCCTACCCGCACCAACGTCGACGCCACCGAACCGCCGACCTCGTCGGCGGTGATCGCCACCAGCAGGTGGTCGCGCCATGCGCCGTCGACGTCGAGATAGCGACGCAGTAGGCCCTCCTCGCGCATACCGCAATTGGCCAACACCGCGCGGCTCGCGGTGTTCTCCGGCCGCACGGTCGCTTCGACGCGGTGCAACATCACCCGCCCGAAGCAGTGGTCCAGCCCCAACGCCAGTGCACCCGTGGCCACCCCACCGCCGGTGATCGAACTCGCCACCCAGTAACCGATCCATGCCGACCGCAACGCCCCATGCGTGACGTTGCCGATCGTCAACTGCCCGGCGAACTGGCCGTCGACCTCGATCGCGTACGGCAGCATGCGTCCGTGTTTGGCTTCCGACTTCAGCCCCGAGAACACCGCGGGCCACGACGAAACGGTATGGCGCACATTCCAATCGACCTCGGCGCTGGGTTCCCACGGCTCGAGGTGCGCACGGTCGGCCTGCCGGATGCGGCTCCACTGGGCACCGTCGCGCAGCCGCACAGGACGCAGCGTCACCACGCCAGCCTTCACCCGCAGCGGGCCCGTCGGCATGGGCCAGCCGGGGTGCAGGGCGCTCGAGCGCAACCAGTTCATCAGCCCGATTAAGTTCTCAGCCGCGCTGTGCCAGGAACGCCACGTCGACGATCTCGCCGGTGCGCACCTGTTCGGCCGCGGTGGGCACCACCACCAGACAGTTCGCCTCGGCCAGCGTGGCCAACAGATGAGACGAGGCGCCGGGTTCACCGCCGAGCGCCTGGACCAGATACTCGCCGGTGTCCTGGTCCCGCATCAGCTGCCCACGCAGATAGCCTTTGCGCCCCGCGACCGACGCGATGGGTGCCAGCGTGCGCGCCTGCACGATCCGGCGCTGGGGCTGGCGCTTGCCCAGCGACAGCCGGATCAGCGGCCGCACCATCACCTCGAAAACCACCAATGCACTGACAGGATTGGCAGGCAACAGGAATACCGGCACACCTTCGCGCCCCAACTGGCCGAAACCCTGGACCGAACCGGGGTGCATCGCGATGCGCACCACCTCCACCTCACCCAGTTCGGAGAGCACGGCGCGCACCTGTTCAGCGGCAGCACCACCCACCGCGCCGGCGATCACCACGGCTTCGGCGCGACTCAGCTGGCCTTCGACGACCTCCTTCAACTCGGCCGGATCGCCACTGACGATGCCAACGCGGTTCGCCTCGGCACCCGCGTCGCGGGCCGCGGCCGCCAATGCATAGGAGTTGACGTCGTAGACCTGTCCGTTGCCGGGCGTGCGGGAGACGTCGACGAGCTCCCCGCCCACCGACATGATCGATACCCTGGGCCGAGGGTGCACCTGCACACGTTCACGACCGACCGCGGCCAACAGCCCCACCTGCGCGGCACCGATGATCGTGCCCGCCCGGACGGCAACGTCACCGGGTTGGACGTCGTCACCGGTTCGTCGCACATAGGCACCCGACCGAACCCCGCGCAGGACACGCACCCGCGCCTGGCCGCCGTCGGTCCAGCGCAGCGGAAGCACCGCATCGGCAAGGGTCGGCATCGGCGCACCGGTCTGCACCCGGGCGGCCTGCCGTGGCTGCAACCGGCTGGGCGTGCGGGTGCCTGCTTCGATGACGCCCATGACCGGCAGGGTGACGTCGTCACCGCCACTGCTCTCGGAGTCGGGATCGCGATCACCAACGCCGAGGACGTCTACGCTGCGCACGGCATATCCGTCGATAGCCGCTTGGTCGAAGCCGGGCAATGGGTGCTCCGTGACGACCTCTTCGGCGCACATCAGACCTTGCGCTTCGGCGATCGCGATCCGCACTGGGCGCGGAGCGACGGCCGATGCCGCCACCTTGGCCTGCTGCTCCTCCACCGAACGCACAGGATGCCTTTCTCCGTCGGGGCCTAATCCTCAACAGCGGGGGGCTCCGGCAGGCACCTACTGAGCAGAGGCCTCGGCCAAACCCAATCGCTCTACCAACCATCGCCGCAGCTCGGGGCCATAGTCATCACGATCCAAAGCAAAGTCAACCGCAGCCTTGAGGTAGCCGCCGGGATTTCCCAAGTCGTGTCGGGATCCGCGGTGCACCACGACGTGCACAGGATGCCCCTCGGCGATCAGCAGCGCGATCGCGTCGGTGAGCTGAATCTCGCCACCGACTCCCCGCTCCACGCGACCGAGCGCGTCGAAAATCGCCCGGTCCAGGACGTAGCGACCCGCAGCGGCGAACAGTGACGGCGCATCCTCTGCCTTGGGCTTCTCCACCATGCCGAGGACCTTGAGCACATTGGGGTTGACGGCGTCCGGCACGATCTCGACGTCGAAGACGCCGTACGCACTGATCTGCTCGCGCGGCACCTCGAAAGCGCACAGCACCGAGCCACCACGCTTAGCACGCACCTTCGACATGGTCTCCAGAACACCCGTCGGCAGCACCAGGTCGTCGGGCAGCAGCACCGCGACGGCATCCTCGTCGGGTGACAGGACGGGTTCCACGCACTGCACGGCATGGCCGAGGCCCAGGGGTTCGGCCTGCACCACCGACTCGACCTTGATCAGAGCGGGCGCCCGTCGCACCTTCGCGAGCATGGCTTCCTTGCCGCGGGCCTGCAGCGTTCCTTCGAGCACGAGGTCCTCGACGAAGTGCGCGACGACGCCGTCCTTGCCCTCCGAGGTCACGATCACCAGACGTTCGGCGCCGGCCTGCGCGGCCTCTGCGGCCACCAACTCGATGCCCGGGGTGTCGACCACCGGCAGCAACTCTTTGGGAACGGTCTTGGTGGCCGGCAGGAAACGCGTACCAAGGCCCGCCGCGGGCACGATCGCGGTCCGCGGAATCGGCACCTCTGGTCTCGTCATCGTTTACACCCTAACCGCAACGTGTTGAGCACACCTATGCTCGGCGCTGACTGTCGCCTGCCATTGTGTACCGATGAGCAGCAATCGGTCGAAACACGATCTGCGAAAGCAGCTGCTGGCGGCGCGCAGAGCTGTCGGTGAGCAGGTGCACAGCGCCGAGGCCACCACCCTGTCCCGGCACGCTGCCGCGCTGGTCAGCGAGGGTGCGACGGTGTGCGCTTACGTTCCGGTGGGGACGGAACCAGGCTCGCTGGACATGCTCGACGCGCTAGCGGCGGCAGGCGCTGCGGTGCTGCTGCCGGTGACCATGACAATCGACGGAGTGGCGCAGCCGCTGAGCTGGGCCAGCTACCGGCCAGGCGAGCTGGCGGCGGCGCGCTTCGGGCTGCTGGAGCCCACCGGCCCCGTGCTGCCTCCCGAGACCGTGGCGCGGGCGGACCTACTGCTGGTGCCTGCACTGGCGGTGGATCGACGGGGCGTTCGGCTCGGCCGCGGCGCCGGCTATTACGACCGCTCACTGGGGCTGGGCGATCCCACCGCGACGCGGGTGGCGGTGGTCCGCGACGACGAACTGGTGGACGAGCTGCCTTCCGAGCCGCACGACATCGCCATGACACATGCCCTGACACCGGGGTTTGGCGTAATCACGTTGCGTCCCTAGCTAGTCGGGCCCCAATCGACCCGGCGATCGCTCTGGTGACCAGGCAGAGCGACTCCAGCCGGTGTCCGCGCTTCCGTAGACGGGGGAATGCCACCCACCCACATAGCAGTTCTAGCACTTGGCACGGTAGAGTGCTAGGGATTCGAGTTATGGAGGAGTACGTGCCGACTTATAGCTACGCCTGCACCGAATGCACCAACAAGTTCGACGCGGTGCAGTCGTTCAGCGAAGACGCGCTGACCACGTGCCCGCAGTGCTCCGGGCGGTTGCGCAAGCTGTTCAATTCGGTCGGCGTCGTGTTCAAGGGCAGTGGTTTTTACCGCACCGACAGCCGCGAGTCCGCGAAGAGCTCCGACCCCAGCTCATCGAGTTCGTCAGAGTCGAGCTCCGGCACCTCGCCGTCGGGGTCTGATTCCTCCAGCTCCGACACCAAAGGCTCCGACGCAAAAGGCTCTGATACCAAAGGCTCCGATACCAAAGGCTCTGATACCAAAGGCTCCGATACCAAATCGACTGCTGCCGCGGCCAGCTAGTTCGACCTATCCACAGCCAGCTCGCCTGCCGCGCCCCCGAGCCGCGCGAGACATCTACCGTCATGGGGTGTGGGGAAATCTCTCGATCCAACGTTGGCGACCCGGTTGAATGCAGCGTTGCGCCCGGATTGGACGCGCACGCTGGCCGCACGGCGCATCGTCGCCGGTCTATTGGTGTTGCTGGCAGGCCTGGCGGCGGTGCGCTCGGATCCCGACGGCGAACGAACTGGCGCCGTGGTGGCGGCACGTGATATAACCCCCGGTATCGAACTCACGTCGGATGACGTGCGCATCGACCAGGTGATGTCGACGACGCTGCCCGACGGTTCGCTCGGCGACCTCGCCGCTGTGGTGGGCGCAGTGCCAGCCGGTCCCATCCGGCGAGGGGAAGTCATAACCGATGTGCGCCTGCTGGATTCACGTCTGGCCGAAGCAGCCGCGGGTCCCGACGCACGGATCGTCCCGCTACATCTCAGCGACCCTGCATTGCTGGATCTGGTTCGAGCCGGCGATGTAGTGGACGTCTTGGCGGCACCCGCCGACGCCGAGACCCCGGCCACAGTGCTCGCTTCGGCCGCGGTGGTGCTGATGGTCTCGCCGAAGCCGAATCCGACGTCCCCGGGCGACGATCGGGTGGTTCTGGTGGCGCTGCCCGCCGACACGGCGAACGCGGTGGCGGGTGCTGCGTTGACCGATGTGGTGACGCTGACGTTCCGCTGATTCAAGATCAGCCCTCCGCCGTCCGCGCAGGACTAATGTTTGGGATTCCGTGAGGCACCTCAAAGCCGATCCAGAAGGGGACGCGCATGCTCAAGGGGTTCAAAGAGTTCATGATGCGGGGAAACATCATCGACCTCGCGACCGCGGTGGTGATCGGTACCGCGTTCACCACGCTGGTCACCGCTTTTACCAACGCGGTGATCACGCCGCTGGTGGCACGGATCGGTGCCGACAAGAACAGTGATATCGGCTGGCTGGAGATTCCGCTCGGGGGCGACGAGTATGTCAACCTCAACGAGGTGCTGTCGGCATGTATCAACTTCTTCTTGATCGCCCTCGTGGTGTACTTCGTGATCGTGTTGCCCTACAACACCCTTCGCAGGCGAGGCGAGGTCGAGCCAGCCGAGGTGGTGAGCCAGACCGAGGTCGACCTGCTGGTCGAGATCCGGGATCTGCTGGTGGCGCAAAGCAAGACGCCGACGTCCAGTATTGACACCGCGGCTGCACCCAGCGCAGTGCACGGCACTGCGGATCCGCGGACCACACCCCCCAAGCAATTGTGACCTTTGCCTGATCGAACCAAACCGCCTCGGACATTCGTCCGAGGCGGCTTTGTTCGATCGGTAGGTGCTCTCAGCAACCCGCGTAATCGATGATGCAGAACCCGATGTCGCCGGGCTCAGGCGGCTCAGCAATAGTGCCCGGGATGGCGATGTTCGAATCTGTGACGCCTTCGCCGAACGTGATCTCGCCCTCCTCGATGAGGATGGTCTGCGTGGCGTCGTACTCCTGCCAACCGGACGGCCGGACGCCGTCCTCGGCGATCGGTCCGCCACTGGGAGATGCCGGGTCCGACGTGATTTCTTCAGCGCTTGCAGCTCCGGCGCCGAAGCTCAACAGCGCCGCGGACACCGCGAGCGAACCGAGGCCCGCGACGCCCAGCTTCTTGGCCCTACGGACGAGGACTTTGGCGTTATCGGCCACCTGTCCACCCTTCTTGTCTGGTACGGAGAACGAGTCCCGTACTCGGAGTCTGTGATCGGCCTAAGACTATCACCCAGATTGTGCGCCCGCATAGGTTGCGGGCATAGGTGCGGCAAGTGTTCACCGAGGCTTTCTCGGCCGCAGCCACCACCTGGCCCGGCCGTCGAACGGCTTGTGCCGCAATATTTTTGACGTATTAATCCAGAAAGCGGAAACAGCCCCCGGCCAGTGGCCGGGGGCTGTTCACCGATAACTAAGCGGGAGCGATCAGTTCATGTTCCAAGGCTCGCCGTAGGTGGTGACGCTGTCGCCGTCGCCGCTGATCAGCCGGGCGAACGGACGCAGCAGCACGCCACCGGCAGCACCGGTCACCGTGCCGTGGGCGTTGTTCACCGCGACCGCACCGGCAGCGCCGGACACCTCGACGGAGAACGTGGCGACCTCGGTGATGCCCGGGCCGTTACCCAGATCCGCGGTGAAGGTGGCACCCGGGAAGAACGGCGTGGACGAGACGCTCGGCAGGAGGTCGATGTTGTCTCCACCCTCCGATCCACTGCCGAACTGGCCAAAGTCTCCGCCGTCCAGTGCGATGTTCGGGGTGGAGTAGGAGAAGCTGATGCCCACGCCCAGCGACCAGGGGAAGCCGATCTGGTAGCCCAGTTCGAGCTGGCCTTCGAACTCGTCTGCCCCGTCGCCGACGACCGCGAATACCGCGCGGCCCGAGTGGAACCACTCGCGGGTCAGCCGGTTGCGGTCCAAGGGATACACACCGTTGAGGAAAGTATCCCACTGCTGAATCGTCAGTGTGCGGCCCGAGCCGTCCACGACGCTCAGCTCATTGTCCATGCCTGCCTGCGAGGTGCCTGTGCTCGCGAACAGAGCCGCAATGGAGGCGATCAACGCCACCAGCACCCGACCGAATACCTTCATGTTCTCCCTAGCTGTCGGCGGTGACCCAACTTGGCTCACCCAGTTTGGTTGTGTCGTGCTTCTCAACGCGCTCGACGTAATCCCCAGATGAGAACCTTCACATCTTGCTCTTACGTTCCGCTCATCGTTGACAGGAGGAACATAACGGGCTGACTTCGGCCCGGCAACGCTTAGGCCCAAACCCACGGTCCAAACGCGCGCGTCGACTGCCGTTTGCTGGTGCTGTGCGGTTAACTCCGCGTTCACCTCGTTGTGAACAGTGCATGCCACCAGAAGTCTGGCCCACGAGCCCACCGACCACGGCCGCCCTCGCGGCCGGAGAAGACGGGCAATAGCCCAGGTAGTGACGCTATCCTTCGCCTTCAAGAGCAATGCCGCGGCCTCTACCGACGACCACCGACATGCCCGATCAGCGAAGTGCGCGGGGTGCCGCCGCGGGCGTAGAAATTCTTCGCTTGCCCACCTGGGCCCGGTAGCCGCCGCCGCCGGTAGTTAACTGACGCCGCCAAATTTCATCCCGGCGACATTCGCCGCCGTCAAATTGTGACGAACGTCATACGTGGACCCGGTAACAGACTGTACTAGCCCGGGCCCCGACGGGGTCCCCGGGTCCTTCTCGCGCAGTCGTACGTCATTGATGATGCGGCGGCACATTGCGTCGCAACCAACCATCGCGGTCGGATTCCCGCTCGCTCGATTGTGGATCGCGCTCGTCGCAGGACGCCTGCGGCAGGTCTTCGCCGAAGACCTCGTCGATGGGACGGCGCGCCTGCCGAGGGTCGCGCGGCACTGGTCGGCCCTAGATTTCGAGGCTGGAGAGCTGGGCGATGACATTGCGGGCCAGCGGATTCAGCGTGGCCATGCCGTCGCGTACGGCCAGGCGCGAGCCTGCGAGGTTGACCACCAGCGTGCTGCCGGAGATGCCCGCCAAACCACGCGAGACGCCGGCGTCGATGATTCCCGCGGACAACCCGGATGCGCGCAGCGCCTCGGAAATGCCGAGCAGTTCGCGGTCCAAGATCTCGACCGTCGATTCAGGAGTGACGTCGCGCGGCGAGACACCGGTGCCACCGACGGACACCACGAGGTCAACACCGCCAATGACCGCAGTGTTGAGCGCGTTGCGGATTTCGATCTCGTCGGAGGACACCACGACCACCCCGTCGACGACAAATCCCGCCTCGATGAGCAGTTCGGTGACCAACGGTCCGCTGTGGTCTTCTTCGTCGCCGTGCGCTGTTCGGTCGTCGACTACGACGACGAGTGCGCGGCCCACCAACTCCGCTCCGGTTTCCATAGGTGCAACCGTATAGGTGGCTACCAGGGGCGAGCGCAGCGACGGCGAAGAAACATCGGACGTCGGCGCGGCCACTCGGATCACTGGTTGGCCGTACCCAGCGTGACGTCAACCGTCTGCGGCGCGCCCGGTCCGTCGACGAAGGTGAGCGTCACCTGTACACCCGGAGCTTTGGACCGCACGGCCGCCTGGAGCGCCTCCGAGGTGCTGATCACCCGGTCGTCGATCTTGGTCACGACGACACCCGAGGGCAGTCCGGCGTCATCCGCCGCTCCGCCGGGTATCACCTCCACGATCTTGGCGCCCTGGACGGTGCTGTCGTTACTAATCTGCACCCCCAGCGAGGCATGTGATGCAGTGCCGTCGGCAATCAGCTCGTCGCTGATGCGCTTGGCCTGATCCACCGGGATCGCGAAGCCGAGACCGATATTGCCGCTCTGGGCCTCCTGTGAATCACCACCGAGGGTGGCGATCGCCGAGTTGACTCCGACGAGCTCGCCATTCATGTTCACCAGCGCACCGCCAGAGTTACCGGGGTTGATCGCGGCGTCGGTCTGTACGGCGTCCAGCACCGTGTTCTGGTTGCCCGCTTCGCCCGCGGTGGACACCGGCCGGTTCAGTGCGCTGACAATGCCGGTGGTGACGGTGCCCTCAAGGCCGAGCGGGGAACCGATCGCGACCACTTGTTGTCCGACCTCCAGGTCTGCCGAGGAGCCGAGCGTGATCGGCGTGAGTCCGGAGACGCCTGCAGCCTGCACGACGGCGATATCGCTACTGGGATCGGTGCCGACCACCGTGAACGTGGTGGTGGACCCGTCGGCGAACGTCACGGTGGTCCGGGCGGAGCTTCCCGCCTGGGCTGCGGCGGCGATGACGTGGTTGTTGGTCAGTATGAGACCGTCGGACGTCAGAATGATGCCCGATCCCTCTTCCGTAGCGCGATCCAGGTCGGTTTCCAGCTTCACGACGCTGGGCACCACCGCGGCGGCCACCTGTTCGACGGTGCCGCCGGCGGGAAGGCTGGCGGCGGGCTGCGTGGGATCGCTGGGTACCGCAGGCAACGCAGCGGTCACACTGGTCTCGGGGGCGAACACCAACGCGGTGGCCCCGCCGACACCGGCCGACACCACCGCCAGGGCCACGGCGCCGATGGTCAAAGCACCTGCGCGCGAACGATTCCGAGGCTGACGCACCGGCACGGGACGCGGGCCGGTCTGTAGTGGCATGGGGTGCTGTGGCATCTGCTGCGGTGGCATCTGCTGCGGTGGCATCTGCCTGGCCCGGTACGCGTCGTAGTCGTAGGCACGAGTGGGCTCCGGTTGCGGTGGTGGCGCCTGCCCTGCGCCACGGCTCCACGGACCGCGATATCCACCAGCCGCAGGGGGCGTCGCAGTCTGGCGCCTGCCGGCGTGATGCGGCTGCGGCGAATACCGAGGATGGTTGGTCATGTCGCTGAGGTGCTTCTTTCTGGCGCCAAATGGCCGCCGACACAGATGATCTTAGGGGGGAGCCGACAGAGAATGCTCCGTTAGTTTGCCCTGGTCAACTGAGAAAGCACTGAGATCTAGTTCGGTACACGCCGTGATTCTTCGTGGCTGACCAGTTGGACGTCGACGAGTTCGCCGTGCGCCGCAGCCGCGGGTGCGGGTGCGCCCGGAAGCTGGACATGGATCGACGTTCCGGGCGGTTGCCCCCCCGGGACGGTGTCCTCGATACGCAGCGCGCCACCGTGTTTCACCACCACCTGCTTCACGATGGCCAGGCCGAGTCCCGAGCCGGGCATCGACCGGGCGGCGGTGCACCGGTAGAAGCGCTCGAACACCAGCCGCCGTTCGTCCGGCGGAATCCCCGGACCGGCGTCGGCGACGGTCAATTCGGCGTGCGTGGGGTCGATCTGCGCGAGCCGGACTTCCACCCGCCCACCCGGCGGACTCCATTTGGCGGCGTTGTCAAACAGGTTGAGCACCGCACGCGACAAACCGCCTGCGTCACCGAATATCTGCCAACCGGTGATGTCGACAACGAACTCGATGTCGTTGCGCCGCCGTCGAGCTCGTTCGAGGCTGCGCTCGACGATCTCGCCCAGATCGACCGGTTCGTGGATCACCCCGCCCGCTTCCTCGCGCGTCAGGTCGACGAGATCGCCTACCAGAGTGGATAATTCCTCGATCTGGGCAATCACATCGCAGCGCAGCGCGTCCATCTCCTCGTCGGGCAGCTTGGGCGCCCCCGGCTGCATGGACGCAATCAGGAGTTCGACATTGGTGCGCAGCGACGTCAGTGGCGTACGCAGTTCATGGCCTGCGTCGGTGACCAACCGCGCCTGTCTCTCCCGGGATTCCGCCAACGCCCGCAGCATCATGTTGAAGGATTCGGTGAGCCTGGCCAGCTCGTCGCTCCCGAACACCGGGATGGGCCGCAGATCGTCGGTGCGGGCCACGCGTTCAGCGGCCTCGGTGAGGCGTCCGACCGGTCTGAGCCCGGCCCGAGCCACGGCACCACCTGCCATCGCAGCGATCGCCACCCCGATGCCACCGACGATCGCCAGAACTGTTCCCAACCGTTTGAGCACCTTGTCGGTGGGCTCCAGGCTCTTGGAGATCAACAGAGAACTGCCGTTGGACAGATGCACCGCCAGCACCTTCTGGTGGTCCACCTGGCGCAGCGAGTAGGACTGCTCGCCGTTGATGACGGCCTTCTCCGGGTCACCGATGGGCAGGCTCTGGCCCAGCTGGTTGGCGGTATAAATCGCCCGGGTCGGGATCACCAGCATGGCGTTGACGTCGGAGTACGCGGTGCCCTCGATGGCCTTACCCGGATCCACGGCCAGCGAACCACTCTCAATGAGCAGCCGGGCACGGCTCTGCAGCTGGCCGTCGATGTCGTCGTGCAGCGCGGACCGCACGATCATGTACACGGCGACGGTCATGAGGACCACCACCATGGCCACCATCGACATCGCCAGCAGCATCACCCGCCACCGCAGGGACAGTGAGCTGGTAGCTTTCAGCGGGGGCCGTTGAGCCGGACGGAGCGACCTAGTCACGGCGGCGTCTCGCGCAGGACATAACCCACGCCGCGCACGGTGTGAATCAGCCGCGGTTCCCCTTCCGCCTCGGTTTTGCGGCGCAAGTAGCCGATGTACACCTCGAGCGCATTGCCCGAGGTGGGGAAGTCGAAGCCCCACACTTCCTCGAGGATGCGGCTGCGGGTCAGGACACGGCGGGGATTGGCGATCAGCATCTCTAGCAGGGCGAATTCCGTGCGGGTGAAGCTGATGGAGCGCTGGCCGCGGGTGACCTCACGCGTCACCGGATCCAGCGTCAGATCAGAGAATGTGAGTGCAGCCGAGTCACCGGAAGCATCGACCGTGGTGCGACGCAGCAGCGCACGCATCCGGGCCAGCAACTCCTCCAACGCGAACGGCTTGGGCAGGTAGTCGTCGGCGCCCGCATCAAGCCCGGCGACCCGTTCTGACACCGAGTCCCTAGCCGTGAGCACCAGGATCGGCAGGTCGTCTCCAGCACTGCGGAGCTGACGGCACACTTCCAGCCCATCCAGCCGAGGCATCATCACGTCCAGCACCAACGCGTCAGGGCGTTCGCTGGCGATCGCGTCGAGAGCCTCGAGACCGTCCTGGGCCAGTGCTACCGAGTAGCCGTTGAAAGCCAGCGAGCGTCGAAGCGACTCCCGGACCGCACGATCGTCATCGACGACAAGTATGCGCACGGCAACCAGTGTTAACCCAACGCCTGAGAGCGGCCTGAGAGGCGCGCCGCCGAACTACCAGTGGCGTCAGCGCGTGCCGAGGTCGATCAGCCCGAGGCGGGCGGCCTTCTGCAGGCGACGCGGCACCTTGTGCTGCTTGCCGGCGACGGTCACATTAACCAGACCCGTGGCCTCGGTCTTCCACTGCGCGCGCCGACTGCGCGTGTTCGAACGCGACATTCTCCGCTTGGGCACAGCCATGGTCGAGCCTTCTCTCCTCGTGGGTACTGCCGCAGACTCTCTAGAAGCGGCGACAAGTTGAGCCAAGAATAGCCGGTGAGCACGGTCGTCTCCAAAACGCGGCGTCCGGCTACTCCTGCGCAAGGGTCGGATCGCTGGGATCAGCCGCGCCGCAACCCATGCGCACTTCAACCCAGACTTCGTCATCGCCGGCGACGATGTCTACTTCGGTGTCGGGATCAGGATGACCCGGAGGGCACGTCCAACCGGCGGCAATGCCGGAGGCGACCAGGCTGGCGCTTTGCCCACCCGCCGCGGTCCCGAACACCAGCCGGGCTGAACCGTGCGTGGCCGCGAGCACCACGGCGAACAGTTCGACCACCACCAGGATCTGGGCCGGGGAGAGTTCCGGCTGCGATCCGTCACTTTCCACGGTGATCGCGACGTGCCGCACCTCCGCCGCGTCGATGCAGGGGCGTAGTTGCTGTAACAACGGGTTCTCGAAGATGTCGACCCGGTCGAACAGGGTCCGCAGCTTGCGGGAGTGGGTTCTGGCCTGCTGACGGAGTTCCGCGTCGATGGTCTCGGACCGGCTCAACTCCTGCAGGACGGGAATGACGTCGGAGACGACCGCCGCCAGCCGCTTCTGGTACTCGGTGTGTACCGCGGCGGCGACCAGTTCATCGGCAACCAGCTTGTGGTGACGTTGCGTTTCGGCGTGAGCGGTGGTCGCCGCGTCGCGCATCATTCCGTTGAAGTACAAAGCATAGAGCTGAACTCCCAGAATGCTCGCCGTGCCGTAGGCGGCATTGGCCACCGTGCTCGGGTTGTGGACGAGTTGCGTCGCGATGACCACTGACCAGGAACCGACCAGCATGGCGGCACCGATGCGCCACTGTAGCCCCAGCACCAATGGCATCAGGCACCAGCCGATTGCACCCTGCGCCCAATGCGCTGCGCCACCGATCAGTTGCACGGGGAGCAGAAGCGTCTGCACCACCCCGACCACCAGCAGCGTCGCCGCGGCGATCCAGCTACCGAACCAGCGCTTGTCCCAGATGTTGGGGATGAGGGCAACGGTGCTCACGACGCAGACGACACCGAGGGCGGTGTAACAACGCGAGGCGCCGGAAGTGAGGGCGCCGTGAGGTAGGGAGAACGCCACGTTCGCCAAGGCGTACCCGGTGATCGCCAGCCCGTATCGAAACCGCATGCGGTCGATCAGCTTGTCTGGATCAGCGATCGCCTGCTCATCGGTCGGGTGCGGAGGTGTTGCGGGCCATCGCAATTCCACGGTCGCGCCCTCCCCTGGCGCTGACCGTATCGACGCACTACCACCGATGCGCTCCATCCGGTTCACGATGGAATGGGTGATGCCGTGCCCCACCCGACCTGCCGGGTCGAAGCCGACCCCGTTGTCCTGCAATATGATTCGATCACTGTGCGCGGTGACTCGCAACGTGCCCGCCTTGGCGTGCCGGTCGACGTTGTTCATCGCTTCCCGCGCCGCGGCGATGATCACCTGGGCGCCGGGGCCGTCCGACCACATCTCGGCAGGTGCGGTGATGATGGTCGGCGTTGCGATGTGGGTGGCGCAGTCCCGCAGCGCGGCGGCCAGATCGATACGACTGGGCAATCGACGCGACGCCGCAGGCAGAACCTCGAGGTCGCGGCTGGCCTGCGCCGCGACGAGCTGGCCGGCCACCTCCGTGTTTTGTCCCACCATGAGAAGCGTCGACGCGGCGGTGTCGTGCAGCATCGACAGCTGCTCGAGCTCGTATTCCCGGACGGCTGACGCGACCGTCTCGTCAAGCTCGGCGGCCTCCCGAGCATGCCTGGCCCCGTCGACCGTCTCGGCCACCCGCACCAGCATCATCCTGATCAGCGATGACGCAATCCATTGCAGGGCAAAATAATAGAGGGCACCGATGACGCCGATGTGTGCCCACCCAGTCACCTGGGCGGCGCCGCAGGCATAAGCCGCGGCAATACCCAGCGTCATCAACAGGGAATAACGAATCGGCACAGCCACGGCAAAGCTGATGACGGCGGTGCCCGCGACGGCTTGAGGCGCGCTGTTGAAAGTAAAGAACAGCGGATCGGGCGTCAGGACCGGAATGGCAAGACAGACAGCGATAACGACCCCGTAATCCAGACATATAAGACGCCAGCTCGTCGACCGCCCGATAAGTCGGTACGCCGACCAGAGCACCAGGAATACCAGGATCACCCGACCGACCAATGGCGCTGGCGACGAGGGATCGCACAACGCGACGACGGACACCCCCGCTGTCACCGCGTGACGCATCAGCAGTCCGAGCGTGGACGCCCTCGCAGTCAGCTGAACACGGGATTGGCGCTGCGGTGTGACTGCCATATCAAGCGATTTCGCGGACCTCGTCGACATTTAACGAGGGACTTTACGGAGGGATCGGCACAGAAAATATCGTCCGTTCGACTGACTCACCGAAAAGAACCCCGGTGCTCAAAGATCACTGAAGCTCAAAGATCACTGAGGCTCAAAGATCACTGAGGCTCAGAATTCCGTCCTCGACGGCGCGAGCCAGAAGCGCAGACTTGGTGGGCGCAGGCCGACCCACAGCCGCGTACTTGGCGCGGACACGCTGCAGATGGGTGCGGACTGTGGTCGGCGCGATATGCAGCCGCTTGCCCACGAGGTCCTTGCTTTCCGTTTGGAACCAGGCGATGAGAACCTCGCGTTCGCGTTCACTGAGCTTGATGCGGCCGTTCAGTTCGTCGGTCAGAACCGCATTCGCCATCCGCGGCCCCACGTACGGCGAGGTGGAATGGGCCTCGTGAATCGCGTCGATCAGATGCCGTTTTCCCTCGGCTTTCGTCAAATAGGTCACCGCGCCGAGCTCGAGACACGTCAGTACCACTTCGTCCGCTGTCAGGTACGAATAGACCACCACCCGCTGTCCCCGTGCACAAAGTGCGCGCAGGGTCTCGAAATCGGGCTTGCTCGCGTCGAGTTGCAGATCGAGGACCACCACGTCGACCCCATCCGGGAACGAGGGGAAAGCGGAGAAGAATTCGGTCGCGGTGAAAAAGCTTCCCACCACCGAGATAGATGGATCCGCGCTGGCACACCACGCCTCGACCCCCGCATGCACAACGTCGTGATCGTCGATTATTGCGACCCTCGCAGCGGATTGCGATCGAGGCTCGGACGACGTTGCCGGTCCCCCTGGATGCACCGATCCCCTCTTTCCGCGATCGCAGCGCCACAACCTCGATGCATTTAACCCCACGCCGAATCGGCGCGCGATAGCTACGGCTCTCTGCACAATTCTATGGCGCGATCGGGGAGCGACGAAGCGAGCAACAATGCCGATCGCCATTGTGCTGGCAGCGGTGGACCCCCAGCAGTGGCGTGCGGCAGCCCGCCGACGCCCGTCGCCGCGCCCTGAACCCACCCTTGGCGGTACCGCTGGGATCGGATACTCTCGGCTGACCTACTGGTTGGTAGGGAGACCACTCGTCGTCGAGAGGACGTGCATGCCTGGGCTGTCCGCCGTCAGGATCGGCAACTGCTCGGGCTTCTACGGCGACCGCCTGTCCGCGATGCGCGAAATGCTCGAAGGCGGCGAACTCGACTATCTGACCGGCGACTATCTGGCCGAGCTCACGATGCTCATCCTGGGTCGCGATCGCGCCAAGAACCCCGACCGCGGTTACGCCAAGACGTTCTTGAGGCAATTGGAGGAGTCTCTGGGCCTGGCCTGCGACAACGGCGTGCGGATTGTGACCAACGCCGGCGGGCTCAACCCGGCTGGCCTTGCGGACGCCATCCGCAGGTTAGCGGACAGACTGGGCATCGCCGCCACCGTCGCCCACGTCGAGGGCGACGACCTCCTCCCCCGCGCCCAGCAGCTCGGACTGGGCTCAGGGGCGCTGACAGCCAATGCTTATCTGGGCGCGTGGGGCATCGTGGACTGCCTGCGGTCGGGCGCCGACGTCGTGGTCACCGGCCGCGTCACCGATGCGTCGGTGACCGTGGGCCCGGCTGCCGCCCACTTCGGCTGGGCTAGGACCGATTACGACCAGCTGGCGGGTGCGGTCGCCGCGGGGCACGTCATCGAGTGCGGCGCTCAGGCCACCGGCGGCAACTATGCGTTCTTCACCGAATTAGCCGACGTTAGCCGACCCGGCTTCCCACTAGCCGAGATCTCCGCCGACGGATCGTCGGTAATCACCAAACACGCTGGGACGGGCGGGGCCGTCACGATCGGAACCGTGACGGCGCAACTGCTCTACGAGATCTCCGGTGCGCGCTACCCCGGACCCGACGTGACCACCCGGATGGATTCCGTTCAGCTGTCCGACGACGGGCCTGACCGGGTCCTGCTGACGGGCGTGCGGGGCGAGCCGCCACCGCCCACGCTCAAGGTGTCGCTGAACTCCATCGGCGGCTTCCGCAACGCGATGACCTTCGTCCTGACCGGGCTGGACATCGAGGCGAAGGCGGCGTTGGTGACTCGCCAACTGGAAGCCGCTCTGACCGTAAAACCCGCGGAACTGGACTGGACGCTGGCGCGCACCGATCACGTGGACGCCGCCACCGAGGAGACCGCCAGCGCACTGCTGCGCTGCGTGGTGCGCGATCCCGACCCGGCTACCGTCGGGCGTCAATTCTCTTCGGCTGCAGTAGAACTCGCGCTTGCAAGCTACCCCGGATTCTCCGTCACCACGCCACCGTCGGACGGCCAGATCTACGGTGTTTTCACGCCCGGCTATGTGGCGGCAGCCGAGGTCGAGCACGTCGCCGTCCACAGCGACGGCAGCCGGCACCTCATCGAGCCCGCCCTGCAGACGCGCGAATTGGTCGCTGCGGAGGTGGCGGCGCTGCCCGACCCGCTGCCCAATGGCCCCACCCGCCGGGCCCCGCTCGGCACTATCGCCGGTGCACGCAGCGGCGATAAGGGCGGTAGCGCCAACATCGGCGTGTGGGTGCGCAGCGCCGGGGCGCGCGGAGCGACCGGGGGGAAAGCGGAAGCCGAATGGCGATGGCTGGCAAACACTCTCACCGTCGATCTACTTCGTGCACTGCTCCCAGAGACAGCGGACCTACCCATCACCCGCCACGTGTTCCCCGCGCTACGGGCGGTGAACTTCGTGATCGAGAACATCCTCGGTCAGGGCGTGGCCTACCAGGCCCGCTTTGACCCGCAAGCCAAGGGCCTCGGCGAATGGCTACGGTCCCGGCACGTCGACATCCCCCTCAATCCCTTGTCAGAAGAGGTGCTGCTGTGAGTATCTGGACCACACCTGAGCGTGCCGATCTGCGGAAGACGGTGCGCGCATTCACCGATCGCGAGATCGTCCCGTACGTCGACGAGTGGGAGCGCGTCGGCGAGCTGCCGCGCGAGCTGCACCGCAAGGCGGCGGCAGCAGGCCTGCTGGGCGCCAGCTCCCCGGAATCCGTCGGCGGCGAAGGCGGCGACGGCGCCGACTCGGTGGTGATCTGCGAGGAGCTCCACGAAGCTGGCTGCCCAGGCGGGGTGTTCGCCTCGCTGTTCACCTGCGGAATTGCGCTGCCGCACATGATCGCCACGGGTGATCAGTACCTGATCGACAAGTTCGTGCGGCCGACGCTGCAGGGCGAGTTGATCGGCAGTTTGGCCATCACCGAGCCCGGCGGCGGCTCCGACGTCGGGCATCTGCGAACCACAGCACGGCTAGACGGCGACCATTACCTCGTCAACGGCGCCAAGACCTACATCACCTCAGGCGTGCGCGCCGATTTCGTCGTCACCGCGGTGCGCACGGGAGGCGCAGGGGCAGGCGGCGTTTCGCTGTTGGTGGTCGAGAAGGGAACTGCAGGCTTCGAGGTGACGCGCAAACTCGACAAGATGGGCTGGCGCTCCTCGGACACCGCCGAACTGTCCTACACCGACGTCCGGGTGCCCACCGAGAACCTCGTGGGACCGGAGAACAGCGGCTTCCTGCAGATCGCGGCCGCCTTCGTCTCAGAACGTGTCGGCCTTGCCGCCCAAGCCTATTCCAGTGCGCAGCGCTGCCTGGACCTCACCGCGCAGTGGTGTCGCGACCGCGAGACGTTCGGGCGCCCGCTGATCTCGCGTCAGGCGGTGCAGAACACGTTGGCCGAGATGGCCCGTCGCACCGACGTGGCTCGGGTCTATTCACGCCATGTCGTCGAACGCCAGCTGGCAGGCGATCCGAACCTGATCGCCGAGGTGTGCTTCGCCAAGAACACAGCGGTCGAGGCCGGTGAGTGGGTGGCCCACCAGGCGGTCCAGCTGTTCGGGGGGATGGGCTACATGGCCGAATCCGAGGTGGAGCGTCAGTACCGCGACATGCGCATCATCGGCATCGGGGGCGGTACCACCGAGATACTCACATCGTTGGCCGCAAAGTCGTTGGGTTATCAGGGATGACCGCCCTCGTATCCGCGCTGAACGTCGCCTCCCCCGGTTACGACGAGGCCGCCGCGGCCATGGCCACCAAGCTCGACGAGCTGCACGCCGAGCAGGCCAAGGCACTGGCCGGTGGCGGTGCGAAATATGTCCAGCGTCATCATGATCGCGGCAAGCTCACCGCGCGTGAACGCATCGAACTGCTGCTCGACCCCGATTCACCCTTCCTGGAGCTCAGCCCACTTGCCGGATACGGCAGCCAGTACCAGGTCGGTGCGTCGACGGTCACGGGAATCGGGGTCGTCGAAGGTGTCGAGTGCATGCTCGTCGCCAGCGATCCGACCGTCAAGGGTGGCAGCAGCAACCCGTGGACGGTGCGTAAGGGGCTGCGCGCCAACGCGATCGCCCTGGAGAACCGGCTGCCGGTGATTTCGCTGGTGGAATCGGGTGGCGCCGACCTGACCGTCCAGAAGGAGATCTTCATCCCGGGCGGGCAGGTGTTCCGCGACCTGACCCGGCTGTCGGCGGCCGGAATCCCCACCATCGCGCTGGTGTTCGGCAATTCGACCGCCGGGGGCGCCTACATCCCCGGCATGTCCGACCACGTCGTGATGATCAAAGAACGCTCCAAGGTGTTCCTGGCTGGTCCACCGCTGGTCAAAATGGCCACCGGCGAGGAGTCCGATGACGAGTCGCTCGGCGGCGCCGAAATGCACGCCCGCATATCCGGTTTGGCCGACTACTTCGCGGTCGACGAGCTCGATGCGCTACGGATCGGCCGTCGCATCGTCGCACGGCTGAACTGGCGCAAGCTCGGCCCGGCGCCTGCACCCGTCGTCGAGCCGCTGTTCGACGCGGAGGAACTCGCAGGCATCGTCCCGCCCGATCTGCGCATCCCGTTCGATCCGCGCGAGGTGATCGCCCGCATCGTCGACGGCTCCGCGTTCGACGAGTTCAAGGCCGTGTACGGCTCGTCGCTGGTCACGGGTTGGGCACGGCTGCACGGCTATACGATCGGGATCCTGGCCAACGCCCGAGGGGTACTTTTCAGCGAAGAGTCGCAGAAGGCCGCCCAGTTCATCCAGCTGGCAAACCGCAGCGACACACCACTTCTGTTCCTGCACAACACCACCGGTTACATGGTGGGAAGGCAGTACGAAGAGGGCGGGATGATCAAGCACGGTTCGATGATGATCAACGCCGTCTCGAATTCCACCGTGCCGCACATCTCGCTACTGATCGGCGCGTCCTACGGCGCAGGCCACTACGGGATGTGCGGGCGGGCCTACGACCCGCGGTTCCTGTTCGCCTGGCCCAGCGCGAAATCCGCCGTGATGGGCGGAGCCCAGCTGGCCGGTGTGCTGTCGATCGTCAGCCGCGCCGCCGCCGAAGCGCGTGGCCAGAAGGTCGACGAGGACGCCGACGCAGCACTGCGCGCCGCAGTCGAGGGGCAGATCGAAGCCGAATCCCTGCCCATGGTCCTGTCCGGCATGTTGTACGACGACGGTGTGATCGATCCCCGCGACACCCGCACCATGCTGGGAATGTGTTTGTCCGCCATAGCTAATGGCCCGATCAAGGGGACGTCGAACTTCGGCGTCTTCAGGATGTAAGCAGATGATCACTCGAGTCCTGGTCGCCAATCGCGGAGAGATCGCTCGCCGCGTGTTCGCCAGCTGCCGCAGGTTGGGTATCGGCACCGTCGCTGTCTACACCGATCCCGACGCCGATGCGCCGCACGTCGCCGAAGCAGATGCGCGTATCCGCCTCGACGGCGTCACCGGCTACCTCGACAGCAACCAGATCCTGGCGGCGGCTGCGGCCGCCGGCGCCGACACCATCCATCCGGGATACGGATTCCTCTCGGAGAACGCCGATTTCGCGGCGGCGGTGATGGCCGCTGGCCTGACGTGGGTCGGGCCGCCGGTGGCGGCCGTGACCGCGATGGGTTCCAAGATCGAGTCAAAGAAGATGATGGCTGCCGCCGGGGTGCCAGTGCTCGACGAACTCGACCCCGACACCGTCACCGCCGAGCAGTTGCCCGTACTGGTCAAGGCCTCGGCGGGCGGCGGTGGCCGGGGCATGCGGGTGGTGCACAACTTAGCCGCGTTGGCAGGCGAAGTGGCTGCCGCACAACGCGAAGCGGAGTCGGCGTTCGGCGATCCGACCGTATTCTGTGAGCGCTACCTGCCGACCGGCCACCACGTGGAGGTTCAGGTGCTGGCCGACCGGCACGGCACGGTGTGGGCGGTCGGCGAGCGGGAATGCTCGATCCAGCGTCGGCACCAGAAGATCATCGAAGAGGCGCCGTCGCCTCTGGTGGAACGCACACCGGGCATGCGGGACCGGTTATTCGAAGCCGCCCGCGAAGCCGCATCGGCGATCGACTACGCGGGTGCGGGCACTGTCGAATTCCTCGCCGACGACGATGGGGGGTTCTTCTTCCTGGAGATGAACACCCGCCTACAGGTGGAACATCCGGTCACCGAGGCCACCACCGGCCTCGACCTCGTCGAGCTGCAATTTCAGGTCGCTGACGGGATGCGGCTGCCCACTGAACCGCCCGCGGCACAGGGCTACTCGATCGAGGCACGCATCTACGCCGAGGATCCGGCCAAGGACTGGCAACCCCAGGCCGGTGCGCTACACCACTTCGAGGTGGGCGCACAGTCGATGTTCAGCGGCCCAGTCGGCACCGGCGTCCGATTGGACTCCGGCATCGTCGGGCGCGCCACGGTGTCCATCCACTACGACCCGATGCTGGCCAAGGTCACTTCGTACGCGCCCACCCGCACCCGCGCCGCGGCAGTGCTTGCCAATGCGCTGGCTCGAGCGCGGATCCACGGGGTGGGCACCAACCGCGATCTGCTGGTCAACGTGCTGCGTCACCCCGCTTTCCTCGACGGCGCCACCGACACCGCTTTCTTCGGCACGCACGGTCTCGCCACGCTGGCTGCGCCGCTCACCGACGCCGCGACCATCCGGCTATGCGCCGTCGCCGCGGCGTTGGCCGACAGCGCGCAGAACCGCTTGGCCGCAACCGTCGTCGCCGCCATCCCATCGGGCTGGCGCAATCTGCGTTCCGGATTTCAGAGTAAGACGCTCGGCGCGGCCGACGTCGATTACACCGTCCAGTACAGCCATGACCGATCTGGTGTGGTGCTGCCCGACGACCCCGGTGTCACGGTCGAGTCGATGACCCCCGACGTGGTCGTGTTGCGCAGCGACGCGGTGGCGAGGATGTTCGCTGTGGCCCGCTACGGGAACACCGTGTGTGTCGACTCTCCGACGGGTTCAGTCCAATTCACCATGCGACCGCGCTTTCCCGACCCCACCTTATCGGTGGCGCAGGGATCGCTGCTGGCTCCGATGCCCGGTGCCGTGACCAGGATCGGCGCTGCCGTCGGCGACACCGTCACCGCGGGCCAACCGCTGGTGTGGCTGGAGGCCATGAAGATGGAACACACCATCAACGCGCCTACCGGCGGGGTGCTGACCGACATTTTCGTTGCGACCGGACAGCAGGTGGACGTCCGGGCTGTGCTGGCCCGGGTCGAAGTTCAAAGTCAAGGAGTGAAATGACCGACACCAGCTTCATCGAGAACGAAGACCGCGCCGCGCTGCGGGCCGCCGTGCACGATCTCATGTCCAAGTACGGCCAGGAATACTACCTGGAGAAGGCGCGCGCCGGCGAACACACCACCGAGTTATGGAACGAGGCAGGCAAACTCGGCTTCATCGGGGTGAACCTCCCCGAGGAGTACGGCGGCGGTGGCGCAGGGATGTACGAACTGTCGCTGGTCATGGAGGAGATGACGTCCTGCGGCTGCGGCCTGTTGATGATGGTGGTCTCCCCGGCCATCAACGGCACCATCATCGCCAAATTCGGCACCGACGAGCAGAAGCAACGCTGGCTGCCCGGGATCGCCGACGGGTCGATCACGATGGCGTTCGCGATCACCGAACCCGACGCCGGGTCCAACTCGCACAAGATCACCACCACCGCCCGCCGCGACGGTAGCGACTGGATCCTTTCCGGTCAGAAGGTCTACATCTCGGGCGTCGACCAGGCGCAGGCGGTCCTGGTGGTCGGCCGCACCGCCGAATCGAGTCCAGGGTCCAAGACGGAGTCTTTGAAGCCCGCTCTGTTCATCGTGCCCACGAACACACCAGGATTCAGTTTCACCAAGATCGAAATGGAACTGATCAGCCCGGATAACCAGTTCCAGGTGTTCATCGACGACGTCCGCCTGCCCGCGGATGCGCTCGTAGGTTCGGAGGACGCCGCGATCGCCCAGCTGTTCGCCGGGCTTAACCCCGAGCGGATCATGGGCGCGGCGAGCGCGGTGGGCACTGGCCGTTTCGCCATCGGCAGAGCCGTCGACTACGTGAAGACACGGAAGGTATGGAAGACGCCGATCGGCGCGCACCAGGGTCTGTCGCATCCGTTGGCGCAGAACTACATCGAGATCGAGCTGGCCAAGGTGATGATGCAGAAGGCGGCGGTGCTGTACGACACGGGCGACGACATGGGCGCCGCCGAAGCCGCGAACATGGCCAAGTACGCCGGCGGCGAGGCGTCAGTGCGCGCCGTCGACCAGGCCGTTCAGTCGATGGGCGGCAACGGTCTCACCAAGGAGTACGGCATCGCCGCCGCGGTCACGCTGTCGCGATTGGCCCGCATCGCGCCGGTGAGCCGGGAGATGGTCCTCAACTTCATCGCGCAGACGTCGCTGGGTCTGCCCCGCTCGTACTGATGGAGGCGTACTGATGGACACTGCCGTCGATTACGCCGTCGACGGCCACGTCGCACGGCTGACCCTGAACTCACCGCACAACCGCAACGCGCTGTCGGACGGTCTGGTGGCTGGCCTGCACCAAGGCCTGCGCGACGCCGCATCTGATCCCGCCGTCCGGGCGGTGGTCCTCGGCCACACCGGAGGTACCTTCTGCGCGGGCGCCGATCTCTCGGCATCCTCCTCTCCCTCCGACGACCCGTTTCATGCGGCGGTGCACCGCGCCCGCGGGATGGCCGCCCTGCTCAAAGCGATCCTGGAGACGCCGCTGCCCGTCATCGCCGCGGTCGACGGCCACGTGCGGGCGGGTGGACTCGGGCTGATCGGGGCGTGCGACATCGCGGTCGCCGGGACCCGCAGCACGTTTGCGCTCACCGAGGCACGCATCGGGGTGGCGCCGTCGATCATCTCGCTGGTGCTGTTGCCGAAGATGACCGCACGCGCTTCGGGGCGCTACTTCCTGACCGGCGAGAAGTTCGGCGCGCACGAGGCCGCAGCTATCGGCTTGATCACGTCCGCCGCCGAGGATGTCGAGGCCGCCGTCGCCGCGCTGACCGCTGATCTGGGACTCGGCTCACCGCAGGGCCTCGCCGCGTCAAAGGCGTTGACCACATCGGCGATCCTCGCGGGGTTCGCTGAGCGAGCAGAAGATCTGACCATGAACACCGCGCGGCTGTTCGTCTCCGATGAAGCGCAGGAGGGCATGTCCGCCTTCTTGCTTAAGCGACCACCGCAGTGGGTAAAACAATCCGACGTCTAAGTAAATTAGCTATCCCCTGTACGGAGGTGTCCGATGGTCGTACCCTCCTATGTGATGAGTGACGCCGCGCCCCACGACGCTCCAATGCGGGCAGCTGACACCGATCGAATTCAGGTTGCTCAACTGCTCACTGAAGCCGCCTCCCAAGGGCGCCTCTGCATGCACGAGTACGAGGACCGTCTGACGAAGGCGTACGCCGCCACCACTTACGCGGAGCTCAACAAACTGAGCGAGGACCTCCCCGGCACCACTCCCGTCGGCGGCCGCAGGGTGAAGTGCAGGCCCGCTCCCGCGACATTGTTGTTGGCGTTGATGAGTGGCTTCGAGCGGCGCGGACGGTGGAACGTGCCGCGGCGAATGACGACTTTCACACTGTGCGGCGGCGGCGTCGTCGACCTGCGCTACGCGGACTTCACGTCAGCCGAGGTCAACATCCGGTCATATTCGATCATGGGCGGGCAGACAATTCTGGTGCCGCCGGAAGTGAACGTCGATGTGCGCGGCGTCGGCGTGATGGGCACCTTCGAGCACATCAGCGGTGCGGGCGCCCCAGGCGCGCCGCACGTCACCATCACCGGTCTAGCGCTTCTCGGCAGCGTCGGCATCAAGCGGAAGCGACGCAAGCAGACCAGTTGACGCGGCGTCTGCGCCTCGGCGGCGGGCACATTCCGAATACTTGGCTGAATTAGCGAGATACGCCGTCCGACCTTTGTGGCAATATCCAGCACAACATCGTCATCCAGCACAACATCGTCATCCAGCACAACATTGTCATCCAGCACAACATCGTCGCGCACGAGGGGAAAGCGCCAACTGGGGGTGCCGCGCTGGGTGCGACTCGAATCGTCACGGAGGACTTATCTTGGGCACACCAGGCATGTGGCAGGGCCAGCCCGGCTGGCCGCAGGGCCAGCCCGGCTGGCCGCAGGGCGGGGCCGGCTGGCCCGACCAGGGCGCCCAGTACGCGCCGCAGTTCCCACCGATGCCACCGCCCATGCCGCGCCCCAGCCCTTTTGCCGGAGTGCCCCGAAGCGACCTCATCCTCGACGCGGCGTGCGTGGTCGCCGTCGTCGCGGTTCTGGTGTTGCCGTGGAACATGGTGGATCGCGGTTTCAATCGCCCGGAAGTGATCGTCGCGCTCGTACTCGCGCTCGTCGCGCCCGCGCTGCCCTACCTCAGCCGGATGGGATTGTTCGGGCCGTCCTGGGGTCCCGCCAATGTCCGCGTCACCAAGATGCTCTTCGCCGCACCGCTCGCGCTGTGCGCCGCGGGCTACTTCGTCGCTGACGCGGCACTAGGTGCGGTGGACGGGCAGGTCACCGAGTACGCGGTGGCCTGCGGCGCGTGGATCGCTGTCGCGGCGGCAGCTCTGGCGGCAGTGCCGCGCCGATCCGACCTGGTGGACCCCGCCGCCGCGATGAATGTGCCGCAGCTGTGGGTCCCCGGGCTGACGGCCGTCGGATTCGCCATGGTGTTCGGAGCAGCGCTTGCTCTGATCGGCGTCGTGGTGGGGGTGTATCGCACCCGCCAAGCGGCGATCGAGCTCCGCGCTCTACTGGTCTGGCCGGTCGCGCAGGCCATTCTTCTCGGCTTGTGGGTGCTCGCCGTGTTCTTCGTGGTGCGACGCGCGACGCGCGGCGACGAAGCTGCGCGCCTGACGCTCACCGCGGTGGGTGCTGGCGCGCTTATCTGGGCGCTGCTCAACGCGTTCATCTCGTTCAGCGTCGGCAGCACCGAGTCCCTACACCTACCGTTCGCTGCTGTCGCTCTCACGATGGTCGCCGCCGTCATCGCCATCTCGCCGGCTCTGCCGGACAACGACCGCAGAGCCGACCCTCAGACCTGGTTCAGCGCAGCAGCTTCGACGTGCAAGCTGATCGTCGCGGCGAACCTGCTGCTGCTGGCCCAAGTGATCATCGCGGTACTGCTCACGGGGGCGCTGACCACGGTCGTCTTCCTGACCGCTGCGTGCGCAGGCCTGGGAGCCGTCGCAGCCGACTGGGCCAGACAGCAGGTCTCGCTCAGTGGGGTGCGCGCGCGGACGCCCGTGCTGATCGCGGCCTCGGTTCAGGCACTGGCGGGGCTGGTACTGATCATCGTGACCGGTCAGAGTTCCAACGCGTGGGAAGCGATCACCGCGTTTCAAGTGATCGCCGCGATCGCACTGCCCGCCGCAGCTGCCGCGTTCGTACTACTGCCGCACGCGGTTCGAACACTGTTTCCGTCAGCACCTCCACCCCTGATGTACAGCGACCCCATGCCCCAGCCTGCGCAGCAGGTCTACCCCGGACCGGGCAACGCGGCCGCGCAGACCGCGTACACCGGACCGGATAACGCCGACCTGCAAACCGCGCATACGCCGCGGCCCGCGCCGCCTGCGTTCTATCAGGCGACCGACGAGTCGACTCAGACCGTGCACACGCCACCAGCCGCGCCGGCATCCCCCACCGCCTACATTCCGACCAGTCCGCCGTCGGCACCCACGGCCGCTTCTTCCGCTCCGACGCCGGCCGAGCCAACTGCACAGGCACCCAGCCAGGCACCCCCGTTCGTCGCGGCACCGATGGCATCAGAACGAGCGTCCGACCCGTCGACGCCTTCGCAGGAACTCTGGGAACTCGCGCGGTCCGATCAATCGGTGTTGCCGTTCATTGCGGCGAACCCGTCCGCACCGCCTGACCTCATCGCGTGGCTCACCCAGAACACCGACCCTGCCGTCCGCGCCTCGCTTCGTGCGCGCGGCGACCTGTAACCGAGAAGGACCCAGTGACCTGGCAGCCAGCGCCGCAGCAGCCCGCCCCATGGCCGGCGGCTTCGTATCAGGGCCACCCCTACGCCGCGCCCAGCGGCCCTTACGGAGCCTATGGACCGCCCCCGCCCACCGGGCCACGGCCTGCCTTCCTGCGCTGGATCGCCGGGGCTGTGGTGTTCTGCCTCCTGCTTACCGGCAGCTACGCGGTGCACCGAGTGGTGCTGTCCCGGTTCGTCGGTGGCGCGTCATCACCGGAAGACGCAGTACGGCAGGTGATCTCGGCATTGGAGGACGGCGACCTCACGCAGCTCGGACTTCTCATCCCGCCCGATGAAGTGGCAGGGATCAGTGACGTCGCGACCGAGTACAGTCGCATCCTGTCGGAGATCGACGACGGCAGCGGCAATGCCGCGGCGGCCCTCGAGCAGTCGAAGGCGTTCACCATCGAAGTCGACGACCTTGAGCTGGACGCCACCACGGAACAGGCCAGTTTGACCAAGGTCAGCATCGAGAACGCCGATATCACCGTGACCTGGGATCCCGACGAGCTGCCTGACTCGATCCGCGACGCGTACTTTCAGGGAGCCGAAGCTGGCAGTGCTGAGGTCACCATCCGGGGCGCGGAAGTCACCGCCGATGACGACGAGGAGACACTCGAGCTCAACGGGGATGAGCAAGCCCCCTTTGTGATGACAGTCGAGCGGGACGGCGCGTGGTACGTCAGCCCGCTCTTCAGTTACTTCCAGTACGCCTCGGAAGAGGGGGGTTACGGCACATCGCCTGCCCCCACGTCGTCGGGTGCAGATTCACCCATCGAGGCAGCGGAGAATTTCGTCAACGGATTGGCGGATTCGCTTGCCACAGAAGATGTCACGAGCGTGGCGGACGCGCTGGCGGGAGTCGAGGGCAAAGTCCTGCTCACCTATCAGGACTTGATCAACGACAACGTTCGGATCGGTGACTCCGACATCGCGGTCGAAGACGCGGAGTTTGAACTGATGTCCATGGACGGCAACACCGCCCGGGTGAAGCCGACGAGTCTGCACGTGTCGTGGGGCCGGAGCGAGGAAGCCCAATGGGACGGCCAGTGCCTCGCTGTCGACGTGAGCAACGACTCCGAGCAGTGGTGTACCGACGACCAGGACACCCTCGGGCCGTTCGCGCCGCTGGTCGACAACTTGGGATACCTGGTGGCCGTTCGTGCCGACGGCGGCTGGAAGATCAGCGTCAGCCGCACGGTTTACACGATGATTGCCGACGTCCTCAGTTGGGTTGGCGACACGGAGATGCCGATACTGCGGTGGCTCATCAACAGCGATCCGACTGAACTCACCGACGCCGTCGAATCGGCCGCCTCCATCGACGTCGGCGACTCGGCCACCGTCGACATCGAGCCGATCGGCTCCTACGTCGACGCAGGCTACGTGCTCGTCGACATCGAGTACTCCGGGAATGACGGCTTTTCGGTGTATTGCGATTCGTCCGAACGGATCTCATGTGACGTGACGGCCCTGATCACCCCGTCGGGTGGCACGGAACCGCCGTTCTACGCCGGCGACGATGGTGACGGCACCTACACAGCGGTGGTGGTCGGACCTGCGGGCGAGGTTGAGGTCACCGCGCAAGAATGGTGAGCGCAGCACCGATTCCGTTGAGCGGACTTGCGTTTGGCGGGCATGCGTTTGACGGCCGGTCGCCCACGCGCTCGAACTTCGCGTCGTACACGAAGCCGGTGACCAGCGGGATCGGGTCCTTGGCTGGGGAAGGCAGCGCCAGCCGGTGGCACCGCCCGAACGGTTCTTCATCCATCGGCTCGTCTACCGCTGGAGGCCGGCGTCCGAACTGTCAGGGGGTGCTGACGTTCGGCCCGTCGTCGGATCCTGAGGTGGCGTCGTCGTCTTCGGTCGCGCCCTCGTCCAGCGAGACGTCGTGCTGGTCGCCGCCACGCAGGCGCTCACGCCAGGACTGCGCCGCCTCGCGAACGCCGCTGAGCGGAGTAAACCGTCCGCCCGGGCGCCGCGGAGAGTCCTCGGCCTCGTCGTCGTCGTCGGCCTCGTCCTCGGCCTCGTCCTCGTCGTCGGCCTCGTCGTTGCCCTCGTCGGTTCCCTCGGATACGACTGTGGTGGTGAGCAATTCAGGCTCGTCGGCGTCCGCCGACTCGTCCTCGATCTCCTCGTCGTCGAGCCGGTCGAGCCCGACTTGCACGCCGTCGGCGAACTCATTGAGGAACGTCTCGGTCTCGGCGGCGGACGGCACCAACCGGGCAGGGACGTACTGTTCGGGGTTGGCCAACGCATCGTTGTTCGGATAGCCGTAGTTGACCACCGCCGTCAGCGCGGGTTCGATCACGTACGCGATCCTAATGCCGGCTTCGCCGCCGAACTGACGGAGCGGTTCCAGCAATGGCAGGCCCTCGGTGCGGTAGCTGATGTACGTCGTCTCGCCGACCCGCTTGATCACCACGGTTCTGCCGTCGACTACGGTCTCGAACTGGGCGCCGTCCCAATCCTCTTCGCAGACAGTGCATTCGCCGGTCTCGGGATCCACTGGCAGTACGACGTCGTTCTGGTTGAGCCGGTTGTCGAAATAGGTGGCCAGCGAGTTGGCCATCGACACGACGTTCAGCACGTAGGCGGGCGTGTTGCCGTTGATGTCGTACTCGTAGCCCACGTCGATCACCTGCGCGCCCGGACTGGTGGGCGACGGAATCGGATTCACGCCGATCACGCCGAAGATCGGGTATCTGGTTCCGAACCCGCCGTTGGGGCGCGCCACGTTGTTGTCGAGCACGTAAAGCGGCTCGGTGAGTGCGGGGTCGGTGGCATTGGTCAGGTCCATGAAGGTCAGCAGCAGGCTGACATTGGCGGCACCCCACCCGGACGACAGCACCACGTCGCGCTCGTCGTCTTGCGGGCCCTGCAGCGCGTCGTACACACCGAACGGGCCGGTGAAGAAGTTGACGTCGACGACGGTGGTGCCAAGGGGGTTGAAAAGCCCGGCGTAGAACGCGGGGATTCCTGTCCCGGTCGGGTTGGTGGAGCTGCCTTCGACCACCAGCGCGGCGAGGTCGACGTCCGGCTGCTGGGGGGTCCCGATCGCCGCCACGGTGGCGACAGCCGCGGCACTACCGAGCGCCGGCACCATCGCACGTTTGACGCCCTTGACCGCTGCGCGACTGCGCTCCGCGCGCGCAGACACCGCCCGATGCTTTGCCATCTACCCCTCGCCAGCTCGATCCCCCGCGCCCCCGCAGAAGGTATCGCATTTCAGAGGTGGATGAGTAGCTGGCGGGCAAGCTTGATCGACGCTATTTGCGTTTTCAAGTAGTGGTGCCGAGCGGCGCCACGCGGCACGCCCGGGTGAGATCCGATCAATGCCGGTGCGGGCCGCGCCCGGGCTTGCCATCCCAGTCCCACGGGGGTGTCGGGCCATCCACCCAGACGTCCACGACGGGTACATCCGCACACGTCGTCACGTAACCGTATGGTCCCGCCACGCAAACATCGGGATCCGCAGTCGCTTGGGTTGCGCTGGCCACGGCAAACCCGACACAGCCAGCGAGCACACTCAAACCCACCGTCGATCTGCGAATTAACTTTCGCCAGATCACAATTCACTCCTCCGAGTCTCGGTCGCCCGACCACTTTCGACGGTAACGCACATCAACCCGCTAGGCACGGCCAGCGGCTATCTCCTACGCGCGCGCAAATAATTGCCACGACTGGGACTATGCGCACAACCGGGGCTTGCTTCATCGCGACATGAAACCGGCAAACGTTAAGGTGACCGGTCGCGCCGAGACCAGCGTTCGGGTGAGTTCTACCTGCGACTTCTGCGCCCGTTCGTGAGTTTCGGCGGTCAACGCCGACGGGCTTTCAGGTAGTCGCCGACCACGGCGGCGCCAAGTCCGTCGAGGTCGGGGACCACCACCCGGCCCTGGACGCGGCGCGCCACCTGGTCGATGAACCGCGCCAGCCCGGGGTCGCTGCCGAGCCGGAAGATCGTCACCTGGGCGCCCAGGCGCGCGACCTCGTCAAACCCCCGCACGGTGTGGGCGATGGTCCGCGGGTGCGGAGGATAGTCGAAGAAAACCTGCGCACCGTCGCCGCCCCCCTGGGCGCCGTCCTCGAGGTGAGCGGTCGGCTCACCGTCGGTGACCACCAGGACTACGGGCTGCGCGTTGGGGTGACGGCGCAGATGCCGACAGGCCAACGCCAGCGCGTGATGTAGGTTCGTGCCCTGTTCGTAGACGCCGTCCAAGCCGGTCAGCTCGGCGGCGGTGACGGTGCGGGCATAGCGGCCGAACGCGATGATCTGCAGCGTATCCGATCGGAACCTGGTGCTCACCAGATGGTTGAGTGCCAGCGCGGTGCGCTTCATCGGCAACCAGCGGTTCTCCATCACCATCGAGAACGATGTGTCCACCAGTAGCGCCACCACAGCCTGGCTGCGGGTCTCGGTCTCGGAGACCTCGACATCGTCGACGGTGATGTTGAGCCGTCCGTCCTCCAGCGTGCCCGTTCCAGCCTGGCGAAGTACCGCATTGGTCAGTGTCCGAGTCACATTCCACGGCTCGGTGTCGCCGAACGCCCACGGCCGCGTTGCGCCGGTGAGCTCACCGGCCGCGCCCGCCCTACGCGTCTCGCGCTCTCCGCCTCGTCCCGAAAGTTGGTGGGCTACATTGCGTAACGCGGCCTGCCCCAGCTGCCGCATGGCTTTCGGCGACAGTCGCCACTGTCCGTCAGAGCCGCGGTCCAAAAATCCCTGTTTCATCAATTCGCGTTCGAGCTCGGCCAGGGTGCGCGCGTCCACAGCGGCGTCGTCGCCGAGTTGGCGGGCCAGCATGTCGAGGTCGACGTCGTCCATCTGGGCGCCGGCGTAGCTCTGGGACAGCTGTTCTGCCAGCTGCTCCAGCTCGGCGATATCCTGCATCGCCTGCGCCGCCTCTCCCATTCCCAGCGGATCGCTGCCCGAGAAGCGCTCCGAGCCCGACCAGTCCTCGCCGGGCCGCGCGGCCTGCAGGTATCCGTCCAGCTGACCCAGCGCGTTCATCAGGTCTTGCGACCCGAAAGCCTGCTGCGCCAACGCATCCAGCTCGGCGCGCTGCTCCGCGGACAGGCTGTTGCGGAACCGCTGTGCCGCCGCCGCCCGCTGCGCCAACGAATCGAGCAGCTCGTCGACGTTCTTCGGGTTCTCGGGGAAGTATTCCCCGTGTTTGTTCATGAAGTCGTCGAAATCCTGCTGTGTGTCTTCGCCTTTGGCATGCTTGTCCAGCAGTTCGTTGAGGTCGTTGAGCATGTCGGTGACGCGCCGGCGGTCCTCGTCGGTAGCGCCTTCCAGTGCCTGCTTCATGCCGGCAAACCGCTGGTCGAGCATTTCGCGACCCAGTAGATCCTTGATCTGCTCGTATTTTTGGCGGCCTTCCGGCGAACGCCAGTCGTACTCCGCCAGCTCCTGAACAGCCTTCGCAGCCGACGGCGACAGGGAGTCCAGTTGCAGCTCCCCGAAGCGGGCGTCGTCATCGAGTGCGCGCGCCAGCTCCTTGCGCTCGGTCAACACGGCGTCGTCGAGCAGTTGCTTGATCTCCTGCAGCGTCCCGTCGAGGTTTTTCTCGCGCAACAGTTCCCGTCGGCGGCGGTTGGCTTCGGCGGCGAGCTTGTCAGCGCCCCGCATCTCGCTACTGCCGCGGCGTAGGAACTCCGAGAGCGCACGCCGCGGCGAACTGCCCTCCATCACGTCCTGACCGATATGTTCCAGCGCCTCGCGCAGATCCACCGGCGGCGCGAGCGGATCGGGCCCGCCGGAGTACCGCGAATATCTCGAAAGGCGTTTAACCACAATCGCACTCCTCAACGCAGCTCGTCCCTCGCTGCTTGATCGTCGCGCTCCGGTCAGCCATAGACCGTTTCGCCCTCTCCAGACACCTTGTCGATCCGCTTCGCCAGATACAGCGCCTCCAAAGCCAATTCGATGGCGGCGGCGCGCTCACCCTCGGAGCTCGCACCCACCCGCTCGGCCAGCGCGTCGATCACCGGCAGGTCAGGCACGGCGGCCAGGAGATCCTTAGCCGCCGTCCGTTCACCCGTGGTGATCGGCTCGCCCTGGTCGATCGCGGCCACCAGCGGACCCACGTCGATACCGCCCAATAACCGCTGCGCGGTGTCGGCGGTGGCCCGGCGCAACAGGTGCTCGAGGACGGCCTGCTCACGGCCCTCCTCGCCGGACTCGAACTCGAGTTTTCCACGCAGGACGTCGACGACGGTGCCGAGGTCGACGACGCGCGCCACCGGCTGGCCCTCGCCGAGAGTCGCGCCGCGGTGCCTAGCCGAGGCGGCCACCGTCTCGGCGGCGGCGATGGCGAACCGTGCCGAGACGCCGGAGCGCTGATCGACCGAACTCGACTCGCGCAGATAGCGGGCGAAGCGCGCGATCACCTGCAGCAGATAGGCCGGAACCTGCGCACTCAGGTGCGCTTCCTGGCTGATCACGCCCACCTCGGCATCGAGTTCCAGCGGGTAGTGCGTGCGGATCTCCGCGCCGAACCGGTCCTTGAGCGGCGTGATGATGCGGCCGCGGTTGGTGTAGTCCTCCGGGTTGGCGCTCGCGACCACCAGCACGTCCAGCGGCAGGCGCAGCGTGTAGCCACGCACCTGGATGTCGCGCTCCTCCATCACGTTGAGCATCGACACCTGGATTCGCTCGGCGAGATCCGGCAGCTCGTTCACCGCGACGATGCCGCGGTGCGCGCGCGGAATCAGGCCGTAGGCAATCGTTTCCGGGTCTCCGAGGCTGCGACCTTCGGCGACCTTGATGGGGTCGATGTCGCCGACGAGGTCGGCCACGCTGGTGTCGGGTGTGGCGAGCTTCTCGGTGTAGCGCTCGCTGCGGTGGCGCCAGTCGACCGGCAGGTCGTCGCCCGACTCCTGCGCCCGCCGGATCGACTCCGGCGTGATCGGCGTGTATGGGTGTTCGCTGAGCTCGGATCCGGCGATCACCGGCGTCCACTCGTCGAGCAGATTGGTCAGCGACCGCAACAACCGCGTCTTGCCCTGTCCGCGCTCGCCGAGCAGCACGAAGTCGTGTCCCGCGATCAGCGCGCGCTCCAGCTGAGGAAGCACGGTGTCGTCGAACCCGACGATCCCGACCCACACCGATGTCGGGGTATCACCCTCGGCCAGCGCTACCAGTAGGTTTTCGCGAATTTCCGCTTTGACTCCCCGCTCGACATGGCCCGAGGCACGCAGCTCGCCGACAGTACGGGGCAAGTTGTTAGGTGATGTCACTACTCCACGCTACGACGCGCGGGCACACATGGCACTACGCGTCCCGCTGAACGCGCACAGCGCGTGGCGGGAATAGTCGCTCAGCGCACGAGTTTGTCCGGCGGCGCAGGCGAGCATCAGCGATTTCAGTGCGCGAAGTGGCGTGCCCCCGTCAGATACAACGTGATCCCCGCGTCGGCGGCGGCCGCGGTCACCAGCTCGTCGCGCATCGAACCGCCGGGGTGGACGACGGCCTTCACCCCACCGGCGATCAGCGTCTCCAAACCGTCCGGGAACGGGAAGAACGCGTCGGACGCCGCCACTGCGCCCAGGGCGCGCTTACCGCTGCGCTCTACCGCCAGCCGTGCGGCATCGACGCGGTTGACCTGGCCCATCCCGACTCCGACGGTGGCGCCGTCGCTGGCGATCACGATCGCGTTGCTCTTCACCGCCCGACAGGATCGCCACGCGAAGGCCAGATCGGCCAGCGTGTCGTCGTCGGTCGGGCCTCCGGTGGCCAGCGTCCAGGTATCGGGATTGTCGCCGTCGGCGTTCAACTCGTCGCGCCGCTGCAGCAGCAGGCCGCCACTGACTTGCTTGAATTCCGTTCCCCCACGCCATGGTTCGGACGCCACCAGCACCCGAATGTTCTTCTTCTTGGTGAGCACCTCAAGCGCGCCGGGAGCATAGGCGGGTGCCACGATGACCTCGGTGAAGATGTCGGCGACGGTCTGCGCCATCTCCACGCTGACCTCGGTGTTGGCCGCGATCACACCGCCGAATGCCGACAGCGGATCACACTCGTGGGCCTTGCGGTGCGCCTCGGCCACCGAGTCGCGGGCAATGGCGATACCGCACGGGTTGGCGTGTTTGATGATCGCCACGCAGGTGTCCTCGTGGTCGAACGCGGCCCGCCAAGCCGCGTCGGCGTCGGTGACGTTGTTGTAGGACATCTCTTTTCCGTGCAACTGCTCGGCCTGCGCCAGCCCCGGCCAGGAATTGTCGTCAACGTACAGCGCCGCAGGCTGATGCGGGTTCTCGCCATAGCGCAGCACTTCGGAGCGCCGCCATGTTTTGCCGTACCACTGCGGCAGAGCGCCGCCGCCCACCTCCGGTGCGAGGGTGCCCCCCATCCACGTCGCGACCGCCACGTCGTACTCCGCGGTGTGACGGAAGGCCAACGACGCCAGCCGCTTCCGTTCGGAGAGCGTGAAGCCGCCTGCCCGCACCGCCGCTAACACACCGTCATACCCGAGAGGTTCCACCACAACGGCGACGCTCGGGTGGTTCTTGGCGGCGGCGCGCACCATGGACGGACCGCCGATGTCGATCTGCTCGACGCACTCGTCCTCGCTGGCGCCCGACTCGACCGTCTGGGTGAACGGATAGAGGTTGACCACCACCAACTCGAAGGCGGCGATCCCCAGTTCCTGCAGCGCCTCGACGTGCGCTGCCTTGCGCGTGTCGGCCAGCAGCCCCGCGTGCACCCGTGGGTGCAACGTCTTGACACGTCCGTCGAGCACTTCCGGGAAACCGGTGACCTCTTCGACCGGAGTCACCGGAATGCCCTTATCGGCAATCGTCTTGGCTGTCGACCCGGTGGAGACGATGTCGACCCCCGCCTCGTGCAACCCACGGGCCAGGTCGACCAGTCCGCTCTTGTCGTAGACGCTGATCAAAGCTCGGCGGATGGGCCGTCGCGAACTGTCGGTACTCATCCTATGGTTGCCTTTCGTCCGATCCACGTCACACCGCCGGTGGCGAGAGCGGCGATTACCTCCACCAGGAGCCGTCGTTCGACGACTTTGATGCGTTCGTGCAGGCCGGCCTCGTCGTCGCCGTCGAGCACGTCAACCGATTCCTGAGCGAGGATCGGCCCCGTGTCCATCCCGACGTCGACCAGATGCACGGTACATCCGGTCACCTTCACCCCGTAGGCGAGCGTCTCGGACACGGCGTGTGCACCGGGGAACGCGGGTAACAACGCCGGGTGTGTGTTGACCACTCGTCCCAAGAATCGGGAAAGGAACTGCGGCCCAAGTATTTTCATGAAGCCAGCCGATACCACCAGGTCGGGCTGATGTTCGGCGGTGGCCGCGGCGATCGCGCCGTCCCACGCGGCGCGGTCGGGGTGATCGCCCAGGCGGACGGTGAACGAGGGCAGCTCCGCCTCGGCGGCGATGTCGACGGCGCGGCAGTCGCGGTCGACGCCCACCGCCACCACTCGGGCCGGATAGTCACCAGCCGCGGCGTCCAGGAGCGAGCGCAGCAGCGACCCGGTGCCCGACGCGAGCACCACCACCCGCGCAGGTGCGCTGGGGGGTACGCGAAGGCAGTCCGTCGTCCTCGCGTGCGGGAGCGGTTGCTGCACGCGACGAGCCTAGTCGGTCTGCTTTCCCGCGGTGTCTGCGGCGCCGCCGTCGATGAAGTCGGCGGCGAAGTCCTCGGGATCCGGCTCGTCGAGCGGAGCGCGGGCAACTCGGTGTGGCGGTTCGACGGCCGGCGCGGTGCTGACCTTCCGACGGGGCGCCTGCTCGACGGCCTTCGGCGGCTCGGGTTCGTCCTCGAGATCTGCCTCCGGCTCCGGCTTGGGTTTGACCGGCCTTGGCCTGCGCGAGATCCCACCGGACATCACGACGGTCAGCGCCCCGACCCCGAACAGCCACAGGAACACAGCGGGCCCAAAAGTCGTCTGGTCGACGCCGACCGTGCCGAAGTTGCCCAACTGCCCGCCACCCGCGTAACCCAGCAGCGCCATCGTCACCGCAGCCACCGCCGCGGCCACCGCCAGCTTGCCCAGCGCCGCGACCACGGGCACCGGCCTGCGCGCGCACTGTTGCCCGACCGCGACTCCCGCCGCTGCCGCGATGATCATCAGCGCTACCCAAACGGGCCCAAGCCCGGGGGTGGGAACCGCGGCCAGTACCGGCACAGCCGGAATCTCGCCGCCGAACACGGTGAATGAACTGAACGTCGCGAGGCCGACATGCGCACTTGACCCGACGGCGACGGCCGATGCGCCCACCACGATGTTCGGCACGTACAGAATCGACAACAGCGCAAGGCTGAACTGCCCGAACGCCGATTCGGTGCTCGCGAAGAGTTCATGCATGGTGCCCCAGTGCAGCACCAGCGAGGCTGCGGTGATCGCGGCCGACAGCCCGAAGAGCGCTAGGACGCCGACCGCCGCCGCCCGCACGGATTCGCTGAGCCAGGCGGGCAGTCGCGTCACCGCCAGCACGCGGCGCCCCAACTGTGTACCGAGGCCGATGACCGCGCCGATGGCGTGCACCGCGAACACGCCACCGAACGCGCGCAACGCGCTGGGCGACTGCAGTTCCACGATCACCGACGACGCGTCGTGGATGACGGCCAGCGCGATCGCAGCCAACAACAACGGTCCGGCGAGAGCGGACGCGCCGACCCACCGGATGACGAACCACGAGGCCGTCGGCTTCGTGGCGTATGCAGCGGTTCGGGCGACGCCCCACACCATGGCCAGCACCGGCAGTAGCGGCATGACGCCCAGTTCGCGACCACCGATCGACACCGGCACCTGATGCACACCCAGCCACATGCTGGCTATCGCCCCCAGCGCCCCGGTCAGGTCGCTGTTGGCGATCACCAACTGCAGCAGTGTCACCGCAGCGATGATTGTCAACGCCACCACCGAGGGCCCGAAGGCTACCCTCAGAAGATCACGAGCTTGGCGGGAACCCGCTGCTCGGTTTTGCTCCATTCCCGATCAGGCGCAACTACGCGCCGGGATTATGACGGGGCTGGGCCGGATTGCTGCGGCGGAGACGCCGGCTGCGCGGCGGGCAACTGCTGCGTGACGGGCACCTGCGTGGTCGGCTGGTTGTTGCCAGCCGGGGATGGGGATGCGGGCGGCTGACCGTATTGCGGAAACCCGGTCGGAGGAGTCGGCGGACCCGACTGCTGGCTGTGCTGCCCCGGTTGCTGCTGGGCCGCGGGCTGGGCGGGGAAACCGCCCGTGCTGGTGCCCTGCTGCTGCGGGTACCCACCGTAGGACGGTTGCTGCGGGGACGGGTATCCGCCGTAGGGCTGTTGCTGGGATTGGCCGGGCTGTCCGTAGTACCCGCCGGGTCCTCCGTAGCCGTACTGCGGCTGCTCGTACTTGGGCCGAGGCACCGGTGGAGTGATGATGCCCGCCTCGAACAGCAGCACGACGACGGCCACGATGGCCTGGATGATCGCGAACGCGACGATCAGGTACCGACCCCAGCCAGCACTGCCCCAGGTGAACAGGTAGTTCAGGCTCAGCAGTCCCGCCGTCACCGAGAGTATCGCAGCGATCGAGATCCGGCCCTTCTGCTTGGGCAGCAGGCCGACTCCGGCGACCAGACCGGCGAGGAGGGCGAGCACAACATCCCAGCCGACCGGGACGCCGATGGTCGCGAGGTCCCCGAACTCCGCGAGTTCCTCCGGCAGTGCGATCAGCGGAGCGAAGCCCGCGAGGTACGTCGCCAAGCCGAGCACCGCGACCACGATCGTCAGGATCTGCGGCAGGTTGCTCTCGCCCGGCTCCGTCGGTGTCGCGGGGGCTGCCGGGGCAGGCGGCTGCTGCGGCGGTTGGCCAGGTTGGGAGTAGCTCTG
>JBPPMS010000046.1:0-6682 GCA_051306175.1 Mycobacterium sp. | reverse complement strand
CGGGTGGACCGCGCGATGCAGCGCACAGTGCGTCCGCGTCACCCCGCCATGTCGTACACCGTGGTGCCGTCGACGTCCTGGGCGACGAAGTTGGCCTGAACCCAGTCGGTGATCCCGGTGGCGACGACGTCCTGCGCGTGTGGCATCGGTTCGCCGGCGGCGATGAAGTACCGCACCTGACCGGCGGCGACGTACTGCTGGAACTGTTCGAGCGTCGGCGCGGGATCGCCGCCGTTGAAGCCACCGATCGCCATCACCGACGCCCCGGTATTGAGCTCCAGCGCACCGGCCACGTGCGAGCCGATGGTCGCCGCCGCCCAGCGGTTGTCGGTGGCCAGGAGCAGCTGGTGCAGTTCTTCGTTGGCCCCCGCGTCGCCTTGGTCTCGTCGACCGCCGCCCGGCGCCTGATCGACACTGACCGCACCGGGGCCCGACGTCGGGACGCCTCCGCCGTGCAGCCCCTGCACAGTCTCGATGGTGTACGCCGCGGTACCGACGCCCCCGAACAAAAGCCCCGCCGCCGCCACTGCAGCGGTGTAGCGGCCCAGCCGCTGCGCGCCGACGGCGATGATCGACGCGACGACGATCGTTCCCGCGAGCACCGCCCACCGCAGCCAGGGCAGCCACTCGGGTGTCCGGTCCAACAGGATGACATTCCACACGCCGGTGCAGACGAGCATCGTCGCGAGCACATACCTGGACGCCGCGAAGTCGCTGCCGCGCCACAATTCCCGGACGGTAATACCCACGACCGCCGCGACCCCGGGCGCCAGGGCGACCGTGTAATAGGGATGCATGATCCCCTTCATCAGGCTGAACACCAGGGCCGTGATGACCATCCAGCCGCCCCACAGCAGCAGCGCGGCGCGGGTGCGCCCGGGGCGCGGCGAGCGACGGGTGACCCACAGACCGGCGAGCAGTCCGATCAGCGCCGCAGGCAACAGCCACGAGATCTCGGTGCCCATCGACGCGTCGAACATGCGGAAGATACCCGGTTCGCCGCCGAACATCGGCCCGCCGGGACCGTTGTTGCCAGGACCGTTGGTGGGGTTGCCGTCGCCGCCGAAGACCCGGCCAAGGCCGTTGTAGCCCAATGTCAGTTGCAGCAGCGTGTTGTCGGTGGAGCCGCCGATGTACGGCCGCGAGTCCGCCGGCCACAGGTCGACCAGCACCACCAGCCAGGCGGCCGAGGCCACCATCGCGAGCAACCCCGCAAGCAGTACGCGCAGCTTGAGCCACACACCGCCCGGTACCGCGACCAGGACCACCAACCCCAGCGCGGGCACCACCAGCAGGGCCTGCAGGAGCTTCGCCAGGAAAGCGAATCCCACAGCCGCGCCTGCCAATGCGATCCAGCGGGTGCTCAACCCATCCAAGGCCCGCACCGTGCAGTAGGCCGCAGCCACCAGCAGGACGACCAGCAGCGCATCGGGGTTGTTGAAGCGAAACATCAACGCCGCCACCGGTGTCGCGGCCAACACCGCCCCCGCGAGCAGCCCGGCGCCGTAGCCGTTGGTGCGTCGTACCGTCGCGTACAGCAGCGCCACCGAACCGACACCCATCAGCGCCTGCGGCGCCAGCATCGCGAAGGTGGAGAAGCCGAAGATCCGGCAGAAGAGCACCATCACCCACAGCGCGGCGGGAGGCTTGTCGACGGTGATGGCGTTGCCGGAGTCCAGCGAGCCGAACAGCCACGCCTTCCAGCTCTGGGTACCTGCCTGCGTGGCAGCGGCATAGAACTCGTTGGCCCAGCCTGCAGACGACAGGCCCCAGAAATAGAGCACCGCGGTCGCCAGGAGCAACGCGAGCAACGCGGGCCGCGCCCAGCTGGGCCTCTCGTCGTTCTGGGCCGGTGGTGGGTCGTGGTCGGGTTCGGTGATCTCGGGTTCGGCGAGCAGCGTCACAGACAGAGTTCCTGCCGCAGCGCCGCCTCGGGAAGACCGTTGTCGGCGTTGCGCCGCGGATGGAACACCCAGCCCCGCAACAGTAGGAAGCGCATCACCGTGGCCATCAGATTGGCCGACACCAGGACGGCGAGCTCCGCGAGGCGGGCAGGCTCACTGGTGACGTGCAGCAGCGCCAGCGCACCGCTGGTGAAGCCGAGCCCGATCCCGAAGACGACGAGGCCCTGGAAGTGATGCCGGACCGCACCCGCACTGCCGCGCACCCCGAACGTGAAACGTCGATTGGCCGCTGTGTTGGCGATCGCGGTGACCAACAGTGCCACCAGATTGGCCACCTGCGGGTCGACAACAGTGCGCAAGCTGATGAACAGCAGCAGGTACGCCAGCGTGCTGGCCACCCCGACGGTCGCGAAGTGCACACCCTGGCGCAGCAGCGATCGCGGCTGCGGGTCCGCGTCCGGACCGAACTGCGCCGCGATGGCCTGCACCGGGATATCGCCGCTCGAGAATCCCTTGGCCAGCCGGGCGATGCCCTTGAGGTCGGCGACGGCCGTGGCGACGATGTCGACCTTGCTGTCAGGATCGTCGACCCAGTCGACGGGTACCTCGTGGATGCGCAGACCGCTGCGTTCGGCCAGCACCAGCAGTTCGGTGTCGAAGAACCAGCCGGTGTCAACGACGTGCGGCAGCAGGTGCTCGGCCACGTCAGCGCGGATGGCTTTGAAGCCACACTGGGCGTCGGAGAACCGCGCGGCGAGCGTCGAGCGCAACAACAGGTTGTAGCACCGCGAGATCACTTCGCGCTTGGCGCCGCGGACCACCCGTGCACCCCGCCCGAGCCTGGTGCCGATCGCGAGGTCGGAATGGCCGGAGATGAGCGGCGTAACCAGGGGGGCCAGCGCGGATAGATCAGTCGACAGATCCACGTCCATGTAAGCCAGCACCGGCGCGTCGGAGTGCGACCACACCTCGTGCAGTGCGTGACCGCGCCCTTTGCGCTCCATCCTGACGAAGCGCACGCCCTCGAGTTCGGCGGCCAACTCACCGGCGATCGCCGGCGTGGCGTCGGTGCTGGCGTTATCGGCGATCGTGACGCGGAAGGTGAACGGGAACCCGGTCGACAGGTGCCGGTGCAACCTACGGACCGACTCGTCCAGCGCCGCCTCCTCGTTGAAGACCGGGACGACGACGTCGAGGATGGGCACACCTGTCGCCGCCGCTATCGCGACCGCACTGGGCCGCGGCGCACATCTCGTGCGCGTGGTCTCCCCCGGGAGATCGATGATTGCCATGCTTTGATACTCGGCTTTCGTTGTGGGTCGGCAGTGGGTGTTGTCTAAGCGTCAGCTGTGAACCGAGGCGGGCACCGACTCCACGAACAGCGGCAGGCGCACCGAGAACTCCGTGCGCCCCCGCTCGCTGTCCACCGCGAGCTTGCCGTCGTGGGCCTTCACCACCGCGGAGACGATTGCCAGACCCAGCCCGGTGCCGCCCGCCTTGCGGGAGCGTGACGAGTCACCTCGGGCGAACCTCTCGAATACCTCGGACTGCAGGGGCATCGGGATACCGGGGCCGTCGTCGGAGACCGTCAGCACTGCCTGGTCGCCAGCTGTGACCAGCGACAACGTCACCGATGTCCCCGGTCCGGTGTGCACCCGGGCGTTGGCGAGCAGGTTAGTGAGCACCTGATGCAAGCGCGCCGCGTCCCCGGTGACGACTACGGGTTCGTCGGGCAGATCGAGATTCCAGTCGTGGTCGGGACCCGCCACGTGGGCGTCGCTCATCGCGTCCACCGACAGCCGTGACAAGTCAACGGGTTCGCGCTGTAGCGGACGGCCAGCGTCCAGCCGGGCCAGCAGCAGCAGATCCTCGACGAGGTGCGTCATGCGCCCTGTCTCGGATTCGACCCGGCCCATCGCATGCGCGACGCCTTCCGGCACGTCGTTGCGCGCTCGTTGCGCCAACTCCGTGTATCCACGGATCGCGGTCAGGGGTGTGCGCAGTTCGTGGCTCGCGTCGGCGACGAACTGACGTACCCGTGTCTCGCTGTCCTGCCGGGTCGACAGCGCGGCAGCGATGTGATCGAGCATTCGGTTGAGCGCCGCTCCAAGCCTGCCCACCTCGGTGCGGGCATTGGCGTCTTCCTCAGCCACCCGCACAGGTAGTGCCACTTCACCGCGGTCCAACGGCAGGTTCGCCACCTCGGTGGCTGTGGCCGCGACCCGGGTCAGCGGAGCTAGGGCCCGGCGGATGACGAGGACACCCGCAGTGGTCGCTGCCAGCAGCGCCACCGCCGCCACGACGGAGAAGATCAGGCCAACCTGCAGCAGCGTGGCGTCGACACCGGACAGCGGAAGGCCCGTCACGATCGTGTCGCCCTTGCGGTTGGTGATCGCCATCACCCGGTAGCTGCCAAGTCCGTCGACATGGTAGGTCGCGGGGTAGCGCTCCCCGGACATCGCCGCGAGTTGCGATTTCGCGGCGTCGGTGACCTCGGCTCGCTCACCGTCGACAGTGAGTACGCCCGCCTCTTCGGTGTCGCCGCGGCGGACCACCGCGGAAACCAGTCCGACGGGTTGACCGGGGGCGTCCAGGAAGGCAGGGCCCGGCCCGGGGCCCGGCACAGGCGGTGGGCCGTCGTCGAAGGGCATCGGGAGCGGCGGCAGCGGCGGTCGTCCCGATATCACCGCCGAACGCTGGGCGCTGTCGACCAGGTCGCTGTCGAGTTGACCCACCAGGTACTGATACAGCGCGACCTCGGTGGCGGCGCCGACGCCCGCGCAGACGGCGACGATCAGCAACACCTGCCCCGCGAGGAGCCGTGTCCGCAGCGACCACGTACCGGGGTTCCAGCGACTGGCCTCAGCTGGCCGGTTTGAGGACATACCCAGCCCCGCGAAGAGTGTGGATCATCGGTTCACGTCCACTGTCGATCTTCTTGCGCAGGTAGGAGATGTAGAGCTCGACGATGTTGGACCGGCCGCCGAAGTCGTAGCTCCACACCCGGTCCAGGATCTGCGCCTTGCTGAGCACACGTTTGGAGTTGCGCATCATGAAACGCAACAACTCGAACTCGGTGGATGTCAACGAGATCAGTTCACCGGCTCGGGTGACCTCATGGCTGTCTTCGTCCAACACCAGGTCGCCGACGACGATCTGGGCGCCGCTGTCCTCGGTGGCGACGCCGGTGCGTCGCAACAGCGCCCGCAGTCGCAGCACCACTTCTTCGATGCTGAACGGTTTGGTGACGTAGTCGTCACCGCCCGCGGTGAGCCCGGCGATGCGGTCTTCCAGGGCGTCCTTGGCCGTCAGCAGCAGTACCGGCAGGTGCGGGATCTGCTCACGCAGCCGACGCAGCACGTCCAGGCCGCTCATGTCGGGGAGCATGACGTCGAGGACGACGACGTCGGGGCGTGTCTCGCGGGCGGACGCGATGGCCGACGTTCCGTCCCCCGCCGTGGCGATGTTCCAGCCTTCGTAGCGAAGGGCCATGGAGAGCATCTCGGCGAGGACGGCTTCGTCGTCGACGACGAGGACGTTGATGGGGTTTCCGTCGGCGCGTTGCATCACGACACGCTCCGCGGAGGTCTGGGGCGGAGTCACGGCACCATTATGGATGCGGAATCTTGCCAACCCTATGCGCTAGCTATGTGTCCGCTGAGAAAAGATCACATGGCCGGCCTACCAGTCGCACAGCGCGCACACATCTTCGCGGTCCAGTCTTTGGCCATGGACGAGGACACCTCAGGTACCAAGCTGGCCGAACCGCCCTGGGGTGCCCCAGCACCGACCAAAGCTCCGTGGACGCACACGCACACGCTCGCCGCCATCGGCATCGCGGTGGTGCTCGCGCTCGGCGGCGGTGCCGTCATCTATGCCGCCACCAGCGGCGACCGCAACGAGATGATGGGTGGCCCCGGAGGTCCGGGAGGTCCGGGAGGACCCGGCGGCGGACCCCGCCAGGCGAACGGTCCCGGGGGGCAGGACACGGCGCCGCCGATCCACGGCCAGTTCGTCATCGCCGACGGCACCGGCGGCTACCGCACCGAGGTAGTGCAACACGGGACCGTCACCGAGGTCTCCGACAGCTCGATCACTGCGCGCAGCGACGACGGCTTCACCCAGACCTACGTGCTGAACGCCCAGACCGAGACGTTGACGCCGGACGGACTGAGCATCGGCGACACCGCCATCTTGCGCGCCACCGACCAGGACGGTCAGCTGGTGGCGACGTCGCTGGTGGAGGGGCGTCGGCAGAGCTAGGGCTGGGCGTCCAGATCCGCTCTGGGGGAAGGAATCGCAGCCGACACCTGGATCTGGTGTGCGGAACCGCAGGCTCGGGCGTCGGAAGGCCCAACCACCCGTACGATAGGTTCACCCTCGTGGACGCACCGGACATTGCGGACTGGATGTCGAGGCAGGTGCTCGGTAAGGGTCCGCTGGAGAACGTCACCGCGATCACCGGCGGCATGTAGGTTCGCACTGCTGATGGCATCTCGTGACCGTCACAGCCAGCACCTTCCGATGTTGTGTCACGACGTCTGGAGGCCGGTTTGTCTCACGAAGCGCTTCATTTCCTACGGCACCGCGTTTCCGTCAGCCGAAGCAATGGTGATGTCGCCACCGAACACACGGCCCGCCGTCGTCGCTGTCGAAACCCGCCTGCATGCATGCCACTGTCGCTCCGGAGGCGGGCCGAATTGCATTGGCCGCAAGCACGAAGCTTGTCTCGCGAGGGTCACTACTTCCAGCCGATGATCACGGTTTCTTGCCCGAGG
>JBPPMS010000045.1:0-2458 GCA_051306175.1 Mycobacterium sp. | reverse complement strand
CATCGAAAACGGGTCGGATCGTGTGAGAAGGTTTCACTTACGAGGTGCTCCTCTTGAGCGGTTGGAAGACGTCGCAATCGACATCCTCCCTGCTCAGGAGGGCATTCTCGTTCTACGCCACGCTCACACCGCCGCACCAAGCCGGTGGATCAGGGCGCGCTTCTGTGCCATACTCGTTGACGGCGGGGCTTGACGAGCGCTCGTCAAACGTGACGGCTTACGCCAGTGTTCTTGCCACATTCTCCATGCCGCTACGCCGGTGAAGTCGGTGTCGGCGTTGTGGGCGATCGCTCCGCCTGAGTGCCGGAAGCTTCGGCAGCGTGAATCAGTTTCGATTTGAGGAGACGGGCTCCACGATGAAGACACCTGGACTGGTAGACTTGGTTGCTTCACGCGACGCATTCGGCGATATGCTACGCGATATCGAAGCGGGTCCAATTGTTTTCTTGGGCATGATTGCCCCAACATTATTCGCAATATTTGTGCTGCGAGCCGCCATAAAACGACACGAGATTGCCTCAGCCGTGTTGGCCGGAAGCGTTCCATTCATTCTTGCCGGGCAAATCCTTGCCTGGTATCTCTACCATGCCAATGAATGGTCGAACCAGGGTCTGTCTGGCTCGATGACGGTCGTGATACTCGCCTGGATTCTGTCGGTCGGCATCCTGATTGTGGGTTCAGCCCTGATCCACCGAGCTGATTCGCGTTCGGCGTTTTCGGTTGGGCGGTGAGTTCGGTCCTGCGGTGGACGTGACTGACCGGCCGGCCTGTGCCGGCTCTTCCACTGCGGGGTCCTCGGTTGCGCCCTGTGGGGCTGGGTGGTCAGGCGGCGGTCGCGGCGGGTGGGCCGGTCGCGGTGGACCACAGCAGTTCCCATTCGGTGGCCCATGGCCAGTCGGCGGGCATGTGCAGGTCGAGCCTGCGGGAGGTGGTCGCGATGCGGGCGGGGATGTTGATGATTTTCGTGCGCACGCTGGCCCAGCGGGAGCGGCGCATCGATGCTGCGACGGCGGTGGCTCTGGCCAGGTTGAACGCGGTGACCGCGAGCGTGACCCAGGCGGCGTTCGCGGTGTACTTCCCCGATGGCAGGTGTGCCAGCGGGCCGTCTTTGAGTTCGGCGATGACCTGCTCGACCAGGGCGTGGTCGCGGTGACGCTGATCGGCCTCGACGATGCCCAGGGTGGTGTTGGTGATGAAGGCGTGGTGGCGGTAGGTGGCGAACAGCTCACTCTGCTCGGTGCCATCGCCCGCGAGGGGTTGGAGCCGTTTGACGCGGCGCACGATCAGCCGGCAGTTGAGGTGTTCGTGTTTGCGGCGCGAGGTGAACGCGGTGAAGGGCACCTCAGCGACCTCGGCGTCGCAGACCCAGTATCCGCCGCCCTCCTCACCAGTTGGCTCCCAGATCGCGTGGGGGTACTCGATCGGCTCCCATGCCTCAGCGGGGATGCTGGCGATCGCATTGGTGACGGTCTTGGTCATCCGGGCGGTGACCGAGAACCACGCCCGATGCCGGATCGCGGTGCCGACGAACGCCCACCCGTAGTAGGCCGAGTCCGCCCTGGCCAGGATCCGTCCCGTGACACCGGCAGCGCGGGCGGTGGTGATGGCCTGGGCCAGCATCCGGCCAGCGCCCTTGGCAGAGGCGGTGTTTCCCTTGCGGAGCCTCGCGCGGGCGATCACCGGCGCCGTCAGCGGAGTCGAGACGACCGCGAGCTGGATGTTGAGGCCTCGCTGCTTGGTGTACCCGAACGCGGCGCCCTGCTTGGCGTGGCCGTGGACCTCGCGGACGGTGTCGTCGTCGTCGAGGAACGCGATCCCCTCCGCGTCCGCGCCAGCCAGCGGGTCCGGCACCGGTGCCGTCAGTCCGGCCAACAGGGCGGCGTTGACCTTGTCGAGTTGCTGCACGTGGCCGTGGGTGAAGGAGCGCAGGAACGTGCCCAGTGTGGACGGTGCACGGATCCCGCCGAACAGCTTGGTCATGCCGCCGTGGCGCAGCAGGTCCATGTCGTCGATCGAGTCAGCGCCAGCCAGCATCGCGGCGACCACACACGTCGCCTTCACGGCCGCGTTGGGCGAGGGCACCGTCAGCCCATCGAGGAGGTCGTACAGGCCAGCTGTCTCACCCAGTCCAAGCGCGGGGACAAGGCCGGCCGACGACACCAGATTCGGGTCATCGAAAACGGGTCGGATCGTGTGAGAAGGTCTCACTTACGAAGTGCTCCTCTTGAGCGGTTGGAAGACGACGTCGCAATCGACATCCTCCCTGCTCAGGAGGGCATTCTCGTTCTACGCCACGCTCACACCGCCGCACCAAGCCGGTGGATCAGGGCTCAGAGGCCCTGCTGTTTGCGGCGACGGTTGTAGTCCCGCATCCGCTGGGGTATGCCGACCACGGCGGCGTCATAGGACGGCACCCGGTGGGAGTTGCAGAAGTCGTGGGCCCACTTGACCGACGGCA
>JBPPMS010000044.1:0-24608 GCA_051306175.1 Mycobacterium sp. | reverse complement strand
GGCCTGCCGGTCAACCCTGACGGTGGCCTCAAGTCCTTCGGCCACCCGATCGGCGCCAGCGGGCTGCGGATGCTGTTCGAGATGTGGCTGCAACTGCGTGGCGAGGCCGGCGAGCGCCAGCTGGAGAACCCGCGGTTGGGCATGACCCACAACCTCGGCGGGGCCCCCGGCGCATGCGTGTCCTTCGCTTCGATAGTCGGTGCCGAGCGCGACTGACCCGCCAGCGCCGGACCCCGAGGCGACTGCGCCATCACGACACCCCGCCGGGTAACGTACTGGGAGTGAACGAGCCCTCACATCGGCAGGGCTGGGACCGATCAGGACGGAGACTGATGAGCGAGGAAGCGATCAGCTACGAGGTCGTCGACGGGGTGGCTTGGTTGACGATCAACCGGCCCGAGGCACGGAACGCCCTCAACGCGGCGGTCCGGCAGGGGTTATTCGACTCTGTGCGCCGCTTCAACGGTGACGACTCGGCCAAGGTCCTGGTGCTGACCGGAGCCGGCGATAAGGCGTTCTGTGCCGGCGGGGACCTGAAGGAGATGTCGGAGACGGCGCTCACGGTCCCGCCGCCCGACTTCGCGCCGCAGTTCGGGCGCAACATCGAGGTCGTCAAGCCGACCATTGCCGCGGTGAATGGCGTCGCCTTCGCCGGCGGGTTCCTGTTGGCCCAGCAGTGCGACCTCGTCGTCGCAGCCGAGCACGCCACGTTCGCGGTCAGCGAGGTCAAGGTGGGTCGTGGGTCGCCGTGGGCGGCGCCGCTGTCGTGGCTGCTGCCGCCGCGGATCGCGCTGCAGATCCTGATGACCGGCGACCCGATCACCGCCGAGCGCGCCCGCGAGGTCGGCATGGTGAACGAGGTCGTGCCCGCGGCACAGCTGCGGGCACGGACCCAGGAGATCGCCCTGCGGATCGCTTCCAACGCACCGCTGTCCGTGCTTGCGGCGAAGAGGACGGCATACCTGTCCGCACAGCACCACCTTGCGGAGGCCTACGACCTCGCCGAGGCGATATGGGAACCGGTGTACCGCAGCGCCGACGCGCAGGAGGGCCCCACCGCCTTCCGCGAGAAGCGCACACCGGTCTGGACGGGGCGCTAGCCGTGGCCGTGACGATGGAGTCCTTGATCACCGACATCGAGGCGGAGACGGCAGACCTGAGATCGCTGATCGCCGAGCTGCCCGACGGGCCGGCCGGGTGGGACGCGCCGACCCCCGCGACAGGCTGGGCGGTCCGCGACCAGATCAGCCATCTTGCGTTCTTCGACGACGCCGCGGTGCGCTCAGCCACCGACCCCGAGGGGTTCACGGCCGAGGTGCTGCCCATGCTCGCCGACGGCCGGATCTCTCCGGACACCATCGCCGAGCGCTACCGGCCGATGCCGACGGCGGAGCTGCTGTCCTGGTTCGACGGCGCGCGCCGCGCGCTCGTCGCCGCCTTCGCCGCGATCGACCCCGCGGTGCGGGTGCCGTGGTTCGGCCTGCCCATGAGCGCGGCCTCCTCGCTGACCGCACGGATCATGGAGACCTGGGCGCACGGTCAGGACGTCGCCGACGCGCTGGGGGTGACCCGTGCGCCCTCCGCCCGGTTGCGCCACGTCGCCCATATCGGCGTGGGAGCGCGAGCGTTCAGCTACCTGGCCAACGGCCTAGAGGTGCCCACGGAGCCCGTCCGCGTCGAGCTCACCGCACCGGGAGGCACGCTGTGGACCTGGGGCCCCGACGGCGCGCCCGACCGGGTCACCGGCACCGCGCACGACTTCTGCCTGCTCGTCACCCAGCGCAGGCATCGCGACGACACCGCACTGCACGCCACCGGTCCGCTCGCCGACCAGTGGCTTTCCATCGCGCAGGCCTTCGCCGGACCGCCGGGCGGCGGGCGCACCGCAGGACAATTCGACGGAGGTGCGGCGTGAGGGACCCGGTACGGATCGGGAATTGCTCGGGCTTCTACGGCGACCGGATCGCCGCGGCGCGGGAGATGGTCGAGGGCGGGACGGGCGCGGAGAGCATCGATGTGCTGTGCGGCGACTACCTCGCCGAGCTGACGATGCTCATCCTGGCGAAGGCCCAGGCGAAGGATCCCGCGGGCGGCTACGCCCGCACGTTCCTGACCCAGATGGAGCAGGTGCTGGGTACCTGCTCCGATCGCGGTGTCAAGATCGTGGCCAACGCCGGTGGGCTCAACCCGGCCGGGCTGGCCACCAAACTGCGCGAGCTCGCGGACCGGCTCGGCATCACCGTCCGCGTCGCCCACGTCGAGGGTGACGACCTGCGCGGGAACCTCACCGCGATCACCCCTGCGGTCGGTGAGGTCAAGCCGGTCTCGGCCAACGCCTACCTCGGCGGCTGGGGTATCGCCGAAGCACTGGGTGCCGGTGCCGACGTCGTCGTCACCGGACGCGTGACCGACGCCTCGCTCGTCGTCGGCCCGGCCGCCTGGTGGCACGGGTGGGACCGCACCGAATGGGACCGGCTCGCCGGTGCCGTCGTGGCCGGACACGTCATCGAATGCGGCCCACAGGCCACGGGCGGCAACTACGCCTTCCTCGACGAGATCACCGACCGCCGCTACCCGGGCTTCCCGATCGCGGAGGTCGCGGCCGACGGCTCATCGGTGATCACCAAACACTGTGATACCGGTGGGCTGGTATCGGTCGGTACGGTCACCGCCCAGCTGCTCTACGAAATCGCCGAGCCCGCCTATCTGGGTCCGGATGTGGTGACGCACTTCGATACCGTCGTGCTGACCCAGCAGGCCGAGAACCGGGTGGCGATCACGGGTGCCACCGGCAGCCCGCCACCGGAGACGCTCAAGGTGGCGATCAACGACGTTGGGGGCTACCGGAACACCATGACGATGGTGCTCACCGGCCTGGAGGTGGAGGCTAAGGCCGCGTTCGCGCAGCAGCAGCTGTTCGACATCCTCGGCGGCCGGGACTCCTTCGCCGAGGTCGACGTCCGGCTGCTGCGCTTCGACACACCGGACGCCCCCACAAACGACCAGGCCTGCGCGCATCTGCGGATCACGGTCAAGGACCCCGACCCGCGCAAGGTCGGCCGGGCGTTCTCGAGCGCCATCATGGAGGTAGCTCTGGCCGGGTACGCGGGCTTCCACACCACTACACCACCCTCTTCGGAGTCGGCGTTCGGCGTGTACCGCCCAGCGGCCGTGCCCCGGTCGAGCGTGACGCAGGTCGTGGTGCTGCCCGACGGTGAGCGCCGGACGATCGCCGATCCACCGACCGGTGCGGTGCCTGCCGCGGAAGTCGCGGCTATCGCCAGCGTCGCGGCCATCACGTCGCAGAACGGACCGACGTGCCGCGCACCACTGGGTGCGGTGCTGGGCGCGCGGTCCGGCGACAAGGGCGGCAACGCCAACATCGGTCTCTGGGCCCGCGATGACGATGGATACGCCTGGGCGCGCGAGTACTTGAGCGTCGAACGGCTGCGCGGGCTGCTCGGCCCGGAGGCGGCGCAGCTGCGCATCGAGCGGTTCGAGTTGCCCAACCTGCGTGCGCTCAACGTCGTCGTGCATGGGCTGCTTGGCGAGGGCGTCGCGTCCTCGACCCGGCCCGACGCCCAGGCGAAGGGCCTGGGCGAGTATGTCCGCTCCCGCATAGTCGATATCCCGCAATCCCTGTTTAGCGCACACTGAGCAGGCCAAACCAGGTGCGGCCGCAGCCACACCCGAATCAACAAGGTGGACGAACATGGGCAAGCTGGATGGCAAGGTCGCGCTGGTGTCGGGCTCCGGCCGCGGGATCGGGCGCGCCATCGCCGAGAAGCTCGCCGGTGACGGCGCCAAGGTCGTGGTGAACGACCTCGACCCGGACCCGGCGAAGGAGACCGTGGCCGCAATCGAGGCGGCCGGAGGCGCGGCGGTCGCGTGCGTCGGCAGCGTGACCGAGGACGGCTTCGCCGAGCAATTCGTCGGCACCGCGGTCGACGCGTTTGGCGGTCTGGACATCATCATCAACAACGCGGGCTACACCTGGGACTCAGTCATCCAGAAGATGGGCGACGACCAGTGGGATGCCATCCTCGACGTGCACCTCAAGGCGCCGTTCCGAATTCTGCGAGCGGCACAGCCGGTGATCAGCGCCGCCACGAAGAAGGAGAAGGCGGCGGGCCTCGACGTACCGTGCCGCAAGGTCGTCAACATCTCCTCGATCGCGGGCACCGGCGGCAACGCGGGCCAGGCCAACTACGCCTCCGGCAAGGCGGGGATCATCGGTCTGACCAAGGCGTTATCCAAGGAGTGGGGCCGCTACAACGTCACGGTCAACGCGGTGGCCTTCGGCCTCATCCGGACCCGGTTGACCGAGGTCCCCGCCGGTGGCGACGGCAAGATCGACATCCAGGGTCGGCAGCTGGCCGTCGGGGTCAACCCGGAGCTGCTGGAGACGATGGAGCACGGCATTCCGCTGGGACGGGCAGGCACCCCAGCCGACGCCGCGGGTGCGGTCTATCTCCTTTGCATCCCCGAATCGGACTACGTCAGTGGTCAGGTAGTGATCTGCGGCGGCGGATTCAACTCCTGAGCTCAGCATGTCGCCCGAGTCCAGCCGTGTCGTCAGGTCGGTCGATACGGTGCGGCCCCGGGGTCTCGGTGCCGCACGTGTTGGTGACTCATGTGTTGCTGCCAGTTACGTTATTGCTGCGCAGGGCCTATGTCGCGGAGGTGATCTGGGCGCGGTTAGGGATTCCAGGATCGACGGTCCGTGGGTGGCTGCGGGTGATCACCGGCCGCGCCGAAAGGGTGTGGCACTGGTTCATTGCGGTCGCGGTCACCGCGGGGGTTGACGTGTAGATACCGCCGCCGGGGAGCAAAACCAAGTCAGTCTCCAAAGACGACGTCAGGCTGCGTTAGCGTGACTGACACCACTTCCGTCGCCCGAGCAAGTATCCAGGAGCCACGCGTGTACTACGCATTCGACGAAGACCAAGACGCATTCCGACGTGAACTCGCCACATTCGCCCAGCGGGTGCTCGCTCCGCACTACCAGGCCGATGACCGGGCGGCGCGGATGCGCCCGGAGTTACCCCGCCAGATGGCGGCGATGGGCCTGACCGGCCTGCGCATTCCGGAGCGTTTCGGCGGCCAGGGGGCCGACGCCGTCACGACCGGTATAGCAGCCGAGGAGATCTCGCGGGCCGACATCAACGCCTGCTACATCCTGCTGATCGCCGGTCTCAACGCCGACATCCTGGTCGGCAATGCCAGCGAGGAGCAGCTGGCGCGGTGGCTGCCGTCGATCGCCGACGGCACCGCACTGTCGGCGCTGGTGCTCACCGAGCCAGAGCACGGGTCCGACGCGGCCAACTTGTCGCTGCGTGCAGAGCGCGACGGGGCAGGCTGGCGGCTGCGGGGTGAGAAGACGTCGATCTCCATGGGGATGTCGGCCGACACCGGTGTCGTCTTCGCGCGCACCGGAGGCCCCGGGGCTCGCGGGGTCAGCGCGTTCTACGTCGACCTGAACGACCATCGGATCGCGCGCACCGCGCTCGACGACCACGGGGGCCGGGCCATCGGGCGAGCGTCGCTGCATTTCGACGGGGTGCCGGTGGGTCGCGACGAGCTGATCGGGCAGGAGGGCGCCGGCTTCGTGTCGGTGATGCAAGGCTTCGACTACTCGCGGGCGGTGATCGGCCTGATGTGCGTCGGCATCGCCCAGGCGGCGCTCGACGACGCACTGGAATACGCGCGTACGCGGCAGGCTTTCGGTGGTCCGATTGGTCGCAACCAGGGCGTGGCGTTCCCGCTGGTCGAGCAGGCGACCAGGCTGGCCGGGGCGCGTCACCTCTGCTACGAGGCGCTGTGGCGAAAGGACCAGGGCTTGGATCACACGGTGGCCGCGAATATGGCGAAGTGGTTCGCGCCCAAGACCGCTGGCGAGGTCGTGCACCAGGCACTGCTGACCTTCGGCCACGCTGGATGGGGAACCGACAGTCTGCAGGGGCAGCGGCTGCGCGACGTGTTGGCGTTCGAAATCGCCGACGGAACCGCGCAGGTCGCCAAGCTGGTCGTTGCCCGCCACCTGCTGGGCCGAGAATTCGCTCCGTAGGCAGCTGCGGGTTTCGGTCTGGCGACGCGATCGACTCGTCAGACGGACGTCGCGAGTCGCTCCCGAACCGCGGCGAGGCGCTCGTACTGTGCCAGCACGTTGGCGGCGGTCGGCATCATCACGAATGACTCCGCGCCGGCATCACGGTACTCCGCGAGCGCGTCAGCTACCCGCGCCTCGCTACCGATCACACACCATTTATCAATTGCTTCGACGGGCATGCCGTACTGACCCGCGACGAATCGTTGAAGCTCGGTGCGACCGGTTTCCGCGTCCTCGGTGATGTGCGCGAACATCAACATCACCGTCGTGCACACGGGCCTGCGGAACTCCTCCGCGTGAGCCCGCAGATCTTCGACCGCCGCACGCACACGACGGGGACTCAGCCACACCGCGAACCAGCCTTGAGCGAGCCGGGCCGCTCGCCGCACCGCGTGGGCGGATCGCCCACCGACCACCAGCGGCGGGCGAGACGAGGGCACCGGCTCCAGCCTCGGCGAACGCACCGGAAGTAATGGGCCCGGATGGTCCACAGCCTCGCCGCGCAGCAGTGCGTCGAGGATAACCATCGCCTCGTCGAGCCTGCGGCCGCGCTGTGCGACGGGGTACCCGGCGGCCTGGAACTCTGCCGGGTTCTCCCCGCCCACACCAACTCCGACGATCAAGCGGTCCGGCGCGAGCGCGGCGACCGTCCCGAGCTGCTTGGCTGTCCACACCGGATTGCGCATCGGCAGGAGCAGCACGCCGGTGCCCAACACCAGCCGGGAAGTGACGGCAGCGACGGCCGCCAGCGCCCCGCACGGTTCCAGCACCGGCGGATGGAAGCTCAGATGATCGCCGACCCACCCTGAGTCAAACCCCAGGTCTTCGGCAAGGCGGGCGGCGGCCAGCAGCGGTGGAGTGCCCAGCCGGAAGGGATCGAAATTGGGCAGCATCACGCCGAACCCGGCGTCTTTCACAGTCACCGGCGAATTCATGGGGCGCCTGCTGGACGAAGCGGGATCTCGCAAGCGGGAATGGGTTCCTCAACCGGGAGCCTGTCCTCGGACGAGGAAAGCAATCGTGGCGGGTTGGTCGCCATGTCGGTTCTCCTGCCCTGCGATCGGCGCGACGCTGCTGTGTAATGAACGTCTGACTGAGCGTCCCGCTGGTCGTCATTCTCTAACCACTTTGACGGGTCATTATCGCATTTCGTTTCGGCCGTGAGGGCCGGAAACCGGATGCAGGGATTGAAACGGCGATAGGGAAACGGGTCCGCACTGCGGAGGCCGCGCCCCTAGGTACCAATGCGGAAAACGGGGCTACTACAGCGCCAGGATCTGACTGGTCACGCCTCCAGGTCGGCGCCGTCGCGTCGGTCGCCAGCCACACTCCCGCTGCGCACCAGTGTGCACCCGTGCGGCATCCAGGTCGGGCAGGAGCCACGTGGTTCACCAATCTGAGGCGGCGGTGTTGAGTGCGCCGAAGGCGGCGTTAAGGACAATGGGTAAGTCCCCTGAGGTGGGGTTCCGATGACCGCCGGGACTGGCGGCCGGATTGGCGTTACACCAGAAGTCCTCCAACCGCTCAGCGTGGCGGCGGCTACGATAGTCACACCCGGCAATCAAAACCCCGCCAAGAACCTCTGATAAGACAGTTGCTCCCGTTCGGCCGCGGCGACCTCGCCTTACCGATCCCGGATCGTCGGCAGGCGACACATCCAGGCACCCGGTTCGATCGTTGCGGTCGCGGCCTGGTCGCTGGCGGCAAGGCGATGGGGACGGCGGCAAGGCGATGGGGACCATCACTTGCGAAGCGGGACCTCATCGAATGTCGAAATCTGCGAGCTCAGGTGCACGCAATAGTTCGCGGTGCCGCTCAGGTGTCCATGGGAACAATTCGGGGAGCCCGTCTTTGCCAAGGTACCAACTGTTGCAACCGGTAACCCAGATCGTCTGCGGCATTGCTGACTTCATGCTGTCGTTGTAGTCCTTGGTGGCCAGCTTGGTGGGCGCGGCGGAGACGATGCTGCCCTCACGGATCCGGTTGATCCACCACATCACATAATCAGCCTGGTCCTCGGCTATCGGTACCAGTGACTGGTTCCCGATCGGCGAATGCGGACCCATCAGCATAAACAAATTCGGGAATCCCGGAACCGCGACCGACCGGTACGCTGTGGGGCCTTCGGCCCACGCATCGTCGAGGGTGACCGCGTCCTCCCCGATCACCATCAGCGGGCGCACGTAGGCCCGGGCGTCGAACCCGGTGGCATAAACGAGCACGTCGACTTCGTGCATCACACCGTCGGCGGTGACGACGCCGCGAGACTCGATGTGGTCGATTGCCTCGGCGACCACCTCTACACCGGGTTGCTGGACAGAACGGTAGAAGTCCCACGCCATGATCTGGCGCTTGCACATCGGCTGGTGGTTCGGGGTGAGTTTCGCGCGCAACTGCGGGTCGCGCACCGAAAGACGCAAGTTCCATCGACATAACGTCTGAACCAAGCGGCGCTGAACTCCCGGACGGATCGGCGCGCGGCCGAACAGGTGCCTGACCATCAAGCCCCAGAACCGATAGCTCAGGCGGTTCAGCACCGGCCAGCGCGTCAGCGCAGCTCGGATCGCCGGTGAATAACGCGGATTGGGCATCGGAAAGACCCACTGCGCAGTGCGCTGGAAGGCCGTTAGCCTAGTGACCTTGCCGCCGAGTGCGGCAATGATCTGTATGCCTGTTGAGCCCGTCCCGATGAGCCCGATCCGCTTGTCCGCCAACGGAACCGAGTGGTCCCATCTGGCAGAGTGGAAAACCGGCCCGGCAAAATTCGCTTGTCCGGGAATGTCCGGATATCGTGGCACCCGCAGCACGCCCGTCGCGGTGACGAGAACGTCGAACGTCTCCTCGCCGTGGGCGGTGGTGAGCAGCCAGTGCCCGTCGTCGTACCGGGCAGAAATGACCTCGGTGCCGAACTTGATATGCGCGTGAAGGCCCCGTTCGTCGGCGACCTGCTGAAAGTAGGCCTGGATCTCAGGCCCCGGCGGCAGCAAATGGGACCAGTTCGGGTTGGGAAGAAACGAGTAAGAGTAGTACCGCGACGGGATGTCGCACGTCAGTCCCGGATAGGTGTTGTCGCGCCACGTGCCCCCGACTCCCTCAGCTTTCTCGAAAATGGTGTATGAGTCGATGCCGGCGTCCTGCAGCTTGACCGCCATGCACAGTCCCGACATGCCCGCACCGATGATTGCGACTTTCACAGTCCGTTGTTCCGTCATGTTCACCACCCAATCCGAAGTGCCACTTCCGATACGCCCGGTCGATCACCGCGGCGACGCGACGCTGAGTGCGCCGACGGGTCCTTTTTTCGGGGCATGCTAGAGGCATAGGCCGCCCCGGCGGGGCCCGCGCACGGGCACCTAACGACCTCCCGCAGTGCTGGTGCGATCTTCGCCGAACCGTTCGCGGAGTTCCCGTTTCAGTACCTTTCCGGCACCCGAGAGGGGAAGCGCATCGACGAACGAGACCGTACGGGGAGCCTTGTATCCCGCGATCTGGGTCTTACAGAAGTCCCTCAACTCCTCGGCTGACACCGAGGAGCCCGCTGCCAAGACGACGACCGCGTGGACGCGTTCGCCCCAGGTTGCGTCGGGGACGCCGATGACCGCGCACGCCGACACCGCCGGGTGCTTGCAAACAGCATTCTCGACCTCGGTCGAGTAGACGTTCTCGCCGCCTGAAATGATCATGTCCTTGAGGCGGTCGACGAGGAACACATAACCTCGCTTGTCCATGTAACCGACGTCACCGGTATGCATCCACCCATTCCGCAGCGCGGCCGCGGTCTCCTCAGGCTTATTCCAGTACCCGAGCATCACGTTGCCGCCCCGCGCGACAATTTCGCCGGTATGACCTGACGGCACCTCTCGATCGTTGGCGTCGAAGATCTTGACTTCGGCACAGGGCGCGGCTCGGCCGGCCGAACGCAGCAGTTCCGGATGCTCGTGGTCCTCAGGACGCAGGAACGTGGCCAGCGGGGACAGTTCTGTCATGCCATAACCCTGCATGAACCGCGCCGAACCCATGGTCTTCATCGCACGTGACAGCACTGGCTCAGAGATCGGCGACGCGCCGTACATCACGTTTTGGAGGCTGGCTAGGTCGTATTCTCCGACAGTCGGGTGGTCGACCACCATCTGCAGCATGGTCGGCACCAAGAGGGCGTCGCTGACCTGCTGGCGTTCGATGGTTTGAAGGATGGCAGTCGGATCGAAAGTCGAGAGCATAACGTGGGTTCCGCCAAGGGTGGTCTGGCCCGCCCAGGCGGCCAAGTCCGCGAGATGGAACAGGGGCGCGACGTGAAGCAGTCGACCCTCTGAACTGAGAAAGCTGCCCACGCTGAGCATTCCCAGCACGGACGTCATCAGGTTGGCGTGACTCAACATCACACCCTTGGGTAGGCCCGTGGTGCCGCCGGTGTAAAACACGCCGGCCAATTGATCGCCGCCGCGTCGCACGTCATCGACAACGTCGCCGCTGGCGACGAGTTCCTCATAGGAGTACGTCCCCTCCGGCGTAGGGGCGTTTCCGCAGTGTATGACGGTGTGAAGGTGACGATACGACGCCCGAAGGGCTGGCACGGCGGGACTGAAGGCGTCATCGACGAACAGGACGTCGGTTTGGGAGTCACTCAGGGCGTAGGCAATCTCGGCAGGGCTCCACCGGATGTTGATCGGATTCAGTACGGCGTCCGCCCAAGGCACCGCCAGCAGGTACTCGTGGTACCGGTCGGAGTTGAGCGCAAGCATACCGACGCGGTCTCCCCGGTTGACGCCTATCAGCCGTAATGCGCTCGCCAACTTCGCGATTCGCTGGGCGGACAGCGCATAGGTCCGTGTTCGATCCCCGTCGATCGTGGCGAGCCGGTCGGGATGTTGTTGCAACGCCCTGTGCAAGCCCTGGGTGAGATACATTGCATGTCCCCCTCACCGCTCGCCGGTGCGGGCCTGCAACGACATATCCGATGGCGCTGCGCCCGCAAGTTATCGAATGTTAACATTCCTGGGCATCGACGGTAATAGACATTTTTCGGAGATCACCGCCGGAGAACACCACCGCCCACCGGCACATTCGGCCACGAAGCCGGCTTCGCCACTAGACACAACCGGGTCGGCTACCCACGTCCTTAACGCACCCGGCAGGGTGTTCACTGCGTTCACCTCACCCTGGCGAATGTCTGGGGTCAATGGTTCCCCGTGGAGCACGTACGATACCAAAAGTAGCGCAGCGAAACTACTAGTACTGGGGTGTTGTGTTGTCTGAATTTGATCCACCGCGGCACGGTGTGCCCGTCTCCGCGGCCGCCGAGGTGCTGCCCTGTCATACTCCGACCTGCATGGGCTGCGGCACGGATAATCCGCATGGGCTCAATCTAGTAGCCTACCGGAGCGGGGAGATGGTGTACGCCGATGCAACATTCACCGAACGCCACGTCGGTGCGCCAGGGCTCGCCCACGGCGGAGCCGTCGCCGCGGCGTGCGACGACGTCTTGGCATTCACGCTGTGGATCGCTGGCACCCCCGCGGTGACGCGCAGGCTGACTGTCGACTATCTGCTGCCGGTACCGCTGGGCCAGCCCCACCGCATAACTGCACACATCACTGCGCAAGACGGGCGCGCCTTGCATGTCAGTGCCAGCGGTACCGGTGCCGACGGGGTTACCCGGTTCACTGCGCAGGCAGTGTTCATCATCGTCAGCGCTGACCACTTCGCCGCCCATGGTGATTCGACCGGTTTCGGGGGACTCTTCGAGCAGCTCGCTCGCCACAGCGCCACCCGTGGCGAAGCCGCGCCGTGAACGGCCCCTTCCTCCGCACTCCCCAAGCAGACAACGAACAATTTCGCACCACTTCGGGCCGCACGGGTCGCGTCCGCGCTCACTGGTCAACTTCACCGGCGGCGCGCCAGCCCGCGACTGGACCGGCACCGCTGGTCCACCTCAACAACGACTGGAACAGCGCACCGGCTATCTGCTATAAACCCCCGCCCGCACGGTTCGCTGCTGGCCCAACACGCCGACCTCGGAGGCCGGAGCCCGTGTATCGAAGGTGGTCTAGCTAGACCAGGGAAGGTCGAACACCCTCAGGGGGCCATGCCTGAAGGCCGTCTTCGAGCGGCACTTCCAAGGACCGCAGAAGGGCTGCGAACAACCTCCAATTGCCGATCGCGGCGACGAGTTCGACGAGGACTGCTGGGTCCCCGTGCAACGCACGCTGACACGCAGCCCATGTTTCGTCCGAGATCGTGCCGTCACGTAACGTCTCGTCCGTCGCCGCCAGTACCGCCCGCTCGGCTGCGCCAAAGTGGCTAGCGCTTCGCCAGTCCTGCACCGCGAGCAGGTCACGTTCGGGCACGTCGAGCAAGCGAGCGACCCTCCAGTGTTGCGTCCATTCATAGACCGAACCGGTAACCCAGCCGATCCGCATGATGATCAGCTCCCGCAGACGCGCATCCAGCACGCCTTTCCATAGCAATGCCTCCAACATTCCGTGCAACGCGGCCGCCATACCGGGCTGATGAAGCGCGATTCGGAAAACCGACAGTTCAGCCATGGCCTCCGGAATTCCGCATTGAGCGGCGCGCTGGCGCGCCTCTGTCAGATCGAGCATGTCAACCCGATTTCCCTTGCTCACGGTGGATCCTTTCGGTTGGGTGCTGTCAGACAGTGGGCACGAAGACATTGTGCAGTGCGGGAGACAGTTCCGGCTCAGCGCCGGCCAGGAGGTCAAGCAGCCGCGGCAGGCCCGCGAATCCCGTGACGTCGCGGGACAACTCTGCAAAAGGCCAACGGCCTGAGACCAACAATTCGATGGCACTGCGGTAGGCGGGGTAATCGACGCCCAAGGAACCGAAGACGCGTAATTCTTTGAAGACGAGTAGGTCAGGCTCGAAGCCCGGCGCTCCCCCGCCGCCGCGGGTGCCGGCGACCACCACGCGCCCACCGGGCTGCGCAAGTGCGATGGCGTCCGCGAACGCGCCGGGCGCCTTCGCGGTGACGTCAACGACGACGTTTGCGAGCTGGCCGGTTGCTCGTTGCAGGGCCTGCGCGGGGTCATCCTGGGTGACGTCGATGGTCAGGTCCACGCCGAAATTGCGGGCTGCGGCCAACCGAGGCCGGTCGCGAGGACCGAGCCCGGTCATCGCGACGAACTCCGCTCCGGCCTCCTTCGCTGCTACAGCCGCGCAGATCCCACGGATGCCTGGCCCGAGGACCGTGACGACGTCGCCCGGCTGGGTCTCGGGCAGCGTGGCTGCCCACTTGATCCCCGCACCAAGTGGGTTGAACAAGGTTGCCAGTATTGGATCAAGTCCGTCCGGGATGGGCAAGAGCATGGAATCGAACGGTAAGTGGAGCTGGGTTGCGTAGCCGCCCCACAGGCCAGGAGCAATGTCTACATCGACAAAGCCAAACATCGTGGCCAGTCCGTTGCGCAAGCACCTGCGATACTCACCGTGGCGGCACTCGTCGCACTCCCGGCATGACCGGAAGACCTCGACGGCGACTCGCTGTCCCGGCGACACGCCCCAACGTGCGCGTGCAGCGTCGCCGACTTCCTCGATGACGCCGACCATTTCGTGTCCGGGGATGAAGGCGTAGTCGGCAGGTAGGTGTCCGCCAAACTGTTCGTGGTCAGTTCCGCAGAGCCCGCATGCCTCGATCCGAAGGAGCCCGGACTCGTCATCGACGCGCGGCACCGGAAGAGTGCGCCGCTCGAGGGTGCGCGGCTTGGTTAGTACGAGCGCGTCGGCGTTCATGACAGTTCGAACTCGACGTGCTCGTCCGCGTGGCGCACCGTGACCTGCTGACCAACGAACATCTCTTGTGACATTGCCATCGCCACCTGGGCGTCGTCGTTGCGCGCCGCGACGCGGCGGCCGTCGGCCAGGCGTGCGAACACCGGCACCCAGGACGGTCCCTGGTCGCGGTCGTGCACCACCGTATACCCGTCTATCCTCGCCCTTCCAGAAGCGTCGCGGGGCGAAGCGACCGCAAGTGCGGTGGCGTCGATTGCGCACTGTGCCTGGACCATGTCCGGTGTCTGCCATCCAGTTGGCGGTGGCGTGGCCGACCACAAACCCAACGAGTGCTTCGTGATGTACCAGCCGAGACCGGAAACGAGTCCCACGCCGTCCGGTTCACTCCGGCAACGTCGTACCATCTCCGCGATCGAATGGCTGACGTAGTTGTTGCCCGGTCCGCCGTGGTAGGGCAATCCGCCGGTCACCGTGAATCCGCGGGCGTCCGCCGCGTCGAGATCGAAGGCATCGATCGCCGCCTCGACCGCGGAAGGAAAGCACGAGTAGAAATCGAACCATCTGACGTCGTCGATGGAAAGTGCGCCAGCAGCTAGCACTGCGTTGCCAGCGGCTCTTATTCCTGCGGAACGACTCAGATCCGGACGCTGCACCGGAAAGTACACGTCATTGCAGGTGGCCGACGACCATGGAAAGACCCATCGATCATGAGGCACTCCAAGTTCCTCGGCGACTTCGGCGGCCACGATCACGAAGGCGGCCGCCATGTCGACGGTGATGATGCTGTTGAGCAGCTTCGGATACGGCTCGCACACCATCCGGTTGGTCGGGCAGACCGAGCTGAGCTCTTCGGCGCTACGGGAACGGGGAAACCAGGCCTGCTCGGGATGTCGTGACGCTTCGACCGTGAACGGAGCCATCAGGTTCCCCAGCCAGCGGCGTTGCTCGTCGAAAGTACGGCCGGATCGTGCCGCTATCGCCGACTCGAAGATGGGGTACACCTCGTGCGGCCAATGCAACCCGGCGCGTATCTCGGCTTCGCTCAGTCCGGGGCGTGCGTCGCCCAAAGATTCGTCTCGCGATGCGACGGGCTTCGGCTCCAGCAGCGCATCACTCGAGGTGATCTTGCGTGCTGACGCGCCGCTCTCGGCTCCGACTATCAACGCGGCGTCGCTCGCGCCGCGCCAGATACGGTTGCCCAGCCTCTCAACGAGGTATTGAGGCGTATTTCCGCCGACCGGACAACTGATGCGATGATTCGGAGTGAGCCCAGCGGCTTCTGCAATTCTCGACGCGGGATTATCGCGCGGGATCAGCAAGATCCCGGGCGTGGCCACGGTATCGATCCGGTGTCCGATCGTGGCCCGAGCATCCTGCAGTGCACGGCGGGCGGCCTCGGAAGCCAAATCAATGGGATCGACGATATCTTCGCCGTGATGTGTCAGCTCTCCGACTCCGACGACAACCGGGGTGCGTGGCGGGATGGCCAATTTTGAGGTCACCTTCTTTGTCGCCGTTTCTCCTGCGTCATGAATGCCAACTTGTCACACCACGCTCACGGAGGACAACCGGCCCGGTCCAGGTTGGAGGGACACTGCAGGCGCTTTCGCTGTAGATTGGCCGCCGAGTCGGCGGTGTTCCACGAGAAAGGTATCTCATGACCTCAGCCCACCTGTCCAGCGCCGAGGTCGAACCGCTGGTTCGCGGCAAGACTTGGGAAGAGATGAATGCAGGTTTCAGCTTCAAGACCGCGAAGCGCACCGTCACCGAATCCGACCTCATGACGTTCGTCAACCTTGGCGGGTTCAACGAGCCGCTGTTCTACGACGCGTCGCACGCCGCCGCCGGCGGGTACCAAGGTCGGTTAGTCCCCGGCGCTCTGATCTACTGCATTGCAGAGGGGTTGATCGTGCAGACCAACTTCCTCAATGGCACGGGTTTGGCCTTCATGCACATGGAATTGTCGGTCAAGCGACCCGTGTACGTCGGTGACACCCTTCTCGCCATCTGCACCACCACCGAGTCGCGCCAGTCCAGCAAACCGGGTCGCGGCGTGGTCAGTTCGACGGTAAGCGTCCGCAACCAGCGCGACGAAGAGGTCTTGGTGTTCACCCCGGTTCGGCTGATTCGCGGCGCGGACTTCGTCGCGGCCGACAGCTGAGGTCATCTCCACCGGTGAGTCTTTGGCAACCCCGTGATCCTGACGATGCGTTCCTGAGCACCTACGTTCTTTCGTTATTGGGAGCATCGACCCGACCCCGGCCGCCGATCCAGGGGCGCTACCATCGCCATGATTCAACAATAAAAGCCTCGGAGTCCTAGGCCTGAGGCCCCTACCCCCAAACCGGGGTAGCCGTTCTTGACGATGCAAAGGGGCATTCGATGATGAGCTACGACGACTTTCCCAGCCTGCGCTTCGAACCAGCTGCTGACGGTGTCCTGCACATCGTGCTGGACGCCCCCGGATTGAACTCCGTCAATCCCCAGATGCACCGCGACCTCGCCGACATGTGGCCCACGATCGACAGGGACGACAGCGTCCGCGCCGTTCTCGTCCGCGGCGAGGGCAAGGCGTTCTCCTCAGGCGGCAACTTCGACCTGCTCGACAACATGATCAACGACTACACCAGCCGGGTCCAGATCATGCGGGAGGCGAGAGATCTGGTGATGAACATGGTGAGTTTCAGTAAGCCGGTGATCTCGGCGGTCCGCGGGCCCGCGGTGGGCGCTGGTCTGGTCGTCGCGATTCTCGCCGACATCTCCGTCGTCGGGCGTACCGCCAAGATCATCGACGGACACACCCGACTCGGGGTGGCCGCTGGCGACCACGCCGCCATCTGCTGGCCGCTGATGGCGGGCATGGCCAAGGCGAAGTACTACCTGCTCACCTGCGAGACGCTGCTCGGTGAGGAAGCCGAGCGCATCGGCCTGATCTCCAAGTGCGTCAACGACGATGACGTACTCGACGAGGCGAATCGGATCGCGACCAACCTCGCTGCCGGCGCACCAACAGCGATCCGGTGGACCAAACACAGCCTCAACCAATGGTTTCGGGTATTCGGACCGTCGTTCGAGGCATCGCTCGGGCTAGAGTTCATCGGCTTCGGCGGACCGGAGGTCCGGGAGGGCCTGGCCGCGCACCGAGAGAAGCGTGCGCCCGACTTCACCAACCTGGGTTCAGCGACGGCTGGCTGAGTCATGGACACCAGGATCGCCACTCGCGTAGAGGACTCGGTGGCCTGGCTCGAACTCGACGGGGCCGACCGGCTCAACGCCATCGGCACGCAGACCTACACCGATCTCGCGGCCGCCATCCGCACCCTGGAGTCGCAGAGGTCGGTGCGCGCCGTGGTCGTGCACGGTGCAGGCCGCGCATTCTGTGCGGGGGCCGACATCGACGAGATCCAAACCTTTGCAGGACGTGATGATTTTGCGGCCTTCCTTCACGGCTTCACCAATGCCCTCGACGTCCTCGTCGCCAGCCCACTGCCGGTGATTGCAGCCATCCACGGTAGTGCATTGGGCGGCGGGCTCGAGCTCGCGATGGCATGTGATCTGAGGGTGGCGACACCCCAGGCTCGGTTGGGTCTGCCCGAGGCCAAACTCGGCGTCCTCCCGGGCGCGGGTGGCACGCAGCGGCTGCCGCGGCTCATCCCCGTCGGGTTGGCCACCGAGATGCTGATGCTGGGCACAGTCATCGATGGCGAGCGCGCCCACGCCCTCGGGCTGGTGAACCGGCTCAGCGACGCTGACGCCCTGCTCGAGACGGCACATGCCGTCGCAGAGCAGTTGGTCACCGGTGCGTCACGAGTCGCATCGGTGACGAAGTCCCTTCTGCTGCGGACGGCCCACCTGTCGACCTCGGAAGGCATCGAACACGAGCGCGACGCGGTGGCGGACCTCTTCGCCTCTCCGGACGGCCGTGAGGGTTTCGGCGCCTTCACCGAGCGACGCGCCCCGATATTCGGCGGAAGGTGACGAGATGGACCCTCGTAAGCATCGCCAACTACCGTCACCGAATTAGCGACTCATACACTAGCTAGGGACCGAGCTGGGCAGGTTGCTCGGCGAGAAGGTCCGTATGTCGGCGCGCGGATCAAGTCCGGGTTGGTGCTCGTCGAAGGGTGCGTGTCAGAGGCCGATCCGCTTGGCGATGATCTCCTTCATGATCTCGGTGGTGCCGCCGCCGATACCAAGGATGCGCGAGTCGCGATAGTGCCGCTCGACCTCGGTTTCGCGCAGGTAGCCCATGCCACCGTAGAGCTGCACGGCTGTGTCGACGGCGAGCGCGCAGGCCTGAACGGCCTGGTTCTTCGCCATCGAGACCATCCGCACGTCGGTGTCGCCCGCGGTGATGCGGTCCACGGCGGCGCGGGTGTAGATACGGGCCACGTCCACGGCAGTGGCCATATCCACGATCTTGTGCCGCACCACCTGCCGGGTGGCCAGCGGCCGGCCGAAGGTTTCGCGCTGCTTCACCCACTCCAACGTCAGGTCGAGACAGCGCTGGGCGGTGGCGTAGCACTGCACAGCGATGAAGGCACGCTCGACCTGGAACTGCTGCATGATTTGCAGGAAGCCGCTGCCCTCGGCGCCGACCAGGTTGGCCACTGGCACGCGCACGTCGGAGAAGCCGAGTTCGGCGGTGTCCGAGCACAGCCAGCCCATCTTCTTCAGGGTGCGCGAGACCGCGAAACCCGGTGTGCCGCGCTCCACCACCAGCAATGAAATTCCCGACGCGCCCGGGCCGCCGGTGCGCACGGCGGTGGTGACAAAATCGGCCCGAACCGCCGAGGTGATGAACAGCTTCGCGCCGTTTACCACGTACTGGTCACCATCGCGGCGTGCGGTGGTCCGGATGCCGGCGACGTCAGAACCCGTGTCGGGCTCGGTGATGCCGAGGCTGCCGATCTTCTCACCGGCCAGTGTCGGCGCCACGAACTTGCGGATCTGCTCAGGATCGCCGTGGGCGGCCATGTGCGGCAGGGCGATGTTGTGGGTGAGCAGGCTGGCCAGCACACCCGACGAGCCGCCTGCCTCCATCACGGCCTCGGTGAGCAGCACCAAGTCGCGCAGGTCGCCGCCGGAGCCACCCACCTCCTCCGCGAAGCCGATGCCCAGCAGGCCTACGGCGGCTGCTCGGCGGTGCAGCTCTCGGGGCAGCTCGCCAGCGTCTTCCCAGTCCTGTAGGTGGGGGACGATCTCTTTTCGGGTGAACGACATTGCGAGGTCGCGCAACGATACGCGCTCGGGTGTGGTCCACGGGTCTGCTGCGGCGGACCCCACCTCGGGCCGATCCGGCTTGATCATGGTCAATGTGGGCGCTCCTGCTCTAACCGTTCGGGGAGGATCGGCACGCTCTGGCGCGCCGACCCCATTGTCATCGGATGTTAGTAGCCGCTAACGTACGTGTCAGGAGATCGACGTCGATGTCACGTGGAGGAAAAGTTGGTTGACGTCCTGCCCGACCGGGTTGACACCCGCGCGCCGGAATATCTCGAGAACCGCGAGGGACTCACCGCGCAGCTCAATGCGATCGCGGAACAGCTCGCGTTGGCCAATGCGGGCGGTGGTGAGAAGTACGTCGCCCGGCACCGCAGGCGCGGCAAGATGTTGGCCCGCGAGCGCGTAGAGCTACTGATCGACCCCGACACCGCCTTCCTGGAGTTGTGCCCATTCGCGGCGTGGGGCACGAAATTCCCCGTGGGGGGCAGCGTCGTGGTCGGCATCGGCATCGTCGAAGGCGTCGAGTCGATGATCATCGCCCATGACCCGACGGTGCGCGGCGGAGCCTCGAATCCTTACACATTCCGCAAGGTGTTCCGGGGCATGGCGGTGGCCCGCCAGAATCGCCTGCCCATCATCAACATCGTCGAGTCGGGCGGGGCGGACCTGCCCACGCAAGCCGAGATCTTCGTGCCCGGAGGCCAGCTGTTCCACGATCTCACCCAGCACAGTGCGCTGGGGCTGCCGACGCTCGCACTGGTGTTCGGCAATTCGACGGCAGGCGGCGCGTACATCCCCGGCACGTGCGATTACGTGGTAATGGTCCGCAACCGGTCCAAGGTCTTCCTCGGCGGTCCGCCGCTGGTGAAGATGGCCACCGGGGAAGTGTCCGACGACGAGTCGCTCGGCGGCGCCGACATGCACGCCCGTACCTCCGGGCTGGCCGACTACCTGGCCGAGGACGAGCAGGACGCCATCCGGATCGGGCGGCGTATCATGGCGAGACTGAACTGGCGCAAGCTCGGCCCGGGCCCGACCCAGCCTCCGACCTCCCCGCTGCGCGATCCCGATGAGCTCCTCGGGATCGCCTCGGTGGACCCCAAGGTCCCTTTCGACCCTCGCGATGTCCTCGCTCGCATCGTGGACGGATCGGCGTTCGACGAGTTCAAGCCGCTCTACGGCACCTCGCTGGTGACCGGTTGGGCCTCGATTCACGGATACCCGGTGGGGATCCTCGCCAACGCGCGCGGAATCCTGTTCAGCGAGGAGGCGGAAAAGGCCGCCCAGTTCATCCAGCTGGCCAACCAGATCGACACGCCACTGGTGTTCCTGCAGAACACCACCGGATACATGGTCGGCGCAGAGTACGAGCAGGGTGGCATCATCAAGGACGGCGCCAAGATGATCAACGCCGTCTCCAACAGCACCGTCCCGCACCTGACGATTGTGATGGGCGCGTCCTACGGTGCGGGCAACTACGGGATGTGCGGGCGGTCCTACTCCCCCCGCTTCCTGTTCAGCTGGCCCAACTCACGTTCCGCCGTCATGGGACCGGCCCAGCTCGCCGGCGTGCTATCGATCGTCGCCCGCGAGTCGGCCGCTGACCGCGGCCTGCCCTTCGACGAGGAGGCCGACACCCAGATGCGCGCCGCAGTCGAGAGCCAGATCGAGCAGGAGTCGGTGGCACTGGCCAACAGCGGCAGGCTCTACGACGACGGGATCATCGACCCACGCGACACCCGCACGGTTCTCGGATTCTGCCTGTCCGTGGTGCACAACGACGAGATCCGTGGCCAGCGTGGCTACGGCGTGTTCCGGATGTGATGGGGATGCCCGTGATCAAGAAGCTGCTGGTGGCCAATCGGGGCGAAATCGCCCGGCGCGTATTCCGCACGTGCCGCGACCTCGGCATCGCCACCGTCGCCGTGTATTCCGACGCCGACGCCGATGCCTGGCACGTCGATGATGCCGACGAGGCCGTCCGGCTGCCGGGTTCGTCCCCGGCCCAGACCTACCTCGACGGCGACCGGGTGATCGCCGCGGCCCGTCTCACCGGCGCCGACGCCATTCACCCCGGATACGGGTTCCTCTCGGAGAACGCCGGCTTTGCGCGGGCCTGCGCCGACGCCGGGCTCGTGTTCGTCGGCCCGCCGCCGGACGCCATCGACGCGATGGGCTCCAAGCTGACGGCCAAGGCGATGATGGCCGATGCCGGAGTGCCGGTCCTCCCGGGCGGGGACGCTACCGGCTTGGACGCCGAGGAGTTGTTCAAGCTCGGCGCCCAGATCGGCTACCCGCTGCTGGTCAAGGCGAGCGCGGGTGGCGGTGGACGCGGCATGCGCGTCGTCGGGTCGGCCGACGACCTCGACGGGGCCGTGGCCTCGGCGTCGCGCGAGGCGAAGTCGGCGTTCGCCGACGGCACGGTGTTCCTCGAGAAGTACGTGCAGCGCCCCCGCCACGTCGAGATCCAGGTGATGGCCGACATGCACGGCACCGTTGTCTCACTGTTCGAGCGGGAGTGCTCGGTGCAGCGCCGCCACCAGAAGGTCATCGAGGAGGCGCCCTCCCCCGTCGTCGGCGACGAGCTGCGCGCGCGGATGGGCGCGGCGGCGGTCGCCGCGGCACGGGCGGTGGGCTACGTCGGCGCCGGCACCGTCGAGTTCGTCCTCGACGCGAACGGCGGTGATGACGACGGCACGTTCGCCTTCCTGGAGATGAACACCCGGTTGCAGGTCGAGCATCCGGTCACCGAACTCGTCACCGGGCTCGACCTCGTGCGCCTGCAGTTGCTGGTGGCGATGGGCCGGTCACTGCCCGCCGAGGTGAGCGCGCCGCAGATCACTGGCCATGCGGTCGAGGCGCGGCTCTACGCCGAGGACCCGACGATGGAGTACCTGCCGCAGACCGGGACCCTGCGCACGATGCAGATCCCCGATTATGCCGGGGTCAGGGTGGACTCCGGCGTGCGTGACGGCTCGGTGGTCAGCCACCACTACGACGCGATGCTTGCCAAAGTGATCGCCTGGGCTCCCACCCGTTCCGAGGCGCTCGGCACGCTATCCGCCGCGCTCGCCGACGCCCGGATCCACGGACTCACCACCAACCGGGATCTGCTGGTGCGCGTTCTGCGGCACGACGAGTTCGCTGGGCGCGGCACCGACACCGGGTTCCTCGAGCGCAACGACGTGGCCGACCTCGGCGGCGCCCCCATCGACGGCGACGGAGAGGGTATGCACGCCGTGGCGGCCACGCTCGCTCAGGTCGCTGCGCGCCGCTCCGCGGCCCCCGTCCAGCCGACGCTGCCCGCCGGGTGGCGCAACAATCCGTCCCAACTGCAGTCCGCCGGTTGGGCGACCGCCGACGGCCGCGAGCGCTGGGTGGGCTACGCGCTGCTCCGCGACGGCGTGGAGGTGGAAGTCGACGGAAAGCCAATCGAGGACATCACCGTGCTTGCGCAGCGGCCCGACCGGGTGGTGCTGGAGACCGGCGGGCTACGGCGCGGCTACGATGTCCTACTCGACGGCGACGTTGCCTATGTCGACAGCCCTGCCGGATCGACGACGTTCACCCGGATGCCACGGTTCCTCGATCCGAGCACGCTGAAGCCGGCGGGCTCGCTGATGGCGCCCATGCCGGGATCAGTCATCCGGCTGCCCGTTTCCGCGGGCGATACCGTGACGGCCGGGCAGGCCCTGGTGGTGCTGGAGGCGATGAAGATGGAACACACCATCGCCAGCCCGATCGATGGGATCGTCGCCGAGCTGTCGGTCGAGGTGGGTCAACAGGTGTCCACCGGCGACGCCCTCGCGGTGGTCGGAGCTGCCGACGGTGCAGACCAGACGTGAGCACGCGCGCCCAACCTGTCACCAGCCCCGGTGGCGGGTGACTTCACAGTAAGGAGCAACATGGAACTGCACGAAACCGAGGAACGGCAAGCTCTTCGCAAGGCTGTGTCCGAGATCGCCAAGGACTTCGGGCACGATTACTACGTGGCCAAGTCGCTCGGCGGGGAGAAGAGCTCGGAACTCTGGCGGGCCGTCGGCAAGCATGGGTTCCTCGGTGTCAACATCACCGAGGAGTACGGCGGCGGTGGCGGCGGCATCTACGACATGCAGATTGTCGGTGAGGAGCTGGCCGCGGCCGGCTGCCCGCTGCTGATGACGGTGGTCTCGCCCACCATCTGCGGCACGATCATCCAGGCTTTCGGCAGCGACGAGCTCAAGGCGCGCTGGCTGCCGGGAATCGCCAGCGGCGAGATCATCATGTCCTTCGCGATCACCGAGCCGGATGCGGGCTCGAACTCCCACAAGATCTCCACCCACGCCAAGCGTGTTGGCGGGGAGTGGGTGCTCAACGGCACCAAGTACTACATCTCCGGCGTCGACGAGGCGGAGGCCATTCTGGTAGTCACCCGCACCGCCACAGACGACGGCGGCCGCGGGCGGCTGAGCCTGATCGTGGTACCGACCGACGCACCCGGGCTGACCAAGACCCTTATCCCGGTACAGGCCGTGACACCGGAGAAGCAGTTCACCCTGTTCTTCGACGATGTGCGGGTGCCGGCCGAAAACCTGATCGGCACGGAAAACGACGGCCTGCGCCAGGTGTTCATGGGCCTCAACCCCGAACGCATCATGGGCGCCGCCCTAGGCAACGGCATCGGCCGCTACGCGCTGGACAAGGCGTCTGCCTACGCGCGCGACCGCAAGGTCTGGGACGTGCCGATCGGAGCCCACCAGGGCGTGTCGCACCCGCTTGCGCACGCCAAGATCCAGCTGGAGCTGGCCCGACTGATGACCCAGCGGGCGGCGTCACTGCACGACGCAGGCGACCCGGGCTCGGGTGAGGCGTCGAACATGGCCAAGTACGCTGCGGCCGAGGCCGGAATCCTCGCCCTCGACCAGGCGATCCAGACCCATGGCGGCAATGGAATGGCCACCGAGTATGGGCTGGCCACTTTGTGGGGGCCGGCGCGGCTGATGCGCACCGCCCCGATCAGCCGAGAGATGATCCTCAACTATGTGGCACAGCACAGCCTGAACCTGCCACGATCGTACTGAGCATCCCTCATCCGTTCGTGTCCGTTTCGTTGGACATGGGCGTGCGGCGGCGACCGGGTGCCCGGTCGCCGCCTCATCTTGCTATTTTTAACCACAAGGAGCCGCCGACGCGGCGGTCGAGGAGTAACCATGGATCGCGGTATCGGTCAGTGGGTCACCAAGCGGGCCTTTCTCAACGGGCAGCGCACGGCGCTCGTCCAAGGTGACACCAGCTTCACGTACTCCGCCTTCGAACGGCGCACCAACCAGGTCGCCTCGAGCCTGCTGCGTCTCGGCGTCCGCAAAGGCGACCGGGTGGCCGTACTCCTGGTGAACTCGGTCGAGTTTCTGGAGGTCCTGCTGGGCTGCGCGAAGATCGGCGCCATCACGGTCCCGATCAACGTCCGGCTCGCCGGCCCGGAGATCGGCTACATCCTCGCCGACTCCGGCGCCGACGCGTTCGTCTTCCACGCGCCGCTCGCGGC
>JBPPMS010000043.1:0-43944 GCA_051306175.1 Mycobacterium sp. | reverse complement strand
CGAAACGTCACCATCGACACCACTTTGGTGCTGATCCGGCCCTGCCGGTGCAGCGCGGCGACCTGGGGCAGCCGATGCCGCAGCGCCATCGCGATCCGCATCTGATTCGACGCCGCCCGGCGGGTCAACTGCGCGGCGGCGGCGACCTCAGCGCTCACCGACGCCCAGCAGTCCGCCCACCAGTATTCGCGGTTGAGCACCGATTTGTGGTCCTGGGCGCGCAGCTCGATCAGATCGGCGATCGCGTCGAAGCGGTGCGCGGCGTCGACCGCCTCCGCACGGGGAGCGGCGGTGATCGCCGCGATCAGCACAGCGTCATCGGCCAACGCCGCACCCGGCGCACCGCCGGCCGACACCCCACCACACCCCGATTCATCGAACATGCATTCGACTATTGCCGGGGCGGCGGCAACCACGCAACCGATTCACCGCGCCCAAACCGGAAACTGTGGACGAAAACCAAATTGTGGACAAATCGGTGAGACGGCCGCTGACACGGGCCAAACTCACCAACAGCCATCTCATTGATTGCGAGGGCCCGGAGATGTGCCCATAGTGTCTGGGTCTAGGGCCGACGGCTCAGGTAACTTGCGCCAGCGCCATCAAACTAAAATGGAGCCGCCTGGGGGAATCGAACCCCCGACCTTCTCATTACGAGTGAGACGCTCTACCGACTGAGCTAAGGCGGCCTGCCTGGGCGGGACGAGTCTACGGCAGGCGTTCCGTTGCACCAAAACCCGTTTCCGCACCGACCGACCTAAGTTCGCAGCGCCTGCCCGACCGTCGCCACCATCGCGTCCACCGCGAATTTGGGCTTGACGTTCACCGCCAACGCGGCACGGCATTCCAGCACCGCTTCGATGCACCGCAACAGCCTCTCCGGCGGGGCATGCGCGGCCAAGGCGGCCACCTTTTCCGCCATATCAGGATGCGTGGCCGTGACGGAGCCTGCGCCTAAAGACACCATGAGTGCGTCACGGAAGTAAGTGGCCAGGTCGATCAGTGCACGGTCGAGCGCATCCCTGGACGCCCTGGTCCGACGCGACTTCTGGCGGCGTTCAAGCTCTTTGAGCGCGCCGGCTGCGCCGCGCATCGTCCCCGCCGTGCCCTTACCAGTGCCCCCGGCGCCCAGTGCTGTGCGAAGCTCCTCGATCTCGACCTCGTTGCGCTCGACAGTCAAGGCCCGCGACTCTGCCTCGGCCGCGAGCACCAACTCCTCGGCCGCGGCGTAGGCCCGAGACGGCGTCGCCGCCTCACGCGCCAGGCCGAGCGCCCGAAGGCGGCGTTCACGCGCGTCGGCGTCGGTGGCCAGCCTGCGTGCCCGTCCGACGTGGCCGCCACTGACCGACGCCGCCCAATCGGCCTCTGCCGCCGTCAGCCCGTCGTTCTCGACAAGCACTTGAGAGATCGCCTCTGCCGATGGCGTGCCGAGCGCCACATGGCGGCATCGTGAACGCAAGGTCACCGCGATGTCCTCGGGGTCGACGGACGGCGCGCACAACAGGAACACCGTCGACGGCGGTGGTTCTTCGACGACTTTGAGCAACGCGTTGGCAGCGCCCTCGGTCAGCCGGTCGGCGTCTTCGATAACGACGATCTGCCACCGGCCCGTGCCCGGGCGCCGCGCAGCTGTAGCAACAATGGCGCGCATCTCGTCGACGCCGATCGACAGCCCTTCCGGGATGACGCGGCGCACATCGGCGTGAGTGCCCGCCATGGTGGTGGTGCACGCCCGGCACAGCCCGCACCCGGGTGGGCCTGCAGCGGTGCACTGGAGGGCGGCGGCAAAGCACACGGCAGCGATTGATCGCCCCGAACCAGGAGGTCCCGTGATGAGCCAGGCATGTGTCATAGTCCCCGCGGCGCGCGCGTTGTGAATGCTATCACCGCGGGCGGCACTGGCTGCCGCCACGAGACGCGCCGCAACGGTCTCCTGGCCGACCAACCTCGCAAAAACACCGGACATCACTGGTAACAGTAGTGGTCAGCGCCGACACGGCCGCTCGGCGGCGGGCCCGCAACAGTGTTGACAGTCACCAGCGACCGATACGGTATGTCCGTGGACACCGCACCGGCCCCGGTCGGACGAATCAACTCCTTCGTCCGCTGGGTGGCGCGTACTCCGTGGCCGGTGTTCATCCTCGGCATGCTGCAAGCCGACATCATCGGTGCGCTGCTGGTGCTGGGTTTCCTACGGTTCGGGCTGCCGCCAGAGGATCGGGTGCAGCTACAGGACCTCCCCACCGCCAACCTGGCCATTTTCCTCGGATTTCTGATCGTGTCGTTCATCGTCGGCGCCTACGCGAGCCTGCGCCTGCTCATACCCGTGATGCGGTGGCAACGCAGCGAAACGGTGCTCGGCGGCGGTAACGCCGCAGCGGACGTGGCGCGGCTTCGCGCGTTGCGGATGCCCATCTACCGCACTCTGATCAGCGTCACCAACTGGTTCATCGGCGGCGTCGTCTTCATCGTCGCCAGCTGGCCGGTGTCCAGTCACAACGCGCCCGTGGTGGCGGTCGCCACGGGTCTGGGCGCCACAGCGACGGCGATCATCGGTTACCTGCAGGCCGAACGGGTGCTCCGGCCCGTCGCCGTCGCCGCGCTACGCGGCGGCGTCCCCGAAAACTTCCGGGCACCGGGAGTGATCCTGCGTCAGGTCCTGACGTGGGTGCTGTCCACCGGTGTGCCGCTGCTGGCGCTCATCCTGGCGCTCGTCGCCAGTAAGTTCTCATTCCTCAAAGCCGCACCCGACCGGCTCGCCATGCCGCTGCTGATGTTGGCGCTGGCTGCGTTGGTGGTCGGGCTGGCCGGAACCGTCCTGGTGGCCATGTCAATTGCCGACCCGTTGCGCCAATTGCGGTGGGCGCTGGGCGAAGTCCAACGGGGCAACTACAACGCCCACATGCAGATCTACGACGCCAGCGAACTGGGCCTGCTGCAAGCCGGGTTCAACGACATGGTGCGCGACCTCTCGGAGCGGCAGCGTCTTCGCGACCTCTTCGGCCGCTACGTCGGCGAGGACGTCGCCCGCCGGGCGCTCGAACGCGGCACCGAGCTGGGCGGCCAAGAACGCGACGTCGCCGTGCTGTTCGTCGACCTGGTCGGTTCCACTCAGCTGGCGTCCACCCGCCAGCCCGGCGAAGTCGTCAACCTGCTCAACGACTTCTTCCGTGTCGTCGTCGACGCCGTCAACCGCCACGGCGGGTTCGTCAACAAGTTCCAGGGCGACGCAGCCCTGGCCATCTTCGGTGCCCCCATCGAGCATCCGAACGGCGCGGGAGCGGCACTGGCAGCCGCCCGTGAACTGCACGACGAGCTCGTCACGGTGCTCGACACCACCGAATTCGGTATCGGCGTGTCCGCAGGCCGGGCGATCGCGGGCCATATCGGCGCCCAGGCGCGCTTCGAGTACACGGTGATCGGTGATCCGGTCAACGAAGCAGCGCGCTTGACAGAGCTGGCCAAACTCGAAGAAGGCCACGTGCTGGCGTCGGCCCACGCCGTCGCCGCGGCGGTGGACTCCGAAGCTTTGGCATGGGATGTCGGCGAGACCGTCACCCTGCGCGGCCGGTCGGTCCCCACCCAGCTGGCACGTCCGGTGAACCTTGCCGTACCCACCAAAGCGGTGTCCAGCAGCTAGCTTTTCTTGGCTGCTTTCTTCGCGGGCGCCTTCTTGGCCGGCGCCTTCTTGGCGACCTTCCGCGCGGTCTTCTTCGCTGGACCACGGGCACGACGGTCGGCCAGCAGTTCGGAGGCACGCGCGTCGGTGATCGACAGCACATCGTCGCCCTTGCGCAGGCTCGCGTTGGTCTCGCCGTCTGTGACATACGGTCCGAAGCGGCCGTCCTTGATCACCATCGGTTTCCCGCTGGCCCCGTCGGTGCCCAATTCGCGCAGGGGCGGCGCCGACGCACCCTGCCCCGCCCGGCGTTTGGGTTCCGCGTAGATCTTGAGTGCTTGATCCAGCGTGACGGTGAAGATCTGGTCCTCGGTGGTCAGCGAACGAGAGTCGTTGCCACGCTTGAGATACGGTCCGTAGCGACCGTTCTGGGCCGTGATCTCCTCGCCGTTGGCGGGGTCGACACCGACCACACGCGGCAACGACAGCAGCTTGAGCGCGTCCTCCAGCGTCACTGACTCGAGGTCCATCGACCGCATCAGCGACCCAGTCCGGGGTTTCGGCCCGGTGGGCTTGCGGCCCTTCTTCGCCGGCGCGCCGTCCTCGGGTTCCGGTGGCTCGGGGAGGATCTCAGTCACATAGGGCCCGTAGCGACCGTCCTTCGCGACGATCTCGTGACCGGAATCGGGGTCGATGCCAAGCGAGCGCCCCTCCTGCGGCGTGGCGAACAGCTTCTCGGCGAGCTCGAGCGTCAGCTCGTCGGGCGTGAGCTCGTCGTTGAGGTTGGCGCGCTGGGGCTTGAGTTCGCCGTCATCATCGGTGACCATCCGCTCCAGGTAAGGGCCGTTGCGGCCCACCCGGACGTTGATCGCACGTCCCTCGGAATCGTCGAACAGCTTGATCGAGTTGACCTCGCGCGCGTCGATCTCTTCCAGGTTGCCCCCGACGAGCTTCTTAAGGCCGCCTGCCCTGGCGATCGATCCTTCGACTCCATGCTCGCCCCCAAAGTAGAAGTTGTTGAGCCAGTTGGTCCTTCGCTCGTTGCCCGACGCGATCTCATCGAGCTCGTCTTCCATCGCGGCGGTGAAGTCGTAGTCGACCAGACGCCCGAAGTGCTGCTCCAGCAACCCGATCACGGCGAACGCCACCCACGACGGGACCAGCGCGCTGCCCTTCTTGTGGACGTAGCCGCGGTCCTGAATGGTCTTGATGATCGACGAATACGTCGACGGGCGACCGATACCCAGCTCTTCGAGAGCCTTGATCAACGACGCTTCGGTGTAGCGCGCAGGAGGTGACGTGGTGTGCCCGTCCGGGGTCAACCGTGCCGCGTCGACGCGCTGACCCTGAGTCAGGTTCGGCAGCCGCCTCTCGGCGTCGTCAGCCTCGCCGCCCGCCAGTTCGTCGACGGTCTCGACGTAGGCCTTGAGGAACCCCGCGAACGTGATGGTGCGACCGCTGGCGGTGAAGACCACCTGCTCACCACCACTTGAGGCACCCGAAACACGAAGCGACAACGTCGTTCCGCGCGCATCGGCCATCTGCGAGGCGACAGTACGCTGCCAGATCAGTTCGTAGAGGCGGAATTCGTCGTTGTCCAGTGAGGCGTGCAGCTGGCCAGGCGTCTGGAAGGTCTCGCCCGCTGGGCGGATCGCCTCGTGAGCTTCCTGGGCGTTCTTCACCTTTCGGGTGTACTGCCGTGCCGAGGGGTGGACGTACTCCTCGCCGTACAGCTGCGTCGCCTGCGCACGTGCCGCGTTGATCGCCGACGCCGACAGCGTCGTCGAATCGGTACGCATATACGTGATGTAGCCGTTCTCGTACAGGCGCTGCGCGACGCTCATCGTGCGCTCGGAGGTGAACCGCAGCTTGCGGCCGGCCTCCTGCTGCAGCGTGGAGGTCATGAACGGCGGATACGGGCGCCGAGTGTAGGGTTTCTGCTCGACTGAAGCCACCGACAGCGCGGCGCCGACGAGGCCGGATGCCAACGCGCGTGCGGCACTCTCGTCGAGGACCACCACTTCGGCGGGTTTCTTGAGCACACCGAGCGAGTCGAAGTCGCGGCCGCTGGCCACCCGTTTACCGTCGACGCTGTTGAGCTTCGCGATGAACGTCGGTGGCGAGGCTTGCGAATCCGAGACGCTGGCGTCGAGCTCGGCGGTGACGTCCCAGTAGCCGGCGCTGCGGAACGCCATCCTGTCGCGTTCGCGCTGCACAATGATCCGGGTGGCCACCGACTGCACGCGGCCCGCGGACAGTTTTGGCGCGACCTTCTTCCACAGCACAGGAGACACTTCGTAGCCGTACAACCGGTCCAGGATGCGGCGGGTCTCCTGTGCGTCGACGAGGTCGTTGTCGAGGTCACGGGGGTTCTCCGCGGCCGCCAGAATGGCAGGCTCGGTGATCTCGTGGAACACCATCCGCTTGACCGGGATGCGGGGCTTGAGCGTCTCGAGCAGGTGCCAGGCGATGGCTTCGCCCTCGCGGTCACCGTCTGTCGCCAAATAGAGCTCGTCGACGTCCTTGAGGAGGCCCTTGAGTTCGGTGACCGTGCTCTTCTTCTCGGGGCTGATGATGTAGAGCGGCTCGAAGTCAGAGTCGACGTTGACGCCAAGGCGTGCCCACGGCTCGGACTTGTATTTGGCGGGCACATCGGCGGCTGCCCGTGGGAGGTCGCGAATATGTCCGCGCGAAGACTCCACAACGTAGCCAGCACCCAGGTAACCGGCTATTTTGCGCGCCTTCGTCGGTGATTCGACGATGACGAGACGTCTGACCGTCCCGTGCCGTCCGCCGCGACCGCGGTCCTCTCCAGCCAACTGCGCTTAGCTCCAATTCTGTGTGGCCCGCCAGGTCAGTTAAGTACCCACGCGCGACATCGCGCGCCGGGGCGTTCGGCCCTGTTGGCACTTGACAATTTCGCACCGAAAGCAAATCGACGCAAACCGGCTCAACGGTGACGCTGCTGTGACACCTGTCTAATAGCGGGGCCAGTAAGGCAAAGCCTCGCGGTCCTCCGGCGGCTCCCCTACATTCTCTACCAGGCGCGATAGCCTCCTCCGGCCGCTGATCCGCAGGGCCGGGCGGGCCCCCCGCGTGCCGACGAGTGTCGGAGCGATTCCCACCCGCATCAAAGCCGCCGCGAGCATGGAATGCGTCTCGGGCGCGTGGGGATCGAGGCCGAGGAGATAGCGGTCGGCTTCTGGCGAACCCGCCGCCAAGGCCCACGCCCGCAGTTCACGGGGTCCCGGCAGCCACGTCTGAGGCACCGTTTTGACCGCCCCACGTGTCCACTCGCCAACGATGGGGGTCAACCTGGGGTCTACGCACGTCCGCACCAGAGGCGTGCCCTCCTCGGTGCTGCTGATCTCCGCGGTCATCCCGGATTCGTCGATCATCTCTGCCAGCGCACGCGCACGCCACAGCTGGGCGACGATTACCGATATCCGGGCACCGGCAGCAGCCGACACCACTTGACCGGTCGCGGCCAGCACGCCGGTGAGATCGGCGGCCGCGGGCGGCACCGATTCTGCCGAGAAGAACGACAGCTGGCCCACGCATCGACAGTAGCGGTACTGCGACCACAGACGTCGGCGGTATGGGGGCCTCAAACGAAAACGCCCCCGCTCTGTCCGTTGATTGGACTGCGCGGGGGTGTTTCGTGTGGGTGGGTCTGCTCAGATGGAGCGAACGCCGGTGGCCTGCGGGCCCTTCGGGCTTTGGCCTACCTCGAACTCGACCTTCTGATTTTCTTCGAGGGTGCGGAATCCGCTGCCCTGAATTTCCGTGTAGTGGACAAACACATCAGCGGATCCATCTTCGGGGGCGATGAAACCAAAGCCCTTTTCCGCGTTGAACCACTTCACAGTTCCCTGTGGCATTCTCGATATTTCCTTCTCTTCATACCGGGTGCGGCTCACCGACTTCCGGTGTGCCGGGCCCGTTCCGACCGCCATCCTTCGTGGAGTCGCCGGAACGTCACCCGACTTACAACCCTCGCAGGAACCGCGACCGCAACGTCGATCCTGCGAAAGCTTTGACACCACACAGAAGCTGCGACCGACCTAAGTCAATCATGTTCAGGCCGTCCGCGACAGTCTCGGCGCTACCAACTGGTGAACAATTCTCTACGGGCAGGTATAACGACCGGCGATCGTAGTTCGCAGTGAGGAGACGGTGTGTCCACTTTTGGTCATGACCTGCTGCGATGCGCCGTCGACGGTACGGCGCCGGGCGAGAGTCCGCTGCGCCACGTCGCCGAGCTGCCGTCTCGCCAAGGGAGCACTTCACCCTGGCCCCGGTGGGCGGATCCCGCGGTGGTCGGTGCACTAACCAGTCGGGGCGTTGCCGCACCGTGGACACATCAGGCACGCGCGGCTGACCTCGCTCACTCCGGGCGCCATGTCGTCATCAGCACCGGCACAGCCTCCGGCAAGTCGCTGGCCTACCAGTTGCCGATCCTCACCGAGTTCGCCCAGGACCGGCGGGCGCGCGCGCTCTACCTGGCTCCCACCAAGGCACTGGGCCACGACCAGTTGCGCACCGCGCGCGAACTCACCGACGCTGTCCCGGCGCTGCGCGACGTAGCGCCCAGCGCCTACGACGGTGACACGTCCTCTGCCGCCCGCAGGTTCGCCAGGGAACAGTCACGCTGGCTGTTCTCCAACCCGGACATGGTCCACCTCTCGCTGCTGCGTAACCACCAGCGATGGACGGTGTTCCTGCGTAACCTGCGCTACCTGGTGGTCGACGAATGCCATTACTACCGGGGAATTTTCGGATCCAATGTGGCGATGGTGCTGCGCCGGCTGCTGCGCCTGTGCGCCCGGTACTCCAGTCGGCCGACGATCGTCTTCGCCAGTGCGACCACGGCGTCACCCGGCGAGACGGCCTCCGAACTCGCGGGGCAGACCGTTGTCGAGGTGTCCGACGACGCCTCGCCGCAGGGCGCCCGCACGGTCGCGCTGTGGGAGCCCGCGCTGCTGGCGGACCTGACCGGCGAGCACGGTGCCCCGGTCCGCCGGGCGGCAGGAGCCGAAGCGGCTCGCCTGATGGGAGATCTGGTCGCGGAGGGCGCGAGGACGCTGACATTCGTCCGGTCCCGCCGCGGGGCCGAATTGACCGCGCTGGGCGCCCGAGCCCGCCTGGAGGAACGCGCTCCCGAACTCGCCGGGCTGGTGGCGTCCTACCGGGCGGGGTACCTCGCCGAAGACCGCAGGGCACTGGAGCGTGACCTGGCCGAGGGCAGGCTGCGGGGGTTGGCCACCACCAATGCGCTGGAACTCGGGGTGGACATCGCAGGCCTGGACGCCGTGGTGCTGGCGGGCTTTCCCGGCACGGTGACGTCGTTCTGGCAACAGGCGGGCCGGTCGGGGCGGCGCGGACAGGCGGCGCTGATCGTGCTGATCGCCCGTGACGATCCGCTGGACACCTATCTGGTGCATCATCCGGCTGCGCTGCTGGACAAACCGATCGAGCGGGTGGTGATCGACCCGGGCAATCCCTACGTGCTGGGCCCCCAACTGCTCTGCGCGGCCACCGAACTGCCCCTGACGGCAGCCGAGGTACGCGAGTGGGGAGCCGAGCGGGTCGCCGAATCCCTGGTCGACGACGGGCTGCTGCGGCAGCGCCCGAGCGGCTACTTCGCGGTCCCCGGTGTCGATCCGCATCCCGCGGTCGACATCCGCGGCGGCGTCGGGGGTCAGATCGCCATCGTCGAACGGGACACCGGGCGGCTGCTGGGCAGCACCGGCGCAGGTCAGGCCCCGGCCTCGATCCATCCCGGTGCGGTGCATCTGCACCAGGGTGAGACTTACGTGGTCGACTCGCTGGATTTCGACGACGGTATCGCATTTGTCCACGAGGAGGACCCCGGCTATACGACGTTCGCCCGCGAACTCACCGACATCTCCGTCACCGGCGCCGGTGAACGCCAGACGTTCGGGCCGGTGACGTTGGGGCTTGTTCCGGTGGCAGTCAGCCACACCGTCATCGGCTACCTCCGTCGCACCTGGGCGGGCGAGGTGATCGACTTCGTCGAACTCAGCATGCCAACCGAGACCCTGAACACCACGGCGGTGCTGTACACAGTGGAGCCGGAGGCACTGGAGCGCAATGGAATCGACCCGCTGGCAATCCCCGGCGCGCTGCACGCCGCCGAGCACGCCGCGATCGGACTGTTGCCTCTGGTGGCCAGTTGCGACCGTGGCGATATCGGCGGGCTGTCCACGGCGTCCGGCCCGATCGACGGTCTGCCAACGGTTTTCGTCTATGACGGCTACCCGGGTGGGGCTGGTTTTGCCCAACGCGGCTACGCTAGGGCTACCACCTGGCTGACCGCCACCGCCGACGCGATCGAGGCGTGTGAATGCGCGCAAGGTTGTCCGTCGTGTGTGCAATCCCCGAAATGCGGCAACGGAAACGATCCACTGGACAAAAGCGGCGCGGTACGGGTGTTACGCCTGGTGCTGTCCCATTTCGCCCGCCGCTCGCGGTGAGCACCCGCTGGTGGTCGATCGACCCCTCGACGATCGACTCCCGCGGAGGCGACACTGAGTTCGCCCAGCACTCGGCGGACGCACGGCGAGAAAACGGTCGGACAACGCGATCCGTTTCCAATCCCGAATAGACGGGCGCAGCCGAAAAGTACCTCGTCAGGGCGCCGTGCGCAACCATTAGCAAAGCTCAGAATGGAGAATCTTGTTCTCCGACCTGGGGAAGAGTACGGATTTCGTAGGTTTACCAGGCACGGCCGTGATCCGCACCGAGCCCGTCCTGATGACCGACGGCACCGTGCACGGCGTGCAAATGTGGAATCGGCCCGCCCGAGACCGAACCGCCCGAACGGCCGATCCCGGGTCCCCTGGTGTGGAATCTGACCACCGGCACAGCTACCGACGCCCCGGCGGCGTTGGCCAACAGGGGGATGAACCCCGCCGAAGAGCCGTCCAAGGGCCGCAGCTTCGTCGAGGACCTACCCAAACGCGACCTGAACCCCAGTGAGTCGCTGGTGCTGTCACCGATGATCAAGTGTGATCCGGGCGAGACGATGGCCAGCACCTGGGATGTGACCGCCCGGTACGGCGACCTGATCACATGCAGTTTCGTCGCGAGGGTCAATCTGGAGACCGCGGCCGACGGCTCCGAGCATCTGGTGTGCCGCGCGGTGAACTGGCTGTTGGCCCGGCGCGCGCGGCTGCCCGCGCCGGGCCCATCGCGAATCTGCCGAGTTCCACGGCGATCTCGATCCTGACCGTCACGTCGAGTCCCACGGCCGTGCAGTCGGTGAGCGCAGCGCCCATGCGTTGCGCCACCGCCGCCGCCTGCGCGCATGCGGTCCCCTCACCCCCGACGAGCACGGTCGACGCGGTGAGCGCGGCGAGGTCGGCAGCGGCCTGCGCCCGATGCCGCGCGACCACCGCGGCGCCCACGCAGACGCCACCACCGGTGAGCGACACCAGCGCCACAAGCGCAACCGCTGCCGCCACCGTGGCCGCGCCCCGCTCATCCGACACTAGGCTCAACGGCCGAAACCCCCTCTGCCGCAAGGGTCACACCCGGCAGCAACGGCGATCGCGCCCTGACGCTTGCGATGACCAAGCCCCCATCCTGACGTACTGTCACCGCCGCACCCGTTGGGGCGATCCGCTGGGCCACAGCCACCGCGGAGGAGTCTCCACGGGCGGCCAACCGCGCGGCCTCACGCGCGGCGTCGACACACCGCACCTGCATGGTGACGGCGGTGAGACCGGCCAGGCACAGCGCCAGTGCGACCATCAACGCGGCCAACGCCAGCGCCGCTTCGACGGTGACTGCCCCGTCGTCGGCGGCTAGACGTTGGTATTCAGCGCTCTGGCAATGAGATTGGTCAGTGCGCTCACGATCGAATCGCCTGTGACGACGGCGTACAGAATCGCTGCGAACGCCGCCGCAGCAATAGTGCCGATCGCGTATTCGACGGTCGACATACCGTCCTCGGCGGCGACCGCAACCAACAGCCTGCCGCGCAGCACCTCGAATATGTTCTTCGACAACGCTTTCCCCTTTCAATCTCGATTACCTCACTCCGGTGGCGAACACATCGCCCACCAGCCCCACCACCACGGGCACCAAACCGACACAGACGAAGGCCGGTAGAAAGCACAGCCCCAACGGCCCCGCGATGAGGACGGCCGCGCGTTGAGCTGCGGCATCAGCCGCCGTCGCGGCGTCGTGTCTGCACACCTCGGCCAGTTCGGTCATGGCTGCGGCCAGCGCGGCACCCGAGGACGCCGACCGCCTGGCCAGCCGCGCCACGGTGCGGCTGTACTGGGCGTTGTCGCTGTCGATGTCGATGTCGGACCAAGCGGTCTGCGGGTCAGCGCCGAGCAGCAGCATGTCGGCTGCCCTGCCCAACAGCTCACGCAGCCGCGGCGGGGCCGCAGGCGCCGCGGCCGCCGCTGCGGGCGCCACCGCCATACCGGCGGTCAGACAGACCGCGAACACCTCAAGGCATGAGGCGGCGGCCAACGGATCCTCAGCAGCCGTTCGGGTGCCGGGTGACCTTGCGACGGGCGATGTTCCACGCGCTCGGTGACGCACCGTGGCCGCGCCGGGAACCGCCAGCAGCGCCCCCGCCAACAGGACGGCCGCCCAGCTCATGACGACACCCCGTCGACGATACGATCCGACCACAGCAGACCGCAGCAAGCCAGCGTCACACCGACCGCAAGGAGCCACCCGCCCACCCCGGGCGACAACAGAAGCCGCAGCGGTTCGGCACCGATCAACTGCCCCAACCCCACCCCGAGCAGCGGAAGCCCGGCGAGGACTGCAGCGGTGGCCCGTGCCCCGGCCATGGCGGCGGTGACCCGCGCGCTAAAGCGCTGCCGCTCCGCGACATCCCGATGCGCCGCGGTCATCAGTACAGCCATGGTGAGGCCGTGGGACTCGGCGAGCCGCCACACCACCGCAAGGCGTTCCCATGACGGCGGGCTGGCTGAGCCTACGGCGGCGACCGTGAGTCCCGCCGACACATCAGCGCCCAATCGCGCCCTCGCCGCCACAGCACGCAGTGGCACTGCCACCGATCGGTCGACCTCGTCGGCCGCTGCCTCGATGGCGGTCACCGGGTGCGCGCCCGCGCGCAGTTCTCCGGCGACGATCTCCAACGCCGCGTTCAGTGCGCCGATTTCGGCGGCCCGCTGCCGAGATCGCAGCGACCGCCTGCGCCGCACCAGGAAGGTGCCTGCCACCACCGTGGCGGCCACCACCGCGCCGATCGGAAGCAACCCGGCACCGACCGTCAACCCCAGCAGCAGAAGCAGCGGGACCAGTGCTCGCCGCGTGGACCGCGACACCGACGCGGGTTGCGGCAGTCGGCTTCTGGGCCGCTGCGGTGCCACCAGAACCGCCAAAGCGAGGGCCAGCGCCGCAAGGCTCATGACCTTCCCCTGCCCGCCAGCATCCGTCGCAACTGCTCCATCCCGACTCCCCATCCAGCATCGACGCGCCACGCGGAGACCGCGTGTACCTGGCGGTCGGGACCCGCTTGCAACACGGCGATTTCGGAGAGCCTGCGGGTGCCGTCCGAATCGCGGGCCACGTGCAGCACCGCCTGAACGGCGGCGCCCAATTGGCTGTGCAACGCCGCCCGGTCGAGCCCACCGACCGCAGCCAACGCCTCCAAACGCGCCGGGACCTCGGCGGGATTGTTGGCGTGAACGGTGCCCGCGCCTCCGTCGTGTCCGGTGTTGAGCGCCGCGAGCAGGTCGACCACCTCGGCACCGCGCACCTCACCAACCACGATCCGGTCGGGGCGCATCCGCAGCGCTTGTCGCACCAGTTGGCGGACCGTGACCTCTCCTGCGCCTTCGACATTGGCGGCCCGCGCCACCAGCCGCACCAGATGCGGATGGGCGGGCGCCAACTCGGCCGCGTCCTCCACACACACCAACCGTTCGCAGGCGGGTACCGCGCCGAGCAGAGCCGCCAACAACGTGGTCTTGCCTGCGCCGGTGCCGCCGGAGATCAGGAAGGCTAGGCGCGCCGTGATGATGTCGGCAAGCAGGGCAGTGGCCTGCGGGGCGATGGCCCCCGACGCGGCCAGCGCGGCCAGCGTCTGCGTCGCCGGACGGAGAACTCTCAGGGACACGCACGTGCCGTCGCCGGCGATCGGCGCCAGGATCGCATGTAGGCGCACCGCGAACTCGCCGCTGCCGACCCCGGTCAGCTGACCGTCCACCCACGGTTGCGAATCGTCAAGGCGGCGGCCTGCGGCCAGCGCAAGCCGTTGCGCCAGGCGGCGCACCGCGGCGTCGTCCACGAATTTGATACCGGTGCGGCGCAGTCCCTTTCCGTCGTCCACCCAGACCGCATCGGGCGCGGTGACCAGCACATCGGTGACGCCTTCAGCACACAGCAGCGGCTCCAGGATGCCCGCACCTACGAGCTCGGTCTGCAAAAGACGGAGATTGGACAGCACTTCGGTGTCGCCGAGGACGCCGCCTGACTCCGCGCGGATGGCTGCCGCCACTGCGCTGGGCCGAAGCGACGACGATTCCGCCGACGCCAGCCGTTCCCTGACCCGCTCGACCAATGACGGCGACGTCACGGCAGCGCCGCCGCGGGATGCTGGTTCAGAACTTCCAGGACGCGCCGCGCCGCCACCGCCAGCGGCGACCGCCGCGGCGTCCGCAGTCCGCCGTGCTCGAGCAGATCGGCCAGCCGGGGCTGTGGCCGCATCGCGGCCAGCAGCGGCAGCCCGACGATCTCGGCGATCTCGGGCGCCCGCAGTCCTCCTGGCGCCGGGCCGCGGACCACCAGACCCACGTTTGGGTTCACCGCAGACAGCATCGGTGCTGCAGCTGACGTCGCCGCACAGGAGCGGACATCGCTAGACGCCACCACGACCACCAGGTCAGCGGCGTCGAGCGCGGCGTGGACGGCGTCGGTGGCGCGCCTCGGGAGATCGCACACGACCGTGACGCCGCCCCGGCGACCGGCGTCCAACACCGCAGTGAGCGCGTCCGGAGGCGGGTCGCACGCCACCCTGCCGCCCGAAAGCACGCTGACGCCACGGTGTCTGGGCAGCGCGTCGCGGATGGCCGCATAGCTGAGCCTGCCGCCTTTGAGCGACATGTCCGGCCAGCGCAACCCGGGTTGGCCTTCGCTGCCCAACAGCAGGTCGATACCGCCGCTCCACGGATCTGCGTCGACTAGAAGTGCGGAACCCGCACTCAATGAAAGCGCCACCGAGAACAGTGAAGCGCCCGCGCCGCCGCGGCCCGCGACCACGGCGATCACACCGCCGGCCCGGCCGTCGGGTTGGCTGACGGCGTCGGCGGCCTCGACCAGCGCGCGCACCAGCGGACCGCCGTCGCCGGGAAGTGTCAGAACCTGCTGGGCGCCAACCGAGATCGCGCTCTGCCAGTCGTCGGCACCCGGCGGCGCATCGCAGACCACCATGAGATGGGGGCGACGGCGCAGGCCAGCGGTGAGGCAGCGCCGCGCGGCACCGACATCGAGCACCACCGCGGCCGCGCCGATCCACGAGCCAGGGCTGGGCGCGGCGCGCTGATCGCCGTGGACGGTGGGCAGGCCTGCAGCCGCGGCGACGCGGTCGACCTCGACGCGCAGCACCGGGTCGGCCACGAGAGCCAGCACACCGGACGGGGTTGTCATGCACTCACCGTGCGCTGCTTGAGCGGCGCCGCGCTACGGCAGGAAGGGGAATTGTGGAGAGAAGCAAAGGTGTGCAGAAGGGAAAATCATCGGCTAGTGAAAACGTGATTCCGCAACGCCATGAGCGTGTCCGAATCGGGCTGCGCGGAACATGCTGGACATAGAGGACGACCCCCGCCAGGGGGGAGGAGGCGAGGGTCGTCGTGTATCAGCCCCGGGGGGTCGGGCTGATGCACACTCGGACTAGGCCGAGTGATGTTCACTATACACATGTGAATGCGGAGGGGCGCAAGTCCAACTTTCCGTGTGTTCGACCGTCTCTCACCGCAGAATTGCAGTCTGCGACACGTGGCTTGAACTGCCATTTTGCAGTCGGGACCGAGACCGGCCGTCTAGTCGCAATTATGCTGGATCGGTGACCGTCTCGGAACCGGACGCAGAAGGTTTGCGCTCACCGGTCGACCTGCCAGAAACCGATCCCCGACCGCGTACGGCTGCGTTCTTTGATCTCGACAAAACCGTCATCGCAAAGTCAAGCACCCTCGCCTTCAGCAAACCTTTCTTCGCGCAGGGACTGCTGAATCGACGGACCGTCTTGAAGGCTTCCTACGCCCAATTCATCTTCCTGATGTCCGGCGCCGACCACGACCAGATGGACCGGATGCGCGACTACATCACCGACATGTGCACCGGCTGGGACGTCGCTCAGGTGCGCTCCATCGTCGGTGAGACACTGCACGAGATCGTCGACCCCCTGGTGTTCGCCGAAGCCGCCGACCTGATCACCGACCACAAGCTGTGCGGCCGCGATGTCGTGGTGGTTTCCGCTTCCGGCGAGGAGATCGTCGCCCCCATCGCCCGTGCGCTCGGCGCGACGCACGCGATGGCCACCCGGATGGTGGTCGAGGACGGCAAGTACACCGGCGAGGTCGCGTTCTACTGCTACGGCCAGGGCAAGGTCGACGCCATCCACGAGCTCGCCGCGCGTGAGGGCTACCTGCTCGAACACTGCTACGCCTACTCCGACTCCGTCACCGATCTGCCGATGCTGGAAGCCGTCGGACACCCCACCGTGGTTAATCCGGACCGGGCACTGCGCAGGGAGTCGGCGGCACGGGGGTGGCCGATGTTGACTTTCTCCAGGCCGGTGTCGTTGCGAGACCGGATCCCGGCGCCGTCCGGCGCGGCTGTCGCCACCACCGCCGCGGTGAGCGTCAGCGCGATCCTCGCGGGTGCGCTGACCTACTCGCTGATTCGTCGCTTCAGGTTCTGAACGGGATCATTGCCGCCGCAACAGCATTGGCGCGGCCAGAACGTGAGCGAAGCCGTTTCAGCATAACAATCCGAAGTCGCGCACAATTGGCCCTTGATGTGACCGTGGTCACGGAGTACAAAGGAAGACACGGAAGCCCGGACCGGCCAAGGGCGAGTCAGAAGAGAAGACTCGTCCTCCCGGATCGGAGCTACCCAGCACGGATACCGGCACTCACGCGGAGCACGCCGCGATATGGCAAAAGTGTTGCGGGCCTGCGTAATCGCGATAGCCGACGATGTCGACGGCCCTTTGGGTGGGGTCGCAGTCGAAGGGCTACGCAGCGACGCCGAGGCCATCCCACGCAGCCCACCTGGCACGCTTGGTAACTGGATATCCGTGCTGGCGGGCGGCGAGCCGAGGATCCCCTCGGACCGCCGCCCGCTTTACTTTTCGCGGCTCGCGGCGTCGGCGATGGCGAGTGACTCCTTGGCCCCGGCCTGCATCGCCTTGCAACTCATCACGATCCACTGCCCCACCCCGTCCGGGGTTCCCTCGGCGAAAGCGGCTGCTGCTGCCCGATACCGGGCAGCGTTGCGCATCCAGTAGATCTCGGGCACCCCGAGCCCGTGCGGATCCAGCCCGGTCGCGATCGTCACCAACCGCGACACCGCGCGGGCGACGACGCCGTCGGCGCTGCCGAACGGTGCCAGCGTCAGTAGCTCGCCGTGCGCGACGGCGGCCAGCACCGGCGCCGAAACCCGGCTGCCGCCGGTCACCAGACCGGCCAGCATCTCCAACCGCGACGCGACGTCCTCGACTGCGCGGGGCCGCCCCAGCTCGTCTTCCGGCGCGATCCCGGCTGCCGCCAGGACGTGCAACCGGGCCAGCGCTTGCAGCGGCGCGCGCTGCCACACCGTCACCAGTGCGGTCTCGCCGCCATCGAGCGCCTGAGCCACCCGTAGGGCGCCCTCGTCGAGCGTGGCCCCGTCGAGCACAGACGATGCCCTGGCCGCGCGCACGGCGGCTTCGGCGGCGGTGGCCGGCCAGCCGCGCAGATTGTGCCGGTGCCGGTGGGCCCGGCCGAGTGCGTCGCGCGCGGCTTCTCCTGCCGCCGCCACGCCCGGCAGTTCAGTAAGCGGTGCCAGCGGATCTTGTGCCACGGCCGGTCACGATAGCGATGCGCCGGGGACCGCGTCGAGCAGCGCTCGGGTGTATGCATCGCTGGGTGAGGTGAACACCCGCTCCCCCGGCCCGGACTCCACTACCTGCCCGTCGCGCATCACCACCACGTCGTCGGCGATCTGGCGCACCACGGCCAGATCGTGGGAGATGAACAGGTAGGTGAGTCCCAACCGCTCCTGCAGCTCTGCCAGCAACGCCAGGATCTGGGCCTGCACCACCACATCCAACGCCGAGGTCGCCTCGTCGCACACCAGCATGTCGGGCTGCAAGGCCAGCGCACGCGCGATCGCCACCCGCTGTCGCTGCCCGCCGGACAGTTCACGTGGCAGCCGATGCGTCACCGCGGATGGGAGCGCGACCTGGTCCAGGAGTTCACCGACGGCTTTCCTGCGCTGTTCGCGGCCTCCGACACCGTGGGTTCGCAGCGGCTCCTCGACGGCGCGGAACACCGAGTACATCGGGTCGAGGCTACTGTAGGGGTTCTGGAACACCGGCTGCACGCGACGCCGAAAGGCGAACGCAGCCTCTCGGCCCATCGTAGCGACGTCGCTACCGTCGAACCGCACCGAGCCGGACGTTGGCTGCAGCAACCCGAGCACCATCCGCGCCAACGTCGATTTGCCCGACCCCGACTCGCCCGCGATCGCGACGGTGCTGCCGCGCCGTACCCGCAGCGACACTGCGTCTACGGCCCGCACTTCGTGCCGCCGCCACGGGCGGCGGCCGCGCACCCGGTACACCTTCGTCAAGTCGGTCACTTCGAGGAGGTGATCAGTGTCGTCGCGGAGGTCGGCGGTGCGCGTGAAGCGCCGCGGCGTCAACGACGGTGCCGCTGCCACCAACGTCCGGGTGTACTCGTGCTGCGGGTCGGTGAGAATTTCGCGGGCCGGCCCCGCTTCGACGACGACACCGCGGTACATGACGGCGACACGCTCGGCGCGCTCGGCGGCAAGCGCCAGATCGTGGGTGATCAGCAGCGTCGCGGTGTGTAGTTCGCTCGTCAGCTCCTGGAGGTGGTCAAGGATGCGGCGCTGCACGGTGACGTCGAGCGCTGAGGTCGGCTCGTCGGCGATCAGCAGGTCCGGACGACCCGCCAAGGCGATGGCGATCAGCGCCCGCTGGCACATGCCACCGGACATCTCATGCGGGTAGCTGGCGGCTCGGCGCGCCGCGTCGGGCAAGCCCGCTTCCTCCAGCAGCTGCATCGCCCGGTCCCTGGTCTCCGAGCGGCTGCTGGTCACCTCGTTGGCGCGCAACGTCTCCCGGATCTGAAAGCCGACGGTCCACACCGGGTTCAGATTGGTCATCGGATCCTGCGGCACATAGCCGATGCGATGGCCGCGGATGGTCGTGAGTGCGCGTTGGCTCTGCGCCGTCATGTCCATCCCGTCGAAAGTGATGCTGCCACCGGTGATCCGGCCGCCGGGGGGCAGCAGCCCGATGACCGCGGTTGCCGCCGTGGTCTTGCCCGAGCCGGATTCGCCCACCACAGCGACGGTCTGCCCCCGGTAGACGGTGAGGTCGACCCCGTCAACGGCGGGCGCGTCAGCGCCGAAGCAGACTCGCAATCCTGCTATGTCGAGCAGCGGTTCGGCCTTGTCGGGCTTGCGAAGCGACGGGGAGGTCACAGCAGCCTGCCCCGCGCTCCTGGGTCAAGGGCGTCGCGCAACGCGTCGCCCATCATCATGAATGCAAGTACCGTCAACGCCAGCGCGCCTGCCGGATAGAACAGGATCGGCGAACCCGAGCGCAGCCGGTTCTGAGAGGTGTTGATGTCGCCGCCCCAGGACACCACCGACGAGGGCAGCCCGACCCCGAGGTAGGACAGTGTGGCCTCGGTGACGACGAACACCCCGAGCGACACCGTGGCCACCGCGATCACCGGGCCAAGAGCATTGGGCACCACATGGTTGACGATAATGCGAATATTGCTGACTCCCAACGCTTTCGCCGCGACAATGTAATCGTTGCCGCGAACTGCCAGCACCGCTCCGCGGGCGATCCGCGCCATCTGTGGCCACGCGAACACGGCAAGGATCGCGATGACGGTCCAGATCGTGCGGTCGTGCACCACCTGCATCAGCACGATCGCCGCGAGTAGCAGTGGGATTCCGAAGAACACGTCGGCAAGCCGGGACACCAGCGAGTCGAACCACCCGCCGTAGTAGCCCGCCAGTGCGCCCAGCGTCGCACCGACGAGGATCACCACGACGGTGGTGCCCACCCCCACCAGCACCGATGCACGCGCCCCGTAGATCGTGCGCGCGTAGATGTCGTGGCCTTGCAGGTCGGTGCCGAACCAGTGCGCCCCGGACGGTCCGAGCAGGGACTCGTCGGGATTGGCGTAGGTCGGGTCGATCGACGTGAACAGTCCGGGGAAGGCCGCCACCACCACGACGAAGCCGATCAGGACAGCGGACACCACGAACTGCGGCCGTCTGCGCACGCGTCGCCAGGCGTCGGAGAAGAAACCAGGTTCAGCCATGACGCACCCTGGGATCCAGTGCCGCGTACAGCAGGTCGACCACCAGGTTGGCCAGGAGGTACACAATCACCAGCACCGTGACGATGGAGACCACCGTCGGCGCCTCCTGCCGGGTGACGGCCTGATACAGCGCACCACCAACACCGTGAATGTTGAAGATGCCCTCGGTGACGATCGCGCCGCCAATCAGTGCTCCGAAATCGGCCCCAAGGAACGTCGCCACGGGGATCAGCGAGTTGCGCAGGATGTGCACGGCGATCACCCGCGGCCTACCCAACCCCTTGGCGGTGGCGGTGCGCACGTAGTCGGCGCCTGCGTTCTCGGCCACCGCCGAACGCGTCAGTCGGACAACGTACGCGAAAGACACTGAGCCAAGGACAATTCCGGGTAGCAACAGCCTGCCGAGCGTGGCCTGGTCGCCGACGGTCACCGGCGCCCAGCCCAGTTTCACGCCGATGATGAACTGTGCCAGGAAACCCAACACGAAGATGGGTATCGCGATGATCAACAAACCGGCTATCAGAACGGTCGCATCGAACAGGCCGCCCTTGCGCAGCCCGGCGATCACACCGAAACCGATGCCCAGTACCGCCTCGACCACCAACGCCACCAACGCCAGCCGGATGGTCACCGGAAAGGCCTGCGCCAGCACCTTACTGACGGGCAGACCAGAAAACGACTTGCCGAAATCGCCCTGTAGCACTCCACCCAGATAGTGCAGGTACTGCTGCCAGAACGGATCGTCGAGGTGGTACTGCGCGCGCAGTTGGGCGGCGACACCCGGCGTCAGTGGCTTGTCACCTGCGATCGCGGCAAGCGGATCGCCAGGCAGCAGGAACACCATCGCATAGATCAACAGCGTCGCACCGATGAAGACCGGCACCATGATGGCGAGCCGCCGGGTGACGAACCACCACATGTCGGCCCGATCTCAGGACTTGGTGATGTTCTCGTAATCGGGCAGGCCGTTCCACGTGATCGTCACGCTCTGCACGGCTTCCGAGCGCCCCGCCGCACTGATGTAGTCCCACAGCGGGATGAGCGGCATGTCACGGAACAGGAATTCCTGGGCCTGGTTGGTGAGCTGGTAGGACTCCTGCGGTGACGAGGCGGCCTCGGCCGCCACCAGCGCTGCGTCGAACGTCGGGTTGGAGTAATCCACGTCATTGGATCCGGCTCCGGTCTTGAAGACCGGTTCCAGGAAATTGAGCATCGACGGGTAGTCGCCCTGCCAGCCGGAACGGAAAGCGGTGGTGATGGTGCGGTCGGTGATCGCGGTCCTTATCTGGGCGAAGGTGGGCTGCGGTGCCCCGACCGCGTCGATCCCGAGGACGTTCTTGATGCTGTTGGTCACGGCGTCGACGAACTCCTGGTGGCCACCGTCGGCGTTGTAGGCGAACGCGAACTGACCTGACCACGGCGCGATCGCGTCAGCCTGAGCCCACAGCTGCTTGGCCCGTTCCGGATCGAAGTTCAACGTCTCGTTGCCGGGGATGCTGTCACTGAAGCCCGGAAGCGAGCTCGCGGTGAAATCCTTTGCAGGCGAGCGCGTTCCGTAGAATATCTGCTCGACGATCTGCGGCCGGTTGATGGCCGCGGAGATGGCAAGCCGTCGCAACCGGCCTTCTTCGCCGCCGAAATGCGCGAGCCGTTCCGGAATGGCGAGCTGCTGATTCTGCGCGGTGGGCCCGGTGATCGCGCGGTCACCGAGATCGTCGCGGAACGTCGGGAGCGCACTCGGCGGAACGGTGTCGAGCACGTCGAGATTGCCCGCGAGCAGGTCGGAGTAGGCGGTGTCGAGGTTGGCATAGAACTCGAACCGGATACCGTCGTTCTGCGCCACACGATTGCCCTGGTAGTCCGGGTTGGGTACCAGGTTGATCCCGACGTTGTGCGCCCAGGCGTTATCGTCGGCGAACTTGTACGGTCCGTTGCCGATCGGATTCTGGCCGAAGGCCGCCATATCGGCGAAGGCCGCTTCCGGCAATGGGTAGAAGGGCGTGAACGCCAATCGCAGTTCGAAGTCGATGGTCGGAGCATTGAGCGCGACGGTGAACTCGGTGTCGCTGAGGACCTTCAACCCCGACATGGTCTCGGCGGTCGGGATTTCCGCGGCCACCGCGTCGTATCCCGCGATGGGCGAGAAGAAGCTCTGCTGCAGCTGGGCGTTGGTCGTCAGGGCCGCGAAGTTCCACGCGTCGACGAACGACTCCGCCGTCACCGGTGAGCCGTCGGTGAACCTCCAGTCCGGTTTCAGCGTTATCCGGTAGTTGACGTTGTCGTCGGTCTCGATCGCGCTGGCAACCTCGAGTGACGGCGTGCCCTGCGCGTCATAGGACATCAGCCCCGCGAACAGGCGATCGACGATGCGGCCACCCTGGTTCTCGTTGGTGTTGGCCGGGAGCAGCGGGTTCTGCGGCTCACCACCGTTGACGACGACGTAGTTTGCGTTGGTGCCCGATTCGCCGCCGCCTCCCCCGCACCCGGCCAGGGCGAGAATCAGCGCCAACACCGCTGCCAGAACCACCGGAACCGTGAAACCTACGCGCCGCATGGCATCCTCCTCGACCGTTGAACCGAGTTAAGTGGTACGCCGGGCGCGCGGCAGCTGCCGCCCACCGCGCAACTGCGAGTTGCCAACGTACGTGCAACGTCAGGTGGCTACGCTCACAGTTATGACCGAGACGCACACTGAAGCCCCGTCATCCTATCCGCCGGCGCCGGAGTTTGCGGCGACTGCGAACGCCACCATCGAACTGTACGAGCAGGCCGACGCCGACCGGCTGGCGTTCTGGGCCGAGCAGGCCGACCGACTGTCGTGGGAGACACCGTTTTCCGAAGTGCTGGACTGGTCGGAGGCGCCATTTGCCAAATGGTTCGTCGGCGGCAAACTCAATGTGGCCTACAACTGTGTCGACCGTCATGTCGAGGCAGGCAACGGCGATCGGGTGGCGATCCACTGGGAAGGCGAGCCTGTCGGCGACGCCCGGTCGATCACGTACGCCGAGCTCAAGGACGAGGTGTGCCAAGCCGCCAACACCCTGACCGAACTCGGGCTGGTGGCAGGCGACCGAGTGGCCATTTATATGCCCATGGTGCCCGAGGCCATTGCGGCGATGTTGGCGTGCGCTCGCCTCGGCGTCATGCACAGCGTCGTCTTCGCCGGATTCTCGGCGGCCGCGCTGCGGGCCCGCGTCTGCGACGCCGAGGCCAAGCTCGTCATCACCACCGACGGTCAATACCGTCGCGGCAAGGCCGCCTCGCTCAAGGGAGCCGTCGACGAGGCCGTCGATGGTCAGGATTGTGTGCAGCACGTTCTCGTGGTGCGGCGCACCGGAATCGACACGCCGTGGACCGAGGGCCGCGACCTGTGGTGGGACGAGGTGGTCCCCAAGGCGTCAACCGAGCACACCCCGGAGCCCTTCGACGCCGAACATCCGCTGTTCCTGCTTTACACCTCGGGCACGACCGGTAAGCCCAAGGGCATCATGCACACCACCGGCGGCTACCTGACCCAGAGCTCGTACACCCATTTCAGCGTATTCGACGTCAAGCCCGACACCGACGTGTACTGGTGCACCGCCGACATCGGCTGGGTGACCGGCCACACCTATATCGTCTACGGACCGCTGTCCAACGGTGTCACCCAGGTGGTCTACGAGGGCACTCCGGCCTCACCAGACGAGCACCGCCACTTCCAGGTCATCGAAAAGTACGGTGTGACAATCTATTACACTGCCCCGACGCTGGTCCGCACGTTCATGAAGTGGGGCAGGCAGATCCCCGGCGAACACGATCTGTCGTCGCTGCGCCTCCTGGGCAGCGTGGGGGAGCCGATCAACCCCGAGGCGTGGCGCTGGTACCGCACGGTGTTCGGCGCTGATGAGACCCCGATCGTCGACACCTGGTGGCAGACCGAGACCGGATCCATCATGATCTCCCCGCTGCCCGGTGTCACCGAAACCAAACCGGGTTCGGCGATGACGCCGCTTCCGGGTATCTCGGCGTTGATCGTCGACGACGACGGCAACCAGCTCAAGCCGGGCACCGACCACGGTGAGCAGGCCAACGGCTATCTCGTGCTCGACAAGCCCTGGCCGTCCATGCTGCGCGGCATCTGGGGAGATCCCGAACGGTTCAAGGACACCTACTGGTCTCGGTTCGCCGCCCAGGGCTGGTACTTCGCGGGTGACGGCGCCCGCTACGGCAAGGACGGCGAGATCTGGGTGCTCGGCCGCATCGACGACGTCATGAACATCTCCGGGCACCGCATTTCGACCGCCGAGGTCGAGTCCGCCCTCGTCGGGCACTCCGGAGTGGCCGAGGCCGCCGTCGTCGGCGCCAGCGACGAACAGACCGGGCAGGCGATCTGCGCGTTCGTGATCCTCAAGTCCAGCGCCCACGGCGGTGACAAGAACATGGTCGACGAACTGCGCGCGGAGGTCGCCAAGGAGATCTCGCCGATCGCTCGGCCGCGTGAGATCCACGTCGTGCCGGAGCTGCCCAAGACCCGCAGCGGCAAGATCATGCGCAGGCTGCTGCGCGACGTCGCCGAGGGCCGCGAACTCGGCGACACCTCAACCCTGGTGGACCCCAGCGTGTTCGAGGCGATCCGCGCCAGCAAGTAGGTGGCCTCGTCACGAGACGGGGACGAAGCCCGAACCCGGCCGCCCGCGGTTGGTGACGTCAGCGAGCACCGAATTCATCGACATCGTCACCGCGGGCGTGTGCAGCGGAATGTAGCTCACGATGCACGTCGGCAGGTCTTCGTCGAACGCGCCGTGGATCATCCCGACCAGCAGATTGCCGACGGTGACCGGCGCACCCGAGTCGCCAGGCCCACCACACACCTGGTTGACGATCGTCCCGGGGTCTTCGCCGGGACCCCAGGTGACGCCGCACGAGTAGCCGGTGGTGCGGCCCAACTTACAGGCGATGTCCCCCGCAGTCGGGTCGGGGCCGAGCCCGGCGATCGGGAACCCGTCGACCATCGCAACCGGCGCGACCTTGGCCGGGTCGAATCGAATGACCGCGTAGTCGAGGTTGTCGTTCCCCGCGACCATCGTGCCCAAGGCGCCGGCGTCCTCGCGACCTTCGGCCGCCACCAGGGCGTCCGGGCCACCACAGTGCGCCGAGGTGAATCCGATCAGATCGCCCGCGGCGTCGTGGCCGATGGTGGTCAACGTGCAGTAGGTGGCGCCGTCGACGACGATGCCGTCACCGCCGCCGAGTACCACGGGGTCGGCGGCGGCGGCCGACGGACCCGTCGCGACCCCGGCGAACACTGCTCCGGCGGAAACCACCGCGGCAACGAAACCCCCCCGGTTTGACGCGGTTATCACCTGGAAACTCCTGACCTAGCCGAACCCCGACTAATCCCGAAATTCCGGGTCAGTCTAGCTTGACCTCACCTGCACCAACCGTCTCAGCGCGGGCGACCCGAGAAATGTCTCGACCGCCGACACATGGCAACATACAAACCCACAAGAGCCCCACCGGGAGGATCTGTCCGTGAGCAATGGCGACCGCAAGAACTCCGTGCCCAGCACCGTCGCATCGATACCGCTGGTCGACGTGAACGCAACCTTGGGCGATCCCTCGATCGGCGCGCTGGTCAAGGACGCGACCACCCAGGTGTCGACGCTCGTGCGGGCCGAGGTCGAGCTGGCCCGCGCGGAGATCACCCGCGACGTCAAGAAAGGGCTGACCGGCAGCGTCTTCTTCGTCCTCGCGCTGGTAGTGCTCTTCTACTCGACCTTTTTCTTCTTCTTTTTCCTCGCTCAGCTGCTGATTTTCTCCTTCAGGACGCTGCCTTGGGCGGCGTATCTGATCGTGTTCGGCATCATGCTGCTGGTCACCGTGATCTTCGCCCTGTTGGGCTATCTCAAGGTGCGGCGGATCCGCGGGCCGAAGGAGACCATCGAGTCCGTCAAGGAGACCAGGACGGCGCTGACCGACCGGTCCTCGTCGAACGGCACGGCGGTCGCGCGTATCGACACCGACACCAAAGATCCGTCGGGCTGGTAGCGGCCGGCGACAGGGGGCGTGGTGGCTTCACCGGATCCGTCCGTCACCCGCATCGAGGGGCCGTGGCGCCATCTCGAGGTGCACGCCAACGGCATCCGCTTCCACGTCGTGGAGGCCCAATCCGAGACCGACGCGACGACGGGACCCGTCACCGCGCGTCCGCTGGTGGTCTTTCTGCACGGCTTCGGTTCGTTCTGGTGGTCGTGGCGGCACCAACTGCGTGGCATCGGCGGAGTCCGGGCGGTTGCGGTGGATCTGCGTGGCTACGGGGGCAGCGACAAACCGCCCCGTGGTTATGACGGCTGGACGCTGGCGGGCGACACCGCTGGGTTGATCCGCGCGCTGGGGCACACCTCCGCCACGTTGGTGGGTCATGCCGACGGCGGGCTGGTGTGCTGGGCAACGTCGGTGCTGCATCCGCGCCTGGTGCGTTCCATCGCGGTGGTGAGTTCGCCGCACCCGGCCGCGCTGCGGGCAGCGGCACTGACCCGTCGCGACCAGAGCCGGGCGCTGCTGCCCGTCATGTTGCGCTATCAGCTGCCGATCTGGCCCGAGCGTGTCCTGACCCGGCACAACGCCGATGAGCTGGAACGCCTGGTCCGCAGCCGCGCCAGCGCCAAATGGCTCGCCTCAGAAGACTTCTCCGAGACCATCGGCTATCTGCGGCAGGCGATCCAGATCCCGTCGGCGGCCCATTGCGCGCTGGAGTACCAGCGGTGGGCGGCGCGCAGCCAACTTCGCAGTGAGGGGTGGCGCTTCATGCGTGCCATGAAACGCCCACTGACCGTCCCGCTGCTGCACTTGCGGGGCGACCTGGACCCGTACGTCATGGCTGAAACCGTCGAGAAGACGCGGCGTTTCGCGCCCCACGGCCGATATGTCTCGCTGGCAGGCACCGGGCATTTCGGGCACGAGGAAGCACCGCAGGAGCTCAACGCACACCTCGCCAGGTTCTTGACGGGCGTCTACGGTCCCGCTTGATTACCCGTGGCGCATGCCCGGCAACGGGGATGCGGGTGTGGTGATCAGGCCAGGCACGCACCGGTGGCCACCGCCGCGGTGCGACCGAGGTTGGCCAGTTGGCGCTCCACTTCGTTGGCGGTCAGCACGAAACCGGTGTCGGCATCGTCGACGGCCGCACCGAACACCACTCCCAGCACTTCCCCCTGCTGGTTGATCAGCGGACCGCCCGAGTTGCCCGGTTTGACCGTCCCCCTGATCGTGTAAACCTCACGGTTCACGGTGCTCGTGCGGTAGATGTCGGGCCCGCTGAGCGCGATGGTCTCGCGGATGCGGGCGGGCGTCGCCGTGAACGGGCCACCACCCGGGTAGCCGAGCACCACGGCGTCGGTGCCCGTCGCCGCGGGGTCCGGGGCGAAATGCAGCGGCGGGACGGGCAGGCCAGGCACCGCGAGCAGCGAGATGTCCGCGTCGGGGTCGTAGGAGATGACGGTGGCCGAATACGTCTGTCCGTCCACGTCCACGTCGACGCTCTCGGAGCCCGCGACGACGTGCGCGTTGGACATCACCCGGTCCTGGGCGACGACGAAGCCGCTGCCTTCGAGCACCTTGCTGCAGCCGGGGGCGATGCCACGGATCTGCACGACGCTCGGCCTCGTGGCGGCGACGACGGGGCTGGCGGCAAGTGCGCTGTCAGGAGCGTCGACAGCGACGATCGGTGTCTCGCTGAACGGCTGCAGCACATCGGGCATACCCGCTGTGTCGAGCAGTGCCGACAAGCGTGTCGGCACCCCTCTGAGCCAGTCGGGGGCGAGGTCGTCGACTTTGCCAAGAACCGTCGAACCGTTCACCGCGGCGGCCAGCGATTTCTGGTCCGACTGCGTCAGCGGTATGGCGAGCAACCAGGCGGCGACCAGCACCGCGACGATCTGGAGGCCGACACCGACCACGGAATCGACCGTGCGCATCGCCGGGTGCCGGATCGCGTCGCGAACTGCACGGCCGAGCACGACGCCCGCGACCTCGCCGATCACCACCAGGGTCAGGATCAGAAACAGCGCGGCGAATAGCTTGGCCCGGGGACCGTCGATGTTGCTCACCAGGTGCGGCGCCAACAACACGCCAGCGATCGCACCGAGGATCACGCCGACGAACGACAGCAACGACCCCAGAGCCCCAGAGCGCCAGCCGGAGATCGCGGTGACCAACGCAACGCCGAGCACCGCGATATCCAGCCACTGCGAGGATGAGAAAATCATGGTCGGGCATCACCGTAACCGGCATGGGGCCGCGCAGAGCGCCGGGGGACGGAAGTGTCGCCGACTAGTGACATCGCGTCCTGCAACTCGCGGATGTCATCGGTGTCCCAAGGCACAGCCCACCCGGCGACGTCGAGAAGCGCCGAGACGATCTGGCCGGTGAAACCCCACACCAGCATCTCGTTGAGCAGGAAAGCGGGACCGCAGTAGCGACTGCCGGCTCCCCCCGACGCCACACCCTTGAACACCATGATGCGGTTCTCCGGGTTGACGAATGCACGCACCGGCACGCGCGCGACAATCGCGGTCTCGGCCTCGTCGATCACCGCCACCGGTCCCGGATCCGACGAGTAGGCCAGGACGGGGACGACGTGGAACCCGGAAAGCGCGATGAACATCTTCTCCAGCGTGGCCAGGATGTGCAGCCGGGACACGTCGAGACCCGTCTCCTCGTTGGCTTCGCGCAGCGCGGTCCCGACGGGCCCGTCGTCGCCGGCGTCGGCCGCGCCACCGGGGAACGCGGCCTGGCCCGCGTGGTGACGCAACGTCGAAGCACGCACGGTGACCAGCAGGTCGGCGTCGTCGGGCAGCGCGTCCGAGTCGGTTGGGGGGCCGGAGAAAAGCACCAGGACTGCGGCATCTCGTTGGCTGCCCGTCACGGCCGCGGTGGCGCGCGCGGCGGTGATCATCTCGAGAATTTCGGGAGCGACGCGCCTGCGGTAGGCCTCGGGTAGGGCATGGGCGTTATCGACCAGGGGTCGAAGCCAGCCGGGTGCAGCGTCAACATTCGGGATAGGAGGCAGGATCACTTCGGCACACCTATCACGCCGTCGACAGCCGCTGCGATGTCGTCGGCGTTGTCGAAGGCCCGCGGCATGATCGCGGCGACGGTGCCGTCCGCGCGCAGCACCACCGTCGCGGGCATCACGTTGGGCACCCGCAGCGCGGCGGCGATCCGCCTCCTGCCGTCCTGCAGCGTCGGCAATCGCACCTCCAGCTCGGCCATGCCCAGCAGTGCCGCCGTCTCGTTCTCGTCCTGATGCACCGTCACCACCGTCACGTCGGTCCCGATCCGATTCTGATACTCGGCCATCGCGGCTAGTTCGGCAGCGCAGGGGACACACCAGTAGGCCCACAGGTTCAACACCACCACCCGACCCGCGAGCGCTCTCCCGACGTCGACCAACCTGCCGTCACCGGCACATTCCAGCGTGATTGACCGCAACGCCTCCGGGCCGGGGCCGTCAACGGCGGCCGGGCAGGGCGCCAACCGCGCCTGACCCCGCGGGCCCGCCAACGACTCGGCAGTATCGGCGTCGCGACGATCCCGGCTGACCTGCTCGGCGACCGACGCGGCTTCGTCGACGCGGGCGCCCGTTTCGGCGATCAGCGCGGCGATCAACGCCACGATCACCATGAGCACCGCGATGGTCCATTTGGTGGACGTCGAGACGCGCACGCCGGCTACAGCCCCGCCAGCGCCAGCAGATGTTCGGTTTCCGGGCCCTTCACCAGCGGCGCCGCCAACAGTGGGTCAGTGGGACCGAGGCCGAACGACGGGCAGTCCTTGGCCAGCACGCACACCCCGCAGGCCGGCTTCTTGGCATGACACACGCGCCGGCCGTGAAAGATCACGCGGTGACTCAGCAGCGTCCACTCGCTGCGGTCGATCAGCTCGCCGACGATGTGCTCGACCTTGACCGGGTCTTCGACGTCCGTCCACTGCCACCGGCGCACCAGCCGCCCGAAGTGTGTGTCGACGGTGATGCCCGGTACGTCGAAGGCGTTGCCAAGAATGACGTTGGCCGTCTTGCGGCCCACTCCCGGCAGCGTGACCAGCTGGTCGATATCGGCGGGAACCTCGCCGTCGAACCGTTCGATCAGCGCCTGCCCCAGCCCGATGATGGACGCGGCCTTGTTGCGGTAGAAGCCCGTGGTACGGATCAGCTCTTCGAGCTCGACGCGATCGGCGCCCGCGTAGTCGGCAGCCGTCCGGTAACGCTTGAAAAGCGCTGGCGTGACGATGTTGACACGCTTGTCGGTGGACTGTGCCGACAGGATGGTGGCTACCGCCAACTCCAACGGATCGGTGAAGTCGAGCTCGCAGTACACCTGCGGAAAAGCCTGCGCGAGAGTGCGATTCATCCTCCGGGCGCGCCGCACCAAACCGAGGTGGGTCTCCGCGGCCCAACGCCGCGGCGACTTGGCCTTGTGTTGGCGCACACTCACCCGGATCAGGGTACTGACTCCCCCGTCAAGTCCTGCGCGGACCGGTGACATTTCGTGATCCTGCTGAGACCTTCGCCGTGTTTACTCACCGGTGTGTCGTGGTTGCTCGCCTTGTCCATCCCGGGTTTGCTCATGCTGGCAACCTTCGGGCTTGGACGCCTGGAGTCAGCCCTCAATCGCGACACCGTCAGCGTTGCCGACATCGACGATTTCCTCGCGCGCGCCTGTCCCGACGACGTCGGCACGCTGGCACGAGACGGAATGTCGGAGGCATTGGAGTGTCTGCAGAAGCGCACGTCGACACGCCCGGCGCTGGAAACACTCGTTGTCGTTTCGGTCGATGAGCCAGGTTTGCCTACTCGCAGCGTCCTCGATATCGGACCGAATCCCGAATTTCTGCCGACCCGACATGCCGATCGTGTGTAGCGTGAGCTCGTCGCGTCGTGGTCAACCTCTAGACTGAGTGGGCTAACCAACTAGTGGTAGACCTGCGCGTTCAACCACCTAACAGCTAGAGGGGCAACGTGGACGAGATCCTGGCCAGGGCCGGAATCTTCCAGGGAGTCGAACCCACCGCCGTTTCGGCGCTGACCAAGCAACTTCACCCGGTCGACTTTCCCAGGGGGCATACGGTTTTCGCCGAGGGCGAGCCCGGCGACCGGCTGTACATCATCATCACCGGCAAGGTGAAGATCGGACGCCGCTCCGCGGACGGCCGCGAGAACCTGCTCACCATCATGGGCCCGTCCGACATGTTCGGCGAGCTGTCGATCTTCGACCCAGGCCCCCGCACGTCCAGCGCCACCACCATCACCGAGGTCCGCGCGGTGTCGATGGATCGCGATGCGCTTCGGGCGTGGATCGCCGATCGCCCCGAGATCGCCGAGCAGCTGCTGCGCGTGCTGGCCCGTCGGCTGCGTCGCACCAACAATAACCTGGCCGACCTCATCTTCACCGACGTCCCCGGCCGGGTCGCCAAGCAGCTGCTGCAGCTGGCGCAGCGCTTCGGTACCCAGGAGGGCGGCGCCCTGCGCGTCACGCATGACCTGACGCAGGAAGAGATAGCGCAGCTTGTCGGCGCCTCGCGCGAGACCGTCAACAAGGCGCTCGCCGATTTCGCCCACCGCGGCTGGATTCGGCTCGAGGGTAAAAGCGTCCTGATCAGCGACTCCGAGCGCCTGGCCCGCCGAGCCCGATAGTCCCCGCACACCGAAACGAACGTTCCGGCGGATTCTCCCCGCACTTTTCCGCCCGTTTGTACGTTTCGGCGTTCGGGGCCGTTAGGGGCGGAGATAGTTGAGCTGCGCCTGCACCGACCACTCGGCGGCTTCCCACAGTTTCTCGTCGACGTCGGTGTAGACGTGCTCGACGACCTGGCGGGCGGAGGCGCCCTCGCCGAGGGTGCGTAGGGCGTCGCGCACCTGGTCGAGGCGCTGTTCGCGGTGCCTCAAGTACATGTCGGTGATCTCTTCGAGGTCGCCGAGGTCGGGGCCGTGGCCAGGCAGCACGGTCCGCCGCCCCAGCCCCCGCAGCCGCCGCAGCGAGTCCAGATAGTTGCCCAGGCTGCCGTCCTCGCTGTCGATGACGGTGGTGCCGCGGCCCAGCACGGTGTCGGCCGTCAGCACCGCGTCGTCCAGGACGAACGAGACCGAATCGGCGGTGTGGCCCGGCGTGGTCATCACCGTGATGCGCAGTCCCGCCGCGTCGATCACCTCGCCGTCGACGAGGTAGCCGCCGAGACCGCGCAGAAATCCACTGCGCACCGCCCGCACCGGTGCGCCGGTGAGCTCGACGAGCCGGTCGATGCCGCCGGTGTGGTCTTCGTGTTTGTGGCTAATCAACACCAAGGACACTCGGCCGACGTCCGCGACCAGCTGGAGGTGTTCGGCGTCGTCGGGTCCTGGGTCGACGATCACCACCTCGCCGCTACCGGGTCCGCGCAGGACCCAGGTGTTGGTGCCGTCGAGCGTCATCAAGCCGGGGTTGTCACACAGCAGCACCGACGCCGTGTCCGTCACCGGCCGCAACCGCTTGTACGCGGGATGCACGAGCGGCTCGGTCATGGTGGTCAGCCGACCTCGACGATAACTTCAACTTCGACGGGCGCATCCAACGGCAACTCGGAGACTCCGACAGCCGAGCGGGCATGGGTTCCCGCGTCGCCGAAGACCTCACCGAACAGCTCGGACGCCCCGTTGATCACTGCCGGCTGCCCGTTGAAGTCGGGAGCCGACGCGACGAAGCCGACGACCTTGACGATCCGCACGATCGAGTCGACGTCCACCACCGAGTTAACGGCCGCCAGCGCATTGAGCCCCGAGATCCGGGCCAGGCGTTTGGCCTCCTCGGCGGTGACGGCACCGCCCACCTTGCCGGTGGCAGGCAAGGTGCCCGCCACCATGGGCAGCTGTCCTGCCGTGTACACGAGATTCCCCGTGCGCACCGCGGGCACATAGGCGGCCAGCGGCTTGACGACTTCGGGCAGTTCGATGCCGAGCTCCGTCAGCCGAGCCGACCACTGTCCTGAGCCACTCCCCGGGTCGCTGCGCTCCTGCCCGCCGGAGCTCACTTGGGCCGCTTGAGATAGGCGACGTGCTGCTCGCCGGTGGGGCCTTGGAGCACCGACACCAGCTCCCACCCGTCGGAGCCCCATTGGTCGAGGATCTGTTTGGTCGCATGCGTCAGCAGCGGCACCGTCGCGTATTCCCAGGTGGTCAGTTCGGTCATGTAGTAACCCTATCCGCCCACTGTTGCCCAGTTGGCCTGCACCGTTTGGTTAGAGTGCACTGGTGGCGAGCACACCTTCGGGCGGATGGCCTGCGCGGCTATCCAAAGCGCGGCTTCATTTCGTAACGGGCAAGGGCGGTACCGGCAAATCGACCATCGCCGCGGCATTGGCGCTGACGCTCGCCGCCGGTGGCCGCAAGGTGTTGCTCGTGGAAGTCGAAGGGCGCCAGGGTATTGCCCAGCTCTTCGATGTGCCCCCGCTGCCCTATAAAGAGGTCAAGATCGCTTCCGCAGACGGCGGCGGCCAAGTCAACGCTCTGGCGATCGACATCGAGGCAGCGTTTCTGGAATATCTCGAGATGTTCTACAACCTCGGCATCGCCGGCCGCGCGATGCGCCGCATCGGCGCCATCGAGTTCGCCACCACCATTGCACCCGGCCTCCGCGACGTGCTCCTGACCGGCAAGATCAAAGAAGTAGTGGTGCGCGCCGACAAAAACTTCAAGGCCACCGAGAAGCACCAGGTCTACGACGCCGTCGTCGTCGATTCGCCGCCGACGGGCCGGATCGCACGGTTCCTCGACGTCACCCAGGCGGTCTCCGAACTGGCCAAGGGCGGTCCCGTGCACTCGCAGGCCGACGGCGTGGTCAGATTGCTGCATTCCGAGCTCACCGCCATCCACCTCGTCACGTTGCTCGAGGCCCTTCCGATGCAGGAGACGGTGGAGGCCATCGACGAGCTGCAGAAACTGGGCCTGCCGATCGGGTCTGTCATCGTCAACCGCAACATTCCGGCCTATCTACCCGCCGACGCGCTGGCCAAGGCCGCCGACGGCGATATCGACGCCGACGCGCTGCGCGCCGAGCTGCACACGGCCGGCATCGAGTTATCCGACGAGGATTTCGCTGGCCTCCTGACCGAGACCATCCAGCACGCCACCCGGATCGCGGCCCGCGCCGAAAGCGCCGAGCAACTCGACGAGATCAAGGTGTCGCGGCTGGCGCTGCCCGCCATCCTCGATAGCGTCGACCTGGGCAGCCTGTACGAGCTGGCCGAAGAACTCGCCCGCCAGGGCGTCCGGTAGAGGAGGCGATCCAATGAGCGGCACACCACCGGCACTGGACATGGCGGCGATCCTGCGCGACACCAGCAATCGCGTCGTGGTCTGTTGCGGCGCAGGCGGGGTGGGCAAGACGACCACCGCGGCGGCGATGGCGCTGCGCGCCGCCGAATACGGGCGCACCGTCGTCGTGCTGACCATCGACCCGGCCAAGCGGCTGGCGCAAGCACTGGGAATCAAGGACCTGGGCAACACGCCGCAACGTGTCCCACTGGCGCCAGAGGTCGACGGCGAGCTGCACGCGATGATGCTCGATATGCGTCGGACGTTCGACGAGATGGTGCTGGAGTATTCCGGTGAGGGCACGGCCCGGTCGATCCTGGACAACCAGTTCTACCAAACGGTTGCGACGTCACTGGCCGGTACGCAGGAGTACATGGCCATGGAGAAACTGGGCCAGCTGCTCAATCAGGACAAGTGGGATCTCGTCGTCGTCGACACCCCGCCGTCGCGCAATGCCCTGGACTTCCTCGACGCGCCCAAGCGGCTGGGCAGTTTCATGGACGGCAGGCTCTGGCGCCTGCTGCTGGCGCCAGGACGCGGGATCGGACGCTTGGTCACCGGCGCCGTCGGGCTGGCGATGAAAGCCATGTCGACCATCCTGGGATCCCAAATGCTTTCGGACGCTTCGGCATTCGTGCAATCATTGGATTCGACGTTTGGCGGCTTCCGCGAGAAGGCCGACCGCACCTACGCGTTGCTCAAACGTCGCGGCACCCAGTTCGTAGTGGTGTCGGCCGCCGAACCGGACGCGCTGCGCGAAGCGTCGTTCTTCGTCGACCGGCTATCCCAGGAAGGGATGCCGCTGGCCGGGCTGATCCTCAACCGCACCCACCCGGCGCTGTGCTCACTTCCGGCAGAGCGGGCAGCTGAGGCGGCCGACGAGTTGGGGTCGGCGGCTTCTGATTCGGTGGCGGCCGGGGCGTTGCGTGTTCACGCGGAACGGTCGAACACCGCCAAGCGCGAGGTGCGCCTGCTGTCACGGTTCACCGGCGCCAACCCGCACGTCGCGATAGTCGGTGTGCCGTCGCTGCCGTTCGACGTTTCAGACCTGGAGGCGCTGCGTGCAATCGCGGATCAGATCACGGCTGAGAAGACTTAGCCCGCGCTGCGATGCTTGCGTTGCTGAGCGAAGAATTCCGCCCAGGACACCACCTCGGGATGCTGCTTGAGCAAGGCGCGGCGCTGACGTTCGGTCATCCCGCCCCAGACTCCAAATTCGACCCGGTTGTCCAAGGCGTCCGCACCGCATTCGGCCATCACCGGGCAGTGCCTGCAGATAACGGCGGCTTTGCGCTGAGCGGCTCCTCGGACAAAGAGTTCATCGGGGTCAGCGGCGCGGCAGCGGGCTTGCGACACCCACGCAATCCTGGTTTCGGCCTCCGCACTGCCGGGACCAGTCTGGATGGGTGTTGCACCGGTACGGCGCATGGCGGGGCGGATACCTGACACCTCTGATCCCTTCGTTCGACCGCCGGTTACGGCGGCTCAAATATGCGGTGAAATCACGACTGCGACTTACGCCACATCGAGCAGGTTGGTGTTACCTGCATCGCACTGTGCGTCTAAGTTAGGTGGTCAGGCATCGTTTGCGCAACAGTCTGATACCGCTTTTTTTGGGACAAGCGTGCCGACCGAGTCCCAACCGTCAAGTCAGCGCTAATTTTGCGGTCCAGCGACCGGGTCCGCCTCCCGAGGCAACCAGTCAGCACGGTGTGAGCGCACCTCAGTAGTCTGTACCCATGTCGGAGCGCCCCCCGGCCGCCGTCACGGTCTTCAAGCTGGCGTTGTGCTGCCTGTTGGCCAGCGTCGTCGCCGTCGGCTTGATGTTTCCCGTCGTCGGCGGGTTCGGTTTGGTGTCCAACCGAGCCTCCGACGTCGTTGCCAACGGATCGGCTCAGTTGGTCGAAGGTGAAGTGCCAGCGGTGTCGACGATGGTCGACGCCAAGGGCAACGTGATCGCGTGGCTCTACACCCAGCGTCGGTTCGAGGTGCCGAGCGAAGAGATCGCCAACACGATGAAGTTGGCGATCGTCTCGGTCGAGGACAAGCGGTTTGCCGAACACAACGGCGTCGACTGGCAGGGCACGCTGACGGGGCTGTCGGGTTATCTGTCCGGTGACATCGACACCCGCGGCGGGTCGACGATCGAGCAGCAATACGTCAAGAACTACCAACTGCTGGTGATCGCGCAGACCGACGCTGAGAAACGCGCGGCCGTCGAGACCACCCCCGCCCGTAAGCTGCGCGAGATCCGCATGGCGCTCACCTTGGACAAGACCTTCACCAAGGCCGAGATCCTGACGCGTTATCTGAACTTGGTGTCATTCGGTAACAACTCGTTCGGAATCCAGGACGCCGCGCAGACCTACTTCGGCATCGACGCCATCGACCTGAACTGGCAGCAGGCGGCGCTGCTGGCAGGCCTGGTGCAGTCCACCAGCACGCTGAACCCCTACACCAACCCCGACGGTGCGCTGGAACGGCGAAACGTCGTGCTGGATACGATGATCGAGAACATCCCCGAGGAAGCGGCGGCACTGCGAGCCGCCAAGGGCACCCCGCTCGGCATTCTGCCGGTGCCCAACGAACTCCCCCGCGGCTGCATCGCCGCAGGTGATCGCGCGTTCTTCTGCGACTACGTGCTGGAATACCTGGCGCGCGCAGGCATCAGCAAGGAGCAGGTCTCCAAGGGCGGCTACCTCATCAGAACCACCCTCGACCCTGACGTCCAGGCCTCGGTGAAGGCGGGTATTGCTGAATACGCCAGCCCCGACCTGGACGGCGTCGCCAGCGTGATGAGCGTGATCGCACCAGGTCAGGAATCGCATCCGGTGCTGGCGATGGCCAGCAACCGCACCTACGGTCTGAACCTGGATGTCGGCGAAACCATGCAACCGCAGCCTTTCTCGCTGGTCGGCAACGGCGCGGGTTCGGTGTTCAAGATCTTCACCACAGCGGCGGCGTTGGAGATGGGCATGGGCATCAACGCCCAGCTCGAGGTCCCCGGCCGCTTCGAGGCCAAAGGTCTGGGTAGCGGCGGCGCCAGGGGCTGTCCGAAAGACACCTGGTGTGTCCAGAACGCAGGCAGTTACCGGTCGCCGATGAGCGTCACCGATGCGCTCGCCACCTCGCCGAACACCGCGTTCGCGAAGCTGATCCAGCAGGTGGGTGTGGAACGCACGGTGGACATGGCCGTCAAGCTGGGCTTGCGCTCGTACGCCGAGCCTGGCACGGCACGCGATTACGACCCCGAAAGCACCGAGAGCTTGGCCGACTTCGTCAAGCGGCAGAACCTGGGCTCGTTCACGCTGGGCCCGATCGAGATCAACGCCCTCGAGTTGTCCAATGTGGCCGCGACGATCGCCTCGGGCGGCATGTGGTGCCCGCCGACACCGATCGTCGAGGTCTTCGACCGCGAAGGTCAGGCAGTCTCGGTCACCACCGACACCTGCGAACAGGTGGTCCCCGAAGGGCTGGCCAACACCCTGGCCAACGCGCTGAGCAAGGACGACACCGGTGCAGGAACCGCGGCCGGGGCCGCCGGGTCGGTGGGCTGGGACCTGCCGATGTCGGGTAAGACCGGCACCACCGAATCCAACCGGTCCTCGGCGTTCCTCGGGTTCACCAACCGCTACGCCGCGGCCAACTACATCTACGACGACTCGACCGAGCCCAGCGAACTCTGTTCCTATCCGTTGCGACAGTGCAGTTCCGGTGGACTCTTCGGCGGCAACGAACCCGCCCGAACGTGGTTCAGCGCGATGATGCCGATCGCGACAAACTTCGGCGACGTGGCACTGCCGCCGACCGATCCGCAGTACGTCGACGGGGCGCCGGGATCCAGGGTGCCCAGCGTTGCCGGCATGGACCTCAGCGCGGCGCGCGAACGCCTGCGCGAAGCAGGGTTCACCGTCGCTGACCAGCCGACGCCGGTGAACAGTACGTCACCACTCGGCGCCGTGGTGGGCACCAGTCCCTCTGGCCAGACACTGCCGGGCGCGATCATCACCATCACCACCAGCAATGGCATTCCACCCCCGCCGCCCAGTCCGACGGTGGCCATTCCCGCTCCGGTGGGCTCCACGGTCATCGAGATACCGGGACTGCCGCCCATCACTGTGCCGGTGTTGGCCCCGGCTCCCGCGCCTGCACCTGCGCCGGCACCAGACGAACCGCCGCCGTAGCACTGGCGTCAAGCGGTGCGTCCGCGCCTCGGGCAGTAAGATCTCGACATGTCTTCCGGGCTACCGTCTCTGAAAACCTCGACCGCGGTCGCCGCAGGCGCGACTCTCGCCGGAATCGGCTACGCGACGATCATCGAGCGCAATGCGTTCGTGATGAGGGAAGTGACGATGCCGGTGCTCACCCCCGGCTCGTCGCCCTTGCGCGTGCTGCACGTCAGCGACCTGCACATGACGCCCAATCAGCGGCACAAGCAGGCGTGGTTGCGCGAGCTCGCGCGCTGGGAGCCCGACCTGGTGGTCAACACGGGCGACAACCTGTCGCATCCGAAGGCGGTACCTGCCGTCGTGCAGGCGCTCGGCGATCTGCTTGCCTTCCCCGGCGTGTTCGTCTTCGGGAGCAATGACTACTTCGGCCCGATGATGAAGAACCCGCTGAACTACATCTTCAAGAAAGATCAGCGGACCTTCGGTGAGCCGTTGCCGTGGCAGGATCTGCGGGCTGCGTTCACCGAGCGCGGCTGGCTGGACATGACGCACACCCGGCGCGACATCGAGGTGAACGGGCTCAGCATCGCCGCGGCGGGCGTGGACGACCCCCATCTCAAGCGCGACCGCTACGACACCATCGCAGGCGCTCCGAAAGCGCTCGCCAACCTCAAACTCGGCCTGACGCACTCGCCGGAACCGCGTGTGCTCGACCGCTTCGCGGCGGACGGCTACCAACTGGTGATGGCGGGACATACCCATGGCGGCCAGTTCTGCCTGCCGTTCTACGGCGCGATCGTCACCAATTGCGAGCTGGACCGCTCGCGGGTGAAGGGTCCGTCGCGGTGGGGTGCACAAATGCAGCTGTACGTGTCGGCGGGCATCGGCACCTCACCGTTCGCGCCGTATCGGTTCTGCTGCCGCCCCGAGGCCACGCTGCTGACACTGGTCGCTGCACGCACGGGCGGCCATGACGCGGGGGCTTCGCTAGAGACCTCCGATTCGACCGCCGCGGCTCGGTGACAGGACCGGTTACCGACCGCAGCCGTCCGCGTGACTGGGCAGACAACGCCGTCCGGTTGATCGAGGCGGACGCCCGCCGCAGCGCCGATACCCACCTGTTGCGCTATCCGCTGCCCTCGAACTGGCGAAACCGCGACAGCCAAGTACCGGACGTCCAGCTGTACCTGAAGGACGAGAGCACCCACATCACCGGGAGCCTCAAGCACCGCCTCGCCCGATCCCTGTTCCTGTACGCACTGTGCAACGGGTGGATCCACGAAGACACCACGGTGGTCGAAGCGTCGTCGGGGTCGACGGCGGTGTCGGAGGCCTATTTCGCGGCGCTGCTCGGGGTGCCCTTCATCGCCGTCATGCCGGCAACCACCAGTGCCAGCAAGGTCAAGCTGATTGAGGCTCAGGGTGGCCGGTGCCATTTCGTCGAGAAGTCCAGTGAGGTCTACGCGGCGGCTCAGCAGTTGGCCGACGAGACGGGCGGGCACTACCTGGACCAGTTCACCAACGCCGAGCGGGCCACCGACTGGCGGGGAAACAACAACATCGCCGAATCGATCTTCACGCAGTTGAGCGACGAGCGTCATCCGATTCCGGAGTGGATCGTGGTCGGCGCGGGGACCGGCGGCACCAGCGCTACCATCGGCCGCTACCTGCGCTACCGCCGTTATCCGACCAGATTGTGCGTTGTCGACCCGGAGAATTCAGCGTTCCTGCCGTCCTACGCCGCCGCCGACCCGGCCGTCGTCACCGGTGTGTCGTCACGGATCGAGGGGATCGGACGACCGCGGGTGGAACCGTCGTTTCTGCCCGGCGTCATCGACCTCATGATCGAGGTGCCTGACTGCGCTTCGGTCGCCGCGGCGAAACACGCGAGCGCGGTGCTCGGCCGTCGCGTCGGACCGTCCACGGGAACGAATCTGTGGGGGGCCTACGCGCTGCTCGCGGACATGATCGCCCAGGGCCGCAGCGGATCGGTGGTGACGTTGTTAGCCGACAGCGGAGACCGCTACGAGGACACGTACTTCTGCGACGAGTGGCTCGCCGAGCATCAGTTGGATCGGTCTGAGCCCGCGAAGACCATCTCGGAGTTCGAACGCACCGGCACCTGGTCTGCGGCCTCGTGGTGGACGGGCGCGCCATCGAGCGCATCCGGCTTGTAGTACACCTCACCCGAGTCACGGGTGGCGAACAGCCATAGGGCGGCGAGCAGAAAGAAACCGACGTAAAGGGTGGCGCCCAGTGCGGTCATCATGTCCTGCGCTTTCCGCCAGCTTCGGCTGTACTGGCTGATCGTGGTGCTTGATGTGCATAACCCGCCGTCACGCCGAATTCATCCCGATACGGGCATCTGTTGCACGCTGCGATGCGGTTCGATTACCCAATCACCTGTCCGGCTAACCTCGGCCGCCCCACGGCTTTCACCCGGCGTCCCTCGTCACCGCGAGTGCCTTGGCTTGCTGCGGGAAACGCGGCGCAGACGGGCCGGTCAGGCGTTTGGTGTCAACGGGGGCCGGTGCGATAGGCTGTCGTGGCTTCACGCGGGGTGTGGCGCAGCTTGGTAGCGCGCTTCGTTCGGGACGAAGAGGTCGTGGGTTCGAATCCCGCCACCCCGACAGCATCGGAGCAGTTCAGAGGGCCTAACCGGTCAATCCGGTTGGGCCCTTCTGGTTCCCAGTCCGCAGTTAGTCCGCAGTAGATTCGCGAACCTGTTCGAATGCATCCCGTCGTGCGGCATCGATCGCCGCTGTCACCGGCCTCAGATCGTCCGGGAATGTGTCGGCGTAGGTGTCCAACCTCAGCATCGCCGAGGCAAAGGCGAGCATCGTCTGCACCCCATTGGCGTTGGCGCCGGAGTTGCTCGGCCAGAGACACGGCCGTGCACGAGAGATCGTGCGGAGTCATGACTAGGAATTCGTCGGCACTGCCGTGGTCGCTTTCTTACCCTCCTCGACAAGGCCATTGACGGTGAACGGCACCGAACGGCGCGCCTGGCCCTTTAGTGTCGACCACAGACCTTGCCGCGCACTTCCTCGACAGCGCGATAGATGTGCGCACGCCGCCGCGGCATGTCGAAGTCAGACGTCCACGACCATTGGACAGTTATGCAGTTTGCTGCACTGCGGCGGCGTTATCTGTAACGGTGTCACCGACGTTGGCGGCTGCCGTATGTGCCGGTGTGGCCTCGGCGGTGCAGTTCGCCGTGGTCTGCGGCGTGGGCCCAGATCTCGTTTATCGAGTCGGTTGTTGTGCGATATCCATCAAGGTGTCGACTACCTCCGTTAGCGGTCGGTTGGTGTCGATTTCGTGCGTAGCTGCCTGCCGCAGCAGTGGCTCTACGTTGCCGATATCGTCGGCTATCTGTCGGCGCTCGGCGTCTGTCTTGCCGAACGGGGTTGTTGGTGCGGGTGTCGAGGCGGTCGAAGATGACCTCGATCGGCGCGGTTAGTAGCACGATTGCGTCGAAACGGCGGTAGAAGCGGCCTTGGTTGGCGACCGTGCCTTGAATGAACAACGGTGTTGAGCGGGGCCGATCAAGCAGCGAGTGGATCATTGGTTCGCGCCAGAGCGGTTCACCGTCGTCGACGTGGCTCCACGGCCCATAGTCAGTGTCGACGGTCGTGAATCCGCGTCGCGCCAGTTCGGCGAGTGCCGTGGACTTTCCGACTCCCGACATGCCAGTCACTAGAACCGCTGGGTGTCCCATGAGCAGCATCTAACCGTCTGGCGTGGTTGAGGTCATGAGTCGTGGTCGGAGGATGCTCGTCGGTTCGACTTCCCGTCGAGGGGGCTTCCATGAACCGGGGATGCCGTAGGAGCTGGTGTCATTTTCCTGGTGTGGCGAACATGAATAGGGCCATGAAGGCAACGTTGATGAAGAATGCGGCTTCGACGAGGCCCACGGTGATCAGAAAGGGCACGAACATGCGTTGTTGGGCCTCGGGTTGGCGGGCGACTCCGGCGACGAGCTGGGCGCCGGCCATACCGTCGCCGATTCCGGCGCCGATCGCTCCGCCGGCCATCATGATCCCGCCGCCGGCCAGCGCCCCGGCGGTAATGATGGCGCGACAAGTTCTGGGTCTGCGGCCACGATGTGCCTCCTCAAATGGTGGATTGGGCGAGCAGGGAATCGACGGTCGCCAACACCGCGGCGGCGCCGTCGTCTTTATCGATGAGGTTGGCGAGTTGTTGTGTGTTGTCACGAAGTTGGCGGTCTGTGACGGCCGGGTGGATGGCGTCGGCGAGGCGCTGAGCGGTGAGGTGGCGCTGCGCGATGGTGGCGGCGCTGACTTGCAGTTGCTGTAGTCGTTGCGCCCAGAAGGGCTGATCACCCATGGGCCCGGGCATGGCGATACTGGGGACACCAGCGCGCAGGCTGGCTGCCGTCGTGCCCGCGCCGAAGTGATGCGCGACCGCGGCCATCTGCGGGAACAGCCAGTCGTGCGGCACTTCGCCGATGGTCAATACGTCATCGCCGCTGACCTCCAGGCCGGCCCAGCCCGACTGCACGACGCCTCGCGTGCCAGCTAGGCGCAGTGCTCGGCTGACCACCCCCGATAGGTGCTCGGCTTGCTGTTCGGTGGTGGTGGTGCTGCCGAACCCGACAAAGACCGGTGGAGGACCGGCGGCCAGGAAATCGGCCAGGACGTCGGGTGGTTCCCAACTCGCGGCCGGGCCGGGCCACCAGTACCCGACCACCTCCAGCCCGGACCGCCAGTCGACCGGCCGGGGCAGCACGTGCGGAGAATAGCCGTGCAGCACCGGCCATTTCGCTTGTGTGCGTGCTCGCCGCAGTCCTCGCACTGACTCCTTAGGCAGGCCGAGGTCGCGGCGCAAGCCGGCGACGACTTGCCCGTAGAGGCGGTCGATAATCCAGGCGCCGGCATCCGATGCTGCCCGGTTACCGAGAGAACCGGCTGACCAGGCACCCAGCACGGTGGGCGGATAGGCTGCGGTCGCTGAAATGGGTTGCATGCGGACCCCTATCGAGGGGATGCCTTTTGCCTCGGCCAACGGGTGGCCCGCGAGCTCCGCCAACGGCGGCAGCAGCAGGACATCGGCGGGCTCGTCTTGCAGCGCCGAAACGATCGCCTGCCCCATCTCGCGCACCCCGCGCGGCCCGAACAGTGACACAAAAGCCGCGGCCGGATTGTCAGGGAGGTCGGCGCCGGGGGTGAAGTCCACCGGCATGTCGCGAAACTCCAGACCGCAGCCGGTGATCAGGTCCTTGAA
>JBPPMS010000042.1:0-5044 GCA_051306175.1 Mycobacterium sp. | reverse complement strand
AAACGCCCGGACCCATCCCGAACCCGGAAGCTAAGCCTGCCAGCGCCGATGATACTACCCAAAAGGGTGGAAAAGTAGGACACCGCCGAACACACACAGAAATACCCCCCAAGAAATTGGGGGGTATTTCTCATTTGCGGTAACAATGGTGATTCCCAGCCGACTGCGAGGAAATACACCAAACTATGCGGGACGACGCCGCTGCTGTCCACCGGTGCACCCGGCCCGTCGCAAATGACCGTGCGCATGGTCCGGCGGCGCGCCGGACGCTGGGTGCCATTCAGCGTGGCGTCGATGCAGCACAGATCCCCGTATCCTTCTCCGGGGAATGTAACGAGAAAGGCGCACCTTGCCTCAGGAAAACAGCGGCGGTCGTCGCGACGACCGTGCGAACCAACGATCAGGCCCCAATCGGGCGCGGCGGGCGCAACCGCGACACGCGGAATCGGGCGGGGAAGAGCCACGCTTCGCGGGCCCGAAGCTGGGGGCCGATATCGATGCACGCAATCTCGCGCCGGAGATCCGGCGCGAGCTCAGCACGCTCGACAAAGTCACGGCGGATATCGTTGCGCGCCACCTCGTGGCGGCTGGCGAACTGCTCGACGACGACCCGGAAGAAGCGCTCGCCCACGCGAAGGCGGCCCGCGCCCGGTCGGGACGCATCGGGGCCATCCGTGAAGCGGTGGGTATCGCGGCGTACTACACCGGCGACTGGGCCCAAGCCCTCGCGGAATTGCGGGCTGCTCGACGAATGGGCAGCAAGTCCGAGCTGATACCGCTGATCGCCGACTGCGAGCGCGGCGTCGGCAGGCCGGAGCGTGCGATCGAACTGGCGCGCGGCGCGGACGCCGCCGCACTCACCGGTGACGACGCCGACGAACTGCGGATCGTCGTCGCCGGCGCGCGGTCCGATCTGGGTGAGCTCGACCAAGCCATGACGGTGCTGAACACCCCGACGCTCGACCCCAGCCGAACCGGCCCGACGGCAGCCCGGCTGTTCTATGCCAATGCCGAAACGCTGCTGGCCCTCGGACGTGCCGACGATGCGCTGCAGTGGTTCCTGCATGCCGCGTCCGCTGACCTTCAAGGTGTCACGGACGCCGAAGAGCGCGCCAGCGAGCTGGCGTCGCAATGACGACGCTGGCGGATAAATATGATTGCCTGCTCCTCGATCTCGACGGCACGGTGTTCCGCGGACACGAGGCCACCGAGGGCGCCGTCGATGCGCTGGCCCGGGTGCCTGCGCGCAAGCTCTACGTCACCAACAACGCATCCCGCGCCGCGGACGAGGTGGCTACGCATCTGCAGGAGTTGGGTTTTCCCGCTGATGCCGACGATATCGTCACCAGTTCCCAGAGCGCCGCCCGCCTGTTGGCATCGCAATTGGACAGCGACGCAGCGGTCCTCGTCATCGGCACCGATGCGTTGGCGGCTGAGATCGCAGCGGTCGGGCTTCGTCCGGTCAGGAATTTCGACGACGGGCCCGTGGCGGTCGTCCAAGGCCATTCGACCTCCACCGGGTGGAGCGATCTTGCCGAAGCTGCACTCGCCATCCGCGCGGGCGCCGTCTGGGTCGCGGCCAACGTCGACAAGACCTTGCCCACCGAACGTGGTCTGATGCCCGGCAACGGGTCGATGGTCGCCGCGTTGCGGACGGCGACCGACGCGGAACCCCAGGTGGCGGGCAAGCCCGCTCCGACGCTGATGTCAGATGCCTTGATGCGCGGCAGTTTCGAGAAACCGTTGGTGATTGGTGACCGCCTCGACACCGATATCGCCGGCGCCGTCGCTGCCGACCTCCCCAGTCTCATGGTGCTCACCGGCGTCAGTACCGCAGCGGAAGCCGCGTTCGCGATCGCCGCGGAACGCCCGACCTATATCGGCCTGGATCTACGTGCGCTGCACGAGGATCCCGCGGTCCTCCTGATCGCCGAACAACCCGCGTGGGATGTAGCGCTGGCGGAAGGCACGTTGACGGTGACGGCCACGGGACAGCGACCGGCCGATGACGGCCTGTCGATAGTGCGGGCCGTCGCGCACGCCCTGACTGCTGCCGACGGCCACGGTGCACCGCATAAGGTGGCCGCGGGGGACACCGCCGCCGAGGTGGCGCTGCGGCGCTGGTCGCTGCTGTCGGCTTCCGATCGGCTAGCGTGAACACCGCTATGAGTGCCGATTCGGAACAGTTGCACGGCGAGGTCGACGCCCTCCTCGCTGAGCTGCCCGAGCCAGGGGCAGGCGGATACCCGGGCGGCGCTGACGTCGACCTCGACGAGGTGGCCAGTTGCCTGGAAGCCGCCCACGATGTCCTGGTACGCGCGTTGGAATCGGTCGAGAAGGGCTGATGCCGGTGGCGCGACGGGCTCGTGTTGATGCCGAGCTGGTGCGACGCGGGCTGGCGCGATCACGACAACAGGCCGCCGAGCTGATCGATGCTGGCCGCGTGAATATCGATGGCATGCCTGCGGTCAAGCCCGCGACGGCCATCGCCGTGACCGCCGCAGTAACCATCGTCGACACCGGCGAACGCACCTGGGTGTCACGCGGCGCCCACAAACTCATCGGCGCCTTTGACGCCTTCGGGCTCGACGACTCGGTGCCGGGTCGCCGCTGCCTGGACGCGGGCGCGTCGACCGGCGGATTCACCGAGGTGCTGCTCGACCGCGGTGCGCGCGAAGTCGTCGCCGTGGATGTCGGCTACGGCCAGCTCGCCTGGTCCCTGCGCTCGGATTCCCGTGTCCTGGTCGTCGAGCGCACGAACGTCCGTGACCTCACCGCCGATTCCATTGGTGGCCCGGTCGGGCTCGTCGTCGCCGACCTGTCGTTCATCTCGCTGTCCACGGTGTTACCCGCACTGACTGGTTGCGCGTCGCCGGACGCCGATATCGTGCCCATGGTGAAACCGCAGTTCGAGGTGGGCAAGGACCTTGTTGGCGCGGGCGGAGTGGTCCGTAAGCCGGAACTGCGCGCCGACGCTGTGCTTTCGGTTGCTGGCCGCGCCGCTGCCCTCGGATGGCACACCGTCGCCGTCACAGCCAGTCCGTTGCCCGGTCCGTCGGGCAACGTCGAATACTTCCTGTGGTTGCGGGCGCGCGGCGAAAACGGGCTTGACGAGGCACAATTGGCGGACGCTGTCCGACGAGCGGTGGCGGAGGGCCCTCAGTGACCTGCGAACGCATAGTGCTGCTGGTGGTACACACCGGACGTGACGAGGCTACCGAGACCGCCCGTCGCGTCGAAAAAGTGTTGGGTGATCACAGTATCGGGCTGCGACTGTTGTCCGCCGAAGCGGTCGACCGTGGCTCGCTGCACCTGTCGCCTGACGACATGCGAGCCCTGGGAGTCGAGATAGAGGTCGTCGATGCTGACGAACGAGCCGCCGAGGGTTGCGAACTGGTGATGGTGCTCGGCGGCGACGGAACGTTCCTGCGCGCTGCCGAACTTGCCAGGGACGCAGGCATCCCCGTGCTCGGGATCAATCTGGGCCGCATCGGATTTCTCGCCGAAGCAGAGGCCGAGGCGATCGATTCCGTTCTGCAGCACGTGGTCTCGGGCGATTACCGCGTCGAGGAACGCATGACCCTCGATGTCGCGATCACGGTCAACGGCGAACTACTCGAAAGGGGCTGGGCACTCAACGAGGCCAGCCTGGAGAAGGGCCCGCGACTCGGAGTGCTCGGAGTGGTACTGGAAGTCGACGGTCGTCCGGTCTCCGCCTTCGGTTGTGACGGCGTGCTGATCTCTACGCCGACGGGATCCACGGCGTATGCGTTCTCCGCCGGAGGGCCGGTGCTGTGGCCCGATCTGGAGGCCATCATCGTGGTGCCCAACAACGCTCACGCACTCTTCGCCCGGCCGATGGTCACCAGCCCCCAAGCGAAGATCGCCGTCGAGGTCGAGCCGGGAGGCCACGACGCGCTGGTGTTCTGCGACGGGCGCCGCGACATGGTGGTGCCCGCCGGTGGGCGCCTCGAGGTGACGCGCTGCGGTACGCCGCTGCGTTGGGTGCGTCTGGACAGCGCGCCGTTCGCCGACCGCCTGGTCCGCAAGTTCCGGCTGCCGGTTACCGGTTGGCGAGGGAAGTAGTACACCTACGTGCTATCCGAGATCAGGATTGAATCACTAGGAGCGATCAGCACCGCCACCGCGGCGTTTGACCGCGGGCTGACGGTGCTGACCGGCGAAACCGGCACCGGCAAGACGATGGTGGTCACCGGCCTGCACCTGCTGGGCGGCGGGCGCGCCGACGCCACCCGGGTGCGCTCGGGTGCCAGCCGCGCCGTCGTCGAAGGACGTTTCACCACAACCGAACTCGACGACGCGGCCCTGCAGCCGGTGATCCGCATCCTGGAGTCCACCGGTAGCGAACGCGACGAGGACGGCAGCGTGATCGCCGCCCGATCCGTGAGCCGAGAAGGACCGTCACGCGCCTACCTGGGCGGGCGCAGTGTGCCCGCGAAGTCGCTGAGCAGCTTCACCACCGAGCTGCTGACGCTGCACGGTCAGAACGACCAACTCCGGTTGATGCGGCCTGAGGAACAGCGCGGTGCGCTCGACCGATTCGCCGATGTCGGGGCTCGTCTGGCGCGCTACCGCAAGGTGCGCGACCTGTGGCTGACTGCGCGCAACGACTTCGTCGACCGCACCAATCGCGCCAGGGACCTCGCGCAGGAGGCCGACCGTTTGAAGTTCTCCCTCACCGAGATCGGCGAGGTCGACCCGCATCCGGGCGAGGACGACACCCTGGTGGCTGACATCCGACGGCTGTCCGAACGCGACGCGCTCCGAGAGGCTGCCGAGCTCGCCAAGCTCGTTCTGGCGGGCTCCGACGCCAGTGCCGAGGACACCCCGACGGCCGCCGGGGCCATCGCGACCGCCAAGTCAGCTCTGGAGGCCACCGACGATGCCGTCCTCGGTCCGCTGGCCGCGCAACTGGGCGAAGCGCTGATGCAGGTCACCGACGTCGCCAGCGAGCTTACCGGCTTTCTGGACGAATTGCCCAGCGACGCTTCGACGTAGCTTGGCGAGCTCGGCAGCCTCTCGG
>JBPPMS010000041.1:0-35984 GCA_051306175.1 Mycobacterium sp. | reverse complement strand
TCCCATGTCGACCCGGGATTTCCGCCGAGCAAAGCTGTGGACGACCGTCGGCACCGGCGCGTTCTTCGCGGGAGCCCTGACGTACGTCGGTCTCGTCGACCCCCACCAGGAGGGTTCCTTCTTTCCGCAGTGCCTGTTCAAGCTGGCCACAGGCTGGGAGTGCCCCGCGTGTGGAGGGCTTCGGATGACGCACGACCTGCTGCACGGCGACTTTGCCGCCGCGGTCGTCGACAACGCTTACCTGCTGGCCATTATTCCTCTGCTCGCAGCGTGGTTCTTGTTGCGCCGGTGGCAGAGGCGTTCGGCGATGCCGGTGTCGGTCGTGATCGTGATTGTCGTCTCGGCCATCGCGTGGACTGTGGTCCGGAATCAGCCGGGCTTCCCGCTGATCCCGACTGTTCTCAGCGGGTAGCTGCGACGACTCGCTGATACACTCCGGTGGTTGGGGCGCGATACACAGTCGCGTAACCACTCAGGGCCGGCGCAGTCCCGCTTTCACCTGTCTGATCGCGGCCCCGATCAGGAGTAGCGCAAGCGTCGACTCCAACCTCAGCGGTGCCGCGATCCTCTTCGGAGGTGTGATGCCCATGCTGTTCTCGGCAGTTCCCGCAGCCCAAGGTTTGTACGACCCCGCCCAGGAATCGGATTCCTGCGGCGTTGCGATGGTGACCGACATCCAAGGTCGCCGTTCGCATTCCATCGTCGCGGACGGTCTTACCGCCCTGGAGCATCTGGAACACCGCGGAGCCGCGGGCGCGGAGCCCAACAGTGGTGACGGAGCAGGGATCCTCATTCAGCTCCCCGTCGAACTGTTGCGCGAGGTCGTCGACTTCGAGTTGCCCCCATCTTCGGCCGACGGCTTCAACACCTTCGCGGCAGGCATCTGCTTCATGCCACAGGATCCGGTGCGGCGCAACGTCGCGAGGGAACGTATCGAAGGTTTCGCCGCCGACGAGGGCCTGATCGTGCTGGGGTGGCGCGAAGTCCCCACCGATCCCGATGGCGCCGAGATCGGCCACACGGCACTGGGTTGCATGCCGCACATGGCCCAATTCTTCGTCACCGCGCCCGAAGTCAACGGCAATCGCCCGGGCGGCATCGACCTCGACCGTCGGGTCTACCCCCTACGTAAGCGCGCGGGTCACGCGATACCGGATGGTGAGGAAGCAGGCACGGGCGTCTATTTCGCGTCGCTGTCGAGTCGCACCATGACCTACAAGGGCATGCTCACGACGATGCAGCTGCCGCAGTTCTTCGCCGACCTGCGCGACGACCGCTGCATGAGCGCGATCGCCATCGTGCACAGCCGCTTCTCCACCAACACGTTTCCGTCCTGGCCGCTGGCTCATCCGTTCCGCTTCGTCGCGCACAACGGTGAGATCAACACCGTCCGCGGTAACCGCAACCGGATGCACGCCAGGGAGGCCTTGCTCGCCAGCTCGCGTATCGGCGGCGATCTGACCCGGCTGTCGCCGATCTGCACGCCGAACGCGTCGGACTCGGCGTCCTTCGATCAAACCCTCGAACTGCTGCATCTGGGCGGGCGCAGCCTGCCCCATGCCGTGATGATGATGATCCCCGAGGCGTGGGAGAACAACACCACGATCAGCGCCAAACGGCGGGCGTTCTGCCAGTTCCACTCCTCGATCATGGAGCCGTGGGACGGCCCGGCCTGCGTGACGTTCACCGACGGCACTGTGGTCGGAGCTGTGTTGGACCGCAACGGATTACGTCCCGGGCGATGGTGGCGGACGATCGACGACCGCATCATCCTGGCCAGTGAGAGCGGCGTGCTCGACGTCCCGTCGTCGGAAGTGGTCGCCAAGGGACGACTGGAACCCGGCAGGATGTTCCTGATCGACACCGGAGAAGGACGGCTGATCTCCGACGACGAGATCAAAGACCAGCTGGCGTCGGAGCATCCCTACGAGGAGTGGCTGCATGCCGGTCTGCTCGACCTGAAGACGCTGCCGGACCGCAGTCGTGTCCAGCCCAATCACGAATCCGTTGTCCGCAGGCAGATTTCGTTCGGATACACCGAGGAAGACCTGCGCATCATGCTGACGCCGATGGCTGCTTCCGGCGGTGAGCCCCTCGGCTCGATGGGCACCGACACCCCGACGGCAGTGTTGTCACAGCGCTCCAGGCTGTTCTACGACTACTTCGTCGAATTGTTCGCGCAGGTGACGAACCCGCCGCTGGACGCGATCCGCGAAGAGATCGTGACATCGTTGGCCCGCGTGATGGGTCCGGAGCAGAACCTGCTGGAACCGTCCGCCGCATCGTGCCGCCAGATCCTGCTCTCGTGGCCCGTTCTGGACAACGACGACCTCAACAAGATCGTGCACATCAATGCCGACGGTGAACATCCCGGCCTGCGCACTGCTGTCCTGCGCGGGCTCTACGATGTGGAGCGCGGCGGGGAGGGTCTGGCAGAGGCCATCGAGGACCTCCGGCAGCGGGCGTGCGAAGCGATCGCGAAAGGCGCTCGCACGCTGGTGATCTCCGACCGAGACTCCGACCATACGAAGGCCCCCATCCCGTCACTGCTTGCGGTGTCGGCGGTCCATCACCATCTGGTGCGCACCAAAGAGCGCACCACGATCGCCCTCGTCGTGGAGAGCGGCGATGCCCGCGAGGTTCACCACATCGCTTTACTCATCGGATTCGGTGCGGCAGCGGTCAACCCGTATCTCGCCTTCGAGTCGATCGAGGACTTGATCCGCGAGGGTGAACTCACCGGCATCGCACCCGCGACGGCGGTTCGCAACTACCTCAAGGCGCTCGGCAAAGGCGTCATGAAGGTGATGAGCAAGATGGGCATCTCTACGGTCGGGTCATACACCGGCGCACAGGTTTTCGAGGCCATCGGGCTGGCGAAGGATGTGGTGGACGAGTACTTGTCCGGTACGGTCAGCCAGATCGGCGGCGTCGGCCTCGACGTGCTGGCCGAGGAGGTCAAGCTGCGCCACCGCAGGGCATATCCCGAGAACCCGACCGAGCGGGTCCACCGCAGGCTCGAAGTCGGCGGCGAGTATCAGTTCCGCCGCGAGGGCGAACTGCACCTGTTTACCCCCGAAACGGTGTTCCTGCTGCAGCACGCCACCCGCACCGGTCGCTACGAGGTGTTCCAGAACTATTCCGACGAAGTCGACCGGCTGGCGCGCGAGGGCGGCGCATTGCGCGGGCTCTTCGAGTTCAAGAAGGATCTGCGGCCGCCGGTACCGGTGGAGGATGTCGAGTCGGTCGAGTCCATCTGCACGCGGTTCAACACCGGCGCCATGAGTTACGGATCGATCTCTGCCGAGGCGCACGAGACCATGGCCATCGCCATGAACAAGATCGGCGGGCGGTCGAACAGTGGCGAGGGCGGAGAAGACGTGGACCGCCTGTACGACCCGAGGCGCCGTAGTGCGGTCAAGCAGGTCGCGTCCGGCCGATTCGGCGTCACCAGCGATTATCTGGTCAACGCCACCGACATCCAGATCAAGATGGCCCAAGGTGCGAAACCCGGCGAAGGCGGCCAGCTGCCGGGTTACAAGGTCTATCCGAACATCGCCAAGACCAGACATTCCACGCCCGGCGTCGGGTTGATCTCACCTCCGCCGCACCACGACATCTACTCCATCGAGGATCTCGCCCAGCTGATCCACGATCTGAAGAACGCAAACTCCCGGGCGCGCATCCACGTCAAGCTGGTCAGTTCCGTCGGCGTGGGCACGGTGGCGGCAGGGGTGTCCAAGGCGCACGCGGACGTCGTCCTCATCTCGGGCTACGACGGAGGCACCGGCGCGGCGCCACTGACTTCGCTCAAACATGCAGGCGCGCCGTGGGAGATCGGTCTGGCCGATACTCAGCAGACGTTGGTGCTCAACGGGTTACGTGACCGGATCACCGTCCAGTGTGACGGCGGGATGCGGACGGCACGCGACGTCATCGTCGCCGCGCTGCTGGGTGCCGAGGAGTTCGGCTTCGCGACGGCGCCGTTGATCGTGTCGGGCTGCATCATGATGCGGGTCTGCCATCTCGACACCTGTCCGGTGGGTGTGGCCACCCAGAACCCCGAGCTACGGGCACGATTCAACGGGAAGCCGGAGTTCGTCGAGAACTTCTTCAGGTTCATCGCAGAAGACATCCGTAAGTATTTGGCGGAGTTGGGCTTCCGCAGCATCGACGAGGCCGTCGGGCATGCCGAGGTGCTGGACACAGATGTTGGCCTGGCGCACTGGAAGAGCCGCGGCCTCGACCTGTCGCCGATCTTCGCGGTCCCCACCGACGAACACGGAGCCAGGCTGACCCAGCGGCGACGCCTGCGTGACCAGGACCACGGACTAGAGCATGCACTCGACCAGACGCTGGTAGCGCTCGCAGAGGGTGCCCTGGAGGATGCGCACGCGGTGCGTCTGGAGTTGCCGGTGCGCAACGTCAACCGTACGGTGGGCACGCTGCTCGGTTCCGAGGTGACCCGCCGATACGGCGCCCAGGGTCTGCCATCGGACACGATCACGGTCGCCCTCACAGGTTCCGCCGGGCAGTCGCTGGGTGCATTCCTGCCGCCCGGGATCACCCTCGAACTCACCGGCGACGCGAACGACTATGTCGGCAAGGGTCTTTCCGGCGGTCGGATCATCGTGCGGCCACCGGACGACGTGTTGTTCCTGCCCGAGGACAACGTGATCGCAGGCAACACACTGGTATTCGGCGCCACCTCCGGTCAGGTGTACCTGCGTGGGAAGGTCGGGGAACGGTTCTGCGCACGCAACTCCGGTGCCCTTGCCGTCACCGAAGGCGTCGGCGACCATGCCTGTGAGTACATGACCGCTGGTCGCGTCGTCGTGCTCGGGCCGACGGGTCGCAACATGGCCGCAGGCATGTCCGGCGGCATTGCTTTCGTACTCGGACTCGACCCAGCACGGGTGAATCCGGAGATGGTGCAGTTGCAGCGGCCCGACAACGAAGATCTGGTGTGGTTGCACGACGTCGTGGCCAAGCACGCCAGGTACACGGGCAGCACTGTCGCAGCGTCGGTGCTGTCCGACTGGCCGCGCCGCAGCGCGCAATTCACCAAGATCATGCCCACCGACTACCAGCGGGTGCTTGAGGCCACCCGCATGGCGAAGGCGGAGGGACGTGATGTGGACACGGCGATCATGGAGGCGACTCGTGGCTGATCCGCAAGGCTTTCTGCAGGTGACAAAGGTCGAGGCGACCAAGCGGCCGGTCGACGAACGCGTCGGCGACTGGCGCGAGGTCTATGAACGCCAGGGTCCGCACGAACGCGCAGCCGAGGTGTCCCAGCAGGCCCGGCGCTGCATGGACTGCGGAATCCCGTTCTGCCACTCGGGGACCGCCGGGTGTCCGCTGGGAAATCTGATCCCGGAGTGGAACGACCTGGTGCGGCGCGGTCGCTGGGATGCGGCCAGCGACAGGTTGCACGCCACCAACAACTTCCCCGAGTTCACCGGAAGGCTGTGCCCGGCGCCGTGCGAAGCGGCGTGCGTGCTGTCGATATCCGACGAGCACACCGGCGGCAGCGTCACAATCAAACGCATCGAACAGACGATCGTCGACCAGGCCTGGCAGGACGGCACCGTCGAGCCTCAGCCCGCCGCCATCGCCACCGGGCGCGGCGTAGCTGTCGTCGGGTCAGGCCCCGCGGGACTGGCTGCTGCGCAACAACTCACGCGCGCAGGACACCACGTCACCGTCTACGAGCGCGACGACCGCCTCGGTGGTCTGCTCCGCTACGGCATCCCCGAGTACAAGCTGGAGAAGGCGACGCTGGATCAGCGCCTGACCCAGATGCGGGCCGAGGGAACACGCTTCGTCACCGACTGTGAGGTCGGTGTGGATCTGACAGTGGACGCGTTGCGCACCCAGCACGACGCCGTGGTGCTGGCGGTCGGCGCCTTGCGCGGCCGTGACAACCAGGTGGAAGGCCGCGAACTCAACGGCGTCCATCTGGCCATGGAACACCTGGTGCCTGCCAACAAGGAATGCGAAGGCGACGGCGCCTCGTCACTGTCGGCGGCTGGCAAACACGTCGTGATCATCGGCGGTGGCGACACCGGTGCCGACTGCCTTGGCACCGCCCACCGCCAGGGCGCCGCATCCGTCACGCAACTCGACTACAACCCGGAACCGCCGGAGATCCGCGACGACTCCCGCTCGCCGTGGCCGACGTGGCCCTTGCTACTGCGCACATCGCCCGCGCACGCCGAAGGCGGCCAACGGCGCTACGAGGTGGCGGTGCAGCGCTTCATCGGCGATGACGGCGGCAACCTGGTCGCGATGGAGATCGCCGAGGTGCGGGTCATCCGGGACGCCGACGGCAGACGCAGCATCACCCCGGTCGGCGAGCCGTTGCGCATTCCGTGCGAGCTGGCGCTGCTGGCGATCGGCTTCGAAGGTGTCGACCACATGCCGCTTATCGAAGGGCTCGGGCTTGAGCTCAACCGTCGCGGTGTGCTCTCGTGCGGCTCGGACTGGCAGACGAGTTCCCCAGGGGTGTTCGTGTGTGGTGATGCTCATCGGGGCGCGTCCCTTGTGGTGTGGGCCATCGCCGAAGGGCGCAGTGCAGCCCATGCCGTGGACACGTTCCTGATGGGTGAGTCCGATCTCCCCGAGCCCGTGCGTCCCTCGGCGTTGCCGCTTGCAGTCGTTTGAGCTGCGCCTTTGTGACGCCAGCGAATGCCAGGTTGACGCTTGCCCAACACCCATCTGTATCGGTCGAGAAGGCATGTGACTGCGACTATGCTGGGTCGTCGTGACTAGACGCGGGAAGATCGTATGTACGCTCGGCCCAGCCGTCGGCACCGAGGAGAAGGTGCTTGCGCTGGTCGAAGCCGGAATGGATGTCGCCCGCCTGAACTTCAGCCACGGCGATTACGCGGATCATGAGGCGAACTACAAGCGGGTCCGTGCGGCATCGGATCGCACCGGGCGCGCGGTAGGGATCCTCGCGGATCTGCAAGGCCCCAAAATCCGGCTCGGACGCTTCGCCGAAGGCCCCACGGTCTGGGCCAACGGCGAGACGGTCAGGATCACCACCGAGGACTGCGAAGGCACCCATGATCGGGTGTCGACCACCTACAAGCGATTGGCCCAGGATGCCAAGCCGGGGGACCGGGTGCTCGTCGACGACGGCAACATCGGGCTCGTCGTCGAACACATCGCCGGCGCCGACGTGGTGTGCACCGTCACCGAGGGCGGTTCTGTCAGCAACAACAAAGGCATGTCGCTACCCGGCATGAACGTCTCCGCGCCCGCGCTGTCGGAGAAGGACATTGAGGACCTCGAGTTCGCCCTCCGGATGGGTGTCGATCTGGTGGCGCTGTCCTTCGTCCGCTCGCCGTCGGACATCGAGCTCGTCCACGAGGTGATGGATCGCGTGGGCCGCCGCGTGCCCGTCATCGCCAAACTGGAGAAACCCGAGGCCATCGACAACCTCGAAGCCATCGTGCTGGCATTCGACGCGGTGATGGTCGCTCGCGGTGACCTCGGAGTCGAGCTGCCTTTGGAAGAGGTGCCGCTGGTACAGAAGCGTGCCATCCAGATGGCGAGGGAGAACGCCAAGCCCGTCATCGTCGCGACGCAGATGCTCGAGTCGATGATCGAGAACTCCCGGCCCACCCGCGCCGAAGCCTCCGACGTCGCCAACGCCGTGCTCGACGGAGCCGACGCGGTGATGCTCTCCGGTGAGACGTCGGTGGGCAAGTGGGCGCTGGAAGCGGTGCGGACGATGGCGCGCATCGTGGCTGCGGTCGAAGAGAATTCGACGGCGGCGCCCCCGTTGACGCACGTCCCGAGGACCAAGCGTGGCGTCATCTCGTACGCGGCGCGCGATATCGGCGAACGTCTCGACGCGAAGGCCCTGGTGGCGTTCACCCAGTCGGGTGACACTCTGCGGCGGTTGGCGCGCCTGCATACGCACCTGCCGCTGTTGGCGTTCACCTCGCTGCCTGAGGTGCGCAGCCAGCTGGCGCTCACCTGGGGCACCGAGACCTTCATCGTCCCGCACATCCAGACGACGGACGGCATGATCCGCCAGGTCGACAAGTCGCTGCTGGAATTGGGCCGCTACAAGCGGGGCGACCTGGTGGTCATCGTCGCAGGTGCACCTCCGGGCACAGTAGGCTCGACCAACCTGATCCACGTGCACCGGATTGGGGAGGACGACCACTAAGGGGGGCAGGCGTTGCCCGAGCCCCGCAACGACTTCGGTGAGTTGCTCGTCCTTCTGCACCTCAAGCAGGTCGACGACGATCTCTTCACCGGGACGCATCCGAGCAAGAATCCGCCGCGCACATTCGGCGGTCAGCTGATGGCCCAGTCGCTGGTGGCTGCCAGTCGCACCGTGCGCTCCGCGATCCCGCCCGCATCGATGACGGTGCATTTCATCGCGGGCGGCGACCCGGCGATCGACGTCCAGTACCACGTGGTGCGGCTGCGCGATGAGCGCCGGTTCGCCAACCGGCGGGTCGACGCGATGCAGAACGGCGCGTTGCTGTCGTCGGCGATGATCGCCTACATGGCGGGTGGCCGAAGCCTCGAACACGGCGTCACCGCCCCCGACGTAGCAGACCCGGAGACGTTACCGCCGATCGACGAGCTGCTGCGGGGCTACGAGGACACCGTCCCGCACTTCGTGGAGGCGTTGCGCCCCATTGAGTGGCGTTACACGAATGACCCCGCCTGGGTGATGAGGCACAAGGGCGAGCGCCTGGACTACAACCGGGTGTGGCTGAAAGCCGATGGCGAGATGCCCTGTGATCCGATCCTGCACGCGGCGGCGATGGTGTACTCGTCGGACACCACCGTGCTCGATTCGATCATCACCACCCACGGACTGTCGTGGGGCTACGACCGCATCTTCGCCGCCACCGTCAACCATTCGGTGTGGTTCCACCGCCAGGTGAGCTTCGACGACTGGGTGCTGTATTCGACGACGTCGCCGGTTCTTGCCGATTCCCGCGGACTTGGCACCGGACACTTCTTCGACCGGGCAGGCCAGGTGATCGCGACGGTTACCACCGAGGGTCTGATCAAATACTTCCCGCCGCGCTGAGCCTTACCGCGTCGGCGTCGGGGCAGGCATCTCGAACGTGGTGCTGAACCTGTCCTCGATGGTCGACTCGAACTGGTCAGCGCACTTCTGAATCTCGTCCCGGTCGTTTCCTGCGGAGTTGAGGCAGTCGTAGTAGTTGTCGAAGCCCATGTTCCAGAAGAACAGGAAGCCCAGCACGATGAACGCGATGCTGGCGATCACTGCCAGTACCCCGAGGACCACACCTCCGATGGCGACTCCCCGGTTGTCCGCCTCGCCGCGCTTGGCCCGCACCATCCCGATGACACCGAGGATCACGGCGACGACGCCGAGCAGGATGCCGCCGAACACCGTCCAGAAGAGAAGGAGCGCGACGATCGCCACGATGAGCGCGGCGATGCCGAGGCCGTTCTTCTTCGTTGGGACCGGCGATTCGTACCCGCCGCCGAAGCCGGGTTGCGGATACCCGGGTGGCGCGTAGCCCTGCGGGGGTGGGTAGTAGGCGCCCGGCGCCTGCGGATATCCCGCGGACGGTGGCTGGTAGCCGCCGGCGGGAGGCGGGTATTCGCCCGGCTGCGGCGCCGCCGGTTCCTCGGATTCTGGTGGCTTCTTCGAAAGATCAGGCTTGTCGGACGGTTCCGTCATCGTGCGCTCCAAGTCGACAGGGTGGCGGGGTTCCGGGCCAGATTACGCGCCCCGCGCCCGGTTTCAGGGTCGGACAGGCAGCACCGCGCAGTCAAGACCCGCAGGCAGGTGATGCGTCGCCACGACCACGGTGCGGTGCGCGGACAGCAGATCGCCGCGCGGCCCGAGGAGGGCTCGCAGAATGGGTTCGGCGTCGCCTCGCTCGATGTGTTCCGTCGGCTCGTCGAGCAAGACCACGGGTGCCTGCGACACCACGACCCGCGCCAGCAGCAGCCGACGGCGCTGACCCGCCGACAATGCTGCGGCACCCCCGTCGAGCAGTGTCGCCAGGCCGTCGGGTAGGGCGGCGAGCCACGGGCCCAGCCCGCAGGTACGCAGCGCGGCACAAAGCTCCTCGTCGGTGCAGTCGCCCCGGGCGACCAATAAGTTGTCACGCACCGTGGTGGCGAAGATGTGTGCATCCTCGGCGAAAAAAGTTACTGCGCTGCGGATGTCATGTTCGTCGACGGCTGCGATCGGTTGCCCGGCCAGCCGGACGTTGCCTGCCCTTGCCGGAATCAGACCCGCCAGCGTCATCAGCAATGTGGTCTTGCCGGTCCCGCTCGGGCCCGTGACGGCGAGTCGCGCACCAGGTTCCAGCGTGAGCGTGACGGCGGGCAGTTCGGAATGCGCGGCGAACCCGGCGACCAGCTCTTCGGCGCTCAGCGTGGGATGGGGTGGCAGTGGCGCGGCGCGCTCCGCGGAGCCTTCGGCGGCGGGCCCGTCAGCGAGATCGAGGAGCCTTCGGGCCGCGATCCGTGACCGGGTGAGCTGGATCACCGCCCCCGGAAGCGCGGTGGTGGCTTCGAACGCCGAGAGCGGCAGCAGCATGAGAATCGCCAGCGTTGTCGGTGCCACCGTGGGGGCCAGCGCGATGCCTGCGACGACCGCTCCGATCACGCTGGCAGCCGTCGCGAGCACGGGCACCGCCGCAGCGAGGGCCGCGGGCCTCGCGGCTCGGTCCAGGGCCGAGCCCCACTCACGCTGTCGACGGTGCGCTTCGGCGACGACGCCGTCGAGTCTGCCGCCCACCCGCAGTTCGTCGGCGTGCTCCAGCGCGAGCAGCGCGGCCACGTCCCGCTCGCCATGGGAGGCGCGCGCGATGGTCTCCTGCGCGGCCACGGCGCGGCCTGCGAGCCACGGGCCCAGCACCCCGGCGACCAGCAGGCTGATCAGCAACACCGCCGCGGCCGCAGGTGAGATCAGGGTGATCACGGAGGTCGCCGCGACCGTGAGCACCGCGGCCACCCCGATCGGCAACACGGCCCGCACCAGAACGTCGGCGAGTTGATCGACGTCGCCGCCCATTCTGGCCACCAATTCGCCACTGTGCAGTCGCGCCGTCGTCGCAGCGGAGCCCGTCGCCAACCTCAGGTAGATACCCTCGCGCGCCGCGCCCGCGGCGCGCAGTGCGCAATCGTGAGAGGCCAGACGTTCGAGATAGTGGAACACCCCGCGGGAGATCCCCAGGGCTCGAACCGTGACCGCGGCCACCGACAGGTCGAGGACCGGCGGCATCTCCCACGCCTTGGTGATCAGCCACGCCGCAACGCCCGCCAACGCCAGCGCACTACACAGTGACGCGACGCCGAGCGCGACGGCGATCAGCAGGCGCGACACGTTCGGTCGCAGCAGCCGAAGTGCGGGGATCAGCGGATCACGGGACGGCATGCCTGCGCGCCCCCACTTCCACGATGTGGTCTGCGATGTCGAGGACAAGTGCGCGATGACCCACCACCACGACGGTGTCGCCCGCGCGGGCGCGCGCCACCACGGCCCGCAACACATGGGCTTCGGTGTCGGCATCGAGATGTGCCGTCGGCTCGTCGAGCAGCAGTAGATGCGCCTGCGAGCCCAGTGCGCGCGTCAAACCCAACCGCTGCCGCTGCCCGAGGGACAGCCCGACGCCACCGCGCCCCAACACGGTACCCAACCCGCCCGGAAGCTCGCCCAGCACCTGATCGAAACAGGAAGCTGCACAAGCTTTTCCGAGATCCGGTACCGGCGCTAACAACTCAAGGTTCTCGGCTACCGTGCCCGGGATGAGCACCGGACGCTGCGGCAGCCACGCGACCTGAGCCCACCACTGGGCGCCGTCGAGGTCGGCGACGTCGACGCCTGCCACGCTGACACGTCCCGAATCGGGGCCCGTCAGCCCGAGCAACACTTGCAGCGCTGTGCTCTTGCCCGCGCCGTTGACGCCGGTGAGCACCGTCACCTCGCCGGGCGCGATCGTCGCGGTCAGTGCATCCGGCGCTGCGCCGTCGCGGCCCAGCACCATGACGTCGTCGAATCTGATCTCCGAGCCGTGCGCCGTGACCGACCGACCGCCGCGAGGAGGCGGTGGCGACTCCTCGATCAGGGTGAAAGCCTCTGCTGCGGCAGTCTTTCCGTCCTGCGCGGCATGGAACTCGAGGCCGACGCGACGCAGTGGCCAGAACACCTCGGGCGCCAGCAGCAACACCGTGAGGCCCGCAGACAGCGAGAGCTCGCCGAAGACGAGGCGAAGGCCGATGCCGACGGCCACCAGAGCGACGCTGAGCGTGGCCAGGAGTTCGAGCACGAATGCCGACAGGAACGCGATCCGCAGGGTCGCCAGCGCGGATTTGCGGTGCGCGGCGGACAGGTCGGCGATATTCGATGCCGACCCGGCTGCACGGCCCAGTGCTGCAAGCGTGGGGATACCTGCCACCAGGTCGAGCAGCCGGGCCTGCAGCACCGTCATCGCCTGCAGTGCCGCCGCCGAGCGATCCGCGGTGACGAGGCCGATCAGCACCATGAAGATCGGGATCAGCGGCAGCGTGATCAGCACGGTGACAGCGGATTCGACGTCGTTCAGCGCGATCACCGCGACGGTGGCCGGGGTGAGTATCGCCGCCATGAACAGCGCAGGCAGGTATGCGGTGAAGTACGGTCGCAGCCCGTCGATTCCGCGTGTCACCACCACCGTGGCGGAGTCGCGGCGCTCAGCGATTCGTCGCGGTGGGAGTGCGGTCACGCTGCGCAGCACCGAGCCGCTCAGGTCGGCGATGACCGCGCTGGCACCCTGCTGACTCAGCCGCCCCTGGAGCCAGTGCGCGACAGCGCGAACCGTCCACGCCGCCAGTAGCATCCAGAGCTCGGCGCACCAGTGGGCGAGGGTCCTGGTGCCAGGATCGGTGATGACCGTGGCGACGAGGTGGCCGAGCAGCAACGCGGTCGCGATCGTCGAGGCGGCGACCACCACGCCGCAGCACATGGTCGCGGCCAGAAAGCGACGGACGGCAGCCGAAGTCCGCCACAGTCGTGGATCCAGTGGTGCTCGGCTGGCGCTTGGTGGGCTCAGGGTAGGCGCCTCGACAGACCGATCGACGCCGGAATCCGGTCAGCTGAGATTCGTTTACGGAACACCCAGTACGTCCACGCCTGGTACGCGATCACCAGTGGCGCGAAGATCAGCCCCGCCCACGTCATCACCTTGAGGGTGTACGGGTTGGACGACGCGTTGTAGATCGTCACGCTCCAGTCCGGATTCAGAGTCGACGGAACGAGATTCGGATACAACGCCCCGAAGAGGAGCACGATGACGGCGACCACCACGGTGGTGGTGGCGCCGAACGCCCAGCCGTCGCGGGTGCCGCGGCGCAGCAGCGCGACCGCGCTCAGCTGCGCCGCGACTGCCAGTACCAGCAGCGCCCACGTCCATGGTTTGCCATAGGCCAGTTGGGTCCAGAGCCCGAACGCGGCGACGAGTGCGGTGACCGGAAGCGCGATCAGTGCAGCGATCCTCAGGACGTCGTCGCGCACCTGGTCGGAGGTCTTGAGTGCGAGGTAGGCGCTGCCGTGCAGGAGGAACAGACCTCCGGTGGCCAGCCCACCCAGCAGCGTGTAAACGTTGACGACGTCGAAGAACGACAGAACGATCCGCTGGTCGGCGTCGACGGGAAGGCCCCGCACCAGCACGGCGAACGCAACACCCCACAGTATCGCCGGCGCCCACGACCCCGCGGCGATGCCGACGTCAGCCCACTTGCGCCACTGCGGGTCGTCGATCTTGCCTCGCCATTCGATGGCGACGATCCGCAGGATCATCGCGAACAGGATCGCCAGCAGCGGCAGATACAGCGTCGAGAACATGACGGCGTACCACACCGGGAAGGCCGCGAACATGGCGCCACCAGCGGTGATCAGCCACACTTCGTTGCCGTCCCACACCGGTCCGATGGTGTGCAGCACCGCTCTGCGGCGCGGCTCGCGGTCGTCGCTGCCGCCCATCCTGCCGACGGTCTCCATCAGCATGCCGACCCCGAAATCGAACCCTTCGAGGATGAAGAAGCCGAGGAACAGCACTGCGACGAGGATGAACCAGAATTCCTGTAGACCCATGGCGATCTTCTCTTCAGTACGCGAACGACAACGGTTTGACGTCTTGCTCGTCCGGTGGCGTCGGTGGAGCGGGTTCTGAGTCGTGCTCCTGCGGCCCCTCGACCACATACCGGCGTAGCAGGAAGAACCAGATGACGGCGAGTGCTGCGTAGGTCACGGTGAACACCACCAGCGAGGTCACCACCGTCCACACCGAATGATCGGAGACGCCGTTGAACACGGTGAGTCGGATCATCGGGTCGCCGGTCGGATTGGGCACCACGACCCAGGGCTGCCGGCCCATCTCGGTGAACACCCAGCCAGCGCTGTTGGCGAGGAACGGTGTCGGGATGGTGATCAGTGCGAACCAGGCGAGCCACCGCTGGCCCGGGACGCGGCCACCCCGGGTGAGCCACAGCACGGTGAGGGCGAACAGCACGGGCAGCGCCATGAATCCGATCATCGCGCGGAACGACCAGTACGTGACGAACAGATTGGGGCGGTAATCGCCGGGCCCGAACTTCTCCTCGGCCTGCTGCTGCAGGTCCACGACACCCTCCAGCGTCACCCCGGTGAACGTGCCCTCCGCCAGGAACGGCAGCACATACGGCACCTCGATGATGCGGGTGATGCTGTCGCAGTTGTTGTGGGTGCCCACCGTCAGGATGGAGAAGTCCGGGTCGGTCTCGGTGTGGCACAACGACTCTGCCGACGCCATCTTCATAGGCTGCTGCTCGAACATCAGCTTGCCCTGCATGTCGCCGGTGAAGAAGATGCCAGCCGCGGCGGCAAGCGCGACCAGGCAGCCGAGGATGGCGGCTGGCCGGTACATGGACGGGGCGAGCGGAGCGACGGGGGGATGATCGGGGGCGGCCGAGGAATCCGGCGCGGCCGAGACTTCGGCCGGAGCGACATTCGAGGACTTCACCATCCACCACGCGCAGACCGCAGCGACGAACGTGCCCGCTGTCAGGAAGGCGCCCGCGACCGCGTGGGTAAATGCCCAGATCGCGGTGATGTTGGTGAAAAGCTCCGTGATGCTGTGCAGTTCCGCTCGACCGGTGTCGGGGTTGTAGGTCGCGCCGACGGGATGCTGCATGAAGGAGTTGGCGGCGATGATAAAAAACGCCGACATGTTGACTGCCAGTGCGACGATCCAAATGCACGCCAGGTGCACCAGCCGGGGCAACCTGGTCCAGCCGAATATCCAGAGTCCGATGAAGGTGGATTCGAAGAAGAATGCGACCAAACCCTCCATCGCCAGCGGCGCCCCGAAGACGTCGCCGACGAATTTCGAGTATTCGCTCCAGTTCATGCCGAATTGGAATTCCTGCACGATTCCGGTCGCGACGCCGATGGCGAAGTTGATCAGGAAAAGCTTGCCGAAGAAGCGGGTCAGTCGGTACCAGGCTGCGTTCCCCGTGACCACCCAGATCGTCTGCATCACCGCGATGAGCGGGGCCAGACCGATGGTCAGGGGTACGAAGATGAAGTGGTAGACGGTCGTGATGCCGAACTGCCACCTCGATACGTCGAGGACGTCCATATGACCATCTCCCGGGCTGCGGGTATTACCTACGACAAAGAGTAGTAGATATACGTCCGGTTACCAAGGAAACTGACCGCGCCGCTCGTCACACTGCGGCGGCCTTGGTCGCCTTCCGGATGGCGAGGGCGCCGACAATCTCCATCACGCCGACGATGATTATCCAGATACCCACGACGGTGGTAAGCGTCTCTAAAGATTCCAGCGGCGCCGCGAGCAGGACGACGCCTGCCAGCAGGCTGATCACCCCGACGAATACCTCCCACCAACGGCCGGGAAGCGTGGAGTCGCTGATGGCCGCCATCGTGGTGGCGACCCCTCGGAAGATGAACCCTATGCCGATCCAGATCGCCAACAGCGTCAGCGCATCTTCGATACTGACCATGCACATGATCGCCAGGACGAGCGACGCTGCGCCGCTGACGAACAACAGCACCCGCTGAGCGGTTGACCCCGTGATGGTGAACGCGAAGAACACCTGCACCACACCGGTGATCAGCAGATACGCCCCGAAAAAGATGGCGGCGACCAACAACGTGATGCCGGGCCACACGATCACCATGATGCCCAGCACCAGCGCGAGAATCCCCGATGCCAGCACCGATTTCCACAAGTGCGGCAACATGCTTGGGGGTGCAACGGTGTCCATGCGCGCATTCTGACACACCGGACCTGCGGTTTGGGTGAGTTGATGGAACTGTCGATGGCCGGGCGGTGAATCGTGGTCCGTGCCATCATTCGCCCACAATGCGGTTCACGTCTCGAGGTCGGAGTGAAGTCGGTATGCCTTTATGCTTGGGCCCATGCCGGCGCTCGGCTGGACATCGGGAGTACCGCTATCGGTCGACGGGTCCGACCCGACGGCGCCGCTGTGGCGCGCGGCCCAGGTGTTTCGCCTGATCAGTTGCGTCTACGCGGCGGGCTTCTCCGTCGCCGTCAACGACGACCTGGTCCGGCCAAAGCTGGCTTCGGTGCTGGTCGCCGTCCTGCTCGGCTGGTCCGCGGTCTGTGCGTTCGCATACCTACGGGGCTTCGGCCGCAGACCCTCGTGGGTGATCGCCGAGGTCTTCGTGGTGGTGACGTTGATGGCGTCCACCGAAGTGGTGGCCCCCGAGGACTGGATCCAGGACAACCAGACGTGGCCGACCACCCTGTGGGCCACCAATGCCACCATCTCGGTCGCGATCCTGCGCGGCCCGGGGTGGGGAATGCTGACCGGTCTGGTCGTCGTCGGCACGGCCGCCTCGGTGAAAGCCGCGATCAGCTTCAATCTCGGGCGTAGCGCAGGACTGGTCATCGAATTCGCGGTGGCGTTGGCGGTCGGAATGGCGGCGGTCACGGCACGGCGCAGCCATGCGGAACTGCAACGCGCTACTCGGCTCGCGTCGCGATTGGAGGAGCGTGAGCGCCTGTCGCGGCAGGTCCATGACGGCGTGCTACAGGTTTTGGCGTTCGTGGCCAAGCAGGGACGCGAGATCGGTGGTCCCACGACCGAACTCGCTGATCTGGCGAGTGAGCAGGAACGCGCCCTTCGCCGGCTGGTGTCCTCGGGTGACGTGGGAACCTCCGACCGTGACCCGTTACAGGTCGACCTGCGCACGCTGCTGTTGCACCACGAGTGCGACCGGGTCGCGGTGAGTGTGCCGGGTACCGCCGTGTTGCTCGATGGTGCGGTTGCCACCGAACTCGAAGCCGCGGTGGTCAATGCCCTGGAAAATGCTCGAACACATGCCGGCGCCGAGGCGCGTGCCTACGTGCTGGTCGAGGATCTGGGCACCTCGGTGACCGTGACTGTCCGCGACGACGGCGTCGGTATCAGCGCAGGCAGGCTCGTCGAAGCCACGTCGGAGGGACGGATCGGAGTGTCGAAATCCATTGTGGGAAGAATGGAGTGGCTGGGCGGCAGGGCAGAGTTGAGCACCGGGGCGGGCCGCGGCACCGAATGGGAACTGACAGTGCCGAGAACGGGCGAGTGACGTGGTCGACGAACGCACGCTGACGGTGATGGTGGTCGACGACCATCCGATCTGGCGCGACGCGGTGGCGCGGGATCTCGCCGACGAGGGGTTCGAGGTGGTGGCCACCGCCGACGGTGTGGGTTCGGCGCGCCGACGAGCGGCGGTGGTGAAGCCCGACGTGGTGCTAATGGATATGCGGCTGTCCGACGGGGACGGAGCGCAGGCCACCGCAGAGGTGTTGGAGGTCTCGCCCCGAACCCGGATCCTGGTGCTGTCGACGTCCGACGAGCGCGATGACGTCCTGCTGGCGGTGAAGGCAGGGGCCACCGGGTATCTGGTCAAGAGCGCATCCAAAGCTGAACTTTACGAAGCCGTTCGGGCCACCGCCGCCGGCCGCGCCGTCTTCACCCCGGGGCTGGCCGGCCTGGTGCTGGGTGAGTACCGTCGCATCGCGCAGAAACCGAACTGGGGCGACACCGGGCCCGGACTGACCGATCGCGAGACCGAAGTGTTGCGGCTCGTCGCCAAAGGGTTGAGCGCCAAGCAGATAGCGGCGCGCTTGTCGCTGAGTCACCGCACGGTCGAAAATCACGTGCAGGCGACGTTCCGCAAGCTGCAACTGGCCAACCGGGTGGAGCTGACGCGCTACGCCATCGAGCACGGGCTGGACAAAGAACCATAGTCGCGTAGTCCTACTCATCCGTGTCACGGCCGCCCGCTGTGACTATGCCTCTATGACCGAATCGCATTCAGCTGTCATCGGCAGGCTTTCCGCCGAGTTCGCCTCGATGTCCGAGCAGATGGCCAAGCTGTCGGCCGACCTCAACGGACTGGACCGTGTACTCGCGACGGTCGTCGACCCGAACGTCGCGCCCGTGCACACCCCGACGCAAGTGCCACCGCCGTACTGGCCGTACCCTTACGCCCAGCAGCCCTACGGCCAGCGCGCGCCGACCGGTGGGTGGCCGGCTCAGGGCTGGCAGCAGCCGTCACGCGCCGCTGCCCCCGCCGCACCAGCTCAGGCTACCGCGCCGCAGGCTCCCGCCCCGCAGTATGGGGCACGTCCGCTGCCGCCCGACACCAACTGGATCGGCAAGGTGCTCGCCGTCGCGGGCGTCGGTGTGACGCTCATCGGGGTAGTGCTGCTTGTGGTGCTGGCCGCGCAGGCGGGGATCCTCCGACCGGAGATTCGGGTACTGGCCGGCGCGGGACTCGCGGGCGCATTAGTGGTGTTGGCGGGTCGCCTGTGTTCGCGCCCAGGCGGTCGGACCGGAGCTGTCGCGTTGGCGGCCACGGGTGTAGCCGCCGCCTACATCGACGTCATCGCCGTCACCCGCATCTATGCGTGGGTGACGGAACCGCTGGGTCTGCTCGTGGCTGCGCTGATCGGTGGCGGCGGCCTGCTGCTGGCGCGCAGGTGGGACGCCGAAATGCTCGGCCTGCTGGTACTCGTCCCGCTGATCGTGCTCGCTCCGGTGGTCACCGACGGGGTGACGATGCTGCTGGTTGGCTTCATGCTGGTGCTCGCAGCGGCGACGCTGCCGTTCCAGCTGGGGAAGAACTGGACGTGGCTGCATGCTGCGCGCGTGGCAGCTCCGACGTTGCCCCTGCTGTTGGCGACGTTCACCACCCAACTCGGCCCGGGCACGGATCTGTGGCTGCTGGGCGCGAGTTACCTGATCGCCGCGCTGGTCGCCGTCGTCGCGGCCTTGGTCTTACTGCCCTCGACGATGAATCGGGGGGCGGTGGCGTCGATCACCGCGCTGGGCACGCTGCCGGTGTTGGCAGCGCCCGCCGCGTTGCCTCCCCTGGCCGCCGCGGCGCTGTGCGCGGCATTGGCCGCCTGCTTGCTTGGCGTGGTCCTGGTGGGTCGGCGACTCCCAGGTGTCAGCGGCATCGTCGTGCACGTCTGGTCGGCGCTCGCGGCGGTCGCGGCGATAATCGGCGTCCTGGCCGCGTTCGACGGCGACGTCTCCGCTGCTGTGCTGCTCGCGATCGCTATCCCCCTGGCCGTCGCCGGTCGCCGCAGCGGCGTCGCTCGGTGGGCATCGGTCGGCTTCGTGGTCGTCGGCGGGCTGATCTTCCTGGCGTATGCGCCGCCGTTCCTGCTCGTGGAGCCGTGGGAAATCCCCGGGACGGAAGGTGCTTCGATTCTCATTTCCAGCGTCCTGCTGGTGGCGGTGGCGGCGGTGACGTTCTGGATGTGGGCTGTTCGCGACAATTCGCGGGACGAAGCCACCAAGGTGATGGGGGCTGTCGCCGTGGCGACGATTGTGTACGCGGTGACGACGTTCACCATCACCGCGGGCATCCTCGCCGGCGGTCTGGACGGCGGTTTCGTGGCCGGGCACATGGCGGCCACGATCGGCTGGATCGCGATGGCGGCAGCGCTGTTCGGGTACGCCGCATGGCACAGCACACGGGGACGCTCGCTGCCCATCGCGGGCGGGTTGGCACTCACCGTCGCCGCGATGGCCAAGCTCTTCCTGTTCGACCTCGGCAACCTCGACGGCATCTTCCGCGTCGTCGTGTTCATCGTCGTCGGCCTGGTGCTGCTCGGAATGGGCGCCGGTTACGCACGCCATCTCGCCCAACAGGACCAGGTGCGCCAGGACGGCGATCGGCAGGGACCAAGGGAGGCTCCTCCTGGAAACGCTGGCCCGGCTGATCAAGTCCGAGAATCGCAAGATCGAGCTTGCCTGGCCGATCGGCCCGCCATTCCACCCTCGCGGGGGCTGGCCGATTGATCTTCAGCCGCGGTGCAACGCCACCGGCCGCTACTGCGGCGGGTGCTGGCCGAGTTGGTCGTCGACAACTGACTGCTGCCTGGTGCCCTCGGTGAGACTCGAACTCACACTGCACGGGTTTTGAATCCGTTTCCTCTGCCAATTGGGATACGAGGGCGCTGCGGCATACCACCATAAGGGATACGCACCACGCAGCCTCTATTGCCCGGCTGCTCTGGGTCACGCCGGGGGCCGTGAGCGCGCTAGGCGTACTTTATTGAGCGCTCGCGACGGTGATGAGCCTAAGTGAGGCGGGCGGGTCGTCCCTCCCAAAGGTGCCGACCCGGCTGTGACGATTGCAACCCCCGCGGTCGCTCAGCGTAGGACACCACGACACAATGGCGAGATGACCGGGTCAACGAGCAATGCCTCCGTCACACCGCACCGTGTAGTAATTGCCGAGGACGAGGCGCTGATACGTCTCGACTTGGCCGAGATGCTGCGCGAAGAGGGATACGAGGTGGTGGGGGAGGCCGGTGACGGTCAAGAGGCCGTCGAACTGGCCGAGACGCTGCGGCCCGACCTGGTGATCATGGACGTCAAGATGCCGCGCCGCGACGGCATCGACGCCGCGTCGGAGATCGCCAGCAAGCGAATCGCCCCGATCGTGGTCCTGACCGCGTTCAGCCAACGTGAACTGGTCGAACGCGCCAGGGACGCCGGGGCGATGGCCTACCTGGTCAAGCCGTTCTCGATCAACGACCTCATTCCGGCGATCGAGGTGGCTGTGAGCCGGTTCCGGGAGATCGCGGCTCTGGAGAACGAGGTCGCGACACTTGCCGACCGGTTGGAGACGCGCAAGCTCGTCGAACGTGCGAAGGGACTGCTGCAGGCTAAGCAGGGGATGTCAGAACCGGAGGCATTCAAGTGGATTCAGCGCGCGGCCATGGACCGACGCACCACGATGAAGCGGGTCGCGGAGGTCGTGCTGGAGACGTTGGACACCCCGAAAGGCGACGCACCGGCGGCGGACTGACCCGCGCCAGATTCCCCACTCTTTTTACGGATGCGTTAACACTGTTTCCCCCTAGGTCACGAATTGGTCACGAGGCCCCCTCGGGCAGTCGTTGCCATGCCCCAACGGATAGCGTCGGAGCGTCATGTGCGCGATCCCGTCGCGCATGAAGTTCTGGCAACAACCTTTAGGAGCGTCTCGATGAAATATCGGATCCTCGCCCGCACGTTCGCCGTGGTGGGGGTGGCTTCGCTCGCCCTGGCAGCCTGTTCGAGCGGTGAGAGCGGTGAAAGCACCGCGTCGGAAAGCAGCGAACCCTCTGCAGCCAGCACCAGCGAGAGCGCCGGCGCGGCCGCGACCACGCCGGAGGCCGTCTCTACGGATTGCGAACCACCACAGGCGACAGCCGCCGCAAGCCCCACCACCACACCGCTCAAGATCGGCACGTTGCTGCCTGAGACAGGAAGCCTGGCGTTCCTCGGTCCGCCCATGATTGCCGGTGTGCAGGTTGCCGTCGACGAGGTCAACGAAGCGGGTGGCGTGCTCGGCGCCGATGTTGCGCTGGTCACCGGGGACTCCGGCGACACCACGACGGACACGGCCAACGCCACTGTCGACCGTGAACTCTCCGAGGGCGTCAGCGTGATCGTCGGCGCTGCGTCGTCGTCGGTCTCGCTCAAGGTGGTCGACAAGATCGCCAGCGCTGGCGTGGTGATGTTCTCGCCCGCCAACACCGCTGATGATTTCGTTTGCTACCAGGACAAGGGCATGTACTTCCGTACCGCCCCCACCGACGTGCTGCAGGCACAGGCACTCGCCCAGCTGATCACCGGGGACGGCGCACAGCGTGTGGTGATCATGGCCCTCAACGATCCGTACGGCACCGGCCTGGCCACCAACACGGCCAAGGACCTCGAAGCGGCGGGCATCCCGGCCGACCAGATCTCCACCATCATTTACGACCCCAACGCGCAGTCGTTCAACGCCGAGGTGGACCAAGCCAAGGAATTCAATCCGGAAGCGGTCGCCGTGATCGGATTCGAGGAGAGCTCGAAGATCATCACCCGCATGCACGAGGTGGGTATCGGCCCGTCAGACGGCATGCTGGTCTATGGCACCGACGGCAACATGGGCAACGCGCTCGGCGAAGCCGTCGGGCCGGGTTTGGTCGCCGGTATGAAGGGCACCACGCCGCTGACCGAAATCGGGCCTGACTTCGAGGCCCGGCTCAAGGCGGTAGATCCGGCGCTGATCGACATCAATTACGGTGGCGAGTCCTACGACGCGGTTATCATCTCTGCACTCGCTGCTGAGCAGGCCAAGTCGACGGCTGGCGTCGATATCGCGGCGAACATCAACTTGGTGACCAAGGACGGCACCAAGTGCACCACGTTTGCCCAGTGCCGGGATCTGGTCGCGGCAGGCGATGACATCGACTACGACGGTGTCACCGGCGAACTCGCGTTCGCGGCTGCTGGCGAGCCCTCCATCGGCTCGTACGGCAGCCTCGAGTTCGGACCCGACAATGTACTGCTGCCCACGACGGAGTTCATCGTCGTCGAGAGCTAACCCGCTCCACACAAACGCGCGGCCCGGGTCACACAGACCCGGGCCGCACGTTTATGTCGTGAGCTTCGGCGCTCAGGCCTCGCGGCTGCCGGCCAGCGTGCCGAGATAGAGCTCGATGACCTTGGGATCGTTCATAAGGTTCGAGCCGCTGTCGGTGTAGGCGTTGGTGCCCTGGTCCAGAACGTAACCACGGTCGCAGATCTGCAGACAGCGGCGCGCGTTCTGCTCCACCATGATCACCGAGACACCGGCGGCGTTGATCTGCTTGCAGCGGATGAACACCTCGTCTTGGAACATCGGTGACAGGCCCGCCGAGGGCTCGTCGAGTAGCAGCACCGACGGTTCCATCATGAGTGCGCGGCCCATCGCCACCATCTGACGTTCGCCACCGGAAAGCGCGCCCGCCTTGACCTTGCGCCGCTCGGAGAGCAGTGGGAACAGCTGGCTGACGAATTCGAACCGCTCGGCGAATTTCGATCGGCGTAGATAAATCCCCATTTCGAGGTTCTCTTCGATGGTCAACGACGGAAACACGTTGTTGTTCTGCGGCACATACCCGACGCCTTTGGTGACGAGGACGTGCGCGGGTTTGGACGTGATGTTCTCGCCTCGCAGGGTCACGCCGCCGGAGCGGACCGGAATCAACCCGAACAACGTTTTGAGGAGGGTCGACTTGCCGGCTCCGTTAGGGCCGATGATGCCGACGATCTCACCATCTCTCAGATAGAAGTCGCAGCCGCGGAGGATGTCGACCTCGGGGATGTAGCCGGCGATGAGGCGGTCCGCGCGGACCAGCGCCCCCTCGGCGAGGCGTGCGTGCTCCTCGGGTGTCGCGGCGAGTTCCGCGGGGGTCAGTTTGGGCGACGAGCCAGGCTCGGTCATGGTCGCTCCGTCCCGTGGGCGGTGTCAGAGTGCTCCGCGTGCACGTCGGGCTCATGGGCCAGATCGCCCAAGTCGCCGCCCGCTTCGATGGTCTCTGCGACGGCCTGCTCGATCTCCTTCGCGAGTTCGGCAGTCGCACCGACGGGGTTGCCGTCCGCATCGAATTCGAGCGCCTGATCGTGATGGCTGCCGAGGTAGGCGTCGACCACAGCGGGGTTGTCGGCCAATGCCTCCGGCGTCGACTCCGCGATGACGGTGCCCTGAGCCATCACTACCACCCAGTCGCTGATATCGCGGATGACGTCCATGTCGTGCTCGACGAACACCACCGTCATGCCGTCGTCGCGCAACGACTTCACGTGTCCGAGCAGGCTCTGCGTCAGCGCAGGGTTCACTCCGGCCATCGGTTCGTCGAGCATGACGACCTTGGGGTCGGTCATCAATGCACGCGCCATCTCCAACAGTTTGCGTTGGCCACCAGACAGCGAGCCCGCCATGTCCTCGGCTTTGGCGTCGAGCTTGAACCGGGCCAGCATCTCGCGCGCCCGTTCGGTGATCTCTCTTTCCTGCTTGCCCCAGGCAAACCTGAACGGGGAGTTGAGGATTCGTTCGCCGATCTGATTCGGCGCACCGAGTTTCACATTCTCCAGCACCGACATCTTCGACAATGCCTTGGTGAGTTGGAACGTCCGCACCACCCCACGCCGTGCAACTTGGTGAGGGTTGAGCTTGCAGAGGTCGACGCCGTCCATCATCCAGGATCCGGTGTTGGGTCGATCGAATCCGGTGATGAGGTTGAAGAAGGTGGTCTTGCCCGCGCCGTTGGGCCCAATCAGGCCGGTGATGCAACCGCGCTGGATCTCCAGGTGCGCGACGTCGACCGCCTTCAGGCCGCCGAAGGTGCGGGACATGTTGTCCACCACCATGATCGGATCAGGCTTCGGCGCACCTGCTTCGGGACTGACCTCGGCGAACAGAGCGGCCCGCTGGGCGGCAGACAGATTTCGAGTGTCCGCGACAGTGTCAGCCATCGAGTTGCACCTCCCGTTTGTTCCCCAGGATGCCCTGTGGTCGGTAGACCATCAGCAGGGCGATCAGGATTCCCAGCATTATGTAGCGCGTGGCTCCGACCTGCGCGTCGGTCAATGGTAGTAGTGGGTCGGGACCGGAGATCGCCTGACGCAGCAGCGCATCGGGTATCGCCAGCAGGAACCAGAAGAGCATGGCTCCGACGACGGGTCCGAAAACCGTTGCGGCGCCGCCGAGGAGCAGTGCGCCGAATGCGTAGAACGTCTGGGCTGTGGAGTAGAAGTCGGGGTTGATCGACTTGGTCTGCAGCGCGTTAAAGACTCCGCCGAGGCCGCCGATCATGCCGCCGAGCACCAGCGCCTGCAACTTATAGATGAAGACGTTCTTCCCGAGGGCGCGTGCGGCGTCCTCGTCCTCCCGCACGGCCTTAAGGACGCGCCCCCACGGGCTGTGCGTCAAGAGCCACACCATCGCACACAGCAGCAACACCAGTGTCCAGCCGACGCACATGGCCCAGACGTCGTCGCCGACGAAATTCACTCCAAAGAACGAGTACTGTTTGCCGGAATCGAATGGGCTGAGCGACGTGAATGGTTCGGCGAATCCGAACAGTCCGTTGGTGGAGGCGGTGACGGGATCCGAAGCGGTGGACCGGAAGACCAGTCGCAGCACCTCGGCGGCCGCGATCGTGACGATGGCCAGATAGTCGGCCCGAAGTCGTAGTGTGGGGATACCGAGAACCACTGCCAGCAGACCGGCCGCTGCCAGGCCCACGAGGATACCGACCCAGAGTGGCTGGTGGTAGGTGACGGTCATGATGCCGACGCCGTAGCCGCCGAGCAACGCGAATCCGATCTGCCCGAAATTGAGCAGGCCGGTGTAACCGAAGTGCAGGTTCAGGCCGATTGCCAACAGTGCGTAGAAGATCGCCGAAGGGCCGATCAGCTGCGCGAACGCGATTTGGAGTGCGCCGATGATGTCCATGAGTCAATGTCACCCGATCCGTTCTCGCGAGCCCAGGATGCCCTGGGGTCGCACGATGAGGATGAGAATCAAGATGAGCAGGCCTCCGACATACTTGAGGTCCGGGGGGATGACCAGGGTGGACAACTGCACGAGCAGACCGACGACGATGCAGCCGAGCAAGGCGCCGTACGCGGTGCCCAGTCCGCCCAGCGTGATGCCCGCGAACATCAGCAGGAGCAGCTTGGAGCCCATCTCCCATTGGGCTCGGCCGCCGAGTTCTGAGAGCGCGAGCATGATGCCGCCCAGCGCGGCCAGGCCGCCGCCCAGAACCCACACGAACGTGATCACCCGCTCGACGTTGATGCCCGACGACGCCGCGAGGTCTTTGTTGTCCGCGACCGCGCGCATCGCCTTGCCGATCGGGGTCTTCTGCAGCATCAGGGCGATGGCGACCAGGACCACGAGGCTGATGACGATGGTGATCAAGTTGATGTCGGTGATCGCGAAGGGCCCCCACGTGCGTTCGGCGTTGGTGGGCAGGTCGGCGAAGGACTGCGAGCGGTCCGAGAACGTTGCCAGGATGATGTACCGCAGACTGATCGCCAAGCCGATCGACACCACCAGCTGCGGGATCAGCCCCACTCGGCGTTTCCGCAGGGGACGCCAGACGCCAGCGTTGTTGAGCCAACCGATGGCCGCACCCACTATCATCGCGAGTATCGCCGAGACGATCAACCCCATGCCCATGGTCACGTTGAATATCCATGTGAAGACGGCGCCTAGGGTCACCAGCTCGCCGTGGGCGAAGTTGGTCAGGCCGGTCGTCCCGAAGATGAGGCTCAGGCCGATCGCCGCCACGGCGATCACCAGGCCGAACCGCAGACCGTCGATGGAGAGCCTGATGACCTTCTCGTAGAGCGGAGTCGCGTTCGACGTTCGTACTTCGCCGAAGCTGAAAACCACGGGCGTCGTCCTGCCAGCGACGACGTCGCGTTGCACGGTGCTCTGAACGGTCACGCCGTCGGGCAGGCTTTCGGCATCCACTTCAAACGTGTAGGTGCCGATGGGGACTTCGAAGGTCCACCGGCCAGTGTCGTCGGATGTCGTGCTGGCAACTTCCACGCCTGCGGCGTCGAGCGCACGAACGGTGGCGCCAGCAACTGGCTCGCCGGAGTTGACCAACCGGCCGGACACCGTTGCTGCTTCAGGCGGCGGTTCGGCTGCCGCGGGACCGGCGGCGGCGAGTCCACCGATGATCAACGCGGCGAGCAGAAGGAGACCCCGTAATACGAGATGCCTCCATCTGCCGACCGATGTCGCCCGTCGGGGTGTCCAGGGGGAGCATGAGCCCACTGATGAACCTCCGTAGCGTAAATCTCGCATCGGGGCACGATGCAGATGTCGGGACCCTATAAGTTCCGCGAGCATCAGGCGCGGTTCTCGAATGTCCAATATGTTTCAGTCATGTTTCGGAGCCGGGATCGGCCCGCGTCGGGGGCACAACGGCACCAATCGGGCCGTAACTCCGGGCGTGGCGCGTCTCCGCGATCCGATTTGGCGGAATTTGCACGACGTGTGTCAGTGCTGCCACTTCATTTCGGTTGACGGCCGTAGCAGGATCAAGGCATGACAATCTTGATCCTCTTTTTCGCGATGCTCGCGATCTTGGCGCTGGGGGCCGCACTGGGCAGAACGCCCGACACCCACCACCAAGTCAGCCAGCATGGCCACTACAAATTCTGAACCGCTACGGTCTACCCATCGTCACCGCAGTTCCGACCGCTCACGCCGGCGCGGGCTCGCCGACCGCTAAGCACGTGCGAGTGGGTGCTCGCGGGATACGGTGGGTCCCGGGGCCTGTCGACGATCGACAGGTCGACGTTCCGGGGAGGTGAATGTGGATGGTCGCGCGGCACGTGCGGCGTTCGCGGTCGGGGCCGCGGCACTGGCCGTCATTTGCGTGGCCGGTTGCTCGCTGTTCGCCGCGGGTGGGGGCACCTCGCTCAACATCGTTGCCCAGGTTCAGATCAACCAGAACGGTGACATCATCGGCGCCCCCGAGGACGCCGTCAATCCACCCAACCCCAGCTGGCCCGGGGATGCGGTATGCCCGCCGTTGTCCATCGCCATGGCCGGGCCGCTCACTGGGTCCGACGGCGCGACGGGCATCGACATCAAGAACGGCATTCAACTCGCCGTCGACCAACACAACGCGGCGACGGCCGGCTGCCAGGTCCAACTGAAAGCCTTTGACACCGAAGGTAATCCAGAGATCGCCGCTGCCAAGGCCGCCGAGATCGTCCGCGACGTGTACACGATGGGCCTGATCGGTCCCGTCCTGTCCGAAGAAGCGGGCGCGACGGGTGCGATCTTCAACGCCAGCGGAATGGTGGCCGTCACCCCGTCGGCGAGCAACGTCGCGCTGGCCGACAACGGCTGGCAGACGTTCTTCCGCGGACTGGCCAATGACGGTGTACAGGGCGTCGCGGTCGCGAACTACATGAAGAAGCATCTGGGCAGCACGAAGGTGTGTGTGGTCGACGACGGCTCCAGCTACGGCGTCGGCCTCGGAATAGCGGTGCGCGAAACGCTCGGACCCGTCGCCGATCCCGCCTGCGCCATCACTGTCACTCCCGATACCGACGACTACTCCGATGTCATCGGCCAGATCGCGGACAGCTCCCCGGATTCGGTGTTCTTCGCGGGCTACTACTCCGAGTCCGCTCCGTTCCTGCGCCAGCTGCGTGAAGCCGGCGTCACCGCGGACTTCGTCAGCGGTGACGGCAGCATGCAGCCCGAATTCGTCGGCGAGGCCGGCGAATCGGCCAGCGAGACCGTGCTGTCCTGTTCGTGCCGACCGCCTCCGCAGACCTTCGCCGACACCTATACCGAGCACTTCGGCCAGCCGCCGGGCACCTACAGCGCGGGGAGCTATGACCTCGGCACCATCCTGCTCAGGGGCCTCGATGCCGAGGCGCTGACCCGGCCGGAGCTGCTGGACTTCGTACGAACCTATGACGGGCAGGGCCTGGAACGCACCTACCAGTGGACCGACACCGGAGAGCTGACAACCACCCTGATCTGGATCTATAGGATCGAGTAGCGCTTCAGCATGCGACCACCACCGACAAGCCAGAGGGTGGCGGCCAGCACGTGCCCGATCCCGACGACGGCGGCGATCGGCAGGACCGCCGCGGATGCGAACGGAGGCACCGAAGGGTAGCGCGTGATTTGTCGGTCGGCGTAGCTGCTTCGGTCACCGCCCGCCCAGGGTAGTCGGCGCCCGCAGTGTCGTACCCGGTGAATAGAGTGAACTCCGTGAGCCCCGCTAAGACCGCCTCCGAAAGCAACGCTGCTAGAAAGGCCGTCGATCCCGCGGACGAGAAGCCGACTTTGATGTTGCTCGACGGCAATTCGATCGCGTTCCGGGCGTTCTACGCCTTGCCTGCCGAGAACTTCAAGACGCAGGGTGGTCTGACCACCAACGCCGTCTACGGGTTCACCGCGATGCTGATCAACCTGCTGCGCGACGAGCAGCCCTCCCACATTGCCGCAGCGTTCGACGTGTCCCGACAGACGTTCCGGTCCGAGCGGTACCCGGAGTACAAAGCCAACAGGTCATCCACGCCGGATGAGTTCCGCGGCCAGATCGATATCACCAAAGAGGTGCTTGCGGCGCTCGGCATCACGACGCTCGCCGAGCAGGGTTTCGAGGCGGACGACATCATCGCCACGCTGGCCACTCAGGCGGAAGCTGAGGGGTACCGTGTTCTCGTCGTCACCGGCGACCGCGATTCGCTGCAGCTCGTCAGTCCCGATGTGACGGTGCTGTACCCGCGTAAAGGCGTCAGCGAGCTCACACGCTTCACGCCGGACGCCGTGCTGGAGAAGTACGGGCTCACCCCGGCGCAGTATCCGGACTTCGCGGCCCTGCGGGGCGATCCCAGCGACAACCTGCCGGGCATTCCCGGCGTCGGCGAGAAGACCGCCACCAAATGGATCGCCGAGTACGGCTCGCTGCAGGCGCTGGTCGACAACGTCGACGATGTCAAGGGCAAGGTCGGGGACGCGCTGCGCGCCAACCTCGCCGGCGTCGTCCTCAACCGCGAGCTCACCGATCTGGTCAAGAACGTGCCGCTCGCCCAGACCCCCGGCACGCTGCGCATGCAGCCCTGGGACCGCGACCAGATCCACCGCTTGTTCGACGACCTGGAGTTCCGCGTCCTGCGCGACCGGCTCTTCGAGACCCTGGCTGCAGTCGAGCCCGAGGTCGACATCGGATTCGAGGTACGCGGCGGGGTACTGGCACCGGGCACTCTGGCCGCGTGGCTCGCCGAGCATAGCCACGGTCAGCGCTTCGGGGTCGCGGTGGTCGGTACCCACCTGGCCTATGACAGCGACGCCACCGCCATTGCCATCGTGTCGGCTGACGGCGACGGCTCCTACCTCCCGCTCGCCGATCTGCTTCCCGACGACGAGGAGGCGTTGGCGCGCTGGCTCGCCGATCCCGGCCCGCCGAAAGCGCTGCACGAAGCGAAGTGGGCGATCCACGACCTGGAGGCGCGGGGTTGGAAGCTGACGGGCATCACCTCCGACACGGCGCTGGCGGCCTACCTGGTGCGGCCCGGGCAGCGCAGCTTCGCACTCGACGATTTGTCGCTGCGCTATCTGCGGCGTGAGCTGCGTGCGGACAGCCCTGAGCAGCAACAACTCTCGTTGCTCGATGATGCCGACGGCGTCGACGATCAAGGCGCTCAGACGTTGATTCTGCGGGCGGTCGCCGTCGCCGATCTGGCCGACGCCCTCGACGTCGAGCTGGCGAGGATCGACTCGTGGTCGCTGCTGCAGCAGATGGAACTGCCGGTGCAGCGGGTGCTGGCCAGCATGGAAACCGCGGGCATCGCCGTCGACATCGACAAGCTGACAAACCTGCAGAGCACCTTCGCCGCGCACATCCGCGACGCCGCCGAAGCCGCCTACGGCGTGATCGGCAAGCAAATCAATCTGGGCTCGCCCAAACAGCTGCAGACCGTGCTGTTCGACGAGTTGGAGATGCCGAAGACCAAGCGCACCAAGACTGGCTACACCACCGACGCCGACGCGCTGCAATCGCTGTTTGAGAAGACCGGTCATCCGTTTCTGCAGCACATGCTCACCCACCGCGACGTCACTCGCTTGAAGGTGACCGTGGACGGACTGCTCAACTCGGTGGCCGGCGACGGCCGCATCCACACCACGTTCAACCAGACGATCGCGGCTACCGGCAGGCTGTCGTCCACCGAACCCAACCTGCAGAACATTCCCATCCGCACCGACGCTGGCCGGGAGATCCGCGACGCGTTCGTCGTGGGCAAGGGCTACTCCGAGCTGATGACGGCCGACTATAGCCAGATCGAGATGCGGATCATGGCACACCTGTCCGGCGACGAGGGCCTGATCGAGGCCTTCCAGACCGGTGAAGACCTGCATTCGTTCGTTGCGTCCCGCGCGTTCGGTGTTCCCATCGACGAGGTGACGGCCGAACTGCGCAGGCGGGTCAAGGCTATGTCGTACGGGTTGGCGTACGGGCTGTCGGCCTACGGCCTGGCGGCCCAGCTCAAGATCAGCACCGAAGAAGCCAAAGTGCAAATGGATCAGTACTTCTCGCGATTCGGCGGCATTCGCGACTATTTGCAGTGCGTGGTCGAGCAGGCGCGCAAGGACGGCTACACCTCGACGGTGTTTGGCCGCAGGCGGTATCTGCCCGAACTCGACAGCAGCAACCGCAATATGCGCGAGGCCGCCGAACGGGCCGCCCTCAACGCGCCCATCCAGGGCAGCGCCGCCGACATCATCAAGGTCGCGATGATCGAGGTCGACAAGGCGCTTGCCGAGTCCGCGCTGACCTCACGCATGCTTCTCCAGGTGCACGACGAGCTACTACTGGAGATCGCCGATGGCGAACGTGAGCAGGTCGAGGCACTGGTACGGGAGAAGATGGGCGCCGCGTACCCCTTGAATGTGCCGCTCGACGTCTCGGTCGGATATGGGCGCAGCTGGGACACCGCCGCACACTAGACCATTGCTTTTCGACGCGTTCCATGTCCGTCGAACGAATGACAGCAATTTTCCTCCGTTTTCGCGATAATTGCTCGCTGGCAGTTATCCGTAGTGGGGGACATGAACGAAGAACGCGATCCGGAACCTGAATGGGGATCGGCCGACGCGGCCGACGAATCGGGCGCATCCGCGCCGACGGGGCAGTGGGCGTTGCCGCCCTTGGGTGCGGGTTCGTCGAACCCCTACCCGTCGAACCCACATCAGCTGCAGCCCGCGCCGTGGGTGCCGGTGGCGCAACCGTGGCAGCCGCCCAATCCGCCGCCGCGCAGCCGCAGCCTGCTGCCATTCTTCCTCATCGGTCTGGCCGCGGTGTTGGTTGCGGCTGTGGTCGGCACCGTCGTCTACATCCGACAGAGCGTCGACGATCCGGGCCAACCGGTGGCGGGCCAATTGCGCGGCACTTTTCCGACGAAGCCGTCGGTGACGTGGCGACTGGACGCCGATGACATCGTGCGCGGGGGTATCTTCGTGCGTCCCGACACGAGCTCACAGCGCTACCACGGATCAGGCTTCATCGATCTGGGCGACACGCTCATCACCACGGTGATGGTGGCCGACGCCGATGACGAGCCGCCTGAGTTGGTGGCGATCGACGCGGAGTCGGGAGAAGTGCGGTGGACGTCGCCTGACGTGGGTTTCCGAACCGTTTGCGCTACCGAGACTGTCGGTGGGTTGCTGCCCTGCATCGGACACGAACGTGCCGGCTACCGATCCTCCAAGCCAAGCGTCAAGTTCTACCGCCTGTCAAACGGTGATCTTGACCGTGAGATCGCGGTCGATGACGGCGTCACCGAAGTCGACGTGCACGATTCTGCCGTCTATACATTCGGCTACGACGTCGACGAGGAATCCACCGTCGTGGCCCGTGGCACGTCGACTGACTTAGAGGCCGACTGGCAGGAGTCGATTCCTTTCGGCGACAGCGACGACAGCTGCGTCGGTTCCGGCGACTATTCGATCTACGGCGCGACCGACCGGTTCGTTTACACCGGCAGCGACATCGGGGTCACGGTGCTGAACGCGGCCGACGGCAGCCCGGCGGTGCGTGGTGAGGTGCAGGGTGTCGAATTCCACCCCGGACAGGGATTCACCGGACACATGTGCGAACGGCCAGGTGATCCCGTTACGGTCAACAGCATGGTGTTCGACGAGGAGGGGCAGGTACTGAGCAGCGTCTCCACCGGCTGGCAGGAGTCGGTGTCGTTCGCCAGGAACTGGCTCGTCACTCCGTCGGCAGATCGGCCTTACGTCCTCGGTCGCACGGCGTACAAGTTCGCCACCGGTGAGCCCCTTTGGGAGGCTTCCGGTGCGTCAGATGTGACGGCCATGCGCTATGTGATCGGTGACACTGTCCTCGGCGGCGGCTTCACCGTCCCGGACGCCGAACCCGTGCCGTTGGCGGCCTTCGACATGGCGACCGGAGACAACTTGTGGTCGGCCGACGTGTACGGCTACGTGGACATGTCCGACGGCCAGCGGGTGCTCGTCAGGGACGAAGACAAGCTCGTGTCGATCAACCGTGGCAGCGGCGAGCAGGAGTGGACCGTGCCGGTGTCCGGCGACCTCGACGAGGCAGGCCGGGGTTTCGCTGCGGCGGAGGCAGAGCAGATCACCTACTACGACCCGACCGGTGGCCCGGCCGTCGCGCCGGGCAGGATGGGCGCGTCCGACTCATCGTCAGACCAGGCCTCGACCGGGTTGATCACCAGGTGTGGTTCGGAGCCCGAGATGCGGCCCGTCGAGTACCGCGCCGACGACGGTGGATTGGTGGTCAAGATGGAGATCTCGGCCACCTGCCCCGGCGGTGACATCGTGTCGACAACCGCTCTGAACGTCGCCATCAGCGACGACATCGGCACGATTGCGGCAGGGATCTTCGATTTCTCCGACGACCCGCTCTACCTGCCGGGCGACAACGGCAGCGGCGGCGCTGCCAGCGTCGAGCAGGAGCTGAGGTTCGGCCTCGGCAGCTTCTTCCGCCTGCCCAACTCGCTGGGAGCCTCGGGTAGTTCGAGCGGCACCGGACCCGTCACCGCCGGCGGGAACCAGCTGGTGGAGTGCACCGATGAGGGCATCAGCGACGGGCCAACAAGCGTCGACAACGCGCCGAACATTTCGGGCGTGAAATCCAGGACGGCCATCGCACCGGGTGCTGTCAGCCGTGACCCGGAGGCCGTCGCACTGGACGCGTTGCGCGCTCAGGCGAATGCCGATAAACCCTTCATCCTGTCCGACCTCGCCGAGCGCTGGGTGCCTCAGGTGTCGTCAAAGCAACCCGGACTGGTGGCCACCGACGTCGACGGCGTGACCATGGTGACGTGGACCGCGCAGGAGATACTGAACCAGCACCTGCGGCTACGGCTGATGTATCCAGAGGTCAGGCTGCTGTGGAGCGACGAATGGAGCAGCTTCGACATCCGCAGTTGGTGGGTCACGGTGGCTGGCTTGACCTTCTCGGGTTCCGAAGCCGCGAACGGGTGGTGTGACGCGAATGCGATCCCGGTGAACGAATGTTTCGCGAAGTTGGTCAGCAACACCCGTGGGCCCGAGGGAACCACCGACTACCGCTCGTGAGTGCGCACCGTGGCGGCGAGGCACCCGGGTTTGTCCAGCGTGTGGGCAGTCGCGTACTCTCAATGCGTACCCGTGTGCACATTAGGTCGCGAGTGCCAACGAGAATGCACGTCCCTACTACCAAAGCTGTCCGGAGCAACCCAACAATATGCCAAGTCCCGTCGCCACCTCGCCGCAAGTAGCCGTCAACGATATCGGCTCGGCCGAGGATTTTCTCGCCGCAATCGACAAGACCATCAAATACTTCAACGATGGCGACATCGTCGAAGGGACCATCGTCAAGGTTGACCGTGACGAAGTCTTGCTCGACATCGGCTATAAGACCGAAGGTGTCATTCCTTCCCGCGAACTCTCCATCAAACACGACGTCGACCCCAATGAGGTTGTGTCCGTCGGCGATGAGGTCGAAGCCCTCGTTCTCACCAAAGAGGACAAAGAAGGCCGACTAATCCTGTCCAAGAAGCGCGCTCAGTACGAGCGTGCCTGGGGCACGATCGAGGAACTCAAGGAAAAGGACGAGGCCGTCAAGGGCACCGTCATCGAGGTCGTCAAGGGCGGCCTCATCCTGGACATTGGGCTGCGCGGCTTCCTTCCTGCATCCCTGGTCGAGATGCGTCGCGTCCGCGACCTCCAGCCGTACATCGGCAAGGAGATCGAGGCCAAGATCATCGAGCTCGACAAGAACCGCAACAACGTGGTGCTCTCGCGCCGCGCCTGGCTGGAGCAGACGCAATCGGAAGTTCGTAGCGAATTCCTCAACCAGCTGCAGAAGGGCGCCATCCGCAAGGGTGTGGTGTCCTCGATCGTCAACTTCGGCGCATTCGTCGATCTCGGCGGCGTCGACGGCCTGGTGCACGTCTCCGAGCTGTCGTGGAAGCACATCGACCATCCGTCCGAGGTGGTCCAGGTGGGCGACGAAGTCACCGTCGAGGTGCTCGACGTCGATATGGATCGCGAGCGGGTTTCGTTGTCGCTCAAGGCCACTCAGGAAGACCCGTGGCGTCACTTCGCTCGCACGCATGCCATCGGGCAGATCGTGCCGGGCCAGGTCACCAAGCTGGTCCCGTTCGGCGCCTTCGTTCGCGTCGAAGAGGGCATCGAGGGCCTGGTGCACATCTCCGAGCTAGCCGAGCGGCACGTCGAGGTCCCGGACCAGGTTGTCGCGGTCGGCGACGACGCCATGGTCAAGGTCATCGACATCGACCTCGAGCGTCGCCGTATCTCGTTGAGCCTCAAACAGGCCAACGAGGATTACACCGACGAGTTCGACCCGTCTAAGTACGGCATGGCCGACAGCTACGACGAGGCGGGGAATTATATCTTCCCCGAGGGCTTCGATCCCGACACCAACGAGTGGCTCGAGGGCTTCGACAAGCAGCGCAACGAGTGGGAGGCCCGGTACGCCGAGGCCGAGCGTCGCCACAAGATGCACACCGCTCAGATGGAGAAGACGGCCAAGGACGAAGCTGCCGAAGCCGCCAACACCCACTACTCCTCCGAGTCGGGTCAGGCCCCCGCCGCTGCCGCCGGCGACGCTCCCGCCGCG
>JBPPMS010000040.1:0-2128 GCA_051306175.1 Mycobacterium sp. | reverse complement strand
AATCCCTATGCCGCCCTGGGAAAACGAGGGCGTCAAGCACTACCTCGCCACCGATACGACACCGAACGAGAACACCACGCCGGCCATCCACCCGGCGGTGATGTCACCACTGCTGATCTGGTCTTTGCGATTTCTCGACTTCGCCGACGACATCACCGCGGCCTGGCGCGAGCACCAGCGGATCCTGGCTCGGGTCCGAGAACATCCCAATCCCGACGCCACCGATGCGCTGCGGGGGTTCCTGGACACCTGGGTCGTCGAGCATGGTGAACTGCCCGGCGGCGTCGCCCGCGGACGACGTGGGATCGCCGCCCAGTACCTCGCCGGGCAGTTCGACACCAGCGAACGCCACGTCAAATACGAGGCCACCAAATACCGCGAGAACAACGTGCCCGTCGGCCTCGACGCACCGCTGGCATCACCAGTGAACGGTATGATCCATGGTCGGAAATGGAAGCCGGACATCCACTTTCACGAGGCTCCGCTTCTCATGACCCGCTTGGCGACAGCGGCGATGATCGTGATCCTCTACCTCAGTGGCGTCCGCCCCGGCGAAGCTCTCGAACTCCAGGTCGGCTGCTGTCCCGACCCGATCGACGACGGCACCGGCAGCATCCGCTACCAGCTCCACGGCCTGTTCTTCAAAGGCGCACACAACCCGGACAGGACACCCGCCCGCAGCGGTGTTCCCCGCGAAATGCCCTGGACCGTGGTCCCGCCGGTCGCCGCCGCCGTCGGGGTGCTGGAACGAATCGTCGACGGGCCCATGCTGTTTCCCACGAACCCGCCGTGGCTCACCGGGAGCTGCGACCGGCGGCGCCCCGGCAACGTGATGACGACCTCGGCCGCCAACACCCGCATACGATCGTTCATAGCCTGGGTCAACGGCTACGCCACCAGCAACGGCCTCGACGACGAACGCATCCCCGACGACCCCGACGGCGACGTCGTGGTCATGCGGTTCCGCCGCACCGTTGCCTGGCACATCGGCCGCCTTCCCGGCGGCCGCATCGCCCTGGCACTGCAGTACGGGCACCTGCGCACATCCGTCGTCGGTGAGGGCTACTCCGGCCGAGCCCGCCAGGGACTGAGGCGAATCCTCGACGTCGAAACCGCCCGAGCCATGGCCGACTACCTCGACACCGTCGCCGACGAACTGCACCACGGGCAGGGTGTTTCCGGCCCGGCCGCCGGACGCATGATCCAGGCAGCACGCAACGCGCGCAGCCGATTCGAAGGCAAGTTCCTCACCCCTCGCCAAGCCGAAACCCTGCTCGAAGAACCCGAGTTCCACGTCTACGACAACCCGAACGCGTTCCTGACCTGCAACCACGACCCCGTCAAGGCGCTCTGCCACCCCGAGCGGACCCGCCGGAACAACCGAGCATTGCCGCCGGCCATCGACCGCTGCGATCCCGCCTGCGCCAATATCGCCCGCACCGACACCCACATCGACCGGCTCCGGCACGAGATCACCGAGCTGGCCGACCAGGTCGCCAGCCCTCTCACACCGGTCCCGCTGAAAGAACGCTTCAAACAGCGCATCACGGCCCTGCAGCGCATCGCCGACCGGCACGAACGCACCAAGACCACCACCAGCGAGAAGCCCGGACAATCGTGACCGATCAGGAAGAACGCGACGCGATCGTCGCCGCCATGGAACGCCTCCTCGCCGGAACACCCCTGCGGTCCTCCGGCAACCTCGACATCATCAGCCTGGCCGAGGAAGCCGGACTGAAGCGAAACAAGCTGACCCACAAACACACCGACCTCAAGGATCGCTTCTACGCCGAACGCCGAGCCAACGAAGGAATAACCGACCGAGAAGCCAAGCTACACAAAGAAATTGCACAGCTGAAAGCACGCATCGACGAACTCCGGGAAGAGCGCGACAACTACCGCACCGCCAACGAGGTCTTCGCCCGCGCCCTGCACGCCCTGACCGTCGAGAACGCCACCTACGACGGAGCACCAGCCGGTCACGCGCAGCACACCTCTCAGTCATCGATCCCGGCCGACACCGCCCAGCCGACTGAACTCTCAGACCCTCCCGAGCGACATCTCGAGCCGTCACGGCTTCAGCACCCGCACAACGCCATCACCGGCAACACAGCAAAATTCCGGGGAA
>JBPPMS010000039.1:0-2026 GCA_051306175.1 Mycobacterium sp. | reverse complement strand
TGCCGGGGCAGACCACCAGGTGGTCGTAGTGCACGGTGGTGCCGGAGGCGGTGGACACGGTTTGGGCGTCGGGGTCGATGTGTTCGGCGCGGTCCTTGATCCAGCCGACGCCTTGGGGCATGACCGAGGCTTCGGTGTGCTTGCTCTCCGCCGCCGGTGCGCAGCCGCCGCCGACGAGGGTCCACAAGGGTTGGTAGTAGTGCGATTCGGCGGGTTCGATGATGCCGATGTCGCTCAGGCCGGCGTGGCGCAGCCGCGCGGCCAGGGAGATGCCGGCGTTGCCGCCGCCGATGATGGCGACCTGGTGGCTGATGGTGCTGGGCATGGAAGAAAGACCTCCTCAGGTCGAAAACGATTGTGGGGCTGACTCAGGACTGTGTGGTCAAGCCCGCCTGGACGGCGCTGTCGAAGTCGTCGTCGATGACGACGACGTCGCGTCCGGCGCGGTCGAGCAGGCTCGCCGCGATCGAGGCGCGGTAGCCGCTGGCGCAGTGCACCCACAGCTGTCCGGGGGGCAAGGTGTCGAGGTTGGCGAGGAGTTGGTGCATCGGGACGTGCGCGGCGCCGGGAATGTAGCCGGTGGCGTATTCGTCGTCGCGGCGCACGTCGAGTAAGACCGCGTCGCCGGGGAGTTCGGCGAAGGTGCGCCGGGGGTAGGACGACGGGGGGAGTCCGGCACTCAGCTCCTGCGCCGATCCGGTGGCGCTGCCTTGCAGTTCGTCGACGCCGATGCGGACCAGCATCCGTTGGGCGTCGGCGACCTGTTCGGCGGACTCACCGATCAATGTCAGGGGTGTGCCCCAGGGCATCAGCCACCCGAGGTAGGTCGAGAACTGTTGCCCCAGAGCGATGCCCACGCTGCCGTGGACGTGGGACGCGGCGTAGGCGGTGCGATCCCGGAGGTCGACGACCCATTCCCCGGCGTCGATGCGGGTGCGTAGTTGCTCGGCCTGCAACGGGGTGGGAGGCGAGAGGTCCGGGGCGGCGGGGCCACTGCGGTTCAGGCCGCCCATGTGGGCGTAGTAGGCGGGGTAGGCGGTCAGGTTGGCGATCAGCGTCTCGACGAACGCGTCCTCGTCCTCGGTGACCAGGGCGTCGTTGCGGGTCTTCTCCTGCCCGATGGTGCCGCCGTCGCCGCCGGCGGCCGCTCCGGAGGAGCAGAAGCTGCCGAACCCGTGGGTCGGATACACCGGGGTGGCGTCGGGAAGCTCGGCGGCCAGGCGACGCGCCGAATGATATTGCGCGCGGGTGAGTTCCTCGGTCCGGTCGACGTCGACGAGGTCGGTCCGCCCGACGCTGCCGTACAGCAACGAGCCACCGGTGAACACCGCCGGAGTCCCTCCGCTCTCGGAGATCACGTAGGACAGGTGGGTGTCGGTATGACCAGGGGTGGCCAGGACGCGGATGGTCATGGCGCCGACGGTGAGTTCGTCGCCGTCACCGACTGCGAGGCGGGCGAAGGACACCTCATCGGCGGCGTTCACCACGTAGGGGCATCCGTTGCGCATCGCCAGGTCGTAGCCGCCGGTGACGTAGTCGTTGTGGATGTGGGTTTCCACGACCATCGCGCAGCGCACCCCAAGGTCGGCGAGCAGCTTCTCGACTCGGTCGACGTCGCGTTGCGGGTCGACGACCACCGCGCAGGTCCCGTCGTGGACCAGGTAGCTGCGGTCGCCGAGATCTTCGGTGGGGATCACTTCAACGTGCACGCTGACTCACTCCTTGAACGGTCGTACGGATGTACGTACATTAGGCTACAGTAGCGGGTGTTCGACGCGAATGCACCCTCCCCGGAGCATTCGATGGCGGCGGGCAGAGCGTCAGCGAAGTGGAGGTTCGGCGTGGCCGATGGTGATCTGAGCGGTCGCATGGACAGATCCAGCGCGCTGCCATTGTGGGCGCAACTGCTCGAGGACCTCGTGGACCGGATCGCCGCAGGCGAGTTCATCGATGGCTTTCCCGGCGAGCACGCCTTGACTGCCGCCTACGGGGTGAGCCGTCACACCGTGCGTGAAGCGCTGCGCCA
>JBPPMS010000038.1:0-7133 GCA_051306175.1 Mycobacterium sp. | reverse complement strand
CTGGGCCCGGCGGCCGGGGACTCATCGTCGAGGTGACCGTTGACGGCGGCCCACTCGACCGCGAGCTCCAACTCCTCGACCGCGGCCCGGCGACGCCGATCCACGTTGGCTGCGGCGCGCGCCAACACCTGAGCGGCTGCGCCGCGCGGTGCCGGTGTGGTGACCATGAAACGACCCTAGTCACCGGTCCCGACACAAATGACCCGACACAAATGACCCGACCCAGGTCAGACCATGCCGAAGTAGCGTTCGAAGAAGGCAGCCAGCTTCGCCAGCACAGCCTGCTTCTTCGGCCCGTGCGCAGCGGACGCCGCGAACCGGGATGCCGGCGGCAGGATCTTGGTGATCGCCGTCCCGGCGTCCGGGATCGCCCCGTCTCGAAACGCCGCCTCGACGAACTCTCGGGTCTCGGCCGGCTTCAGGCCCTCGGCCGCGATGATGTCGGACAGTTCGGTTTCGCGGCGCTCGGCGAGGAAGCGCTTCCAGTCCTCGTTGACATCGCCGGTGGCGTTGACCGAGTCGACGAACGAGATGATCAGGTCCTTCTTGTTGCGCAGCGACACCGAGGAGTCGACGGCCCGCTGGATCTTCATCAGGGCCTCGAACTCCTTGTCGGCACCGTCGCCCTTCGCCTCGCGCCATTGGGCGACCAGCATCAGCACGTAGTCGACGTTGACCTCGACCTGTTTGATGAGTTCGATCTCGAAGACGATGTCGTCGTTGATCGACTCCTTGTCGACCTGACCCTCCTTGCGGAACTCGGCATACAGGTTGAGGTAGAGCGACTGGTAGTTCTGCAGGTCGAGCGGGCTGATGAGTTCGTGGCCGGCGAAGTCGTCGAAGGCGGTCAAGACGTTACGAAGACGCAGGATCGCTCCGAAGAGACCGATGAACTGCTTCTGGGCTCCCTCGCCGACGATCGGTTCGCCGAGAGGGAACGTCGAGATCAGTTCGGCGACCAGCGAATCGTATTCCCCGTAATAGTCGACATACGGCTTGAGCAGCACGATGCCGGCCGCCTCGGGGTTGCCGAACAGCGCCAACGCGTCGTTGGTCTCCTCCTCAAGGTCGCGGAAGGAGACGATGTTGCCGTAGGACTTGACCGAGTTCAGGATCCGGTTGGTGCGTGAATAGGCCTGGATCAGGCCGTGGGCTCGAAGGTTCTTGTCCACCCACAGCGTGTTCAGGGTGGTCGCGTCGAACCCGGTCAGGAACATGTTGACCACGATCACCAGGTCGAGTTCGCGGTTCTTCAGCCGCCCGGACAGGTCTTTGTAATAGCTCTGGAATCCGTCGGGGCTGGTGTCCCAGGAGGTGGCGAACATGGCGTTGTAGTCGCCGATCGCGGCCTGGAGGAAGTCACGCGACGAGGCGTCGAGTTGGCTGGGGTCGAAGCTCTCGTCGTCGAGAATCTCCTCGGACTCGGCTTCGTTGGCGGCGTAGGAGTAGATCAGGCCGACCTTGAGCCGTCGGGCCTCGGGCACTGCCGCTTGTTGGTTGGCGAATTCGGCGTAGTAGCGCTTGGCTGCCTCGATGGAGGCGGTCGCGAACAGCGAGTTGAATCCGGACAGCCGCCGATCGCCGAGTCGGTATGGCGAGGAACGCTTCGTCTTCTGGTCGAAGTGTTCGCGGATGTAGTCGACGATCTGGCTGATCCGTTGCGCGGCCAGCAGCGCCTTCTCGGTGTCGATGGCACTCACCTGCTTGTCGGTCAGGTGACCGGGTAGCCGGACGGTGTTGACGTAGTCGATCCGGAACGGCAGCACGTTCTTGTCGCTGATGGCGTCGACGATCGTGTAGGTGTGCAGCCTCTCGCCGAACGCCTGCTCGGTGGTGCGCAGTTTGGGGTTGCCGGCCGAGCTGGAGTTCTCGGCGAAGATCGGCGTGCCGGTGAAACCGAACAGGTGATAGTGCTTGAAGTTCTTGGTGATGGCGGTGTGCATGTCGCCGAACTGGCTGCGGTGGCACTCGTCGAACACGATCACGACGTGTTGACGGTAGATCGGGTGACCTGGGTTGCCGACCACGAAGCGGGCCAGTTTCTGGATCGTGGTGACCAGGATGCGGGAGTTCGGGTCCTGGAGGCGCCGTTTGAGGTGTGCGGTGTTGGTGGTCCCGTCGACTGCGCCTTTCTCGAAGCGGTCATATTCGCGCTGGGTCTGGTAGTCCAGGTCCTTGCGGTCGACGACGAAGAGCACCTTGTCGATGCCGGGCATTCGGGAGACGAGTTGGGCGGCCTTGAACGACGTCAGGGTCTTCCCGGAGCCGGTGGTGTGCCAGATGTAGCCGCCGGCGGCCACCGACCCGGTCTGCCTGTAGGTAGTGGAGGTCTGCACCCGTTGCAGGATCCGCTCCGCGGCGACGATCTGGTAGGGCCGCATCACCAGCAGTTTGCGGTCGACGTCGAACACGCAGTATCTGGTCAACACGTTGAGCAGGGTGTGCTTGGCGAAGAACGTCTTAGTGAAGCCGACCAGGTCGGCGATGGGCTTGTTGTCCGCGGCCGCCCACCAGGAGGTGAACTCGAACGAGTTCGAGGTCTTGCGGCGGTTCTTCCTGCCCGGCTTCTGTTCGGTCAGGTGGGCGTCGCGGGTGGTGTTGGAGTAGTACTTGGTCAGCGTCCCGTTGCTGATCACGAACAACTGCACGTATTCGAACAGACCGGAATCGGCCCAGAAGCTGTCACGTTGGTAGCGGTTGATCTGGTCGAACGCCTCGCGGATGTCGACGCCTCGGCGTTTGAGTTCGACGTGCACCATCGGCAGGCCGTTGACCAGGATGGTGACGTCGTAGCGGTTCTTGTAGGCGCCGGCGACCTCATACTGGTTGATGACCTGGAGCCGGTTGTTGTGGACGTTGGTCTTGTCGATCAGGTAGATGTTCTTGGCCGTGCCGTCGTCGCGCTTGAGCACCTGGATGTGGTCGGTCTGGATCCGGGCGGTCTTCTCCACGATGCCGTCGTTGGCCGATGCGACGTTCTCGGCGAAGAACTGCGCCCACTCGGTGTCGCTGAATTGGGTGTGGTTGAGCAGCCCCAATTGGTGGCGCAGGTTGGCCTCGAGGTCGGAGGCCGAGGTGATCGGCAGGTATTCATAGGCCTGCTCGCCGAGCAGCCTGATCAGTTCGACCTCCAGTTGCGCCTCCGACTGATACACCGACGCGGCGGCGGTCTCGGGCACGAACTCGGAGACCACCGTGCTCTCCTCGGAGACCGCGATCGGCTCGAAGAGCGTGACGCTGCCGGCCTCGCCCAACTCGGGGAACTCGGTCACCTGGCCTCCTGGAACGTCAGCAGTCTGTCCCGGTAGTGCTCGTACTGCTTACGACGCGCCGCGATCTCGGCCGGGAGCCCGATCGAGAGGTCGTTCACGAGGGCGTCGAACTTGTCGAGGATCGCGACGATGCGCTCCTGCTCGTCCAAGGGCGGGACGGCGATTGGATAGTCCTTGACTTTCTGGGCGTTCAGGTTCGCCTGACTTCCTTCTCCTAGTGCCCTGAGACGAACGTACTCATTGCTTATCCAGTGGAAGACGTAGCGAACGTTGGCACGCGCAGGATCGACTTGCAGGTTGCAGCAGGCCTGGTTGGTTGTCATGGGCACGCCGTTGATTGCCACCTTTGCGGCGGTTGCCCCATACATCGCGACAATCACGCAGTTCGCTGGGATCCACTTCGCCGAGGAGTTCTGTAAGCCGGACTCCGTGATCGTGACCCCTGTCGACTCCACTACGGTGTAATCGACTTCCTGTGTACGAAGCCAGGGAATGCCCCCGCCGTAGTAGTCCGGCCGAGAGGTCGAGGGGGTTCCGCCCGAGGAAACGCGGAGACATACCTCGCTCAAGGTTGCCCACCTGACTCCCTCGTCCTCAGCAAACGTGAGGAGCGAGTCGCGGTAATACGCATACTGGCGGGAGCGGTGTTCAAGTTCGGCCTCAAGTTCGGCCTTCAGCGCCTCCATTTTATCGAGGATCGAGGCGATCTCGCGCTGAACCGCCAGTGGCGGAACGGGAATCCTGATGCGCGCCAGGTCCGCTCCTGACACCCGCTTAACCTTGGTTCCGCTGATGAATCGGGCCTTCTGGGAATGGAATGCGTCAGTCTGAAAGTAGTAGGCGGCGAAAAGCGGATCGAGGGTGTGGGAGTAGATCAACGCGTCACCGCTGACAGCGACCTCGACGTCACCGACCCACGCGACTGCCTTGCAAACGTCCTCGTCGTTCTCACTCGTTGTTGCCACGACGAGGCTCCCCGGCTTGGCGCGCCGCAGACGCGCCGCTATGGCTGGTTCAACAAACGACTTCGTGGAGGAGGCGGAAGTGCCATAGGTGGTGAATACCTGACCGTAGTGAATCGCTGGCACACCTTCGCCGACCAAGTCCTTCTTCTGAAGGCCGTTGCCCCGGATGAACTCGCCAACCTCGCCGAGAGTCTTGAACTCGACACCGGCGGGGCAGTGCTCGGCGATGAGGTCGTCGATGCGGCTCATTCGAAGAAGTCCTCGTCGATCTCGACGACCCGATAGGTGTCCTTGACCTGGACGCCGACGCCGTAGCGAATCATCAGCCGGACCAGGCGAGACCCGTCGATGAGGATCAGCCGGGCCGGGATCTCGCGTGCATATGCCTCGGCTCCGGCCGAGAACCTCGTGGTCGTGATGAAGACCCCGGAGTCAGCCCTCCCGCTCAGCGCCCCGACGAACGCCTGCAGGTCGGGGCGACCCACGGAGTTGTCGAGAGCGTAACGCTTGGCTTGGACATAGACGCGACTCAGCCCGAGGGCGTCCTGGTCGATCACACCGTCGATGCCGCCGTCGCCCGACTGCTTCGTAACGTTGGCCGCGCCACCGGCTCCCCCGTATCCCATGGCGACCAGCAATTTGACGACTGCGTGCTCGAAGAACGTCGGCGAATTGCCCAGGAGTCGCTCCAGCAACTCCGCAGCGACGGCGTCGTCGATCCGCGCAATGCCCTGCTCGACCTGCTCGGTCGGGTCGAGATCGACCTGGTCGGGGCTGACCGAGGGCGCTGTCGATTCGGCTTTCGTGCTTGCGACATACTCCGTGATCCCGCTGCTCGGGTCGCGCGCCATCACTTTGAAGTCCCGCTCGCTGAGCGGGCCGACACGGGTTCTGAGCGCCGTCCGGCCGGCTTGGGTGATTGTGTAGTGACCGCGCGACACCCGTGACAGCGCCCCCACGTTGGTCAGGAACGACAAGGCCCAGCCGATCCGGTTGGCATACTTGGGCTGGCCGGAACCCAGCACTTCGCCGATCTGGTCCTCGGTGAGGCCGACCCGAGCGGCGACCGCGTCGTAGATGTCGCTTCGTCCGCGCACGACTCCATCGCTCAGCACGTCAAGCACGGGTGTGATGAAGCCTTCCCAGTTCGGCATCGAGTCCATCAGTTGAGCCCTTCCAGGTCGGCGACGATGGCGTCGATCTCGGTGCGGAGCGCCGTCTGCCGGGCCACGATCCGGGCGATCTCGGCATTCAACACCTCGATGTCGACCACCTCACGAGTGTCCAGTGCCTCGACATAGGAACTGACCGCGATGTTATAGGCGTTGTCGGCGATCGTCTCCGCATCGACCAGCGTCGCGAAGTGAGCCACGTCCTCTCGCGCGGTGAACGCCTCGAGGATCCTGGCCCGGTGGACATCGGCGAGCTTGTTCTTGTTGCCGTGACGGGTGAACTCGGCCGACCCGTCGATGAACAAGATCTTGTTGTCCGCCTTCGACTTCTTCAACACGATGATGCAGGTCGCGATCGTGGTGCCGAAGAAGAGGTCCGGCGGCAACTGGATGACGGTGTCGACATAGTTGTTGTCGACCAGGTATTTGCGGATCTTCTGCTCGGCACCACCGCGGTAGAGCACCCCCGGGAACTCGACGATCGCGGCCGTGCCGTTTACAGCCAACCAGCTGAGGATGTGCATGGTGAAGGCCAGGTCGGCCTTCGACTTCGGAGCGAGCACCCCGGCAGGCGCGTAACGCGGATCGTTGATGAGCAGCGAGTTGGCGTCGCCCTCCCACTTGGTCGAGTAGGGCGGGTTCGACACGATCGCCTCGAACGGTTCGTCGTCCATGTGTGCCGGGTCGAGCAGAGTGTCGCCGTGGGCGATGTCGAACTTCTCGAAGTTGATGTCGTGCAGGAACATGTTGATCCGGCACAGGTTGTAGGTCGTCAGGTTGATCTCCTGGCCGTAGAACCCTTGGCGGACCTTGTCCTTGCCGAGCACCTTGGCAAACTTCAACAACAACGAACCCGAACCGCAGGCAGGGTCGTAGACCTTGTTGACCTCGGTCTTGCCGACCACCGTGATGCCGGCCAGCAACTCCGAGACCTCCTGCGGGGTGAAGAACTCCCCGCCCGACTTGCCGGCCGAGCCGGCATACATCGTCATCAGGTATTCGTAGGCGTCCCCGAAAGCGTCGATGGTGTTCTCGCTGAAGCCACCGTTGCCGAAGTCGAGGTCACCGATCGCATCGAGCAGTTTGACGAGTTTCTCGTTGCGACGCTGCACCGTCGGCCCGAGCTTGGGGCTGTTGACGTCGACGTCGGCGAACAGCCCCTTGATGTCGTCCTCGGACTCCCATCCGATAGCGGAGGCCTCGATGTTGACGAAGACCCTCGACATCGTCTCGTTGAGGTTGGGGTCGTGGCGGGCACGTTCGCGGACGTTGTCGAACAGGTCCTGGGGCAGGATGTAGAAGCCCTTCTCCTTCACCGTCTCCTGTCGCCCGAACTCCGCGTCGGCGTTGGACAGGTAGCGGTAGTCGAAGTCGGGGTTGCCGGCCGCCTGCTCAGCCTGATTGAGATAGGCCGTCAGGTTCTCGGAGATGAACCGGTAGAACAGCATGCCCAGCACATAGGCCTTGAAGTCCCAGCCGTCCACGCTGCCACGCAGATCGTTGGCGATTCGCCAGATGGCCTTGTGCAACTCGGTCCGCTCGGCTTCTTTGGTTGCTCTCACAGGTGGAAGTCTCGCAGCATCCCCAGTGTCACGACCGAAGACGGCTCACTCGAACGGCCCGGCGGAGACGGCGTCGGGTGGGCGGTGCGGCAGCACCCGGGCGATGTAGTCGCGCGCCGAGTCGAAGATGTCGGCCTCGTGACCGAGCTTCTCCGACAGCGC
>JBPPMS010000037.1:0-6299 GCA_051306175.1 Mycobacterium sp. | reverse complement strand
CCTCCTCTCTCGCTGGAGATGTTGCGCAAACCGAGGTACAGCAACTTCATCGCGGCGTCCTTGTCGGGGAAGTGACCGCGGTTCTTGGTGATCTTGCGGAGCTGGAAGTTGATCGACTCGATCGCATTGGTCGTGTACACGATCTTGCGCAATTCGACCGGGTAGTCCAGGAACGGGACGAACTCGTTGCAGGCCAGCGCCCAGGTGTCGACCGCCCCGGGGTACTGCGCACCGAACTTGCCGTCGAACTCTTTGAGCGCAAGCTCGGCGCCCTCAACGCTTGGCGCGGTGTAGATTTCGCGCATCGCCGCGGCGACCTTCTTGCGGTCCTTGTAGGACACGAACCGCATCGCATTGCGGATCACGTGCACCACGCAGGTCTGCACCACCGTGTCGGGATAGATCGAACGGATCGCGTCCGGCAGGCCTGTCAGGCCGTCGCAGCAGGCAATCAGGATGTCGTGGACCCCGCGGTTGCGCAGGTCGATGACGACCTTCTGCCAGAACTTGGCGCCTTCGGTGTCCTGGATCCAGCACCCCAGGGCGTGTTTGCGGCCGTCAACGTCCACGCCGATGGCCAAATAGGCCACCTTGGTGGTCACCACCCCGTTGTCCTTGATCCGCAGCCTCAGACCGTCGATGTAGAGGATCGGGTACACCTCGTCCAGCGGGCGCGATTGCCAGGCCTTGATCTCATCGACGACCACCTCGGTGATGTTGGAGATCAACTCCCTCGATACCTTCGCCCCGTACACCTCCTCCAAATGCGCCTCGATGTCACGGATCGTCATTCCACGTGAATACAGTGACAGCACAACAGAATTGATGTTGGAGAGCCGGCGGACCTTCTTCGGCACGATGACTGGTTCGAAGGACCCGTTGCGGTCACGCGGAGCGTCGATGGTGACCGGGCCGTTGACGGTGTTCACCGTCTTGGACGTCGACCCGTTGCGGGAGTTGCCCGACCCGCGGCCGGCCGGGTCACCGTTCTCGTACCCCAGATGATGGGTCAGCTCGGCGGCCAGCGAGCGTTCCAGCACCGCCTTGGTCAGTTCGTTGAGCAAACCGTCCGCCCCGTCGATCGGAGTCCCGGATTTCACCGCGTCAGTGATCAGCGAATCCAACGTCTCGGCTGAGAACGTCTCCGCCAGCCGGCGCGCGGCCGACTTCTCCCCAGCATCCAACTGCGTGGTCTTCGTCACAAAACACTCCTTCTGTCCGCCCGAACGGCGGTCCGATGATGGACCACCCCGGACTTACACAGTTGGAATGACACGCCCCGACCGGGGCCTCGCCGCCGCCAGATGAGCGGTCGGGGTAGATGATGTTGGCGGCGCACCACTCACGGAATGCCTGTTCGGCGGCAGCGATCTCCTCCTCGCTCACGGCGTTCATCGCCGGATCCGGGGCCAACTCCAACGCGCCCGGCTCACCGAGCACATGGATGACCGCGCGCCCCCGCAACGGCTTACTAACTGCCGGGCAGTCGGGGCGCCCACAATTGCAGGCCAATCGATCAGCCCCAGCCGCTAACGCCCCCAACGCATCCGAACGCCGCAACCCCAGAGCGCGGGTGTCGTGCCGGCAGACCGTGGCAGCGATCTCATCGAGGCGCTTGGTCAACAACGCGGCATCCACCGACAACAACGACCCCCAGATCCCGGTCACTCCGACACAATCGTCGTCGGTGCCGATCGTGATCTGCCGACGCCGCGCCTTGGCCTGGGTGACCTTGACCCCCTCAGGATCGAAATACGCCACCCACATATCGACCGCACCCTTGACCTGCGCGTCGGTCATCGACCCCCACGAGGTCACGTTGTCGGCCAACGCGGTATCCACCAACAGCACCGCATCGTCGCTGACCGACACCGTCCGCCACGTGATCGTCGACACCAACCGCGAACTGATCACCCCCTGCCGATACAACGCGGCGACCTTGGGCAGCCGATCGCGCAGCGCCAACGCGATCGACACCTGCCTGCGCGCCGCTTTATCGGTGACCTGGATCGCCGCAGCGACCTCAGCCACGGTGAACGCATACCAGTCCAGCAGGTCCCCGTTGTTCAGCGTGTAGGCCTTCTCGAAACTGGCCGCCAACCATCCGATGGCCGCAGCACGGCGCCCGGCAGCGGCCGCCTCAGCACGCGACTCGGCGGCGATCACGGCCACCAACCCCGCGTCATCCAGCGACGACAACTCCGAATCGAACATACATTCGACTGTAGAACACCCCTATGACACGCACACTTCACCGCCCGCTCGGGGTCACCTGAGCACGATCGAGTCCCCTTCGACACTGACTTCCTTGGACTCCAGCGGACGCGCAGCGGGACCGTTGGCCACCGAGCCGTCGAGGTTGAACTTGCTGCCGTGACACGGGCAGTTGATCGTGCCGTTCGCCACGGCGGCAATCGTGCATCCCGCATGCGTACAGGTGGTGGAAAACCCTTTGAACACACCGGCCGACGGTTGAGTCAGCACGACGTCGCCGACGATCACCCCCGAACCGACCGGAACGTCTGCAGTCGCGGCAACAACATTCGCGGGTGCTCCTGGCGCAGCCGGTTCAGCACTGCTCACCGCTGTTTCGGCGGGTGGCTTGCCGTAGGTGGTGCAGGCCGAGAGCGTCGCGGCCACCATGCCCAGTGTTGCGCAGGCGATGATTTTCTGCCGCGGGATGAGTACTTCGTCGATATGCAGACTTCTCCTCAGAAGGTGATGCCGCTGGTCTGAAAGAACCACCACGCCGACGTGACCCAGACGTACACCAGGCCGAAGAACAGCAGTCCACCGGCGATCGGAATCACCCAGCCGGGCAATTCCTTTCGGGTGAGTAACAGCATCTTCGTCACGAAGGCGCCATAGAACAGGCAGCCGAACAGAGAGTGGAACAGGACGCGGGTGTCGGTGGCCTGGAAGCCGAGAGCGTAGAGGCAGTGCACAGCCACCGGGACGCTGGCGAGCACGGCCAACCGTCCCGACCAGACATGCGCGGTACGCATCCACGACGGCGCCCGTCCCCTGGGCATCAGCCGGTACATCGCGAACGCCGACATCAGTTGGAACAGCCCGAGCGCCATGGCCAGCGTCGCCAGCCATGCTTTGACCGCCGTCCCAGTGGAGAAACCCGCGACGTTCACCGAGAAGAACTGCGGGTCGTGCAGCTTGCCGAACGCCCCGAGTCCCACCGCAACCAGAGCGCCGATCACGACGGCAATCAGCATCGACACGCCGCCGGCGCAGTTGACCGGTGCCTGCAGCGCGGATGTTCGGTATTCCGGCGTGTCGGACTGCGAATAAGCCAGGTCGGCTGGCGCAGGTTGAGCCGCCTGGGTGGGCGCCCGCTGCGTCCGCGCAGGGAGGGTCGATTCGGTCGGCTCAACGGACATCGGTTTCACCTTCCACCTGGGCCGCCGTGAACTCCCATTCCTTGTCGCCGACGGCCAGCGTTCCGACGACGGTGCTGCCCTGCAGCTGACCGTCAAGCCGGCTCGTCTGGTCGTCGCTAGCCAGATCGACGACACCGTCGGAAGCGGTGCCCGCGAGCCATTCCTCGATGGCGATGTTGTCGCAGGCGTAGGCCGTCGCGGCGCCGCCGTCTACCGCGATCTCGAGGACGAGGGTCGCGTTGGCGGTCGGGATTTCGGCGACATAGTCGGCCTGCGCCGGGAACTGCACGGGCGCAGGGGTGCTCGTGGTCGCCGGTGGAGTCGTCGAGGCAACTGCCGAAGTCGACGGGGCGGCCACCGGTGTCGGCGCCGCGGGTTCGGCTTCTTTGGAGACGTTCACTGCGAAGAGCCCGATGCCCAATGCTGCGGCCGCGACCAGAGTGACTACAGGGCCACTGACCTTCAATCTGTTCATACGTTCAGCTTCGGCACACGGGCCGGCCGCTGCTTGGAGACAGTGTGGAGATTGGGTGGAGATCAGCGGTACAGGGGTGATCTCCCGGATGTCCTAGCGGGCGAAACTCTGCTCGCGTAGCGCCGATTCGATCTCGGCGACCCGGACTTGATCGATGCCCCAGGGCTTTTCGACCCCGACGCGCGAGTCGATATCCCACAGCACGCACTGCTCGCCGGGTCGAGCCACCAGCGACCACGCGATGACGGTCCGGCGCAGCTGTTCACCGGACGAATCGGCGCGCGCGTGATGGCCCGACGGTTCGCCACCTTCGGGGTGGTGGTGCAGAAACTGCCCGTAGGCGTCCTTGCAGAACGCCGAATACCTTGCGGTGCAAAGGATGAACCCGTGCCAGGCTTCGTCGACGGCGTGGCTGGGCATGCCGACGACCTGCTTGTCGCGCAAGGCAGGCCCGCAGCACCGCAGCCATTGCCGCAACCCCGTCTCCACCAATCCTCGAGGCTCCCAGGGGCAGGTTTTGAACACCGCCGCCGGCAGCACGAGAGAGTCCACAGCTTCGGTCAGTCGGTCGAATCGAATCCCGCGGCGTCGTGGCACTGATTCACTTTATTTCCAGGGCCACGCCGGGCGTATTCTTTGGCAATGTCTGTTGGCCTGATGTTCGGTGTTGCCGCGGCGATATTCGGCATTGTCTTGACGCTTGTCCTGCCGATCCTCATCGCCGTGGTGATCTGGCGAATCAGCCGTTCGCCGCGCCGGGGCCCCGCGGGCCCGGGCGGATTGACCAGGACCGGATTGCACTACGGCGCACCCGCTGCGGGGCTGTGGTCAGCTGGGTCTACAGACTGGTCATCGGGCAACAGCGGATCTGACCACCACAACAACCACAACAGCGGATGTTCAGGCAGCAACGGCTGGGGTGGTGGAAGTAGCTGCGGCGGCAGCAGCTGTGGTGGCGGAGGCTGTGGAGGCGGCGGCGGCGGCGGCGACTGACGATCCAGGCGCCCGATTAGTCTGCTCGTATGCGAGTAGGGGTGCTGGGAGCCAAAGGCAAAGTCGGTGCCACCATGGTGGAGGCCGTCCAAGCCGCCGATGATCTGCAGTTGTCCGCTGAGGTCGACGCGGGCGATGCGCTAAGCCTGCTGACGGATACCGATACCGAGGTCGTCATCGACTTCACGCATCCGGACGTGGTGATGGAGAACCTGAAGTTTCTGATCGACCGCGGAATTCATGCGGTCGTCGGTACCACCGGCTTCACCGACGAACGACTGGCGCAGGTCCGGTCGTGGGTAGGGGCCACACCCGATGGGGCCGTGCTGATCGCCCCGAACTTCGCCATCGGCGCTGTGCTGTCGATGGCGTTCGCGCAGCAGGCCGCGCGATTCTTCGAGTCCGTCGAAGTAATCGAGCTGCACCATCCCAACAAGGCCGACGCGCCGTCAGGGACGGCCACTCGCACCGCGAAGCTGATCGCCGAAGCGCGAAAGGGATTGCCGCCCAACCCCGATGCCACCAGCACCGGACTCGACGGGGCCAGGGGAGCTGACGTCGACGGCGTCCCTGTGCACTCAGTGCGGCTGCCCGGACTCGTCGCGCACCAGGAAGTGCTGTTCGGCACCATGGGGGAGACCCTGACCATCCGCCACGACAGCATCGACCGTACGTCGTTCGTGCCCGGTGTGCTGCTGGCCGTGCGTCACGTGGGCGAGCGTCCCGGGCTGACGATCGGGATCGAACCCCTGCTCGACCTGCTATGAGCCGGGTAACGCGCGTCCAGCTGCTCATCGCCTTCATGTGCCTGACGATGGTGGTCTATTTCGTGCTGCTGGGCAGGGCAGCGATGATCATGATCGGCTCGGGCGAGCCCGCGGGCTTCGGCCTCGGCATCGCGGTGCTGATCCTGCCGCTCATCGGGCTGTGGGCGATGATCGCCACGCTGCGTGCCGGCTTCGCGCATCAGCGGCTCGGGCGCATCATGCACGACGAAGGGATGGAACTCGACGTCAGCGACCTGCCCCGCAGGCCGTCGGGCGGCGTCGAACGCGCTGCCGCCGACCAGTTGTTCGCCACGATCAAAGCGGAATTGGCAGCCGACCCCGACAACTGGCGCCGGTGGTACCGCGTTGCGCGGGCGTACGACTACGCGGGCGACCGCACGCGGGCGCGGGAATCGATGAAAAAAGCCGTTGCGATGCAGGCTGGGGAGGCCAAGCAGTGAGCAGGCTGCTGATCATCCACCACACACCGTCGCCCCACTGCCAGGCGATGTTCGAGGCAGTGCTCTCCGGTGCCACCGACCCGGAGATCGACGGCGTGGAGGTCATGCGCCGACCCGCGCTCACCGTATCGCCGACCGACGTGCTGGAGGCTGACGGTTACATCCTCGGGACCCCGGCCAACTTGGGTTACATGAGCGGAGCTCTCAAGCA
>JBPPMS010000036.1:0-2219 GCA_051306175.1 Mycobacterium sp. | reverse complement strand
CCTCCTCTCTCGCTGGAGATGTTGCGCAAACCGAGGTACAGCAACTTCATCGCGGCGTCCTTGTCGGGGAAGTGACCGCGGTTCTTGGTGATCTTGCGGAGCTGGAAGTTGATCGACTCGATCGCATTGGTGGTGTACACGATCTTGCGCAGTTCGACCGGGTAGTCCAGGAACGGGACGAACTCGTTGCAGGCCAGCGCCCAGGTGTCGACCGCCCCGGGGTACTGCGCACCGAACTTGCCGTCGAACTCTTTGAGCGCAAGCTCGGCACCCTCAACGCTTGGCGGGTGTAGATTTCGCGCATCGCCGCGGCGACCTTCTTACGGTCCTTGTAGGACACGAACCGCATCGCGTTGCGGATCACGTGCACCACACAGGTCTGCACCACCGTCTCGGGGAAGATCGACCGGATCGCATCCGGCAGCCCGGTCAGCCCGGTCACAGCAGGCGATGAGGATGTCGTGCACGCCCCGGTTGCGCAGGTCGATGACGACCAACTGCGGCGAACTTCGCGCCTTCGGTGTCCTGGATCCAGCAGCCCAGGGCGTGTTTGCGGCCGTCGAGGTCCACGCCGATGGCCAAATAGGCCACCTTGGTGGTCACCACCCCATTGTCCTTGATCCGCAGCCTCAGCCCGTCGATGTAGAGGATCGGATACACCTCCTCGAGCGGGCGCGACTGCCAGGCCTTGATCTCCTCGACCACCACCTCGGTGATGTTGGAGATCAACTCCCGCGACACCTTCGCCCCGTACACCTCCTCCAGATGCGCCTCGATGTCGCGGGTCGTCATCCCACGCGAATACAGCGACAGCACAACGGAATGGATGTTCGACAGACGTCGCGTCTTCTTAGCTACGATGACCGGCTCGAAGGACCCGTTGCGGTCACGCGGCACCTCGATGATGACCGCGCCGTTGACGGTGTTGACCGTCTTGGTCGTCGACCCGTTGCGCGAATTGCCCGACCCGCGCCCAGCCGGGTCCCCGGTCTCATACCCCAGGTGATGGGTCAGCTCCGTGGTCAGCGAGCGTTCCAGCACCGCCTTGGTCAGCTCATTGAGCAAACCATCCGCCCCGTCGATCGGGGTCCCGGATTTCACCGCATCGGTGATCAGCGAATCCAACGTCTCCGCCGAGAACGTCTCCGCCAGCCGCCGCGCAGCCGACTTCTCCGCATCCACCGAAGCTATGGCCTTAGTCACAAAACACTCCTTCTGTCCGCCCGAACGGCGATCCGATGATGGACCACCCCGGACTTACACAGATGGAATGACACGCCCGCGCACGCGCACCATGACGAAAGCCGGGATCACCGACCGGCACGCGATGTGGGCGACCGCAAGAACCCGCCCAACCTGACCGGCGAGCAGCGCACCAGCCTCGCCTCGATCGCGGTCACGAACAACACCCTCTACCGCGCGTATCTGCTGAAAGGGCAACTGCGCGAGGTGTTCCGGGTCACGGGAGCCGCGGGTCGGCAGCTGCTGGCCGGGTGGTTGTCGTGGGCGTCGCACTCGCGGATCCCGGAGTTCGTCGACCTTGCCCGCAGCATCCGCCGCTACCGGGACCTGATCTGGAACACTCTCGACCACGCACTGTCGAACGCCCGATCCGAAGCCACCAACACCCACCTGCGGGCATTGACCAAGCGTGCCTACGGATTTCACAGCCCCGACGCACTCATCGCCATGGCATTGCTGACCCGAGGCGGACTTTGCCCACCACTACCCGGTCGCGCCGCATGAAACCCGACCCACGGAAACGTCAGTAGATCCTGCCCCTTGCGATATGCGATCTCGTCGATGCCGATCCGCGCCGGCCCGGTCAGCAGGTCGTTGGTGTCGCGGCCATCGGCGACCACCCGGGTGACGATCCCGGCGACGGTGCGCCACGCGATGCGCAGGAACACCGTGAGCACACTCATCGCGGTGTGCGCCGCCAACCGGGCGCAGGTGTCCTCGAACAGCCAGGTGTGCTTGGCGCCCGGCCGCGCCCACGGCACGTGGGCCACCACCACCCCATCTTCCGGGCATTCCACCCGCGGCACCGCAGCCTGCAGGTAGGCCTTGGACGTGCCCACGTCCAGAATGCGCCACCGCCGTATCCCGTCCCCGCCGTCATAGCCTGGGCACCGCTTACGGCAGCGTGAACACCGTCCTGCCTGCGACGCCCTCGGCCGGACCGAGAACACCAACACCTCGTCGGTGACCGTCTCCTT
>JBPPMS010000035.1:0-20445 GCA_051306175.1 Mycobacterium sp. | reverse complement strand
CGTGGATTCGCCTCCTGGATCTTCGGCACAGTCGACGACGGCGAAGGCACCATGGTTGCCGCGGTACCGCCGATCGACTTCGCCGGCGGCACAGTGGTCCACATCAACGCCGGTATGGCGGCACTGGTGCTGGCGATCCTGATCGGTAAGCGTGCGGGCTTCGGTAAGACTCCGCACCGGCCGCACAACATCCCGTTCGTGATGCTCGGTGCCGCAATCCTGTGGTTCGGCTGGTTCGGCTTCAACGTCGGCTCTGAAGGCGCGGCGGACACGCTCGCTGGCCTGGTCTGGGTGAACACGACTGCGGCCACTGCGGCCGCGATGTTGGGCTGGCTTGTGGTGGAACGCATCCGGGACGGGCACGCCACGAGCGTGGGCGCTGCCTCCGGTGTGGTGGCCGGTCTGGTCGCCATCACGCCTGCGTGCGGTGCGCTCAGCCCCATCGGGTCGATTGCGCTCGGCGCCATAGCGGGCATCCTGTCGGCACTGGCGATCAGCCTCAAGTACAAGTTCGGCTACGACGATTCGCTCGATGTCGTTGGCGTCCATCTTGTTTCGGGCCTCTGGGGCACCATCGGCATCGGTCTCCTGTCCGTCGAAACCGGTCTGCTCTATGTTGGTGACTTCAAGCAGCTCGTCGTCCAGATCGTCATCGCGCTCGTCGCAGTCATTTTCACCGCGATCCTGACGATCATCATCGCCTTCATCGTCAAGCCGCTCGGCTGGCGCGTCAGCGAGGAAGACGAGGCCACCGGCATCGACGAGACAGAACACGCAGAAACGGCTTACGAGCTCGTCTGATCGGGAACAATCAACCGAAGGAGGGATGGAACTTAATGAAGCTGATTACTGCGATCGTCAAGCCGTTCACGCTCGAAGACGTCAAGACCGGACTGGAACAGACGGGTATTCTCGGAATGACCGTCAGCGAAGTCCAGGGCTACGGACGCCAGAAGGGCCACACCGAGGTGTACCGCGGCGCCGAATACTCCGTGGACTTCGTGCCTAAGGTGCGCGTGGAGGTGCTGGTCGATGATTCCGCCGTGGACAAAGTGGTGGACGTCATCGTGCAGGCCGCACGCACCGGCAAGATCGGTGACGGCAAAGTATGGGTGAGTCCGGTCGATACCGTCGTGCGGGTGCGCACCGGTGAGCGGGGAAGCGACGCGCTGTGACCTAAGAGGTTCACTCCCGGCTTCGGGTCCTCCCGACGCTGTGCACGCCTCGGCGTTCCAAGCAGTCAACTGGCACGAGGCCGGGAGGAACCGACATGAGAAAACAGACATCGGATCCCGCCGCTGGCGCCTCCCGATGGGAGGCGCCGCCGGCGGGATCGTCGCGTCCGGCAAAAGATCTGGCCGCCGCCAGCGAGCAGCTGATGACCGGTGCCCGTCAGCTCGACGCCGCGGCCCTGCGTGACGCGCTGCTGGATCTGAACGATTTCTGGTTGAACACCAAGGCCACCGAGATCGGGATCACGCCTACCAGCGGATTCGCGATCGTCGCGACGGGCAGTCTGGGGCGACGCGAATTTCTGCCGTACTCGGATCTGGACCTCATGCTGTTGCACGACAACATGCCAGACGAGATCGTGAGCCAAGTCGCGGACCTGCTGTGGTATCCGTTGTGGGACGCCAACATTCGACTCGATCACAGCGTCCGCACCGTCCCCGAGGCGCTTCGAGTGGCCGACGAGGACATCTCCGCGGGCTTGGCGATGCTCGAAGCCCGGCACATCGCAGGCGATTCCGACCTGTCGACGTTGCTGATCGGTGGGGCACGGCGCCAGTGGCGCACCGGAATCGCCTCGCGGTTCGAGCAACTGGTTTCCCACACCCAGGACCGGTGGCAGCGCAGCGGTCAGATAGCCCATCGCGCCGAGCCCGATCTCAAGTGCGGCCGAGGCGGCCTGCGCGACGTTCAACTCCTCAACGCGCTCGCCATCGCCCAGCTGGCCGACATCTATCCCAGCAACTCCGTCGCCTCGCCCACCGGTTCGCTGGGCGGGGCGCACCTGGCGCTGCTCAACGTGCGCACCGAGCTGCACCGGGCTTCGGGTCGCGGCCGCCAATTGCTGCTGGCGCAGCACGCCGACGAGATTGGCGCCGCCCTGCGGGTCGGCGACCGGTTCGACTTGGCGCGCATGCTGTCTGACGCGGCGCGCACGGTCAGCTTCTACGTCGACGCGGGAATCCGGACCGCCGGTAATGCGTTGCCGCGCCGGGGACTTGCCGCTCTGCGCAGGCCGGTGCGCCGCCCGTTGGACGAGGGCGTCATCGAATTCAACGGCGAGGTCATCCTCGCCAGGGACGCACGGCCTGAGCGCGATCCGGGTCTCATCCTGCGTGCAGCTGCGGCGTCGGCGACCAGCGGGCTGCCACTGGCCGCCTCGACACTGAGCAGGCTCGTGGATTCCGCGCCCGAGCTGCGGGCCCCGTGGCCCAGAGCCGCGCTCAACGACCTGCTGGTACTGCTGGCGGCCGGACCGTCCACCGTCGCCACCGTTGAGGCCCTGGACCGAACGGGGTTGTGGGGCAGGCTGTTCCCCGAGTGGGGAGCGGTGCGCGATCTGCCGCCCCGCGACGTTATCCATATCTGGACCGTCGACCGCCACCTGGTCGAAACAGTATCCAGGGCAAGCGCTTTCACCACCCGGGTGTCGCGTCCAGACCTGTTGGTGCTCGGCGCCCTGCTCCATGACATCGGCAAGGGCCGTGGTGGTGACCACAGCGTCATCGGCGCTGAGCTGGCCACCCAGGTCGGCACCCGACTCGGGCTGTGGCCCAACGATATCGAGGTGCTGTCGGCCGTCGTGCGCTATCACCTGTTGCTGCCCGATACCGCGACGCGCCGCGACCTGCAGGACCCCGCGGTCATCGCCACCGTCGCCGACGCCCTCGGCGGCGATGCCGTGCTGCTCGAGCTGCTGCACGCACTGGCCGAGGCTGATTCGCTGGCCACCGGTCCCGGGGTGTGGGGCGACTGGAAGGCGCTGCTGATCGGCGATCTGGTACGCCGGTGCCGCCTCGTGATGGCGGGCGAGCCGCTGCCTGAAGCCGATCCCGTTGACCCACAACATCTTAGGCTTGCTGCTGATCTGGGCGTGCACGTCCGGATGGCGTCCGACGACGGCTCCCATACGTTCAGCGTGACGATGATCGCGCCGGACCGCCGCGGCCTGCTCTCCAAGGCGGCGGGCGTGCTGGCCTTGAATGCGCTGCGCGTGCACTCGGCGTCGGTCAACAGCCACCAGGGGTCGGCGGTCAACACCTTTGTGGTGTCGCCGCATTTCGGCTCACCGCCGGCCGCCGAGCTGTTGCGTCAACAGTTCATTCTCGCGCTCGAGGGCGAACTTGATGTCATCGATTCGCTGGAACGCCGCGAACGTGACGCCGCGCCGAGCCGCCGCGCCGGTGAGATCGGGGCCATGGTGCCGATCAACCGGACGGCGGCGCCGCCGCGGGTGGTGTGGTTCGACAGCGCCGAGGGCGCTGTCCCGGCTCGACTCGTCGTACAGGTGCGCAGCTCCGATCAGCCCGGCCTGCTGGCCAAACTCACCGCGGTGTTCGAACGCGCGGGTGTGGACGTCGCCTGGGCGAAAGTGACCACGCTCGGCTCGTCGGTGGTGGATGTGTTCAGCATCGTGGTGCCCGCGCTGGCCGGTGCCGATCCCGCCGCGACGCGCGACGACCTCGAGCACAAGCTCTACGCGGTGCTGCTGAGCGCGCCCCCCGAGAAGGCCGTCGAAGCTGCCAGCTGACCGGCATACCGGGGAAGTCAACGGTTAGGCTTGCTGGGTGTTTGAATCCCTGTCTGACCGGTTGACCGGTGCACTTGCGGGTCTACGCGGCAAGGGGCGGTTGTCCGAAGCCGATGTCGACGCCACCTGCCGCGAGATCCGGTTGGCGCTGTTGGAAGCCGACGTTGCACTGCCGGTGGTACGGGCGTTCGTCGCCCGGATCAAGGAGCGCGCCAAGGGCGCGGAGGTTTCGGCCGCACTCAACCCGGCCCAGCAGGTCGTCAAGATCGTCAACGAAGAGCTCATCGGCATCCTCGGCGGCGAGACCCGCCAGCTGGCGTTCGCCAAGACGCCGCCCACGGTGATCATGCTCGCCGGTCTGCAGGGCGCCGGCAAGACGACGCTGGCCGGCAAGCTTGCGATATGGCTGCGTGGACAGGGCCACACACCGCTGTTGGTGGCATGCGACCTGCAGCGGCCCGGCGCCGTCAGCCAGCTCAAGATCGTCGGCGAACGCGCCGGGGTCAGCGTCTTCGCGCCGCATCCCGGCACCGCCGACGGGTCCCACGACGCCCCTCCCGGAGATCCCGTCGCCGTCGCCGCGGCAGGGCTGGCCGATGCCCGCGCCAAACACTTCGACGTCGTGGTCGTCGACACCGCGGGTCGGCTCGGCATCGACGAGGAGCTGATGGCCCAGGCCGCGGCGATCCGCGACGCTGTCGACCCCGACGAGGTGCTGTTCGTCCTGGACGCGATGGTGGGCCAGGACGCGGTGAGCACCGCGGACGCCTTCCGCGAAGGCGTCGGCTTCACCGGCGTCGTGTTGACCAAGCTCGACGGCGACGCCCGCGGTGGTGCGGCGTTGTCGGTGCGCGAAGTCACCGGCGTCCCCATCTTGTTCGCCTCGACGGGCGAGAAACTGGAGGACTTCGACGTCTTCCACCCCGACCGGATGGCCAGCCGGATCCTCGGCATGGGCGACGTTCTGAGCCTGATCGAGCAGGCGGAGCAGCACTTCGACCAGCAGAAGGCCGAAGAAGCTGCCGCGAAGATCGGCTCGGGCGAGCTCACGCTGGAAGATTTCCTGGAGCAGATGCTGGCCATCCGCAAACTGGGCCCGATCGGCAATCTGCTGGGCATGCTGCCCGGCGCCGGCCAGATGAAGGAGGCGCTGGCCGCCGTCGACGACAGCCAGCTCGACCGCGTACAGGCCATCATCCGGGGGATGACGCCGCAGGAGCGGGCCGACCCGAAGATCATCAACGCCTCTCGTCGGCTGCGGATCGCCAACGGCTCCGGCGTGGCGGTGTCGGAGGTCAATCAGCTCGTCGACCGGTTCTTCGAGGCCCGCAAGATGATGTCGTCGATGGCAGGCAAGATGGGCATGCCTGGAGTCGGGCGCAAGAACACCGCCCGCAAGGGCGGCAAGAACAACAAGAAGGGCAAGAAGGGTCGCGGTGGCCCGACGCCGCCGAAGGTGCGCAATCCGTTGGGCGCTGGCATGCCTGCTGGTTTCCCCGACCTTTCGCAGCTGCCGCCCGGGCTGGACGAGCTGCCGCCCGGGCTGGCCGATTTCGACCTGTCGCAGCTGAAATTCCCTGGCAGTCCGGGAAACAACCCTAGAAAGAACTAGGGTGGCGCGGTTTTTCGTCCGTGGGCGCGGGCTGCCTGACGGTGATCCGGTGCAGTGGTGGATCGACGAGGGCGTGCTGCGTGCCGAGCCGCTCGCGAACGCCGAGACGCTGTTTGACGGCGGCTGGATACTGCCCGGCCTGGTCGACGCACACTGTCACGTCGGCCTCGGTCCGGGCGGCGCTGTCCAGTTCGACGAGGCGGTCAGCCAAGCCGAGACGGAGCGCGACGTCGGTGCACTGCTGCTGCGCGATGCCGGAAGCCCCTTCGACACAAGGAGTTTCGACGACCGCGACGACCTCCCGCGCATCATCCGCGCCGGCCGGCACCTCGCGCGCCCCAAGCGGTATACCCGCGGCCTCCCGATCGACATCGAAGACGAGGCGCAGCTGCCAGAATACGTGGCTCAGCAAGCACGCTGGGGCGACGGCTGGGTCAAGTTGGTGGGCGACTGGATCGACCGCTCGGTCGGCGACCTGGCGCCGCTGTGGTCCGACGACGTGCTGGTGGCTGCGCTGGAGGCCGCGCATGCCAACGGCGCCCGCGTCACCGCCCACGTGTTCGGCGAGGAGGCGCTGCCGGGGTTGATCAACGCGGGCATCGACTGCATCGAACACGGCACGGGAATCACCGACGACATCGTCGAGTTGATGCTCGCCAACGGCACGGCGCTGGTACCGACGTTGATCAACATCGAGAACTTCCCGGGCATCGCCTCGGCGGCCGACAAGTATCCCGCCTACGCCACCCACATGCGGTCGCTGCACGCCACATGTCACGACAGGGTAGGCGCCGCTCGTGAGGCGGGGGTGCCGGTGTATGCGGGCACCGACGCGGGCGGGATGATCGCGCACGGCCGCATCGCCGATGAGGTGGCGGCGCTGGCGCACATCGGCATGAGCCCCACGGAGGCACTCGGCGCGGCGTGCTGGGATGCGCGTACGTGGCTGAGGCGTCCCGGGTTGCGGGACGGTGCCCCGGCAGACCTGTTGTGCTTCACCGAGGATCCCCGTTCGGGGCCCGCCGTGCTGGCCAACCCCGATCTGGTGTTGCTGCGCGGGATACCCTACCGCTGATCAGTAGACGTCGCGACGGTGCCGGTGCGACTTGGATCAGCTGGTTGACCATCAGCTCAGCGAGCGTGCTCAGGTCGAGCACATCTTTGTTCATGCGCTCAGGAGCCCGGCTCGATGTCAACCTTCAGCGCGGTTGGCTGAAACCCCAGTCGAACAGCGCGATCGCCTGGCCGTACAGATCGCCGCTGCCCGCCATCTGCACCACGATGAGGCGTCTGCCGTTGCGCTCCGCCGCGCCGACGTAGGTGTTGCCTGCGATGTTGGTGTATCCCGTCTTGCCGCCCAGATCCCCGGGGTAGCGCTGCAGCAACTCGTTCTGGTTGGCGATCCGCTTGTAGGTGGTGCGGTCGGGGAACAGCGCCGCCTCCTGACGCATGATGTGGGCCACCAGGGGATAGCTCAGCGCCGAGCGAAACAGCACCGCGAGGTCACGGGGCGTCGTGATCGACTCCCACCCCGGACCGTCGAGTCCCGACGGCGACGACGCCCTCGTGCTTCGCGCGCCCAGTTGGGCGGCCTTGATGTTCATCAGCTGTACCGCGGTGCGGTAACCGCCCAGCATGTCAGCCAGGAGGTTGGCCGCGTCGTTGCCGGACACCATCAGCAGTCCTTCGAGAAGCTGGCGTGCGGTGTAGATCTGTCCGGGAACTACTCCGACACAGGAACATTCGACGTCGGTATGGGAGGCCGATGCACGCACCGCGGCATGGGGGTTCAGATGGTCGAGCACCACCATGGCCAAAAGCACCTTGATCGTGCTGGCCGGGGCGTGCGCGCCGTATTCGTCCCTGCCGGCCAGGATGGCGCCGGTGTCCAGATCCGCCACCAGCCACGCGCGTGCCGGTCCGTCCGGAGCCGACACTGCGCCTGCGGGCTCGACATCGGGTTGCGCCGTGGCCGACGACAGGGCGATGAACGCACCCATGAGCATCGCGAGTGCCGTGATTCGCCGCTTCGGTCGCCTCGGGAATCGCCACAGCACGAGCGCCGACGTTAACCGCGGCAGGTCGCCTCAGCGACGCGGCGAGGTCTCGGATCGGCTACAGCGCGCCGACGCTGGCCGTGCGGTCCAGCGCGAATCCCCAATCGAGCAGCGAGGAAGCCTGATCCCAGTACGTCGGCCCACCCTCGACGACCAGCCCGTACATCAACGCGACGACGAGGCGCCGACCGTCGCGCTGTGCTGCCACCACGTATGTCTTGCGGGCCAGATCAGTGAAACCCGTCTTGCCGCCGATGGTGCCGGGATAGCGGAACAGCAGCTCGTTCTGGTTCGTGATCACCTTGTCGACCACACCTGCGGGCGTCTTCGTCGGGAACAGCGCCGAGTGCTGCGCCGTGATCTCGGCGAACACCGGATACGACATGGCCGACCGGAAGATCACCGCCAGATCGTGTGGGCTGGACCAGATGTCGATGCCTGGTCCGTCGATCCCGGACGGGCTGCCCGCGTTGGTGCCGTACGCGCCGATCGACGCGGCTTTTACGTTCATCTTCAGGACTGCCTGCTCGGCGCCGCCGAGCATCCGTGCCAACGTGTTGGCGGCGTCGTTGCCCGACACCAGCAGCAGCGCATCCAGCAGCTGACGGGTGGTGTAGGTGTAGCCGGGCGCGACGCCCGCGCAATTGCATTCGACCTTCGCGTCGGATTCCTCCGCCACGATGGTGGCATCCAGCGGGAATTCGTCGAGCACCACCTGCGCCAGCAGTGTCTTGATGGTGCTGGCCGGCGCGTAGTGCGCGTTCTCGTTGCGTCCCGCCAGCACCAGGCCGCTGTCCATGTCGGCGACGATCCAGGCCGGGGCGGGGCCCTCGGGCACCGGGGTGGACCCGGCGGGCTGCATGTTGTCGGCATGGGCCACCGGCGCGACCACAAGGCAGGCCACGGCGGCGAGGGCAGCGATCAAGGAACGCATCGGTCAGCAGCGTAAGTGATTGAAACAACCGGTGCTGGGCCTGGAAGGGATCTCGACCGCTTGGAGATCGCGCAGGTGCTGGTGGACTACTTCACGGCGATCGACAGTCGGCCCTCCGAACGTCGGCGCCACGGATTTCGTCGCACGCACGCTGTTCTGGCACAATGGGCGGCTGTCTGTCGCGCAACTACGGCTGCACGACGGTCACACACGTAAGGCAAAACCGGATCCGGGCAGACCGCCCCGATCGCCGAATTGCAGCGTGGCAATCGCATCAGGAGAAATAGCTTCACCCATGGCTGTCAAAATCAAGCTGACCCGGTTCGGCAAAATCCGCAATCCCCAGTACCGTATCGCCGTGGCCGACGCGCGCACCCGCCGCGACGGCCGCTCGATCGAGGTCATCGGTCGTTACCACCCGAAGGAAGAGCCGAGCCTCATCGAGATCGACTCCGAGCGTGCGCAGTACTGGCTCGGCGTCGGCGCCCAGCCCACTGAGCCCGTCCTCGCGCTCCTCAAGATCACCGGAGACTGGCAGAAGTTCAAAAGCCTGCCCGGCACCGAAGGCACCCTGCGTGTCAAGGAGCCCAAGCCCAGCAAGCTCGACCTCTTCAACGCCGCACTCGCCGCCGCTGACGGCGCACCAACCGGTACGGCCAGCCAGCCCAAGCAGAAAAAGGCCCCGAAGAAGGCCGACGAAGCCAACGCTGACGCCGCAGTCGAGGCCGCGCCGGCCGAGCCTGCGGCCGAATGAGCACAGTGGTCGTCGACGCCGTCGAGCACCTGGTCCGCGGGATCGTCGACAACCCTGACGACGTCCGCGTCGACATGGTGACCAGCCGCCGCGGACGCACCGTCGAGGTGCACGTGCACCCCGATGATCTCGGCAAGGTGATCGGTCGCGGTGGTCGCACCGCGACGGCACTGCGCACCTTGGTCGCCGGCATCGGCGGTCGCGGCATCCGCGTCGACGTGGTGGACACCGACCAGTAGGTCGGGTCGAACACGCAATGGAGCTGGTGATCGGGCGCATCGCCAAAGCGCACGGCATCAGTGGCGAAGTGGTCGTCGAGGTTCGCACCGACGATCCCGGCGACCGCTTCGCTCCCGGCTCCGTGCTGCGTGCGCGTCGCCCGCGGGGCGGGCCCGAGACCACGCTGACGGTCGAGTCGGCGCGCGAACACGGTAACCGCCTGCTGGTACGCCTGTCCGGCGTGTCCGACCGCAACACCGCTGATTTGTTGCGTGGCAACGTTTTCGTGGTTGACACCTCGGAGCTGCCCCCGATTGACGATCCCGACGAGTTCTACGACCATCAACTCGAGGGGTTGCGCGTCGTCACCGTCGACGGGCGCGAGCTGGGTGCGGTCGAGGAGGTCCTGCACACCGGAGCGGGGGAGTTGCTCGCGGTGAAATCCGATGCGGGCGTCGAGACGCTGATCCCGTTCGTTGCCGCGATTGTGACTTCGATGTCGTTGGCGGACAATGTCATCCACATCGACCCACCCGACGGACTACTGGATCTGGACTCGATCTAACCGTGCGGATCGACGTCGTCACCATCTTCCCCGGCTATCTCGATCCGCTGCGGCAGTCGCTGCCCGGCAAGGCGATCAATTCGGGGATCGTCGACCTGCACGTGCATGACCTGCGCGACTGGACCCACGACGTGCATCGCTCCGTCGACGACTCGCCGTACGGCGGTGGCCCCGGCATGGTGATGAAGGCCCCCGTGTGGGGCGCTGCTCTCGACGAGATCTGTTCGCCCCGTGCACTTCTTGTGGTACCGACGCCTGCGGGACGACGTTTCACCCAGGCGACCGCGCAGCGGTGGAACGCCGAAGAGCATCTGGTGTTCGCGTGCGGGCGCTACGAGGGGATCGATCAGCGGGTGGCCGACGACGCGGCCCGTCGGATGCGCGTCGAAGAGGTGTCGATCGGCGATTATGTGCTCGCTGGCGGCGAGGCGGCGGCGCTGGTGATGATCGAGGCGGTGCTGCGCCTGCTTCCCGAGGTGCTCGGCAATCCGTCGTCGCACCACGACGATTCGCATTCCGATGGTCTGCTGGAGGGGCCGAGCTACACCCGTCCGCCCAGCTGGCGTGGTCTCGACGTGCCGCCGATCCTGCTGTCGGGAGATCACGCGAAGGTGGCGGCATGGCGCCGCGAGGAGTCGTTGCGACGCACCCGGGACCGCAGGCCCGACCTACTGGACTAGATTTGGCCGGTCGGGAACATCGTCGTGACCACCTGGGTGATGGTGGCGCGGGCCTCCGGCGCATTGGCAGGTTGGTCCGAACCGATGACCATCACGTAGCGGCGGTCGGTGCCGATGATCCCGGTCGACAGGTGCATCCAGTCCGGCCCAATGCAGCACATCCAGCCCTGCTTGTAGCCGACCTTCTCGCCGGGCAGCCCGTCCGGGATGCCGAAGCGCTGCGGATACGTTCCGCCGGGTTGGGTGCCGTCCAGCCCCGTCGGAGCCGCGGTGAACAGGTCGTTGACGATCATGTCGACCTTGTCCTTGGGTAGGTCGCCTTCGCCGGAGAGCAACATGTCATAGAAGCGCACCAGATCGGCGGCGGTGCTCATGGTGTTCCACCAGCGTCCGTTGCCGGGCGGGCGGGTGCCCCTGAGCCCGTAGCGTTGCGCGACCTCGGTGACGATCGAGCTGGCGCCGTACCGGTTCCAGAAGACTTCGGCGGCGCTGTCGTCGGACGACCGCAACATCGCGTCGAACAGCTTGCGGTCCTCGGCGGACAGGGGCTTGGTATCGCGCAGCATCACATCGGCAATGAACAATTTGACCACCGACGCGATGGCGATGCCACGGTTGTTCCCGTTGGACACTTGCACGCCGGACTGCCGGTCCAGGATCTCCAGCGTCACATCGGCGCCGTCGGCGGCAGCGTCGGCGGTGGCCGCCATCGCCCGCTGGTGGAGACCGTCGAATGTCGCGGCGGGCTGCACCGGCTCCTGCGGGAGCGGCGTCGACGGCCCATCCGGCGCCACCAACGTGAGGTGTGGCGCCGCGGGCTGGTCCTCATTCGGAGAGCCATGTACCTGGGCTTCGCACGCCGTGAGCAGCGCCGCCACCGAAACCGCCGCGACGACCGCGACCACTTTCGACGGGCGGCGGCGCATGGTTCTCCTTGGAGGCAACTGCGAATACAAGAGCGGCGCCGAACATTTGGGCGCCGTCCCAGACTAGCGGGTGTTTCAGGGTCGCGGCTGATCGCCGCTGGTGACTCAGGTGTGACGGTCGTCGCGTGGGGCGACGGTGGCGCCGTCTCGGTCGCGATTTCTCTGCTTGCGGCTGATCTGGCACAATTGAGCAGTTGTCCGCGCCGACGGAATTCCCGTCAGCTGCGCGATACACCAAAGATGTCCGTACCGATCGGCTCCATGGCCGTTGCCCTCTCGTGCGCGAGAACAGCTGCTGTGGGTCGCGACTGCAAGGAAGTAAGCACAGTGAACACGCTGGACTTCATCGATCAGACGTCGCTGCGCGACGATATCCCGGCCTTCGGCCCCGGCGACACGGTCAACGTGCACGTCAAGGTCATCGAAGGAAGTAAGCAGCGCGTGCAGGTATTCAAGGGCGCCGTCATCCGCCGTCAGGGCGGTGGCATCCGCGAGACGTTCACCGTGCGCAAGGAAAGCTACGGCGTCGGCGTCGAGCGCACCTTCCCGGTGCACTCGCCCAACATCGACCACATCGAGGTCGTCACCCGTGGCGACGTCCGTCGCGCCAAGCTCTACTACCTGCGCGAGCTCCGCGGCAAGAAGGCGAAGATCAAGGAAAAGCGCTGACGCGGCGTTCGCCGGCTCCGCTGTCGGTGCTGGCCACTCTGATTCCGTGAAGGACTTGACAGGCCCTGAGGACTCTGAGGACGCCGAACCACAGGACGCCACCGAGCGTGACGACGAGGGCAAGAAAAAGGGCGGGGCCCTGCGGGAATTCGGCGTCCTGACGCTGATCGCGTTGATCCTGTACTACGTGATGTTGACGTTCATCGCGCGCCCGTACCTAATCCCGTCGCAGTCGATGCAGCCCACGCTGCACGGCTGCCCAGGCTGTGTCGGCGACCGCATCATGGTCGACAAGGTCACCTACCGCTTCAGCTCCCCGGAGCCCGGCGATGTGATCGTCTTCAAGGGTCCGCCCGCGTGGAACCGCGGCTACCAGTCGATCCGTTCGGACAACACCGCAATCCGCTACGTGCAGAACACGCTTTCCTTCATCGGATTCGTCCCGCCGGATGAGAATGACCTGGTCAAGCGAGTCATCGCGATCGGTGGGCAGACGGTGGAATGCCGCGTCGCCACCGGCCTGACGGTGGACGGCGAACGGGTCGACGAGCCCTACCTCGACCCCGCGACGATGGGCGCCGACCCGGCGGATAATCCGTGTCTCGGCCGAGAGTTCGGCCCCGTCGCGGTGCCGGAGGGCCGGTTGTGGGTGATGGGCGACAATCGCACCCAATCGGCGGACTCTCGCGCGCATTGCGCCGATACCCCCCAGGGACTCCAAGAGAACATCCGGTGTACCGGTGACCCCGCGGCCGGTACCGTGCCGGTGGAGAACGTGATCGGGAAAGCGCGGTTCATCGTATGGCCGCCGGGCCGCTGGGGATTGGTGAGAGCGGTCGATCCGCAGCAGAACAACTAGGAGCGGTTCACACGGTGCCTGCGAGTTCGGACACGAGGAGCAACAAGACCGCCGCCCCGTGGCCCCCGCGGACGGTGATCCGCAAGGCCTCAGGCTTGCGCACACTGGAATCCGCGCTGTACCGCAGTGGCCTGGGTCCAGTGGCCGGCGTCGACGAGGTGGGCCGCGGCGCGTGTGCGGGTCCGCTGGTGGTCGCGGCGTGTGTGTTGGGGCCCAACCGGTTGGACAGCCTCGCCGTCCTGGACGATTCGAAGAGGCTCACCGAGCGGGTCCGCGAAGAACTGTTTCCCCTGATCCGCCGCTACGCGGTGGCGTATCACGTGGTGTACATCCCGTCGACGGAGGTTGATCGCCGCGGCGTGCACGTGGCCAATATCGAAGGGATGCGGCGGGCGATCGCCGGGCTGGCTGTCCGCCCCGGCTACGTGCTGAGCGACGGGTTCCGGGTCCCCGGGCTGCCGATGCCGTCGCTGCCCGTCATCGGAGGTGACGCGGCCGCTGCGTGCATCGCCGCTGCCAGCGTGCTGGCCAAGGTGAGCCGGGACAGGTTGATGGTGGCGATGGACGACGAGCTTCCCGGGTATGGATTCGCTAATCACAAGGGGTACTGCACCCGCGCGCACGCCACCAAACTCGCCACACTGGGGCCGTCTCATCAGCACCGGTATTCGTTTATCAACGTACGTCGGATCGCCGGGAGAGTCGTCGCCACTCCGCGTGACGAGGTTTCGCTGGGCAGGCCGGAGGGGCACGCTGAACTGGGGTGAGGGAAGATTGCTTTGACTAGCCGACCGAAGGACGCCTGAGCCGATGAGTGCCGAAGATCTCGAGAAGTACGAAACCGAGATGGAACTCTCGCTGTACCGCGAGTACAAGGACATCGTCGGGCAGTTCAGCTATGTGGTGGAGACCGAGCGTCGGTTCTACCTGGCCAACAGCGTCGAGCTGGTGCCTCGCAACGCCGACGGTGAGGTGTACTTCGAGCTGCGCCTCGCCGACGCCTGGGTGTGGGACATGTACCGGCCCGCCCGCTTCGTCAAGCAGGTGCGGGTCATCACGTTCAAGGACGTCAACATCGAAGAAGTCGAGAAGCCTGAGCTGCGACTTCCGGAGTAGCCGGGCTGTGGATAGAAGTCGACCTGGGGACAACTCCGGCTGATTGCGGCATCTGAGGGTTTCCGTCCTCCAATGTGTCAGCTCGCCTGGCCATGTTGGGTCCATGACAACATGGACTCGCACCGAGATCGGGGCGCTGGGCGAAAATTTGGCCTCCGATCATTTGATTGCCGCCGGACTGCGCATCACTGCTCGCAATTGGCGTTGCAGATACGGCGAACTTGATCTGGTCGCCGTCGAACCTGCATCGCGCACAGTGGTGTTCGTGGAGGTGAAGACGCGCACCGGCGACGGGTTCGGTGGAGTCGAGTACGCCGTCACGCCGCAGAAGGTCCGTCGGTTGCGCCGGTTGGCGGCGCTGTGGTTGGCCGGCCAGGACGAGTCGTGGCCTGCGATCCGGATCGACGTGATCGGGATTCGCATCGGGCGCAGTAAGGCACCGGAGATCAGTCACCTGGTGGGGGTGGGGTGATGGCGCTGGGTCGTGCGTACTCCGTGGCTGTTCGTGCGCTGGACGGTGCGATGGTGGAGATCGAAGCCGACATCACCTCGGGGCTGCCAGGTGTGCACCTGGTGGGGTTGCCGGACGCCGCGCTGCAGGAGTCCCGCGATCGGGTGCGTGCAGCGATCACCAACTGCGGTAACCAGTGGCCGATGGCCCGGCTCACCCTGGCGTTGTCGCCGGCGACGTTGCCGAAGATGGGCAGTGTCTACGATCTGGCACTGGCGTGTGCGGTGCTGTCGGCGGGGCGCAAGGAGGGGTGGCCGCGGCTCGAAAAGACGGTGCTGTTAGGCGAATTGGCGCTCGATGGCCGGGTGCGTCCGGTCCATGGGGTGCTGCCTGCGGTGCTCGCGGCCAAACGCGAGGGCTGGCAGGCGGTCGTGGTGTCTGCCGAGAATCTTGCCGAGGCCAGCCTCGTCGACGGGATCGACGTGTGGGGTGTGCGCACGCTTGCCCAACTGCAGGCGTGGCTGTCCGGTAAGGCACCGTTGTTGGATCGACGGGTGGCCCGGACGCCCGATACCGACGACGCGGCTGATCTCGCCGACGTCACGGGGCAACCACAGGCCCGATTCGCCGTCGAGGTGGCCGCGGCGGGCGCCCACCATCTGATGTTCACCGGACCGCCAGGCGTCGGGAAAACGATGCTTGCACAACGCCTTCCAGGCGTCCTGCCGTCACTTCGCGACGACGAGGCGCTGGAGGTCACCGCCATTCACTCGGTGGCGGGCCTGCTGTCCGCTGCCACCCCGCTGATCACCAGGCCGCCGTTTGTGTCGCCGCATCACACCAGCAGCGTCGCCGCTTTGGTCGGCGGCGGATCGGGAATGGCGCGCCCGGGCGCAGTCAGCCGGGCCCACCGCGGTGTCCTGTTCCTCGATGAATTCGCCGAGATTGGCACCAGTGCACTGGAAGCGTTGCGAACTCCGTTGGAGGAGGGCGAGATTCGCCTCGCCAGACGCGATGGAGTCGCACGTTATCCGGCTCGCTTTCAGCTGATCCTGGCTGCCAACCCGTGCCCGTGCGCGCCCGCCAATCCCCGTGACTGCACGTGTCCCGCCGCAATCAAGCGTCGCTATCTGGGCAAGCTGTCGGGGCCGTTGCTGGATCGAGTCGACCTGCGCGTCGAGATGCAAGCGGTGCGGGCGGGGGCGTTCAGTGACGATGCGGGCGAGTCGACAGCTGACGTGCGACAGCGCGTCGAAGCGGCGCGATCTGCGGCCGCTGAGCGCTGGAAGCCGTTCGGCTGCAGCAGCAATGCCGAGGTGGCAGGCACTCTTCTGCGGCGCCGGTTTCGGCTCGGCATTCAGGCCATGGTGCCACTTCGGCTAGCGCTGGACCGAGGTCTGGTCAGCCTCCGCGGAGTGGATCGAACGATGCGGGTCGCGTGGTCGCTGGCCGATCTCGCGGGACGCACCAGTCCGGGGATCGAGGAAGTGAAGACGGCGATGGGTTTTCGTCAGGTGGGGGCGCACCGATGAGCGAATCGCGGGCGTGGGCATACCTGTCGCGGGTCGCCGAACCGCCGTGCGCGGATCTGGCGCAGTTGGTGACGAGAGTCGGTCCCGTCGAGGCGGCCGAGCGGGTGCGACGCGGCGCGGTGGGCGAGCGGCTCCTGCGTTTCACCCGCGCGCGTCGCGAGATCGATTGCGCCAAAGATGATCTCGACCGGCTGGCTCGGCTCGGCGGCCGGCTCGTCACGCCGGATGATCCTGAGTGGCCGACGCTGGCGTTTGTGGCCTTCGACGGTGTGGATCTCGTCAAGCATCCCGACGGGCTGGCTCCCCTGGCGCTGTGGGTTACGGGCGAGGCTGCGCTCGACGACGTTGCCGCGCGTGCCGCGGCAGTGGTAGGCACCCGCGCCGCCACCACGTATGGCGAACAGGTGACGGCCGACCTCGCCGCCGACCTCGCCGATCGCGATGTCACGGTGGTCTCAGGCGGTGCTTACGGCATTGACGGCGCGGGGCACCGGGCCGCGCTTGCTGCTGATGGGCGCACGGTCGCGGTGCTGGCCAGTGGCGTCGATGTGCCCTATCCGTCTGGGCATTCGGCGCTGTTGCACCGCATCCGCACCCACGGTCTTGTGCTCAGCGAATACCCTCCGGGTACCACACCCGCGCGGCATCGGTTCCTGATCCGCAACCGGCTCGTGGCGGCACTGGCGGGCTGCACCGTGGTGGTCGAAGCGGGCCTTCGAAGCGGTGCCGCCAACACCGCCTCGTGGGCCAGGGCGCTGGGCAGGACGGTCTGCGCGGTACCTGGCCCGGTCACGTCCTCAGCTTCGGCGGGATGTCACAACCTGATCAGGGCGGGTGCGCTGCTCGTCACGCGAGCCGACGAGGTGGTCGAAATGGTCGGCAGCATCGGCGAACTCGCTGACGAGCCACAGCACCCGGACACGCCGTTCGATGGTCTTTCCGACACCGAGAAGCTCGTGTACGAGGCGCTGCCCGCCCGTGGTTCGCGCACCGTGGGTCAATTGGCCGTCGAGTCCGGCCTGCCCGCCACGCGGGTGCCCGGTGAACTGGCGATGCTGGAGCTGGCCGGCCTCGCCGAGCAGCGCGACGGGCGGTGGCGGATGACGGGTCGGCCCAAAAGCTAAGTCCCACCTCGCTGAAATGCGAGGTGGGACTCAGGTGGTCGATCAGTACTGCGGGGGGCCACCAGGCGGGGGCTGCTGGCCATAGCCCTGGGGTGGTTGCTGGCCGTAACCCTGCGGAGGTTGCTGGCCGTAACCCTGGGGTGGCCGCTGCCCGTAGCTCGGGGGTGGGGGCTGCTGCCCGTAACTTGGCGGCGGCGGCTGCTGCCCGTAACCCTGCGGAGGCTGCTGGCTGGGAGGCTGCCCGTACCCGGGGGGAGGCGGCGGCTGTTGGTCGTAGCTCGGTGTCAGTTGCGGAGCGCCCGCACCGATCAGCGACCGGAACGCAAACGCCGCAAACAGGGTGCTGACGGGGATCGCGACGAGGATACCGACGCCGCAGCAGAGGTAGCCCGCGACCATCATCACACCGGTGATGATCGCCGTCAGAATCGACGGCACCACGTTCTTGAGGCTCAGGTCGAAGCTGGACTTGAGCGCTGCGATGGCGCTTTGACCGCGGTCGATGACGAAGTACGGCGACCACTGCAGGAAGAACAGGGCCACAACGCTGAACAGGATGCCCAAGAGGCCGAAAATGCCCGGCAGGATCGACAACACGAACTGGCCGACACCGGTGATCACGCCGACCAGGACCGAGACGAGCACTGCCTGGCCCATGTCCGGCACGCTGAAGAACGCGCCGAAGCCTGGTTTTTCATTGTTCAGTTCTCGGACAGCGCCGTTGGTGTAGAAGGCGATCAACACTGAGTGTCCGACGAGGTACACCAGACCGACGATCAGCGCCGTGACTCCGACACCTGCCGAGCTGGCCGTCTCCGATGTGTAGTCGGTGGACATGACGGCCGCGAACGTGGTGATCCACAGGATGACGGTGTAGGCCACAAAAGCGGCCACCCCGATCGCGGCCATGCCGAGCCACGGGCCGATGTTCTTGGTGAACTTGTCCCACGCCCACTTGAACGCGGCGCCGTAATCAACGTCGAGGCCGCCCGGCGCTCCGCCGTATCCGGCGGCGCCGCCGAACGCAGGCGCGCCGCCGTAACCGGGTGGCTGACCATAGCCGGGGGACGGGGGAGGAGGCGGTGGCTGGCCGTAGCCCTGCGGCTTGTCCTCGAAGCTCGGGGGCCCCTGCTGTCCGTATCCGGGGGGCTGTTGCCCGTAACTGGGCGGAGGCGGCTGTCCGTAACCAGGGGGCGGCTGCTGCCCGTAACTCGGCGGAGGCGGCTGTTGGCCGTAGCTAGGGGGCGGCTGCTGCCCGTAACTCGGCGATGGAGGCGGGGTCTGGCTGATCCGCTGGGTCTCACCGGGGTCGAATCCGCCCTGCTGGCCCTGCCCGGCCGGCGGTGAAGCCTGGCTGGACGGGTGTGGCGGCGTCTTGTTGAGGTCGAAGGGCGAGCGCCCCTCGCCGAGGTCTCGCGATGGTTCTGGTGGCTGGCCGGGTGAATCTGGGTACTGCGGTCCAGTCATCGGTGGTGTCCTCCGAGTCCTCGTCGGGATGTGTGAGGGATCCGATCCAAGCAATGGCTGAGCCTAAAGGACTCAGGTGGCCGCTGCCACACCCTGGTCGAATCATGCCCGACATCCACCTTCGGTCAGCGACCGACATACCTGCCGATCGACCTGGCTCCGTACACTCGGTGAGCAAGCTCACGAGGAAAAAGCGGGCCAGGAGGCAACTGTGGCGGGTCGACCACTGCACACGTTCGAAGTCGTCAGCACCGAGCAGTTGGCGCCGCATATGGTGCGCGTGGTGCTCGGCGGTACGGGTTTCGACACGTTTGTCCCGAGTGAGTTCACCGACTCCTACGTCAAACTCGTCTTCTTCGGCGCCGATGTCGACGTCGACGCACTCCCCACACCGCTGACCAACGCATCGTTCGCGCAGTTTCCCAGCCATCGGCAGCCCGTCGTCCGCACCTACACCGTGCGTCGGGCCGACCCGGAGCGGCGCGAGATCACCATCGACTTCGTGGTGCACGGCGCCCACGGCACCGCCGGTCCATGGGCAGCCTCAGCGCGGGCGGGCCAGAAGATCCACCTGATGGGTCCGAGCGGCGCCTACACCCCCGATCCCGGCGCAGACTGGCACCTGCTGGCCGGCGACGAAGCGGCGCTGCCCGCGATCAGCGCCGCCCTGGAAGCGCTCGCACCCGACGCGCGGGGCCGGGCCTTCATCGAGGTCAGTGGAACCGACGACGAGATCGACCTGACCGCGCCCGAGGGCTTCGATGTCCACTGGGTCTTCCGCGGCGGCCGCTCCGACCTCGTCGGAGACGATCGGGCCGGCGACTTCGCGCCGCTGATCGAGGCGGTCAAAACCGCACCCTGGCTGCCCGGTCAGGTCCAGGTGTTCATCCACGGCGAAGCGCAGGCGGTGATGCACAACCTGCGCGGCTACATCCGCAACGAAAAGGGGGTCGGCGCCAAGTGGGCGTCCATCTCCGGCTATTGGCGCCGCGGCCGTACCGAAGAGACCTTCCGCGAGTGGAAGCGCGAGCTCGCCGAGCGCGAGTCCGCCACCTCACCCACGGGCTGACCCGTATTCCTGACGGCGGCGACGCGCGAGCGCAAACTTTGGGCGTTCATTGTTGGGGCTGGGCGGAAAATGAGCCTGAATCCCGCCAATGGTTTGCACTCGATAAGGGCCGACATCGGCCGTGGCCTCGGGCGTTCAAGCACTCCGACACGCCGACACACACCTGATCCGCGAGATGCATCGCATCTGCCACCGTTAGGGGGTGACGGGTCCCGGCGTCGAGGCGGTCCTCGAGGAGTTCACCAGCTACCTCGACATCGAACGCGGGCGCTCAGCGCACACCCAGCGCGCCTATGCGGGTGACCTTCGGCATCTGCTCCACTTCCTCGACGATCGTGCGCCGGGTACCGGGCTCAGTGGGCTGACGCTGCCGTTGCTGCGGTCGTGGCTGGCGTCGCAGTCCGCTGCCGGAGCCGCCCGCACCACGCTGGCTCGCAGGACCTCTGCGGTCAAGACGTTCACAGCCTGGGCGTCCCGCAAGGGGTTGTTGGCCGCAGACCCGGCCGAGCGCCTTGCCATCCCGAAGGCGCGGCGCACACTGCCTGCGGTGCTGCGGCAGGATCAGGCGGCCCAAGCGCTGTCGGCCGCCGAATCCGGTGCGCAGCAGGGCGATCCGATCGCGTTGCGCGACAGGTTGATCGTCGAGCTGCT
>JBPPMS010000034.1:0-3238 GCA_051306175.1 Mycobacterium sp. | reverse complement strand
ACCAGCAGGTCGCCGACGGCGGCGATCATGGCCCCGTTGTCTGTGCACAGACTCATCCGTGGCACCCGAAGGTGTATGCCGGCGCTCGCGCAGCGCTGCTCGGCGAGGGCTCGGACCCTGCTGTTGGCGGCGACTCCGCCCACCACGACGAGAGTGTCGATGTTGTTGGATCGGCAGGCGCGGATCGCCTTGGCGGTCAGCACGTCGGCCACGGCCTCCTGAAAGCTTGCTGCGACATCGGCCACAGCCTGTGGGGACCGGTCGGGGTTGGCGGCAAGGTGCCGCGCGACTGCGGTCTTCAGCCCCGAGAAGGAGAACCCCAACGGCGGGTCCGAGGCACGCATCAACGGTCGGGGCAGCCGGACCGAGTCAGGATCACCGGACCGGGCCGTCTGATCGATCGACGGTCCGCCCGGATAGGGCAGACCGAGCAGGCGGGCGACCTTGTCGAAGGCTTCCCCCGCAGCGTCGTCCATGGTGTCAGACAGGTGCAGGATCGGCGTTCGGACCAGATCCTCGACCAACAGCAGCGAGGTGTGTCCGCCCGAGACGATGAGCACGATGCACCGTGGCGGCAGCGGGCCGTGGTCCAAGGTGTCGGCGGCAGCGTGTCCAGCGAGATGGTGAACGCCGAACAGCGGCACCCCCAGCGACAGGGACAACGACTTCGCTGCGGCGACTCCGACATGGAGGGCGGTCACCAGTCCGGGGCCGGCGGTGACGGCGATGGCGCCGACGTCGTCGAGGGTGAGGTCTGCGTCGTCGAGGGCCGCTTTGATAGTCGGCACGATTGCGTGCAGGTGCGCTCGAGCTGCGATCTCGGGGACGACGCCACCGAAGCGAACGTGTTCGGCCATGCTCGACGCCAGCGCCTGTCCGAGTAGGTGACCGTCACGGACTAGACCGACCCCGGTCTCGTCGCAGGAGCTCTCGATGCCCATCACGACGGTCATCGGGTCGCTGCCGATCCGAAGCCGGACGCCTCGAGCCGGGCGGCATTGAACTCCTCACTGACCCGGTTCCGCTCAGGGAGGCTGAGCCGGTCCAGGTAGAGGTGTCCGTCGAGGTGGTCGGTCTCGTGCTGTAGGCATCGCGAAGCCAGGCCCTCCCCCTCGAGGACGACCGGGTCGCCGAAGGCGTCGGTGCCGACGACCCGGGCGGCGTAGGGCCGCGGGAACTCTGCTCGCGGTCCGGGCACCGACAAGCAGCCTTCTCCGCCAGGGGTGGGCGTAGGGTCGAGGATCTCGATCTCCGGGTTGACGACGTGGGCGACCAGCCGGTGGCCGCGTTCGTCGGGGCAGTCGATGACGAAGATGCGCGCGTCGACACCGATCTGGTTGGCGGCCAAGCCGACTCCGCCCGCCTGATACATGCTGGCGAACATGTCCGCGATCAGGTGGCGCAGCGCATCGTCGAAGACGGTGACGGCCTTGCACCGCTGAGCAAGCACGGCGGCACCCTTGATGGTGATGGACCGAGCCGATCCGGAGGCGACCCAATCGGGCTGGGGACTGTCGACGGCGTCAGGGGCGGGCATGGCGACCATTATCCCCACGACCCCGAACCCGTGCGGCGGCCCCGGGACGCGAGTCGGTGGCGACCAATCTCACCACTTCGGCACCACGAGTCTCAATTTTGGAGACAATGATTGACGGCACCCCTGTAGAGGAGGCAAGAATAGTCACATGGACTCGACTCAAGTGGAGCAACTTCGGTCAATCAACCCGGCACAACTTGGCGACCGCATTCGTGCCTGCCGGGTTTCCAAAGGGGTGACGCAGGGCGATCTGGCGGAGGGTTTGATTTCCGTCGGATATGTCTCACGGATTGAGACGGGAGCGCGCCGTCCCAACGCCAAGGTGCTCGAAGGGATCGCCGACAAGCTCGACGTCCCCTTGGAGCAGTTCCTGCTCGGCATCTCTCCACGGATGTACGACGAGATTCGCCTCGGTCTGGACTACGCCGAGTTGTCGCTGGAGTCCGGGTCGCCCATCGAGGCGGAGTCGAAGGCCCGGGAGGCGCTGAACAGCGCCAGGTCGGGCGGCCAGTCCGAGCTCGTCCAGCGCGGCCGCTTCTTGCTCGGGCGGGCATTGGAGGCCCAGGGACGCCTCAGGGAGGCGCTGCCGGTGCTCCACGAGGTGGCGACCGGCGACGACTGCAACCTTCTGGAGATTCGTGCCGGCATCGCACTCGCCCGCTGCTATCGGGACAGCGGGGACCTTGCGAAGTCGATCGACGTGGGCGAGGACATCCTGGCCCAAGTCAATGGCACGCCACTGAGGGACACCGACGAAGCTGTCCAGCTCGCCGTCACCGTCGCAGCCGCGTACTTCATGCGTGGCGACGCGCAGGAGGCGGTGAGGATCTGCAACACTGCCATTGCCCAGGCCGAGCAAATGGATTCGTCTGCGGCACGCGCGTCGGCGTACTGGAATGCGAGTGTCTTCGAGTCCGAGCAGGGCTCGATCGAACGGGCCATCCCGCTGGCCCAGCGGGCATTGGCGCTGATGAGCGAGGGCAAGGATGCTCGCAACCTGGCGTTGGTGCGCAGCCAACTCGGCCTGATGCAGTTGCGAATGGACCCGCCGCAGTTCGACGAGGCCCACACCAACCTGACCAAGGCGGCCTCCGAGTTGGCGTGGACCAGCGCCGGCGCCTACGACACGGCTACGAATCAGATCTCGCTGGCCAAGTCGCACTTGCTTCGCGGTGACCTAGACGAAGCGCTTGCGCTGGCCGGACCGGTGGCCATCACGATAGCCGAGACCTCTCCATACCTAGCCGCTGAAGCCAAGGTGGTCGAGGGTCAAACGTTCCTGGCGCGGAACATGGTGAACGAAGCCCGCGCTGCCGCAGCGGGAGCCGCAGACTTGCTCGCGCAAGACGATGGTAATCGCTGGTCTGCCCAACTGTGGTTCGAACTGGCGCAACTCTTCGAAGACGCCGGTGACGTTCAGCGTGCGCTGAACTCCTACCGAACTGCCGCGAAGGCGACAGGCCTGGCCAAACCGCAAGCCGAAACCGCGCCTAGGGCGCTCACCTCTGCCTGAGACCTTGGATGAGGCGCCGCCGGCGCCTCACGGGTTCAGCAGCAGACAATGATGATCTTGTCGGCGTGCTTGGCCTCGGCGGGCGCTGCCACCGCACCGAGTGCGAAGAGGGTTGCGAGGCTTGCGACGACGATCTGGACCTTGCGTGTCATTTCGTTTCTCCCTTGATGCGGCGTGTTCCGGATGTG
>JBPPMS010000033.1:0-17473 GCA_051306175.1 Mycobacterium sp. | reverse complement strand
TTGCCGAGGGCCGTCAAACCGGCGATGAACAGGATTGCAGCGACGAGCGCCCACCCGCTCCCGAAAGCCCACTCCCATGCTGTGTCAGTCGGCGAAGTCGATAGCCAATAGGTAGCTACCGCGGTCGTTGCGTAGCTAAGAGTCATGTAGAACCGGCCGATACAGGTGGAGTGCCAATTCGGATGGCGCCGATTGCAAAGGTGCCAACCCGTCAGTGACACCACCATCAGGATCCCGACGATAGTCGAGGCCATCTGCCCCCCTGGCGTCCTCGTCAGGCCTGCCACCACGTCCGTGCGTCTCAACCTGCGCATGATACGGGGCAACGCCCGATCTGTCAATGTGTTGCACACCACCGTGCGCAGCTTTCCGTGCAGACAGTATCAGGGTTTGCTAAAACTTTGTGTTGTGGCACCCGAACGGGCACTTTAAGTCCATCTCCGAAACTCACACGAGAGTGCGGGTCACCTTCTCCGTCATGTTGCGTCGATCCGCTTTGGCAGGGTCGGCGTGGGCGACCTGAACCAGAGACGCCCCTACGACGTAGGGGGCCAGCAGGTTGGCGATGACGTGATCCGCGGTGTCCCACGAAGCCGACGACACGACGCGGTCGCCGGAACGCAGCCCCTGCCGCTCAGCGGAGTCGCGGGCCGCGGCCAGCAATTGGTCTACCGACCGGCCTGCCAGAGCTGGTCCGGGAAAGCGTCCCGGGATGATCTGGTCGCCGTGCACACGGACCGACGTGGCGTAGTCGGTGACACCGAACGGCAGATTGGGTACCGGTTTCCCGAAGGCGTCCAGCGACAGCACCACGACCTCGCCAGTGCCGACGGCGTCGTCGGCAGCGTCCATCCGGTCCGCGGTACAGAACGCGATGTCGGCATCCCCGTACACGACTTCGGCGCCGATCCACCAGATACCGAACAGCACCGCCGCGGTCTGCCAGTGCGCGGGCAGCAACACAGCCACCGCGCTGCCCGGCCCGGCGCCCAGTTCGTCGCGCAACAGGTTGGCGGTCTTGTTGGCCCAGTTGACCAGGGTGACGGTCGACAGTTCGACACGCTCACCCGTCGCGTCGTCGTAATAGGTGATGCGAGGGCCCATGGGGTCGGCCCGCAGCAACGGATCCAGAATCTCGCCGCTGAGCGTCATCGTCAGTTGACGCAGGCGGGGTCGTCGGAGCCGGCGGTCAGGATCGGCGACGGCGGCGGCGGAGTGGACCCGTCGAGTGCGGGGTCCGTCGAATCCTCAACGGCCAGCAACGGATCGGTGCCGTCGAGCCCCGAGCCGGGTCCGGTGTAGTCGGCTGCGAGCAGCACGCGCACGGTGCCATCGCGCACTGCGGGGTTCGCGATCACCGGTAGGCCGCCAAGAGAATCCGCGACAGCCAGGGCGCCCAGGTCGTCGGCGCTGGGAGCCTGAATCTGGCTCTGCGACACGTGGCCCGACTCGTTGTTGCCCACGTCGCCCGCGGTGAATCCGGCGCCGGTCAGCACGTCGGAGACCGCCTTGGCCAGCCCGTTGATATCGCTGTCATTGAGCACTTCGGCGGTGGTCTTGTCAGGTGAGTAGGCGAGCTCGTCGGTGTCGCCCGCTTCCTGATCGTCGGCCAGGCTCATCACCCAGTCGCGCACCTGAGTGGGGTCCACGCGCACCACGCTCTGCATGCCGTCGTCGCTCCAGCCGGCCTCGTCGAGCACCGGGATGGTGGCGAAAGCCACATTGCCCGCAGCCAATTCCTGCAACTGCACCACGAAGTCCATGACATTCCAGCCGTCGGAGAGCACCACCGACCGCTGGACCGCATCCTGCAGACGCTGCAGGGTATCGGTGTTGGTCAGCGTCTGACCCGAGATCACCGTGTGCGCGAGTGAAGCCATCACCGACTGCTGCCGGACGACACGGTCGAGGTCGCCGCGCGGCAGGTCGTGACGCTGCCGCACAAAGCTGAGCGCTTGCGGTCCATCGAGCGTCTGCCAGCCTGCGGCAAAGTCGGCACCGGAAAGAGGTTCGAACACCGGCGCTTTCAAGCACACGTCGACGCCACCGAGCGCATCGGTGATGAGCGCGAAGCCCAACAACCCGATCTCGGCGTAATGGTCGACGGTGACCCCGGTGAGATCGGCGACGGTCTGGATCAGTGCCTCGCGGCCCTTGTCCACGGCCTGTGGCTCGGCGACGGCGGGATCCACCCCCTGCTGTTCGACAAGATCCACCATCTCCTCGAACTTGACCTGGCCGTACACGCCGTTGATCTTGGTCTTGCCCAGCCCGTCGGGGGCCTCGGTGTATGTGTCGCGCGGGATGGAGATCGCGGTGGCCGACTCTCCGTTGTTTGGGATGCGCACCAGGATGATGGTGTCGGTGTTGGTCGCCACGTCGTCGCCCGCGCGCAGGATGGCCAGCTCCTCGGCCGACAGGGGATTTCCGTGCGCATCGGTGCGGCTGTCCACGCCGACGAGCAGGATGTCGACGGCGCCGTCCTCGCCGCCCTCGCCCAGCACACTCGGATTGATGTGGTTGATGCCGTCCTCGAACGAGCGCACCGTGCTCCACGCCACCCCGGTGGCTGCGACGACGGCCAGTGCCACCACCGTGGCGACGGCACGGGAAATCCGCCGCGTGCCCGCAGCGGCGCGCGAAGGAGGGTCAGCCGGCATCGGTCCAGGTTACTGGGGCGACGGCCGCAAATCCGGGAGCTCGCTTCCGGCGTGCCAGACTCGTCGGCATGACAGCGCGGTTGGTGATCACGGGCGCAGGCGGCCAGGTCGGTAGCTTTCTCGCAGGTCAGGCCAGAAAGCAGGGGCGTGACGTGGTAGCACTGGCGTCGGCGCAGTGGGATATCTCCGATCCCGCGGCGGCGCAACGGCACGTCGAATCGGGGGATCTGGTGATCAACTGCGCGGCCTACACCGACGTCGACCGCGCAGAATCCGACCCCGACCGGGCGTACGCCGTCAACGCGATCGGCCCGCAGAACATCGCCCACGCCTGCGCCCGCGCCGGGGCGCAGCTCGTCCACCTCTCCACCGACTACGTCTTCGGCGGCGAACGGCAGACCCCGTACGACACCGACGGCCACACCAACCCCCTGAGTGTGTACGGCCGAAGCAAGCGCGCCGGCGAGCTGGCCGTGCTCGCCACCCTGCCCGACGCCCACATCGTGCGCACCTCGTGGGTGTACACCGGCGGTGGCGGCACGGACTTCGTGGCCGCCATGCGGAGGACGGCGGCGGGCGACGGCACCGTCGACATGGTGGCCGACCAGATCGGGTCACCGACCTATGTGGGCGACCTGGTTGCCGCCCTGCTCGAACTCGTCGACAGCTCCTGCGGCGAACCTGAGCAGATCCCCCGGTCGCTCCGCTCCTGCCCACCGGTCCTGCACGCCGCCAACGCCGGAGCCGTCAGCCGCTACGAGCAGGCCAGGGCCGTATTCAGCGAAGTCGGAGCCGATCCCGACCGGGTGCGCCCGGTCACCTCCGCCGCGCAGCCGCGCCCCGCCGCGCGCCCGTCGTACTCGGCCTTATCGGGTGCACAGTGGGCCGCCGCAGGCCTCACGCCGCTGCGTGCGTGGCGAGAGGCACTGCACGCCGCACTGGTCGCCGCCGGAGGACCGTTACCCTCTACGCCGTGAGCGACGAACTGGCGGTGGTGACCGTGACGTATTCACCGGGCCCGCATCTGGACCGGTTCCTGGCGTCGCTGTCGCACGCCACCGAGCGTCCCCTCAGCGTGGTGCTGGCCGACAACGGCTCCACCGACGGTGCCCCAGAGGCCGCCGTCGAGCAATATCCAGGAGTCGAGTTGCTTCGGACCGGCGGCAACCTGGGTTACGGGAGCGCCGTCAACCGGGCCGTCCAGCAGCTGGAACGCGCCGGAGAGTTTCTCGTCATCGCCAACCCCGACGTGCAGTGGGGCCCCGGCAGCATCGACGCGCTGCTCGACGCCGCAGCCCGCTGGCCCAAGGCCGGAGCGTTGGGACCGCTGATCATGGACCCCGACGGGTCGGTGTATCCGTCGGCGCGCAACCAACCCACAGTGCTCGGCGGCATCCTTCATGCGGTTCTCGGGCCGTTCTGGCGGGACAACCCGTGGAGCGCCGCCTACCGGCAGGACCATCAGGAACCCAGCGAGCGGAGGGTCGGTTGGCTGTCGGGATCATGTCTGCTGGTGCGCCGCGAAGCCTTCGATCAGGTCGGCGGATTCGACGAGCGGTACTTCATGTACATGGAGGACGTCGACCTCGGCGACCGACTCGGCCGTGCGGGTTGGTTCAACGTCTACGTCCCGTCCTCGGAGATCCTGCACCGGAAGGGACACTCCACAGGTCGAGATCCGGCCCGCAATCTCGCCGCGCACCACCGCAGCGCCTATCAGTTCCAGGCCGATCGACATGCGAAGTGGTGGCAATCGCCGTTACGGTGGACCCTGCGGGCAGCGCTCGCGGGGAGGGCGGCACTGGTAGTCCGCCAAGCACGTCGTAATCAGGCGAAAGGGGAATCGGGGGGTGGCTGATCCGTCCAAGGTCGATGCCGTCGTTCTCGTCGGCGGCAAAGGGACGCGGCTGCGGCCGCTGACGCTGTCGGCGCCCAAACCGATGCTGCCCATAGCGGGGTTGCCCTTCCTGACCCATCTGCTGTCGCGAATCGCGGCCGCGGGCATCGAACACGTCGTCCTGGGGACGTCCTACAAGGCGGCGGTGTTCGAGGCCGAGTTCGGCGACGGCTCCAAGCTCGGATTGCAGATCGAGTACGTCGTCGAGGAGCAGCCGCTGGGTACCGGCGGTGGCATCGCGAACGTGGCGTCCAAACTGCGCTATGATACCGCGCTGGTGTTCAACGGCGACGTGCTCTCCGGTGCCGATCTGCCGACGATGCTCGAATCCCACACCGCCAATGCGGCCGACCTGACGCTGCACTTGGTGCGCGTCGGAGATCCCCGCGCATTCGGTTGCGTGCCAACAGATTCCGATGGTCTGGTCACCGCGTTCCTGGAGAAGACACAGGATCCGCCCACCGATCAGATCAACGCGGGTTGCTATGTGTTCAACCGGGCGATCATCGACCGCATCCCCACCGGGCGCGAGGTGTCGGTGGAGCGCGAGGTGTTCCCCGCGCTCCTCTCTGACGGGGTGCGCGTGTGCGGGTACGTCGACAGCACCTACTGGCGCGACATGGGCACCCCCGAGGATTTCGTCCGCGGCTCCGCCGATTTGGTGCGTGGCCTGGCACCGTCGCCCGCACTCGGTGGGCACCGCGGCGAGCAGCTGGTGCACGACGGAGCCTCAGTGGCCCCAGGTGCGGTGCTGATCGGCGGCACCGTCATCGGTCGCGGCGCCGAGATCGGGCCCGGCACGCGACTGGACGGCGCGGTGATCTTCGACGGCGTGCACGTCGAAGCCGGCGCGGTGATCGAGCGTTCGATCATCGGGCACGGCGCGAGAATCGGCCCGCGGGCTCTGATCCGTGACGGTGTCATCGGTGACGGTGCCACTATCGGCGCGCGGTGCGAGCTGTTACGCGGGGCCCGGGTGTGGCCAGGCGTGGTAATCCCCGACGGTGGGATCCGGTACTCGAGCGACGTCTAGTCTTTTCGGCTCGCCCCCCCAATCGCGAGCCTGGGCGACCAGGTAGCGCAGCGCGTGGTCGGTTGAGTCGGGCAACCCGTCGACCGGCCACCAGCGCAGGTCCAACGATTCGTCGCTGAGTCTGATCTGGGCTCCCCGCGGTGCGCGGGCGCCGAACTGCAGATCGAGATGACGGGTCGGCACCCCGAGCGAGCACGTCAGCGCATGCACGTGCACCGCGAGCGGTTCGTCGGCCACAACGAGTCCGTCGATGCCGGATTCCTCCGTGGCCTCCCGCAGAGCCGCGGCGACGATGTCGGGGTCGGTGTCCTCGCAGTGTCCGCCAAGCTGGACCCAGCGGCCCAGGCGCGGGTGAAGTGTCAGCAGCACCTGGCCTCCCGTGTGGTCGACGACCAACGTCGACGCCGTGATGTGCCCTGGCACGCAAGCGCGTTGACACGCGTCGTCGCGGGCGAGCACGAACCCGTGCACCGCCTCGCGCAGCGCGTCCTGCGCGGGATCGGCGGGGCGCCAACGGCTCAACAGCTCCAGGACGGACTCCCGCACGCTCACCGCCGCACCAGCAGGCCGCCGGTGGCGGCGGGATCGCGCGGGGCCGTCGGATCGGCAGCGTATCCGATAGCGATGGCGCCCAACGGCTCCCAGTCTGCAGACAGGTCAAGCTCGGCCCGTACGATATCGGCCGAGAAGATCGTCGAACCTACCCAGCAGCTGCCGACACCGCGGACGGCGAGCGCCACCAGCAGCGCCTGCACTGCGGCGCCGGCTGCCACGGTGAACATGGTGTGCTCGGCGGTGCTGCGGGCGTCGTCGGGATAGCTGTGCGCCCCGTCGGGGACGGCGAACGGGATGACGAGTTCTGGTGCGGCGTAGAGAATCTGACCCCGACTGACGCGACGCTGGACGGCCTCCTCGGAAAGACCGTCGCCCAACAGGTCGGCGCGCCACCGATCCTGCATCCGGTCCAGTAGTTGCGTGCGGGTTGATTCTGTGGTCAGCCAGACGAATCGGACCGGACGGGTGTGGTGGGGCGCAGGCGCGGTCAGGGCTTCGGCGACTGCTTCCTCGATAAGATCGGCTTCGACGGTTTCGGCGCTGAAGTGGCGCACCGACCGACGCAGCAGCTGCGCCTGTCTTCGTCCGAGTTCGATCGACTCCGCGGTGCCGAGCCAGAACAGGTCGTCTTCGCCTGGCCGTAACAGATCCTTTGCGGTGGAACCGTTGTCGCGCTGAGTCAAACCCCTCACCACGGCTACCGGGACCCCGGTCAGCTTGCCCTTGACCAGATCCGCTGCGGCGGCGATCTCGTCGGCGACGGCCACTTCGGTGACCATCAGTTCGTTCCCGTGAGCGTCGACCGAACCCGCATAGCCGTGCAGTACCGTCACACCCGCCGACCCGATGGCGGCATCGATCTGGCCGTTGCGCCAGGCCCGGCCCATCGTGTCGGTGATCACCACACCGACCGTGACGCCCAACCGATCGCGCAGCTCACGGCGCAACTCCGCCGCGCTGCCGTCAGGATCGACGGGCAGCAGCGCCAACTCGGTGGCGCCAATGTTGGAGCCGTCCACGCCTGCCGCGGCCTGGATCAGCCCAATGGCATTCTCGGTGATCAGGGTGCGGCCCTTGCGGGCCAGCACTCGGATGGCCTCGGCGTCGACGAGCTTGCGACGAAGCGCATCTCGCTGCGCGGGGTCCTCGGGTGCGGCGACGATTCGACCCTCGCACTTGGAGACCACCTTGCTGGTGACCACGACAACGTCCCCGTCGCGCAGCCACGGTGCCGCACCGACGAGCGCGGCGGCCAGAACATCTCCGGGCCGGAACTCGGGCAATCCGGTGACCGGAAGGATTTCCACCGCCGCCGCGGAGCCATGCTCGCCGCCCGGCGGCTGCACCGGTGTCACCATGCCTCCGAGGGTAGGCCGACCAGCTCGAGTCCGTCACGCACCATCTGGGCGGTGGTGGACGGGTCGGTCATCAGTAATGGGACGGATTTGACGGCGACGGCCGATATCTCAGCCGTGTCGCCCGCGTGTATCAGCCAGCCGTCGAGCACCCCAGTGGCCGACCGGGCACCGTAGTGGTTGCCGACGGCTTCCGATGTACTGTCGACGCCGATCACCCGGAGGCACTCGTCGGCCATGCCGCGCAACGGTTTTCCGGCGATGATGGGCGAATATCCCACGACGGGAGCAGATGTGGTCCGCAGCGCCGACCGGATGCCGGGCACGGCCAGGATGGGTCCGATGCTCACGACGGGGTTCGACGGCGCGAGGAGTACCACATCGGCGTCGGAGATCGCTTCGGCCACACCAGGTCCCGCGGTCGCCGTGTCGGCGCCGACAAACGCGAAACTGTGCGTCGGGATGTTGCTTCGGTAGCGCACCCACCACTCCTGGAAGTGGATGGCCCGCCGCTCGTCGGTGTCCGGGTCGGTGATCACGACGTGGGTCTCGCAGCGGTCGTCGGTGACGGGAAGCAGGCGGGCACCCGGGGTCCAGCGCACACTCAGGGCCTCGGTGACCGAGGAGAGGGGATAGCCGGCACGCAGCATCTGGCTGCGGACGAGGTGAGTGGCGAGGTCTTTGTCGCCCAATCCGAACCAGTCCGGCTGTGCACCGTAGCGGGCTAACTCCTGCTTGGCGTTCCACGATTCGTCGCGATGGCCCCAGCCGCGGTCGGGGTCGATACCCCCGCCCAGGGTGTACATGCACGTGTCGAGATCTGGGCAGATGCGCACGCCGTGCATCCACGCGTCGTCGCCAACGTTGACCACGGCCGTAAGCTCGTTGGTCATCGCCGCCGGGCGCGACGCAGCGTCGCTGGCAAACTGTCCGAGGCCCAAGAGGCGTTGTACGCCGAGCAGGAATCGGGCGCCCCCGACGCCACCGACCAGAACCGTCACCTTCACAACGATCGAGCCTAGGCGGTCGGTGTGCGCTGGTCGTCGGCCGGTTGGTCGCGCCGGAGGTGGGTGACACGCCGATGTGTCGACGCGCCGGTAAACGAGTCACGGGATGATATGCAATCCGGTTCTACCGCTTGACCTCAGCAGCTAACCCGTGTCTAATCACACCAGTGTCATTTCTTGGTTGGCCTGAGCCACATCTGGTGTCGCAGACCGAGATTCGATCATCTGTTCGAATCGAGATGGCCACATCGAAATAGTGGGCGACATTTTTCGGAGCTACTAGCACAAGGTGAGGAGGCGGAATCATGTCCTATGAGCACCTTATGGGGTCTGTAGGTAGCACAGCGCACGCCGGATCAGGCTCAATGTTCAAGGCGGACAACGAATCCCGCCATTTGAGTTTGGTGCCCAATGCATTTGACCGTCCGTTGACCCCCGAAGACGACCTCTGGCAGGAGAAGGCGCTGTGCGCCCAAACCGATCCCGAGGCATTCTTTCCCGAGAAGGGCGGCTCCACCCGCGAAGCCAAGCGCATCTGCCTGGGCTGCGATGTCAAAGACGCGTGCCTGGAGTACGCACTGGCCAACGACGAACGGTTCGGCATCTGGGGCGGACTCTCCGAGCGGGAACGCAGGCGCCTCAAGCGCGGCATCATCTGAGCGCCACTGATGCCCCGTAGTTTCGCTCGCCCCGTGCTCGCTCAGTCGTCGATCGTCGGGTCGATGACCGAAGGTTCGACCCCCAGATAGGTGGCCACCTGGGCCACCAGAAGATCATGAAGTAGCTCCGCCAGTTCGATGGTGTCCTTGGCGCGACGTTCGATCGGCTTGCGAAACAACACGATTCGCGCGCGAGTCGGATTTCCCCGCACGTCGACGCCGGCCGGGATCAACCGCGCCAGCGCGATGGGCCCGTCGGCGATCACTTCGGGCGGCCACTGGAGGTTGGTGGCGTCCTTGGGTGCCATCCGTGGAATCTCGTCCACCGCGACGTCCAACCCGGACACCCGGTTCTGCCAGCGTCGCTCCAGCGGTTCGTAGGCCTCGAGTACCGCCATGTCGAAGCGCTCCGCCCGACTGCGCCAGCCGGGTACGGTGGGCGGCAACAGCGGACCGCGCATCTCGCGGCCCCGCCGGGACTCACGCCTGCCCCCCGGGTCGCTTCGCTCCCCGCCGGCACGCCTGCCCCCCGGGTCGCTTCGCTCCTGCCCGCCGGACCGCACCACCTGATCGTAACGGTTGGAGATCGCACACCGGATGGCTGCGCGTGTCGACGCTGTCGGACGACCTCGCGCGCTAGCCTCACCAACGTGAATAGTCCCCGTCGCTGCTGCAGGCCCGGGTGCCCCCACTACGGCGTCGCGACCCTGACGTTCGTCTATTCCGACTCGACGGCCGTCGTCGGCCCGCTGGCGACCGTGCGCGAACCGCATTCGTGGGATCTGTGCGTCGGGCATGCCGGCCGAATCACCGCGCCGCGCGGCTGGGAACTGGTCCGTCATGCGGGCCCGTTGCCGAGCTATCCGGAGGACGACGACCTCGTCGCGCTTGCCGACGCTGTCCGAGAGGGCCGCGAGGGCGCGGACCAGACACCTCCCGTGCACGGCTTCTCCGACGCTGCAGCGCCCGTCGGCTCGGCGTCGCCCGGTGCCGGTCTGATGGCCTCGGCGTCGCACCAAGCCAACGGTCGTCGGCGCGGTCACCTGCGGGTCTTACCTGATCTGCATGACTAACGGTCTTGGGGTGTCAGTTCGGTCGGGCTGAACGGCTAGGCTGACGGACAAGAGTTTCGAGCTGTCAGGAGTCCCCTCATGTCCCGGCCCGCTGCGGCTGTCCACGCCGTCATCAAGGCATATGACGTGCGTGGTTTGGTGGGCGAGCAGATCGACGAATCGTTCGTCGCAGACGTCGGTGCCGCGTTTGCCCGGCTGATCCGGCGTGACGAACCGGTCGGCGCCCGTCGGGTGGTCATCGGATACGACATGAGGCCCAGTTCGCCCGCGCTTGCCGACGCCTTCGCCGCGGGTGTCACCGCGCAGGGGCTGGACGTGATCCGTGTCGGTCTGGCCTCCACCGATCAGCTGTACTTCGCTTCGGGTTTCTTCGACTGCCCGGGCGCCATGTTCACCGCGAGCCACAATCCGGCTGCCTACAACGGCATCAAGCTGTGTCGGGCCGGCGCGAAACCCGTGGGGCGCGAGACCGGGTTGGCCACGGTCGCCGACGGCGTCATCGAGGGCGTCGGGGATTATGACGGTTCCGCAGGCTCGATCGAGGACCGCGACGTGCTCGACAACTACGGTGAGTTCCTGCGCTCGCTCGTCGACATCTCGGCGCAGCGTCCGCTGCGGGTTGCCGTGGACGCCGGTAACGGCATGGCGGGGCACACCACGCCCGCGGTGCTCGGGCCGATCGAAGCGATCACGGTCCTGCCGCTGTTCTTCGAGCTGGACGGATCGTTCCCCAACCACGAGGCCAACCCGCTGGACCCCGCCAACCTGGTGGATCTGCAGGCACACGTGCTGGCCACCGGCGCCGATATCGGCCTGGCTTTCGACGGCGACGCCGACCGCTGCTTCGTCGTCGACGAACTGGGCCAACCCGTGTCGCCGTCGGCGGTCACCGCGCTGGTCGCCGCACGCGAGCTCAGCCGGGAGATCGGCGCGACGGTGATCCACAACCTGATCACCTCCCGCGCCGTTCCCGAACTGGTCGTCGAGCGCGGCGGCACGCCGTTGCGCTCGCGCGTCGGGCACTCCTACATCAAGGCGCTGATGGCCGAGACCAGCGCCATCTTCGGTGGCGAGCACTCGGCGCACTACTACTTCCGCGACTTCTGGGGTGCCGACTCCGGCATGTTGGCGGCCCTGCACGTGCTCGCGGCCCTGGGTGAACAGCACCGCGGCCTGTCCGAGGTGATGGCGGACTATGAGCGTTACGCGGCGTCGGGCGAGCTCAACTTCACCGTCACCGATGCGTCTGGCTGCGTCGACTCGGTGCTCAAGTCCTACCGCAGCGAGATCACCTCCATCGACCACCTCGATGGTGTGACAGTCGATGTGGGTCACGGAGCGTGGTTCAACCTGCGGATGTCGAACACGGAGCCATTGTTGCGGCTCAATGTCGAGGCGCGCACCGCAGCGGATGTCGAAAAGATTGTCAGCCGGGTCGCCGGCCTCATCGCGGCGCATGCCGAGGTGGCCTCGTGACCGGCTCGGTGCCCCGCCGCTTCGCCGACACGCGGGCGGCGATCGACTTCGACGACGCCGACGGGCTGATCGCCGCTGACCGTGACGGTCTCCTGCGCGCCGCGTCCATGGCGGGCGCTCAGGTGCGGGCCACCGCGGCCGCCGTCGACGAGGGCGCACTGGCGCTCGTCGTGGGCGACCGCCCCCGTTCGGTGGTGTGGGTCGCAGGCCGGGGCCCTGCGCAGTCGGCGGGCGAACTGTTGTCGGCGGCGCTCGGCTCATCGGCGGGCGAGCCGATCGTCCTGGCAGCGGAAGCGCCGCCGTGGATCGGTCCACTCGACGTGATGGTGGTCGCCGGCGACGATGCGGGCGATCCCGCACTCACTGCGGCAGTGGCCAGCGGCGTCCGCCGGGGCGCACGTGTGGTGGTGGTGGCGCCGTTCGAGGGACCCCTGCGCGACGCCATGGCAGGCCGTGCGAGCATCCTGGCGCCGCGGGTATGGGTGCCCGACGAGTTCGGACTGCACCGCTACCTCGCCGCAGGCCTGGCCACCTTCGGGGCGGTCGATGCAAGCCTGGGGGTGGACCTCGGCGCGCTGGCCGACCAACTCGACGCCGAGACGCTGCGCAACAGCACCACTCGTGAACTGTTCACCAACCCGGCCAAGGCACTGGCCGACCGGATCGACCAGCACCAGGTGGTGTTCAGCGGCGACTGCCCGGCGACGTTGGCGCTGGCCCGGCACGTCTCCACCACGCTGTTGCGGGTGGCGCTGCAGGGCTCCACCGCGGTCGGCCTCGCCGACGTGCTGGTCGCCGTGCGCAGTGGGTTGAGGGACTCGTTGGGGGGCAGCGCCATGAGCTACGAGGACGCCTTGTTCCACGACGAGCAGATCGACGGTCCGCTGGCGAGCAGGTTGCGGGTGTTGGTGCTGGCGCTGGCGGCCGAGCGGGATTCTCTGGTACCCCGGCTGGCCGGGATGGACGGCGTCGACCTTCTCGGCGTCCAGGATGTCCCTGAATCCGACGGGACGATTCAAGCGATACGAGAGGTTTCGTCCGCTGCTGCCGCGGGCCGGCCGGAACAGCAACTGTCGCTGCTGGCACTGCGGCTGGAGATGGCCGCGGTGTACTCACGATTGGCGCGAGGCTGACGGTGCAATTGTTACGTGGGGCGGTGCGGACGTACGCGTGGGGGTCGCGCACCGCAATCGCCGATTTCACCGGGCGACCGGTGCCCGCGGCTCATCCGGAAGCCGAGCTGTGGTTCGGGGCGCATCCGGGCGATCCCGCCTGGTTGCAGACCGACACCGGCGAGGTGTCCCTGCTTGACGCGTTGCACGCCGATCCGGACGGGCAGCTCGGCCCCGCGGTCCGCGGCCGGTTCGGCGATACGCTGCCCTTCCTGTTCAAGGTGCTCGCCGCTGAGGAACCCTTGTCGTTGCAGGCGCATCCCAGTGCCCGCCAAGCCGTCGAAGGTTTCGAGTTCGAAGAGCGCAAGGGAGTGCCGATCTCGTCGCCGGTGCGCAACTACCGCGACCGCAGCCACAAGCCGGAGTTGCTGATCGCGTTGCAGCCCTTCGAGGCGCTGGCAGGATTCCGCGCGGCCGAGCACAGCGTCACGCTGCTGAACGCGCTGGCGGTGTCCGACCTCGATCCGTTCGTCGAGTTGCTCTCCGGCCAGCCCGACGCCGACGGACTCCGCGCGCTGTTCACCACGTGGATCACCGCGCCCCAACCTGACCTCGACGTGCTGGTGCCTGCAGTGCTCGACGGTGCTGTGCAGTACATTCGTTCCGGTGCAAAAGAATTCGGTGCGGAAGCCAGGGTCGCCCTGGAGTTGGGCGAGCGCTATCCGGGCGACGCGGGCGTGTTGGCGGCGTTGCTGCTGAACCGGGTCTGCCTCAAGCCGGGTGAGGCCATCTACCTGCCTGCCGGCAACCTGCACGCTTACCTGCACGGGCTCGCGGTCGAGGTGATGGCCAACTCGGACAACGTGTTACGCGGGGGCTTGACTCCCAAGCACGTCGATGTGCCCGAGTTGTTGCGGGTGCTGGATTTCGCCCCCACCACCGAAACCGCGCTGCGTCCGACGCTCGAGCGCGACGGCATTGCGACTGTATATCGAACGCCGGCAACGGAATTCGCGGTTTCGATGCTGATCCTGGATGGCGACGATGTCGGCCACGAGGTGGATGCGCCCACCAGACACGACGGTCCGCAGATCCTGTTGTGCGCCGACGGTGAAGTCGTGGTGCACGCGAAGTCGAGCGCTCTCACGCTCGAACGTGGGGCGGCGGCCTGGGTTTCGGCCGATGACGGCCCGATCCGTCTGCTGACGTCACGGCCGTCGCGGCTGTTCCGGGTGACTGTCGGGATGTAGGCTGCCCGTCGGAAGTCGGGTCAGTTTGTCGACGTGCGCAGAACCACCTGGGATCAGGTGCCCGACCACTGGACTTGCCCCGACTGCGGCGTACGCGAGAAGATCGATTTCGAGACTTGGGCTAGCGAACGCGACGGGGAATCAAACACAGCAGGGAGCAAACCAATGACCGACTACAAGCTGTTCAGGTGCATCCTGTGCGGATTTGAGTACGACGAGGAGAAGGGCTGGCCGCAGGACGGGATCGCCCCCGGCACCCGGTGGGACGACATCCCCGAGGACTGGAGCTGCCCGGACTGCGGTGCCGCCAAATCCGACTTCGACATGGTCGAACTGTCGAGATCCTAGGTTGACGGCAGTCATGGATCCTGTCATCGTCGCGCGTGTGACTCGGCGCGACGGTGGCAGACCCATCCGCGTCGCTTACGCGGAGGCGTCGAAGGTCCTGCTGCGCGAGTTGATTCTGGATGCGATGCGCGACCTACTGCTCGCCAGGGATTGGTCCTCGGTCACGCTCAACGACGTCGCGAAGACCGCTGGCGTCAGCCGCCAGACGATCTACAACGAGTTCGGCTCGCGCCAGGGCCTCGCCCAGGGGTACGCGCTGCGCTTGGCGGATCGCCTCGTGGACGCGGTGGAAGACGCCATCGAGACCAACGTCGGTGACATCTACCAGGCGTTTCTTCAAGGCTTCCGCGCCTTCTTCGCCGAGTCGGCGTCCGACCCTCTCGTCATCTCACTGGTGACGGGCGGCGCCACGCCGGACCTGCTGCAGATCATCACGACCGAGAGCGGCCCGATCATCATTCGCAGCTCGCAGCGGTTGGCGGCGACGGTCCAGCACAGCTGGGTCAAGGCCAGTGACGCCGACGCGGGCGTGCTGGCGAGGGCCATCGTCCGGCTGGCGATGAGTTATGTCTCCATGCCGCCGGAAGCCGACCACGATGTCGCTGACGATCTGGCTCGCCTCATGACGCCGTTCGCCGAGCGGTACGGCGTCATCGATCCCGGTGCCGCCGCAACCCGGTAAAGCCCGGGACGCTACGGTGTTGTAGTTATCCCGGTGGTAGATATCCCGTAGCTGTCAGAGCGCCCCATCATTGGAACGGGCGCCTTGTCCCGCGAGCCCGCAGGCTACGGGTGTCTGCACACATTGGCGTCGTTTCGGCGCACCTGTGCGATCACAGCAATCACGAATGAAAGAGGGCTCTACATGCCTGAGCTGACCGCCGACGTCCGTAACGGCGTCGACTTCAAGGTCGCCGACCTGGAACTGGCAGAATTCGGACGCAAGGAGATCCGTCTGGCCGAGCACGAGATGCCGGGCCTGATGACGCTGCGCCGCGAATACGCCGACGTGCTGCCACTCAAGGGCGCGCGCGTTTCGGGTTCTTTGCACATGACGATTCAGACCGCGGTTCTGATCGAGACGCTGGTTTCCCTGGGCGCCGAAGTGCGCTGGGCGTCGTGCAACATCTTCTCCACCCAGGACCACGCCGCGGCGGCTGTCGTCGTCGGCCCGCACGGAACCGTCGAAGAGCCCAAGGGCGTCGCGGTTTTCGCCTGGAAGGGCGAAAGCCTCGAGGAGTATTGGTGGGCGGCCGAGCAGATGCTCACCTGGCCGGACGAACCGGCCAACATGATCCTGGATGACGGTGGTGACGCCACCATGCTGGTGCTGCGCGGTGCGCAGTTCGAGAAGGCAGGCGTCATACCGCCCGCCGAGGATGACGCATCCGCCGAGTACAAAGTATTCCTGTCGCTCATCCGTGAGCGCTTCGAGACCGACAAGACGAAGTGGACCACGATCGCCGAGTCGGTCCAGGGTGTCACCGAGGAGACCACCACCGGCGTGCTGCGGCTCTACCAGTTCGCCGCTGCCGGCGAGCTGACGTTCCCGGCCATCAACGTCAACGACTCGGTCACCAAGTCCAAGTTCGACAACAAGTACGGCACCCGCCACTCGCTGATCGACGGCATCAACCGCGGCACCGACGTCCTGATCGGCGGCAAGGCCGCGTTGGTGTGCGGCTACGGCGACGTCGGCAAGGGCTGCGCCGAGGCACTCAAGGCGCAGGGCGCCCGCGTCGCGGTCACCGAGATCGATCCGATCAACGCGCTGCAGGCCCTGATGGACGGTTTCGAGGTCAAGACGGTCGAAGAGGCCATCGGCTGGGCGGACATCGTCATCACCGCCACCGGTAACCAGGGCATCATCACCCTGGAGCACATGCGGTCGATGAAGCACCAGGCCATCCTCGGCAATATCGGTCACTTCGACGACGAGATCGAGATGGCCCGCCTTGAGCGTGACGCCGACATCCGGCGGATCAACATCAAGCCGCAGGTTGACGAGTTCGTGTTCCCCGACGGCCATTCGATCATCGTGCTGTCCGAGGGGCGTCTGCTGAACCTGGGCAACGCGACGGGTCACCCGTCGTTCGTGATGAGCAACAGCTTCTCCAACCAGGTGATCGCGCAGATCGAACTGTGGACCAAGAACGACGAATACGACAACGAGGTCTACCGGCTGGCCAAGCATCTCGACGAGAAGGTGGCCAAGATCCACGTCGAGGCGCTCGGTGGCACGCTGACCAAGCTCACCAAGGAGCAGGCGGAGTACATCGGCGTCGACGTCGAGGGCCCGTACAAGCCGGAGCACTACCGGTACTGACAACCCGCCACATCGGACGCCGGTTCTGAACAGGGCGATCAGCAACCACTAGGCTCGACGTGTGCTGATCGCAATCGAGGGCGTTGACGGCGCGGGCAAGAACACCGTGACCAAAGAGCTGCGGTCGACCTTCGAATCTAGGGGCAAAACCGTTGCGACACGGGGATTCCCCCGCTACGGCCAGTCGGTGACAGCGGATATCGCTGCCGAAGCCCTGCATGGCGAACATGGCGACCTGGTGTCGTCGGCATATGCGATGGCGACGCTGTTCGCGCTGGATCGCGCGGGCGCCGCCGACGAGATCAGCGGGCTGCTCGACCGGTACGACGTGGTGATCCTCGACCGGTACGTCGCGTCGAACGCGGCCTACAGTGCGGCGCGGCTGCGTCAAGGCGCGGCCGGCGAAGTGGTGGACTGGGTGCGCGCGCTCGAGTTCGGGCGGCTCGCCTTGCCGCGGCCGGCATGGCAACTGCTACTTGATGTTCCGGTCGAACTGGCCGATTCCAGAGCGCGCGGCCGGGCCGAGGGCGACCCGACGCGCGCCCGAGACGCCTACGAGCGCGACGGCGGACTGCAGCGCCGTACCTCGGCGGTGTATGCCGCTCTGGCCGCCGCGCAATGGTGCGGACGGTGGCTGGTGGTCGGACCGCAGATGTCAGCTGAAGATATTGTGCCGCTGTTGGTTTGAGCGATCACCAATTCCGGCGGCGGGATCAGGAGCG
>JBPPMS010000032.1:0-37145 GCA_051306175.1 Mycobacterium sp. | reverse complement strand
GAGTGTGCCCTTGATGCCGACTGCCGAATCGAAGAATTTCCTTAGGGTGTCGGAGCCCTCCCTTAAGGTTCGGCTCATGACTGTTGCAGTGGAATCGATCACTTTCGACTGTTCAGATCCCGACGCTCTGGCGGCCTGGTGGGCTGGCGTCGTCGGCGGCGAAGTGAACGCGGTGGTGCCGGGTGAGTTCGTGCTGGTCAAGCACACCGGGCCCAACCTCGCGTTCCAGCGGGTGGAGGACCCGACGCCGGGCAAGAACAAGGCGCACATCGACTTCAGCACCCCCGACCTGGAGGCCGAGGTCGGGCGCCTCGTCGGGCTGGGCGCCACGGAGACGGGGCGGCACAGCTTCGGTGACGAGTTCCACTGGGTGGTGTTCGCCGACCCGGAGGGCAATGCCTTCTGCGTCGCTCCCGCGCCTGAATAGCAGCGTCCCTTCGGGCCATCCCGACGACGGCACTCCCGGTGGCCTGACGACCGCAGAGATCACCAACTGGACGGGACACGTGCTTTCGGCCGCTCGCTCGGACCTTGCCGACCTGCTGAAGCGTGATGAGGCCCAGCGCACCGGGGCCGACTTTTGCTCGGCGAAGACGAGTCCGCAGTGGGCAATACGCGCTGCTACGTGGGCGAGGCCGATGTCGTCGCGGAACGACTTCGTGACCACCAGCGCAAGAAGGACTTCTGGGATCGCGTCGTCATCATCACGTCCAAGGATGCGAATCTGACCAAGGCGCATGGTCGCTAACTCGAATCGCGGCTCATCCATCTGGCGACCAGGGCGGGCCGCGTCAGAGTAGAGAACAACACGGCCCCTTCGCCGCCGTCACTGCCCGAAGCCGACGCGTCCGACATGGACTACTTCGTCTCCCAACTGGAGATCGTGCTTCCAGTACTGGGCGTTAACGCCATCAAAGTGCCTGAGCCCAAGGTGAATCCGGCAGCTGAAGGGTTGGAGTCGCCGATCTTCCATTTGCGGAACGCCAAACTCGTCGTCGACGCGGGGCGCGGACGCGTCATGAAGACGAATCCATTCACCTCGCCTCGCCGACGAGGGCGCGACGTTCGGCGTCTGGGAGAGTCGCGGAGTTGAATAGCGACCGCGGTGATCGGGGAACCGATCGTTTGGGCGGGCTTTGGTCGTGGACACTGTTCATAAACCGTGGGGCGCATCCTGATCTGTCGCCCCGTGCCGCCACAATGAGAACGCCGTCAAGCGCTAGGAAGGTGAGTACGACGACCGAGAAAACTTCGATGACCGACCTGCGCTTCAGTGTTCCGCTCTATACGGTCACCGAAGCATCGCGGTTCTTGGTGGTGCCGCGGGCAACGCTCGGCACCTGGGTGGACGGATACTCGCGGCGCCATGAGCCGACGATGAGCGCGATCGATTACGAACCGGTGATCACGGCGTTCGATGCGGCGGAGGCGAAAGGACCCAGGATCCCGTTCGTGGGCGTCGCCGAGGCCTACGTGCTGACCGCGTTCCGGCGCGCTGGAGTACCCATGCAACGAATCCGGCCGTCCATCGATTGGCTGGTTCAGAACGTTGGTCCGCACGCACTGGCATCCAAGGCGCTCTTCACTGACGGCGCCGAAGTGCTGTGGGATTTCGCGGAGGCTTCGAACGATGACCACGACGTCACTGACGTCGTTCGCGGCATGATCGTGCCGCGCTCCGGCCAGTTCGTTTTCAAGGACATCATCAATCACTACCTGCGCCAGATCACCTTCGGCGCGGACGAATACGCCGCGATGATCCGCCTTCCGCAATACGGCGATGCAAATGTCGTCCTCGACCCGTACCGGGGTTACGGTCAGCCCATCTTCAGCCGAAGCGGAGCCAAGGTGGCCGATGCGCTGGGTCCGCTGCAGGCCGGCGAGACGTTCGAAGATGTAGCAGCCGACTACGGCGTGACGGTGGATCAGCTTCGTGACGCGGTCGACGCGATCGCAGCCTAGCGCGACCGTACTCGCGAGCCTGCCGACGATCTTCGTCGATCGCAGCCTGGGTGCCATCCAGGTCCCGACATTCTTGAGAGCCGTGGGATTGTCGATCGTGACGATGAGAGAGCACTACGGCGAAGCGACCGCCCAATCCATCCAGGATGAAGAGTGGATTCAAGATGACAGCCGACAATGGCTGGCTGGCCTTCAACAAGGATGATGCCATCCGCCGGAACGCCGTCGAACGCGAAACCGTCATGGTGACGGGAGCTCGCCTCTTCTGCGTCCCGTCGGCGAACATCACAGCGCAGCTGGTAGCTGATCGGTTCATCGGGAACCTGACCGCGATCGCTGCAGCCACGCAATCCGAGGGACCGTACATTTATGCCGTCTACACCTCGTCGATCCGTCAGCTGGTGCCAGACGCGTAGCTTCCTGCGGCTCACCACCCGCGATTGATCAAGGAACCGATGTCCGATTCTCGTCGCCTCGTCGACAAGCTCTGGTCCCACTGCCACGTGCTGCGTGACGACGGCGTCGGGGTCATCGAGTACACCGAGCAACTGACCTACCTGCTGTTCCTCAAGATGGCGCACGAGCGCGCTACCCGGGCGTTGAAACCCGCAGAAGGTCATCCCCGAAGAGTTCTCGTGGCAGAAGCTCCTGGATGAGCCCTCGCCGAGTTCGAAGCCGTCGCTGCCGCGCTTGATAGCACAAACTAGACTGAGCCCGTGACGTCGGAGCTCACCGCAACCGTGGATACTGTCGAGCGGGCGGCCACCACACCTGATCAGCCGCAGCCGTTCGCCGCACTCGGCCTAAAGTGGGACGAGTACACCAGGATCCGCGAGATCCTCGGCCGCCGTCCCACCGACGCTGAACTCGCGATGTACTCGGTGATGTGGAGCGAGCACTGCTCGTACAAGTCGTCCAAGGTGCACCTGCGCTACTTCGGCGAGACCACCACAGACGAGATGCGTGCCTCGATGCTGGCGGGTATCGGCGAGAACGCCGGCGTCGTCGATATCGGCGACGGGTGGGCGGTCACCTTCAAGGTCGAATCCCACAATCACCCGTCCTACGTCGAGCCGTATCAGGGTGCGGCCACCGGTGTCGGTGGCATCGTGCGCGACATCATGGCCATGGGAGCGCGGCCTGTCGCCGTGATGGATCAGTTGAGGTTCGGCGCCGCCGACGCTCCCGACACCCGTCGCGTGCTCGACGGGGTGGTGCGCGGTGTCGGTGGCTACGGAAACTCCCTCGGCCTGCCGAATCTCGGCGGTGAGACGGTGTTCGACGCGTCCTACGCGGGCAATCCGCTGGTGAACGCGCTGTGCGTGGGCACGTTGCGCGCCGACGACCTCAAGCTGGCGTTCGCGTCCGGCAGCGGCAACAAGATCATCCTGTTCGGTGCGCGCACCGGGCTGGACGGCATCGGCGGGGTGTCGGTGCTCGCGAGTGAGACGTTCGGCGGTGACGAGGGAGCGGGGCCGGGCAGAAAGAAGCTGCCCAGCGTCCAGGTCGGCGATCCGTTCATGGAGAAAGTGCTGATCGAGTGCTGCCTCGAGCTGTACGCCGCCGACCTGGTGGTCGGCATCCAGGACCTTGGCGGCGCCGGACTTTCTTGCGCCACTTCGGAATTGGCATCAGCCGGCGACGGTGGCATGTCGATCGAGCTGGACACGGTCCCGCTGCGGGCCACCAACATGACGCCCGCCGAGGTTCTGTCGAGCGAGTCGCAGGAACGTATGTGCGCCGTCGTCACGCCCGAGAATGTCGACGCGTTCCTCGCGGTGTGCCGCAAGTGGGAGGTGCTGGCCACTGTCATCGGCGAGGTCACCGACGGCGAGAGGTTGGTGATCACCTGGCACGGCGACACCGTCGTCGACGTGCCACCGCGCACCGTGGCGCACGAAGGTCCCGTCTACCAGCGCCCGGTGGCCCGTCCCGACTCCCAGGACGCGCTCATCGCCGACACCTCGGCGACGCTGCCGCGCCCGCAGACCGACGACGAGTTGCGCGCCACCGTGCTAGCGCTGCTCGGCAGCCCGCACCTGTGCAGCCGTGCCTACATCACCGAGCAGTACGACCGCTACGTCCGCGGTAACACCGTGCTTGCCGAGCACGCCGACGGCGGTGTGCTGCGCATCGACGAGCTGACCGGGCGGGGAATCGCCGTGTCCACCGACGCGTCGGGCCGGTACACGCAGCTCGACCCGTACACCGGGGCCCAGCTGGCGCTGGCCGAGGCGTACCGCAACGTCGCCGTCACCGGCGCCACCCCGGTGGCGGTCACCAACTGCCTCAACTTCGGTTCACCGGAAGATCCCGGCGTGATGTGGCAGTTCTCCCAGGCCGTCCGCGGTCTGGCCGATGGTTGTGTGGCCCTTGGTATTCCGGTCACCGGTGGCAACGTCAGCTTCTACAACCAGACCGGCGCGACGCCCATCCTGCCGACCCCCGTGGTCGGGGTACTCGGGGTTATCGACGACGTGACGCGTCGCATCCCCACCGGGATCGGCACCGAGCCCGGCGAGACGTTGATCCTGCTGGGCGACACCCATGATGAGTTCGACGGGTCCATCTGGGCTCAGGTCACCGCGGACCACCTGGGAGGGTTGCCGCCCGCGGTCGACCTGGCCCGCGAGAAACTTCTGGCCGAGGTGTTGGCTGCCGCATCGCGTGACGGGCTGGTGTCGGCCGCGCACGACCTGAGCGAAGGCGGTCTGATCCAAGCCGTGGTGGAAGCCGCGCTGGCGGGCGAAACTGGTTGTCGCATTATCCTTCCCGAAGGCGCCGACGCTTTCGTCACGCTGTTCAGCGAGTCCGCGGGCCGGGTGCTGGTGGCGGTGCCGCGCACCGAGGAGAGCCGGTTCCGCGCCATGTGTGATGCGCGGGGGCTGCCTGCCACCCGCATCGGCGTCGTCGATCAGGGCTCGGATTCGGTGCAGGTCCAGGGCCGCTTCACGATCGGCTTGCGGGAACTGCGCGACACCTGGGAGGCTGTGCTTCCCGGCCTGTTCGGATGACAGCTGAGGTTGACAAGTCTGCAGGCGACGTCATCGCCGAAGCTGATCGGCGACCCAACGAACGTCACCCGCTGCTCGTCTGGGCGTGGGGGCTGCTGCGGCTGAACTTCGTCGGGCTCGCGTTCGGAGCGTTCTTCTTCTGTCTGTCGTTGACGCCGTCGCTGCTGCCGCGTGACTGGCTCTTCGGCGGCCTCATCGGCGGCGTCAACGCCGCCATCGGCTACGGAATCGGCGTGGTGGTCTCCACGATCGGAAAGCGTTTCCTGCGTCGGCGCCATCGGTGGCCGCTGCCCAAACGGGTGGCGTACTGGGCCAGGGCGGTGGCCGTGGTGGGCTCGGTGGCGGCTTGTGTGCTGGTCATCATTCCGGCCGCGGCGTGGCAGCGGCAGGTGTCGGAGTTGATGGGGATCGAGGGGCCGTCGACGCTGAGCTACACCCGCACTCTCGTCGTTGCGATCGTGGTCGGCGGCACGCTGGTGGGAACATCGCGCATCATTATTGACGCCATCAAAGTGCTTGCGCGAGCGCTGATCCGACGGTGGCATCTGCACGACGAGGTCGCCATGTTCATCGGCACCACAATCGTCGTGGCGCTGCTCATCACGCTGATCAACGGTGTGCTGCTGCGCGGCTTCCTTGCAGGCGCCAACAGGGTGTTCCAACCCAACGACTACACCACCCTGCAAGGGATTGAGCAGCCCCTCGATCCGGAAAGATCGGGCAGCGACGAGTCATTCGCTCATTGGGACACGCTCGGATACATGGGTCGCACCTTCGTGGCCACCGGCCCCGACGCCGAGCAGTTGGAACAGATCAACGGCAGGCCCGCACGAGAACCGATCCGTGTCTACGCCGGATTGCAGACCGCAGCGGATCCGCAGGAGCGGGTCAACGTGCTGCTGTCTGAGCTCGAACGCACCGAGGCATGGGATCGTGAACTGCTGGTCATCGTCCCGACCACCGGCACCGGGTGGGTCAATCCGATCGCCGCGCGCGCCCTGGAGATGGTGTACAACGGCGACACTGCGATGGTCGGCATGCAGTATTCGTATCTGCCGAGCTGGATTTCGTTTCTGTCCGACCAGCAGAAGTCGGTCGACACGGGGCGGCTGATGATCGACGCGATCCAGGCGCGGTGGGCGCAGCTGCCGGAGAGCGACCGGCCGAGGTTGGTGCTCTACGGTGAGAGCCTCGGTTCGATGGCAGGTCAGGGCGCCTTCGGGTATCTGCCCGACATTTCGAGAATGGGCTTCGATTCGGTGCTGTGGGTCGGGCCGCCCTATGCGAGTTCGTTGTGGCAGGCCGTCACCGCCAGGCGCGACCCCGGTACCCCGGAGGTGGAACCCCGCTACGACGACGGCCGGACGGTGCGTTTCACTCAGGCGGGGAGTTCGCAGGAGATCGCAGGCGTCGCCGCGCCGCCGTGGGACGGCACCAGGGTGTTGTTCATGCAGCACGCGTCCGACCCGATCATCTGGTGGTCGCCGAATCTTCTTTTCTCCCGGCCGGATTGGCTGACCGAGCCGCCCGGCGACGATCGCACCGCGTCTATGCGGTGGTATCCGATCATCACGTTCTGGCAGGTCACTGCGGATATGACGAACGCCAGCTCGGTGCCGGGCGGGCACGGCCACAACTACGGCTTCGACGTGCTCGACGGCTGGGTGGCGGTGGCGCCGCCGCCCGGGTGGACACCCGAGGACACCGAACGGATCCGAGTGGCGCTGGAGAAGACCGCCGCGGAGGACGGGCCGTCAACCTGATGTCTGCACGGCTGGCCGCGGTGTCGTTGGCCGCCGGAGTGCTGGTGTGGAGCTACGCGGTGGGCCCTCGCCTTGGCGAACTTTGGCGCCCACCCGTGCACGCCGCACTGGCCGTGGCCGCCGTGCGGGTCACCCGAGCGGATCCGGTCCTGCGACCGCCCGCTGTGTGGCAGGGGGTGTGCTGGGGCATCGCGGCCGCTGCGGTGACAACCGCAGGAGTGGCCGCGACGACGGCGTCGCCGCGGGTGCGTGCGGCGATGGCCGAACGTGAGACGCCGCTGCCCGCCGGACAGTGGTTGGCATACCGCATCCCGTTCGGGACGGTCGTGCCCGAAGAAGTGGTCTTCCGTGTCGCGTTACGCGATTGTGCAGCAGAGGCTTTCGGCCCTGTGGGCGGCCGCTGGCTGCAGGCTGCGGCGTTCGGGCTGTCGCATATCGCCGACGCGCGTGCCGCGGGCGAGCCCGTCGTCGGCACCGTGCTGGTCGCCGGCGCGGCCGGATGGGTGTTCGGTTGGCTGGCCGACCGGAGCGGCAGCGTTGTCGCGCCGATGTTGGCGCACCTGGCGATCAACGAGGCGGGCGCGATCGCGGCGCTGTCGGTGCGGAACCGCCGTTCGCCCACTTGACCGTTTGCCCAGCCTCACACTCGTCGGTGCAGTGTGTGCTTAGCTTCACGTTCGGCGGCGCGGCGCGGCGGCTCTCGCGAGTGTCTGCGTGAAACGCGACCGGCCTCACACGTCGCGGATATCGGGTACCAGCTCATGCGGCGGCGTGTCCGGGTTGTCGATGCCAAAGCTGATGATCCGCGTCGGCGTGATGCGGATGATCGCGGGATCCATCCCCCCGCCGCCCTGGCCACCGTCGGGAACCTGTTCGGCGGTACCGCGGATTTCCAGGCAGCGCACCCGCCACGGATCGCGGCTGTAGAGGTCGTCGACCACCAACGCGACCTTGTTGTTGTGCCTGAGGTTCTTGTACTTCTGGCTTTTCGACATCTGGAAGCCCCCGACGTCGATGGTGCCCAACTCGGTGTTGTAGGTGAACCCGATCGGGCTGTTCTGCGGCGTCCCGTCCTTCTGCACGGTCGCCAACCTGCCGAGGTCGGTTTGCTCCAGGTACGCAATCTCATACGGTTTGAAGGTCATCCTTCGACCGTAGAACCTGAACTATCGTTGATGTCAACATGCCACGTAGCACCGCCGACCCCGCTGCCACCCGCGCCGCCGTCCTCGCCGTCGAGCCCTGGCTGCGCGACGAGTTCAAGACCGCACCCGGACGCGCCGAGCTTGCGCTGGCCGTCAAGCTCACGGCGCGCACCCTTGCGTCAAATGCGCCCGGTGCCAGCGTCGAGGTGCGGGTGCCGCCGTTTGTCGCCGTGCAATGCATCGCGGGGCCCCGGCACACCAGAGGGACGCCGCCCAACGTCGTCGAGACGGACGCCAGGACCTGGTTGCGGCTGGCCACCGGCCTGGCCACAGTCGACGACGCGGGTGCGGCGCTGAGCCTGTCGGGATCGAGGGCACGCGAGATCGCCGGCTGGCTGCCACTGGTCGACCTCGTCGGGAAATAGCTGGACCAGCAGTGGCGTTGCCCCCTGCGACACTCTTCACTCGATTCTGTGACTAGCGGTACTTGCCAGTAGACTTGGCCTAGTCAGCCACCGCCCCAGGGAGCAGCCCCATAGTGACCGGTATGCAGACCGACCAGTTCTCCGATGAAGAGCCGCCGCGCGAAGAGTGCGGCGTCTTCGGCGTCTGGGCTCCCGGCGAGGACGTCGCCAAGCTCTCCTACTACGGCCTGTACGCCCTTCAGCACCGTGGCCAGGAGGCGGCGGGCATCGCCGTCGCCGACGGCTCGCAGGTGCTGGTGTTCAAAGATCTCGGTCTGGTCAGTCAGGTCTTCGACGAGCAGACGTTGGGCGCCATGCCCGGCCATGTGGCCGTCGGTCACTGCCGATACTCCACCACGGGTTCCACCACCTGGGAGAACGCTCAGCCTGTCTTCCGCACCACCGCAGCGGGCACGGGAGTGGCGCTCGGGCACAACGGCAACCTGGTCAACACCACCGAACTCGCCGCCCGGGCGCGCGAAGCTGGCTTGATCAACTCCAAAACCCCGGGTGCAGCCACCACCGACTCCGACATCCTTGGCGCGTTGCTGGCCCACGGCGCTGCCGATTCTTCCCTTGAGCAGGCGGCGATGGAACTGCTGCCCACCCTGCGCGGTGCCTTCTGCCTGACCTTTATGGACGAGAACACGCTGTATGCCGCGCGCGATCCGCACGGCGTCCGTCCGCTGTCGCTGGGCCGCCTCGACCGCGGCTGGGTGGTCGCGTCGGAGACCGCGGCACTCGACATCGTCGGCGCCTCGTTCGTGCGCGACATCGAGCCCGGTGAGCTGCTGGCCATCGACGCCGACGGGGTGCGGTCCAGCCGGTTCGCCAATCCCACGCCCAAGGGCTGCGTCTTCGAGTACGTCTATCTCGCCCGCCCCGACAGCACCCTGGTCGGACGTTCGGTGCATGGCACACGGGTCGAGATCGGGCGTCGACTCGCCCGCGAGCATCCGATCGACGCCGATCTCGTCATCGGCGTCCCCGAATCCGGTACACCCGCTGCCGTCGGCTATGCGCAGGAGTCCGGGATCCCGTTCGGGCAGGGACTGATGAAGAACGCCTACGTCGGGCGCACGTTCATCCAGCCGTCGCAGACCATTCGGCAGCTAGGGATCCGCCTCAAATTGAACCCGCTCAAAGAGGTGATCCGGGGCAAGCGGCTCATCGTCGTCGACGACTCCATCGTCCGCGGCAACACCCAGCGCGCCCTGATCCGCATGCTGCGCGAGGCGGGCGCGGTGGAGATCCACGTGCGCATCGCCTCGCCGCCGGTCAAGTGGCCGTGCTTCTACGGCATCGACTTCGCCTCGCCTGCAGAGCTGATCGCCAACGCCGCCAACACCCAGGGCGCCGAGGACGAGATGCTGGAAGCGGTTCGACACGCCATCGGTTCCGACACCCTTGGCTACATTTCGTTGAACAGCATGATCGCCGCCACCGAGCAGCCCAAAACCCGCTTGTGCAGCGCCTGTTTCGACGGCATTTACCCGATAGAACTGCCGCGCGAATCTGCCCTGGGCAAAAACGTTGTCGAGCACATGCTCGCGAATGCCGCGCGCATGGGCGCGACTGCGGTTAGCGTTGTGCAATCGGAAAACGACAACGCTTCAGCTTTGCGCCGTCCGTAGTTCAGCAACGGGCGAGCGGCTTGGCGGCTGGTGCGCTGCTCATCCTCAGCCTCGTCGGTTGCGGCGTCGGTCGCCCGGACGACGCCGTCGACGGTGAGTACCTGACGGTCGGCACCACCGACAAGGTGTCGACGATGGATCCTGCGGGCTCCTACGACAACGGGTCATTCCAGGTGATGAACCAGGTCTATCCGTTCCTGATGAACTTCGTTCCCGGCACAGGCGAACTGAGACCGGATATCGCGGAGCAGTGCAAGTTCGGCGAACCGACGGTGTACACCTGCACCCTCAAACCGGGTCTGACGTTTGCCAACGGTCACGAGCTGACGTCGTCGGACGTGAAGTTCTCCTTTGACAGGGAGAACACCATCAACGATCCCAACGGGCCGCAATCGCTGCTGGCCAATCTCGAATCCATCGACACGCCAAACCCGCTCACGGTCAGGTTCAACCTGGCTCTGCCCAATGACCAGACGTTCCCGCAGGTGTTGGCCACCAACGCGGGACCGATCATCGACGAAGAGGTGTTCCCGGCCGACGGATTGCTCGACGACAATGCGATCGCCGAGGCAGAGCCGTTCGCGGGTCCGTTCACGATGACGACCTACCTCAAGAACGAACTGATCGGCTTGCGCGCCAACCCCGACTACCAGGGGCTGCTGGGCCTGCCGAAGTCTGAATTGGTCGGCATCAAGTACTACGCGAGCCCTGACAACCTCAAGATCGACATCGAGAATCTGGCGATCGATGTGGCGTTCCGCAGCCTGTCGCCCACCGACATCGAGGGTCTACGCCGCAATCCGAACTTGGTGGTGCATGACGGACCCGGCGGCGAGCTGCGCTACATCGTCTTCAACATGGACACCATGCCGGGGGACACCCCGGAGCAGAAGTTGGCTGTGCGCAAAGCGATTGCGGCGTCGCTCAACCGCGAGGCGCTGTCCCGGGACGTGTACAGGGGCACCTACGAGCCCGCGTATTCGGTTGTCCCGGAGTCGATCGAAGGAGCCAACGAAGCCTTCAAGGATGTCTACGGGGCCGATCCGGACCTGGCGACGGCCACGGAATTCCTGGCCGACGCGGGAGTTTCGACCCCTGTGGTGCTCAACCTGCAGTACAACCCCGACCATTACGGCACGTCGTCGTCGGAGGAGTACGCGGCGATCAAGGGCCAGTTGGACTCCACCGGCCTGTTCGAGGTGAATCTGCAGTCCACCGAGTGGGTCACCTACACCGAGGAGCGCACACTCGACGCGTATCCGCTGTATCAGCTCGGCTGGTTCCCGGACTTCCCCGACGCCGACAACTATCTGACGCCCTTCTTCACCCCGGATAACTTCCTGGCCAACCACTTCGAGAACCCGTTGATCACCGAACTGATCACCGCCGAGGCCACCGAACCCGATCCGGCCAAGCGTGCGGCGGTCATCGGCCAGATCCAGGACCAAATGGCCGCCAACTTCCTGTCCACGATCCCGCTGCTGACCGGTAAGCAGATTGTGGTGGCGGGCAAGGACATTCAAGGTGTCCTGCTCGATTCGTCGTTCAAGTTCCAATTCTCACCGCTGGAGAGGGGTGGCGCGGCATGACCGTAGCCGTCGAGACGACCCCGACCGCAGCGCCGGGTCCGGCCCGCAGATCCGGCAGCCAGAGCCGATTCGGATCGCTGGCACGCTATCTCGGTGTCCGGCTGCTCCTGATCATCCCGACCGCGTGGTTCCTGGTGACGCTGGTGTTCTTCCTGATGCGCGGCATCGGCGACCCGATCACCGCCTCTGCGGGTGGCAGGCTCACCCCGGAACAGATCGCCGAACGCAAAGCCGAGGCCGGCTTCGACCGGCCGTTGCTGGTGCAGTACTGGGAATACATCACCGGCTTGTTCCGCGGCGATTTCGGTACCACCCTCACCGACAAGCGACCGATCAGCGACCTCATCGTCGTCAACGGCGCTGCCACCCTCGAACTGGCGGTGTGGGCGCTGATGGTGGCACTTGCTCTCGGAGTTCCGTTGGGGCTGTACGCCGCAACGCATCGGGACCGGTTCTCCGACGTCGGACTGCGGCTGTTGGCGGTGCTGTTTTATGCGGCGCCGGTGTTCTTCGTCGCGATGTTGTTCAAGCTGTTCTTCTCGGTGAAGCTGGGGTGGCTGCCCGCCTCCGGCCGGTCGAGTGTGTCGACCGAGATCGCGTTGGCCGAAGTGCATCCGCAGACGCACATCATGATCGTCGACGCCTTCTTGTACGGCGACTCCACCTACATCGTCGACGTGCTCGCACACGCCGTGTTACCCGCGCTGGCGCTCGGCCTGCTGACCGCAGGCGTTTTTCTGCGACTGGTCAGGGTCAACATGTTGCAGACGCTGCGCGCCGGTTACGTCGACGCCGCCCGCGCCCGCGGACTGTCCGAAGGCGTCGTGACGCGTCGGCACGCGTTCCGCAACGCGTTGGTGCCGGTCGTGACGGTGATGGGCATGCAGGTCGCGATGCTGCTTGGCGGCGCGGTGCTCACCGAAACCACGTTCGAATGGAACGGTTTGGGATTACAACTGGCGCATTATCTTTCGGCGCGTGATTTCGTCGCGGTGCAGGGCATCGTGACGGTGATCGCGATCATCGTCGCGGTGATGAGTTTCTTCATCGACCTGGCCGTCGCTCTGATCGACCCGAGGGTGAGGTTCTAGCCATGACGATCGCGGCCGGAGCCACCACCGTGATGGCGGGCGCACCCAAGCGGCGTTCGTTCCCCGGTGTGGCGCTGCTGAAATCCACCCACGGGCTGCAGCGGGCCACCCTCATCGCGGGTCTTGTGTTGGTGATCGGCTTCGTCCTGGTGGCGATCTTCGCGCCGTTGTTGGCGAAGTACGGGTTCGCCCAAACCGGCTCCGGCGGCATCGAATTCGCGCGTCAACAGGCGCCGTCAGCCGAACATTGGTTCGGCACGTCGGTGCGCGGTGAGGACGTCTACTCCCGGGTGATCTACGGCGCCCGCACCGCGCTGATGGTGATCGTGCTGTCGCTGGTGATCTCGCTGGTCGTCGGCGTGGTGCTCGGACTGGTTTCGGGTTACCTGACGGGCTGGCTCGACCGGGTGCTGGTGCTGGTGATGGACGCCATGTACGCTATGCCGTCGCTGCTGCTGGCCATCGTGGTTTCGGTGGTGGTGGCCTCAGGCCAGTCGGGCACGCTCGGAGGTGTGCTGTCGGCGTCGGTGGCGATCATGGCGGTCTTCGTGCCGCAGTACTTTCGGGTGGTGCGCAACGCCACCGTCGCGGTCAAGCAGGAACCGTTCGTCGACGCCGCTCGTGTCACGGGGGCGTCCACGTCACGAATACTGTTCCGCCACATCCTGGCCAATGTCACGTCGTCGCTGCCGGTGATCATCACCCTCAACGGCGCGGAAGCCATTCTGACGCTCGCGGGGTTGGGCTTCCTCGGGTTCGGCATCGAGCCCACCCAGGCCGCTGAATGGGGCTACGACCTGAACAAGGCACTGTCCGACATCTCCAACGGCATCTGGTGGACGGCGGTGTTCCCCGGCGCGGCGATCGTGCTGGTGGTGTTGGGCATGACGCTCGTCGGCGAAAGCGTCAACGAAGCCTTGAACCCGCTGCTTCGGACGCGTCGGGCGGAGAACTGACATGACTGACACCGTGGCCACCGAAACTCGTTCGTCAGCGCTGTCCTTCCAGCAGTTATCCGTCACCTTCGCCACCGATGCCGGCTCGGTCCGTGCGGTCGACGAGGTGACCTTCGACGTGTATCCGGGTGAAGTGCTCGCGGTAGTGGGCGAATCGGGCTCGGGTAAGTCGGTGTCGTCGCGAGCGGCGATCGGTCTGCTTCCCGATACCGCGCGCGTCACGGGCACCGTGCTGCTCGGCGAGCAGGATGTGGCGCACCTGTCGGACAAGCAGTTCACCAAGCTGCGCGGCAAGCGCATCGCGATGGTGTTCCAGGAGCCTGGTTCCGCGCTTGATCCCTTGTTCACCGTGGGCTATCAGATCAGCGAAGCCATCCGCGCGCACAGTGACATGAACAAGAAGCGGGCGCGCGAGCGTGCCGTCGAGCTGATGCGCATGGTCCGCATGCCCGACCCGGAGCGGCGCTACGACTTCTATCCACACGAGCTGTCGGGCGGTCAGAAGCAGCGCGTGGTCATCGCCTGCGCACTCGCCAGCGATCCCACGGTGATCATCGCCGACGAGCCGACCACCGCCCTTGACGTGACGGTGCAGGCCGAGATCCTGGAACTGCTCCGAGATCTGCGCGACCGGTTGGGTAGCGCGATCCTGCTGATCACCCACAACATGGGCGTGGTCGCAGACCTGGCTGACCGCGTGGTGGTGATGAACGCGGGCAAGATAGTCGAAATCGCACCGGTGGCGCAGCTTTTCGCTGCGCCGACACAGGATTACACGCGGACGCTGCTGGAGTCGGTCCCGCACCTCGGTCAGGGCCATCCCTCCCCTGCGGAGGCCGTCGAGAAATCGGAGACGGTGCTGACGGTCGACCGGCTCAGTGTGGAGTTCCCCGGCAGCATCGGATCCGGTGCGTTCAAGGCCGTCGACGATGTCAGCTTCACCATCGAGCGCGGGAAAACGCTTGGCCTGGTGGGGGAGTCGGGTTCAGGAAAGTCCACGATCGGCCGGTGTGTGGCCGCGCTCCAGAAGCCGAGCGCAGGCAGCGTGACGATCCTGGGTAAGGACCTGACCGGCCTCAGCCAGAAGCAGCTGCGTCCCGTGCGCGCCAAGTTCGGCTTCGTCTTCCAAGATCCCGCCACCGCACTGAATCCGCGCCTGCGCGTTGGTGATTGCATCGCTGAACCGCTGCGCGTGCACAGAGTGTTCAGCGGTGCCAAGCTTACCGCCCGCGTCGCCGAACTGATCGACGCGGTGCGTCTTCCTGCCGATACAGCGGGCCGGTACCCGCATGAACTGTCCGGTGGGCAGCGGCAACGGGCCAGCCTGGCCAGGGCGCTGGCGCTGGGTCCCGATCTGCTGGTGGCCGACGAGCCGACCAGCGCGTTGGACGTGTCGGTGCAGGCCGCGGTGCTGGAGCTGTTCGAGGAACTGCAGCGCGAGTGGTCGTTCGCGTGCCTGTTCATCAGCCATGACCTGGCTGTCGTTGACCGCCTCGCCGACGATGTGGCGGTGTTGCGGCACGGGGTGCTCGAAGAGATCGGTCCGCGCGATCAGATCCTGCGCAACCCACAGACGGAGTACGCCCAACGCCTGGTCGCCGCCGTGCCCGTACCCAACCCGGCCGAACAGCGCCGCCGCCGCCAGGCCACGGCGGGCCTGTTCGAATAGCGGCGGTCTCGTTCCCAACACGATTGGGCCACAACCCTCTTTGTGCCCGCACCGCATGCGATCCTCGTCTGACGCTCCATTCGACGACGAAAGCGGTAGCGATGACGAGTCCGACGATGCTGCACCGACTCGCAGCCGAGCTGATCGGCACTTTCTGGCTGGTGTTCGGCGGCTGTGGCAGCGCGGTCTTCGCGGCGAAGTTCCTGGCCGATGACGACACTGAGCTGGGAATCGGATTCCTTGGTGTCTCATTGGCTTTCGGGCTCACGGTACTGACAGGCGTCTACGCGTTCGGCACCATCTCCGGTGGGCATTTCAATCCCGCCGTGACGCTCGGAGCGGCGCTGGCCAAGCGCGTGGAATGGAAAGCGGTGCCGGGATATTGGGCGGTTCAGGTGATCGGCGGCTTGATCGGCGGCCTGATCATCTACGTCGTCGCCAGTGGCAAAGAGGGTTTCACTGCCACAGGCAATATGGCGGCCAATGGCTACGGTGACCATTCCCCCGGCCTCTATTCGTTGGCCGCGGTCCTGGTCGCGGAAATCGTGCTGACCGCGATTTTCCTGCTCGTCATCCTGGGCTCCACCGACGACAGGGCACCGAAAGGGTTCGCAGGACTGTCGATCGGTCTGACCCTGACCTTGATTCACCTCATTTCGATCCCGATCTCCAACACGTCGGTAAACCCGGCCCGCTCCACCGGAGTGGCGCTCTTCAACGGCGACGGGGCGCCAGCGCAGCTGTGGGCTTTCTGGTTGGCGCCGCTGATCGGTGCCGCCATTGCGGGCATCGCGTATCCCTACCTGTTCGGTCGCAACGAAGAACTGGCCGACCGCCCGCTGCGCGACGCCGCGTTGGACGCCGAACTCGAGGAAGCCTAGATCTCGACCTTCAACCGCTCGGAATCCGGAACCCTTGGTACGGGCAGCGTTTCGATCGACAGGATGATCACGTGTTCGTGGCGCACTTGGTTGTGCTCGACGTTGTTGCGCATCGCCAGCGGCGCGGTTTCCTTGCCTCGGTCGAGGAAGATCGCGGTGCCCGGCACCACCGCCAGCGGAGGCGTGTGCTCGGCGATCTCGTCGATGAACGTCTGCAGTGGCCCTCTGCCTCGTCCCGCGCAGCGGTGGCGATCACGCGTCCCCGCTCCCAGGTTCTCATGATGGTGAACGTCACGATGGCGATCAGCAGCGGCAGCCACGCCCCGTGCACGAGCTTGGTGAGGTTCGCGGCCAGGAACAACAGGTTGACGCCTATCAGGGCACCGCCGCCGATCAGTACCACCCACAGCGGCGTCTTCCACCGCGTGTGAGCGATGTAGAGGAACAAGGTGGTGGTGATGGTGATGGTCCCGGTAACGGCCATGCCGAACGCGTAGGCCAACGCCGACGAACTACGGAAGGAGAACACCAGCGTCAGCACACCGACCATGACGATCCAGTTGATCGACGGCACGTACACCTGACCAAAGCTCTTCGCCGACGTGTGCACCACCCGCAGCCTCGGCAGGTAACCGAGTTGATCGGCACGACCAATTCTTCGAGTTTCGGGTCGATGACCTTGAGCCCCTCGACGGCTAGAGCACCGAGATCGCGGGCGTGATCATGCTGTCTCCGAAGAACAGCGACGCCCCGAAGAGCCCCAGCGCTGCAAGCATCAGCGCGTTCTTGCGACCGCGTGCCACTTTCCAGCGCTTCAGCATCGTGATGAGTGCCATGATGCCGCCCTCACCGTCGTTGTCCGCACGCATGATCAGCGTGATGTAGGTCAACGTCACGATGATCATGACCGACCAGACGATCAGCGACACAACGCCGTACACGTTGTCGGTGCTGATCGGCACAGGGTGTGGGTCGTCAGGGTCGAAGACGGTCTGGATCGTGTAGATGGGGCTGGTGCCGATGTCGGCGAACACCACTCCAAGGGCGCCGAGGACGATCGCAGGGCGCAGGGCAGGTGGGGAATCCGAGCGCACGGCGTTCTCCGGCGCCTCACTCAACGTGTCTCGACGCTACCTGCTACGACCCGTACGACCCGGCGACGCAACCAGATTCGACGCAGCGGCAGACCGGCGTACCAATACACCTGGCCGACGAGGCCGCGCGGGGTGAAGGTGATGTGCTGGTCGTAGCGACTGCCACCCGGGCGTTCCTCCACCCGCATCTCCAACGTGGCGGTGCCGGGAATCCGCGTGCTGCGTCGCAGACGCAGCAGGCTGGGCGGCACCCGTTCCTCCTGCGTCCATCCCGAGCCCTGTGACTGCTCCACGGCCTTGAACAGCGGGGCACCACTGGCCTTCGTCAGCGCGGACCGGTCGTCGGTGTAGACGATCTCGCCCGCCCAGCCCGGGTCGGTCGTCGATGCGGCCTCCTCGCCGTCGCCCTCGGGGTCGAGCGCGCGGGCCACCGCCTGTTCGTATGGCAGCAGTCCGTCCTGCGGTGGCGGGATCACGGCATCGATGTCGTGCTCGCGCATCACCGCGTCGCACTCGAGTGATTCGACGAGCGGACGCGCCAAGGCGCCGGGGATGGGCGTCACCAACCCCACCCACCAGCTGGCGATCGTCGGCGTCAGGAAGGGCAAGACGATGATCCGGCGCCGACTCAGACCGGCCTGTTCGGCATAGATCTGCATCATGTCGCCGTACTCAAGGACGTCGGGGCCACCGATGTCCCACGTCCGCGAACTTTCGAAATCAGCTGTCGCAGCTTCGGTCAGGTAATGCAGCACGTCGCGCACCGCAATCGGCTGGATCTTATTGCTCACCCACTTCGGTGTGGTCATCACGGGCAGTCGATCGGTGAGGTGCCGGATCATCTCGAAGGATGCCGAGCCCGTACCGACCACCACGCCTGCCTGGAGCACGACGGTCGGCACGCCGGAATCGAGCAGGATCTCCCCGACCGCGACTCGTGACGACAGATGTGTCGAGAGCTCCCTTCCCGGTGGGTGCAGGCCGCCGAGGTAAACGATGCGTTGCACTCCGGTTCGGACGGCGGCCTCGGCGACGTTGTGCGCTGCCTGCCGTTCGGCGTCGGTGAAGTTGTCCGAGGTGCCCATGGCGTGCACCAGGTAGTAGACAACGTCGACCTCGGTGAAGGCGTCCACCAGCGACTCAGGATCCATCAGGTCGCCGCGGACCACCTCCACGTCCCCGCGCCATGGCGCGGAGTCGAGCTTGGCGGGGGTGCGGGCCATGGCACGCACTTTGTGGCCCGTCGTCACCAGACGCGGCACCAGGCGGCTGCCGACATATCCGGTGGCTCCGGTAACCAGGCAGCGCAGCACGGGTTCAGACATGCAAATCCCCTCTCGGGCCGGGACACCTTGTATTCGGAGCCGGCTGGTCAGGGGATTGCCCCTAAACCGAGGGGTTTAGTCGTATCGGATGCGTCAATTGAATCCGCAACCCGGGTCAGGAGCATCCTCGGACAGCGGCGCACCCGCCGGGTCGATGTACAGCACCCGCAGCACCAGCGCATCTGTGCCGAGGTTCCGGCCGATATGGACGTAACCGGAACCGCCGCTCTCGATGATGGTCGCCCCCGTCCCGTACACGCCGTCGACGCTGCAGTCCGACCGGTTGTGGGTCAGCGTTCCGGCCAGGACCTGGCCGAATAGCCTGCCCTGGTGCGAGTGCCAGCCAGTGCTTCCGCCGGGTGCGATGGTGATGTCCCTGACGATGAAGTCCTGGCCGTCGCGTGTTCCCTGCGACAGGATGATGGCGCTCGCGTCGCGTCCGGGCGTCGCCGCCGCGGGCGAAGCGCACAGCAGCGCCCCGACCGAAGCGGCCACCACCGTCGTGGCGAACAGCCTGGGAGTGGTCATGGTCACAAAGCCTGTCACATCCGTCACGGACTGCCGAGCGCCTGTCCGCGAAAATCGCTGCCCGAGACCCGTGCCCGCATTGGTGGGGTGACCGGTAGCCTTAAGCCCGATGACGGATCGAGGCGAAGAACTCGGCATCTCCTACGCGTCGGCCGGTGTCGACATCGAGGCCGGTGACCGAGCAGTCGAACTTTTCAAACCGCTGGCCAGTAAGGCGTCTCGCCCTGAGGTGCGCGGCGGCCTCGGCGGATTCGCGGGCCTGTTCGCATTGCGCGACGGGTACCGGGAGCCGCTGCTGGCGTCGTCCACCGACGGGGTGGGCACCAAGCTGGCGATCGCCCAGGCCATGGACAAGCACGACACCGTCGGCCTCGACCTAGTCGCCATGGTGGTCGACGATCTCGTGGTCTGCGGGGCAGAACCCTTGTTTCTGCAGGACTACATCGCGGTGGGCAGGACGGTGCCCGAACGCGTCGCCGCCATCGTCTCTGGTATCGCCGACGGCTGCGTGCTGGCCGGATGCGCCCTGCTCGGCGGCGAGACGGCCGAACACCCCGGGCTGATGGCGCCCGACCACTACGACGTCTCCGCCACCGGCGTGGGCGTCGTCGAAGCCGACGACGTCTTGGGACCCGACCGGGTGCGGCCTGGAGACGTGGTCATCGCGATGGGGTCCTCCGGCCTGCACTCCAATGGCTACTCGCTGGCCCGCAAGGTGCTGCTCGAGATCGACCGGATGAACCTGGCAGGCCACGTCGAGGAGTTCGGTCGCACCCTGGGCGAGGAGCTGCTGGAGCCTACCCGCATCTACGCCAAGGACTGTTTGGCGCTGGCTGCCGAGACGCAGGTCCACACGTTCTGCCACATCACCGGCGGCGGACTGGCGGGCAACCTGGAACGGGTGATCCCACAAGGCTTGTCGGCCGAACTGAACCGCGGCACGTGGACGCCAGCACCGGTATTCACGATGATCGCCCAACGCGGGCGGATCGAACGCGCCGAGATGGACAAGACATTCAACATGGGGGTCGGGATGGTTGCCGTCGTCGCGCCGGAGGACACCGACCGCGCGTTGGCGATCCTGACCGCCCGCCACATCAACTGCTGGACCCTCGGGACCGTCGAGAAGGGCGGGAAAGACAGTCCGCGCGCGGCGCTGGTAGGGCGGCACCCGCGGTTCTAGGACGACCAGACGGATCGTCCGGAGCGATCAAGGACGCCAGTCGTCCTCGTCCGCCCAGCGGTCGTCCACGACACCGTCACTGCCATTTCGAGGTTCAGGTTCTGGACTCGACCCGCCCAGCTCCCTCTGCAACCGATCGAAATCGGTTTGAGGTGAGCTGTACTTAAGGTCACGAGCAACCTTTGTTTGTTTCGCCTTCGCCCGGCCGCGGCCCATGAGGGACCCCCTCGCGCAATAACGGAGCGGCCCAACATGCAGGCGGCTCCGATCTGTGTGTGTTTATTGTCCTGCCGACACCTTACCGTGCTCAGCTGGGGCGCGCTGGTAGGCCCGGCTTGTGTGGGGCGCCGTTACCGTCCCCGTAAGCGCTCGACCGCAAGCCGGCCCGCCCCGACGGCATCGGCGCCCGGCAGCGAATCGGCGTCGATCGCCGCTGCCACGGGGACATCGCCGCCGGTCATCAGCTCAACCTCGGCGGTTAGGCCCCGCTTGAGCAGCGCGAGAGCGATCGGCCCCTGATCGACATGATCGACGACGGTGCCCAGCCGCCCTACCGCGCGACCGCCCACCAGCAGCGGATCTCCGGTCGAGGGCCGGTCGCCCGACCCGTCGAGGTGCAGGCCGACCAGCATCCGTGGCGGCTTGCCGAGGTTGTGCACCCTGGCGACGGTCTCCTGGCCGCGGTAGCAACCCTTGTCCAGGTGCACGGCACCGACTCCCGGGCCGCCGATCCAGCCGACCTCATGAGGGATGGTGCGCTCGTCGGTATCGAGGCCGAGCCGGGGCCGACGCGCAGCGACCCGGTGTGCCTCATAGGCCCATACACCGGCAGGCCGCACCCCGGCTTCGGTGAGTCTGTTGACCAGCGCGGCCACCTGATCGTGGGGAACCAGCAGGTCAAGTTCAATCTGTCCGGGCAGTGCGGCGGGACTGCGGCGCACCAGCCCGCCGTCAGGCAGTGCCAGCGCGCGTTCGCCCGGCAGTGCGTCCACCCCGAGCTCTCTGACCAACGCGGCCTCGGCCCATTTCGGCCCGAGCAGCGACAACACCGCAAGATCGGCGGCGTCTACCGTCACGTCGGCCCAGAACACCATCCTCTTCAGGTAGGTCAGCAACGGTTCACCGCGCCATGGCTCGGTGTCGAGATAGGTGACCCCGCCGAGGTCGGTCTGCAGCCAGTGATCCTCGACACGTCCCTGCCCGTCGAGGCTCAGGTTCTCTGTGGTGGTGCCGTCGGGTTGGGCGCTGATGTGTTGGGAGGAGATGCTGTGCAACCAACTGAGACGATCGGCGCCGGACAGCGTCGCCGTGGGTCGGTGGGACCGATCGACGAACACGGCATCGGTCTGCGCAGCCCGCTGCTCGCCGAAGGGGTCGCCGTAGTGCCACACGGCGCCGGCGTCGGGACCTGATTCGGGGGCGCGGACAGCTGTCACAGTCCAACTGTACGGGTGCGGTGTCGTCGAGCGGCTACGCTGACGGCCCATGACCGGTGTCGTCGTCACGCTCGACGGACAGCTGCATGATCCGCAGGAGCCGCTGCTGCACGCTGATGACCTCGCCGCCGTGCGCGGTGACGGAATCTTCGAGACGCTGCTGGTGCGCGACGGCGGTGCCTGCCTGGTGGAGTCACACCTCACGCGTCTGACGCAGTCCGCACGGCACACCGACCTGCCCGTGCCCGACCTGGTGCTGTGGCGCTCGGCCATCGAGACCGCCGTGACTCAGTGGTGCGGCCGCACGTCCGACGAAGGCGTCCTGCGGCTGGTGTACAGCCGGGGCCGCGAAGGTGGGACGCCGCCGACGGCGTACGTGACCGTGGGCGCCCTACCCGGCCGGGTGACGGCCGCCCGACGTGACGGAGAGGCCGTCGTCACGTTGGACCGGGGGCTCTCGGCAGGCATCGACTCCATGCCATGGCTGCTGGCAGGCGCCAAGACACTGTCGTACGCGGTCAACATGGCGGCGCTGCGCCACGCCGCCCGCGCTGGCGCAGGCGATGTCATCTTCGTCAGCTCCGACGGCTTCGTACTGGAGGGACCACGGTCGACGGTGGTGATCGCCGCCGATATCGACGGTCGGCCTGCGCTGCTCACTCCGCCGCCGTGGTACCCCATCCTGCGGGGCACCACCCAGCAGGCGTTGTTCGAGATGGCCCGCTCAAAAGGCTTCGACTGCGATTACCGCGCCCTTCGTCCGACGGATCTCACTGCCGCCCTTGGGGTTTGGCTGGTTTCGAGCATCACCTTGGCTGCGCGCGTGCACACACTGGACGGTCACGAGCTGCCGCCGCCTGCGCTCGCGGACGAGTTCACTGCACTAGTCGATGCGGCCATCTTCAGCGATCGGTGAAAATCGATTGTCGACGTCGCGCCGCGCGAGTACCTTCGGCTGTACACAAGAAGGGAGGTGGTCCGACATCTTGAGTGACATCCGGACATGTGAGGTGGCTGCGAGCTAGCAGCGCCGGGGATCACCTGCGCGCGCTGGCATTCCCCGCAGTCACCCGGCCCCCGAGCCCTCGGTCTGTCCAACCACGAACTACGGCTCGGGGGCCGCTCCATATCCACAGCAAGCTCCATATCCAGCAATCCGCGTCGATGCAAGATATGGCGCCCTAGGGCCGTGTGCGCGATGATGCCGCCCATGCGGAAAATCCTGGTCGCGGCAGCCCTGCTGGCAATGACACTGGCGGGTTGCGCGCCCGCCGACGAGGCCGCCGCGCCAGCTAATTCAGTCGCGGCGGGCGAGTGCACGAAGGACTCGATGGAGACCCTCGAGCCTGGCTTCTTCACCTTCGCCACCGACGAACCCGCTTATCATCCGTGGTTCATCAACAACGACCCGACCAACGGGCAGGGCTACGAATCCGCTGTGGCATATGCGGTCGCGGAGAAACTCGGCTACACCAGAGCCCAGGTGAACTGGGTGCGCGTGCCGTTCCTGACCGCGATTGCACCCGGAGCCAAGAAGTTCGATGCCGCCATCTCGGAGTTCTCGATCACCGCGGAACGCCGCCAGGCGGTCGACTTCTCCTCGCCCTACCTCAACGTGACGCAGGCCTTCATCGCCATGCCCGGCACCCCGGCCGCGTCGGTCACCACACTGGACGAACTGAAATCGTTCCGGCTGGGCGCTGGGGCGAACACCACCAGCTACACGGCCGCCGCAGCACTCGGCGGCTCTGAGGAGGTGTCGGGGTACGCCACGAATGAAGACGCGAGGGCGGCCTTGTCCGCAGGCCAGATCGACGTGCTCGTCCTCGATCTGCCGACGGCGTTCTCGGTGCAGTTCGACCTGCCGGGCAGCGTTGTCGTCGGCCAACTCGACCCCGAGCCCGCGGAGCGCTACGGGCTGGTACTCGACAAGGGCAGCGCTTTGACGCCGTGCGTCTCACAAGCCATCGACACCCTCGGCGACAACGGCGACTTCTTCCGAATGCAGAAGGAGTGGTTGGCCGGGCCGGGGACGGCGCCGTTCCTGACGTGACTGATTCGCCACCGGACCGTCGGGCCTGCCGATGCAGGCAGGGGGCGTCGTTCCACCCTCATATTGGTGTCGACGTGCGCGTTCGCGGCGGTGCTTGTGGTCGCGGTCACTGCCGCACCGGGCTGGCCCAGGGTCAGGGACTCGTTCTTCTGCGGCCTTCCGCCGCTGCTGCCTCTACCTGGTCGGTTTCGGACTGCCGGGCCTGCGGCTCACCGGAGTCCCCAACGACCCCGTCCTGCTCGGCGGATTTGCGCTGGTACTGGTCTGCTCAGCCTACGTAGCCGAGGTGTTTCGGGCGGGCATCGAGTCGATGCATCAGTCCCAGTTGACTGCGGCCACATCGCTGGGGCTCAATCACTGGCGCACGATGCGGTTGGTGGTGGTGCCCCAGGCCGCACGCCGGGTGACGCCCGCACTGCTCAACGACTTCGTCGCACTGCAGAAGGATTGCGGATTGATCTCGGTACTCGGTGCCGTCGACGCGGTGCGGGCCGCCCAGATCGAGTCGTCGACCAGCGACAACTCCACCCCCTATGTGGTGGCCGGCCTGCTGTTCGTTGCGCTGGCTGTGCCGTCGACCCGCCTCGCCGACCGGGTGTCACGCCGGGCCGCGATCCGACAGGGCGCGCTGTGACCTTCGACGATGACGGCCCCGCCAACCAGGTCCTCAAGGTCCGCAACCTGGTGGAGACCTACGGCGAGATCCTGCTCGACGAGATCACCAGCGCTCTCGACCCCGAACTGGTGGGTGAGGTGCTGGAACTGGTGGGCGAGCTGGCGGGGTCGGGGGTGACGATCGTGATGGCCACCCACGAGATCGGGTTCGCGCGCCACGTCGCACACAAGGCGTGCTTCCTTGACGGCGGCCTCCTCGTCGAGGCCGGGCCTGCCGCATAGGTGCTCGTCGACCCGGAACATGAGCGCACCCGTCAGTTCCTGAGTCGGTTCAGCGGCCGCGCCTGACTCCTACTGGGAGTTGGGGCCCGGTGCCAACGTGGCGCACGCCTCCTGCGCCTCGCGCCAGGTCTCCTCGTCGACGCCCGGTGGTGCCCCCGGGCCTGCGGGCGGGGTCGTGATGCCGTGCTCAGACAGGCAGTGGGCGTAACCGCCATGCTCGGAAGTGGTGCTGGTGGGCGACTGCTCGGCCGGTTCGTCCGACGAGCAACCGACGAGGGCGGCGGCGACCGCAGCAGCGATTAGCCACGGTCGCACAGCATGCAGAGACAACAGAACTCCTTCTACACCGGTGTCAGCCGACGAAACGGGCCAGCCGTGCCGACAGGTGCGGCACCAGCCCGCCGTCGGCGTCGACTCGTTCTTCCACATATCCGAGGTCGCCGCCCTCGACGATGCCGTACAGCCGCTTCGCGCCGCCGACGAGCATGCCCGATTTGCTGCGTGCCAGCGCGTCGGTGGCCAGCTCCCAGGACGCCTGGGTCAACGGCCTTCCGTAGAACAGCTCGACGTAGCCAGCTGAGTGGGCGAGCAGAAGTTCGATAGCTTGGGATTCGCCCGGGTCAGTCGGGTCGTCGACGAACCGCCAGAACCCGGTCTCGCGGAAAGCGGGTCCCGCATAGGCGCCGTCGGCGTCGAGTCGCCACGACCGGGCTTCCCAGTTGAGATAGTCGCCGCCGTCGTGGGACACGACGATCTGCTGTCCGAACCGGTAATCTCCGTGGGCGTCGCGGCCTTCGCCGTCACCACGCCAGACACCGACCAGCGGCAGCAGCGCCAACAGCGCGTCGTTGAGATTGGCGCCGAACCGGAGGTTGGCGGTGTCCTGGGTGATCGGAAGGTCGTCGAACCCCGGGAGGTTCCGCGCTGCCGTTACCTTGGCACGCTCGACAGCCGCTGCGACGGCCTCGTCACCGGACAGATGTCCTGAGTCAGCACCCGAGGTCACGACTCGTCGGTGACGAGCCGGTAGACGGCGTACAACGCGAACCAGGTGATCACCACGACTGCAGCCACCAAGAGGATTTCGAAGAACAGCACCACGGGAGTGAGTCTAACCGCCCATGGTCTGCGCCTCGGCCAGGACCCGGTCGTAATACTCAGGGCAGAACTGCGCTGTCGCCGCACCGACGAAGTAGCTCGTTCCTCGGGGCCTTCGTCGTCAGGCGACCTTGACGTCGACCTCGTGGATCCCCGCACCTGAAGGAACGACCACGGCATCGCCGTTGCCGACCTTCGACAGCGCGCGCAGCGTCCAGGTGCCGGGCGCCGCGAAGAAGCGGAAGTCACCGGTGGCGGAGGCGACGACCTCGGCGGTGAACTCGTCCGAGCTGTCCAGCAGGCGCACGAAGGCGCCGCCAACCGGCTGCCCGGAGCCGTCGACCACACGTCCGGTGATCACCGTCTCCTTTTCGAGGTCGACGCCTGCAGGCAGGGTCTGGCCTTGCTTCGGTGCAGAGCACATATGACTAACTTCCCAACTCGATCGGGGCACCCACGAGGGAGCCGTATTCCGTCCAACTACCGTCGTAGTTCTTGACATTCTTGTGTCCCAGGATCTCCTGCAGGACGAACCAGGTGTGCGACGAGCGTTCACCGATGCGGCAGTAGGCGATGGTCTCCTTCTGGCCGTCCAGGCCTGCCTCGGCGTACAGCGTGGCGAGGTCGTCGTCCGACTTGAAGGTGCCGTCCTCGTTGGCGGCCTTGCTCCACGGAACGTTGATGGCGCCGGGGATGTGCCCCGGCCGCTGGCTCTGCTCCTGCGGCAGATGCGCGGGAGCCAGGATCTTGCCCGAGAACTCGTCAGGGGAGCGGACGTCGACCAGGTTCTTGGTGCCGATCGCAGCGATCACCTCGTCGCGGAACGCGCGGATGGAGGTGTCGGGGTCCTGGGCGGTGTAGCTGGTCTCCGAACGGCTGACCGCATCGCTGGACAGGGGACGCCCGTCGAGTTCCCACTTCTTGCGGCCACCGTCGAGCAGCTTGACGTCCTGATGGCCGTACAGCTTGAAGTACCAGTAGGCGTAGGCGGCGAACCAGTTGTTGTTGCCGCCGTAGAGGATCACGGTGTCGTCGCCTGCGATGCCGCGGTCGGAGAGCAGCTTCGAGAACTGCTGGGCGTCGACGAAATCGCGACGGACCGGATCTTGCAGGTCGGTCTTCCAGTCCAGCTTCACCGCGCCGGCGATGTGTCCGCCGTCGTAGGCGGTGGTGTCTTCGTCGACTTCGACGAACACCGTGTTGGGCGCGTCGAGATTGTTCTCGGCCCAGTCAACGGAGACCAGGACGTCGGAGCGTGCCATGGATGAAATCCTTTCGGTTGCTTAGAGATTCAGGGTCAAGCGTGGTAGGCGGAGACGTGCGAGGGGTATTTGTCGACATGGTGCTGCTCCTGTTGTTCATCGACAGCTGGCATGGGCCCACCGCGGTGCGCCTGAGGGCGGTGCGTCGAACGGCGCGGCAGCGCTCAGCAGCTACAACAACAACAGATACAGCCCGCGACGCGGCACAGGTCGATTGCGCGGCGCTTGGTGAGCGTGAGCTCAAGACGGGCTGGCACGGCCCACACCCTACCTAATGAGAGGGGCCTCAGGCCAACAGCGGGTGCAGGGCCGCGCGCAGGTCAGTGGCTTTGGGCACTCCCGCAGTCCGGTATCGCTGTCTGCCGTCGGCGTCGAAGATGAACGTCGTCGGAAGTGACAGCACCGACAGTTTGCGCGCCGCAGCGGGATTGGCGTCCATATCGATCTCCACGTGGGCCACATCGGGCAGCTCGGAGCACACCTGGTTGACGACGCGGCGGACCGCGCCGCACGGGCCACACCACACCGCGCTGAAGTGGACGACCGTCGGCCCGGTCCGGGACAGACCGAGGTCGCTGGTGTCGGGCAGCGGTCCTGCGCTGTCCCCGTCCGACGTCACCCTAACGACGCCGGAGCGCCGATTCAGCGTGACGCCCACGATGCCAGCCAGTCCCACCGCGACGACGATCGCCACGACGGCCGCGATCAGGGATCCACTCATGGTTCGGAGGTGCCCTGTGGTTCGCTCACTCCAGTAGTGAACCCATCGAGGGTCACGGTTACTCCCTCGGTGATCCCTTCGATGATGATGTCGGTGCCGCGGACGCCCTGCGTCGTAGGTCGCAGACCAAACGGCAGGGTCTGCTCGGGCAACTCTTTGCTGAACAAAGCGAGGACGGCTGCCTCAACGGTATCGGGAACCTCCTGGTCGGCGGTGCCCGGTCCGGTCGTCACTTCGGTGGCGGTCAACACCAGAGTGGTCTTTTGTGGCCCGGTCATCGAGAGGTCCACCGCGACGCTGACCCGTTCGTCGAAGCCTGCGGCAGTAGCGGTGCCGGTGAACACCAGGCCGGAACTACCGGAGATGCCGGATTCGGTGGTGCCGCCCGTCGGGTCGTTGGTGTCCTTGCGTGGAGCCTCGATCATCAGGTCGTCGATGCCCATGAATCGTCCGAGATGACGCGAGTCGATGATGATGCGGCTTTCCAACTTGCCGACCGGTAGTGGCGCGTCGGGCCGGATCAACCACGACGCCTGCCACAGGTCGACGGAGTGCATGGTGGTTTCCAGAGCCACCCTGCCGATCAGGGGATGTTCGACGCCGGTCGCCTTGATCTCGATCTCGTCGTAGCTCTCACGCATGGCCTGGGTGCTGAATGGAAACCCCAGGACGGCCACCGCCGGATCCCAGGACAGGTCCGCGTCCGCGCGCAGGGTTCGCGACAGGCGGTACTCGGCGTAGATGGCCGCGCCGAAGTCGATGCCGACCGCGACCGCGACGATCGCGAGCATCGTCGCCGTGATCGCGATCAGCCACCTGCGCATGCCGCACATTGTTGCCTACGGTGTCGGCGAAGGTACGTTACCGCGGGTTGTTGCGCTGGGGTTGCGCCCCGATCACGCGCTCAAGACGGCTGATCAGCACCGGTCGGGTTATCGTTAGACCCCTATGGCCGGTCAAAGCTGCACGACCACTCGTCCGGGATCGCCCCACCCGGTGGGTTGGAGGGACTGTTGGATTTACTGCTGCTGACGACGGATCCGCGTCCGGAGTCGGTCCTGCCCTCGCTATCGCTGCTCGCCCATAACGTGCGCGCGGTGCCCACTGAGGTGTCGTCACTGTTGGAGACCGGGACAGCAGATATAGCGATTGTGGATGCCCGCACCGATCTGGCCGCGGCCCGTGGCCTGTGCCGGTTGCTGGGCACGACGGGTTCGTCGGTACCGGTGGTCGCGGTCGTCAACGAAGGTGGCCTGGTGGCGGTGAACGTCGAGTGGGGTCTGGACGAGATCCTGCTGCCGAGTACTGGTCCCGCCGAGATCGATGCGCGCCTGCGGCTGCTCGTCGGACGGCGCGGCGGAGCGGCCAATCAGGAGAGTCTCGGCAAGATCAGTCTCGGCGAGCTCGTCATCGACGAAGGTACCTACACGGCGCGGCTGCGGGGCAGGCCCTTGGACCTGACATATAAGGAGTTCGAGCTCCTCAAGTACCTGGCGCAGCATGCGGGACGGGTATTCACCAGGGCCCAGTTGCTGCAAGAGGTGTGGGGTTATGACTTCTTCGGCGGCACCCGCACGGTGGACGTCCACGTCCGGAGGCTGCGCGCCAAACTGGGCCCGGAATACGAGTCGTTGATCGGCACCGTACGCAACGTCGGGTACAAGGCGGTGCGCCCGGCGCGGGGCCGTCCCGCGACCGCTGACTTGTCCGACGACGTGGACGCCGAGTTCGACGCCGACCTCCCTGAGGGCCTCGGCGACCCCTTACGTAGCCAGTGACTTCGCTGGTCTGGCGCACAGGCCTGTCGGCTGACGTGCAGCGATCGGTCCGCGCCGTGATCGACGACGCGACGCGCAGCGACGGCGTCGCTCCCGTAGGCGAGCAGGTGCTTCGCGAACTCTCGTCGCACGGCACGCGGCACCTGCTGGCCGCTGAGGACGAGGCCGTCATCGGCTACGCGAACCTGGCGCCTGGCGAGGCACCGATGGCAGAGCTGGTAGTCGCGCCGACATTCCGCCGACGCGGAGTGGGTGCCCGGCTCGCAGGGGCCGCACTCGACGAGGGCGGCCCGCAAACACGGATCTGGGCACACGGCAACATCGACGCGGCGCGCGCCACCGCCGCTTCGCTCGGCCTTCGGGCGGTCCGGGAACTGCTGCAGATGCGGCGGCCGCTGGACGACGACCTCCCTCCGGTGACGCCTGGCGAAAACATCACCCTGCGGACCTACGCTGGCCCGGCCGACGACGCCGAACTGATCCGTGTCAACAACGCCGCCTTCTCATGGCATCCCGAACAGGGCGGGTGGACCGAGGCCGACGTCGCCCAGCGGCGCTCGGAGTCGTGGTTCGATCCCGATGGGTTGATCCTGGCCTTCGACTCGACACCATCCCCTTTCGCTTCGCTCGCCCCCGATTCACTTGCGCTGCTGGGGTTCCACTGGACCAAGGTGCACCCTTGCGGAGGGCAGGAGCGCAGCGACTCGGGAAACGACGACGAGTCGGACAAGGCGGGCATGGGCGAGGTGTACATCGTCGGCGTCGACCCCGCCGCCCAAGGGCGTGGAATCGGACGGTTGTTGACGCTCGTCGGTATGCATCACCTGGCGGCCGCGGTGTCGTCAGAGGACCCGACCGTGCTGCTGTACGTCGAAGCCGACAACACCGCGGCGGTGAACACTTACACCAAATTGGGCTTCACGGTCTACAGCGCCGACGTGGCGTATGCGCGCCCTTAAGGCACGCTTTGGCCTTCGTGGGCAAACTCACAGCTGGTCGAAACCCGGCGTTCGCCTGTTGTTGGCCGAGCTGTTCACTCCGCGTTCATCTGCCATCGGGTTTCCGTCCACCACCACCGAATACGTTCCCAGAGCGAACAGGCTCCTCTGAGGAAAGTTGGATTGGTGAAGCTCAATAGCTTTGGTCGGGCGTTTTATTCGACTGTGTCCGTGGCAGCGATCGCTGGTGTGACGCTCACCGCGTGCGGTGGCAGCGGCAGTGAAGAGCCTGCCAGCTCCTCCAACGCCGATTGCGGTGGAGCGGCAACGCTGACGGCCGAAGGTTCGACAGCGCAGAAGAACGCGATGGACGAGTTCGTCGCGGCGTGGGGCGAGGCCTGCGAGGGCAAGACGCTGAACTACAACGCCACCGGCTCCGGTACCGGCCGCACCCAGTTCATCGAGGGGCTGGTTGACTTCGCGGGCTCGGACTCGGCGCTCAAGGAAGAGCAGATCGCTCAGGCAGCCGAGCGTTGCGGCGGCAACCCAGCGTGGAACCTGCCGCTGGTGTTCGGCCCCGTCGCGATGGCCTTCAACGTGGAGGGTGTCGACAGCCTCGTCGTCAACGCCGACGTGCTGGCCAAGATCTACCAGGGCCAGATCACCAACTGGAACGACCCGGCCATCGCCGCGCTGAACGAAGGCACCACCCTGCCCGACCTGACGATCGCGCCGGTCTCGCGCTCGGGATCGTCGGGTACCACCGACAACTTCCAAAAGTACCTGTCCGCCGCGGCTCCGTCGTCGTGGACGCTCGGTGACGGCAGCGAGTTCCTCGGCACTGCAGGTGAGGGCGCTGACAGCTCCGCCGGTGTCGCGCAGGCCGTGGGGGCCACCCCGGGCTCGATCGGCTACGTCGAAAAGGGCTACGCCGTCGACGCGGGGCTGTCCATCGCACAGATCGACAGCGGCGCGGGCGCAGTTGAACTGACCGACGAGACCGTCGCAGCGGCGATCGACGCCGCCAAGTTCGCCGCCGAGGGCAACGATCTGACGCTGGACCTCGACGCCCTCTACGCGCTCAAGCAGGCAGGGGCCTACCCGCTGGTGCTCGCGACCTACGAGATCGTCTGCTCGAAGGGTTACGAGGCAGACAAGGTCATCGCGATCAAGTCGTTCCTGACTGTTGCCGCCAACGAGGGGCAGGCCAATCTGTCCGAGGCCGGTTACGTCCCGCTGCCCGACGCGTTCAAGGAGCGCCTGCTGGCCTCGATCGAAGCAATCTCCTAACACGTCGCACGTTTCAGTACGAAACCGGAGATGATTGGGTGACGCAAGAATGACGGACATTACGAAGCCCGATGGGGTGACAGTGACGACACCAAATCCGATCAACTCGGGGTCGGGCGAGGCTCTTGCCGCGCCCTTCCCCGAGCCGGAGCCGATCTCTACCGACCCCGCCAAGGGCGCTATGGTTCGGCCGGGTGACAAGGTATTCCGCGGACTCTCCGAGGGTGCCGGCATCCTGATCGTCGTCATCATCGCGGCGATCGGGTTGTTCCTGCTGTGGCGCGCGATTCCGGCGCTGACCCGGAACGAGGAGAATTTCTTCACGTTCGGAGGGGCATGGAACACTTCCGATTCCTCGGCGATGCACTTCGGCATTCTCGATCTGTTGCAGGTAACGGTGTTCGTATCGGTGTTTGCGCTGATCCTCGCGATGCCGGTGGCGTTGGGTATCGCGATTTTCCTCACGCAGTACTCACCCAAGCGGCTGGCAGGCCCACTGGGCTACATGGTGGACCTGCTGGCAGCGGTTCCGTCGATCGTCTATGGCGTATGGGGCATCTATGTCCTGGCACCGGTAATTAGTCCCGTCGCCACCTGGCTGAACGAGACATTCGGCGGCTGGATCTTCCTGTTCGCGACTGGCAATGCCACCATCGCGGGCGGGGCAACCATCTTCACCGCGGGCATCGTCCTGGCGGTGATGATCCTGCCGATCATCGCCGCTGTTACCCGTGAGGTGTTCGTCCAGACGCCGCGGGGACAGATCGAGGCCGCACTGGCACTGGGCGCTACCCGCTGGGAAGTGGTGCGGACCACCGTGCTGCCGTTCGGGATGTCGGGCTACATCAGCGGCGCAATGCTCGGTCTGGGCCGCGCGCTAGGTGAGACGATCGCCATCCTGATCATCCTGCGCGGCGTCCAGACTCAGTTCGGCTGGTCGCTGTTCGACGGTGGTCGCACCTTCGCCAGCCAGATTGCGGGTAATGCCGCTGAGTTCAACGACGAATATGCGGCCGGTGCCTTCATTTCGGCAGGCCTGGTGCTCTTCGTGCTGACGTTCGTGGTGAACTCGCTGGCCCGCGCCGCAGTGTCCAGGAAGGGTTGAGCCCCATGACTATGAAGCGAGAAGCGGAGCGGGATCGCGCATGACGATGTCACTAGAAAAGCCGGTCAAGGCGCCTACCTTCCAGGGCGTCAGCGCCCGACGCAAGTTCACCAACAATGCGGCGACTGTGCTCGTGACGGCTTCAGTGCTGATCGCATTGATTCCGTTGATCTGGGTGCTGTACTCGGTGATCACCAAGGGCATCCCCGCGTTCATCTCGCCCGAGTGGTTCATCGACGACCAGGACGGATTGACCGCGCGCCGAGAAGGCGGCGGAATGCTCAACGCGCTGATCGGGACGCTGATCCAGGGTGCGCTGTGCTCCGTGATCTCGATCCCGATTGGTATCTTCGTCGCGATCTACCTGGTCGAATACGGCGGCGGCACCCGACTGGGCAAGGTCACGACGTTCATGGTGGACATCCTCACCGGCGTCCCCTCCATCGTGGCGGCCCTGTTCATTTACGCACTGTGGGTGGCGACGTTCGGGTTCGGACGCTCGGGTATCGCGGTGTCCCTCGCGTTGGTGCTGCTGATGGTCCCGGTGATCGTGCGGGCCACCGAGGAGATGCTGCGCATTGTCCCGATGGACCTGCGCGAGGCGAGTTATGCACTGGGCGTTCCGAAGTGGAAGACCATTGCTCTGATCGTGATCCCGACCGCGTTGTCGGGCATCGTCACCGGCATCATGCTCGCGCTCGCCCGCATCATGGGCGAGACGGCGCCGTTGCTGATTCTGGTCGGCTACGCGGCGAACCTCAACTTCAACCCGTTCGACGGGTTCATGGGGTCGCTGCCGGGCATGATGTATGAACAGCGCGTCGCAGGCGCGGGGCCGCCCGACGCTCTTACGACGGAGCGGTTGTGGGGCGCTGCCCTCACGCTGATCCTGCTCATCGCGATCCTCAACGTCGCGGCGCGGTACGCGGCGAAGATCTTCGCCCCCAAGAAGGTTTAGGAGTTTTCGACACATGGCTAAACGGCTGGATCTCAAGGACGTCAACATTTACTACGGCGCGTTTCACGCCGTCCAGGACGTGGCGTTGGCGGTACCGCCACGCAGCGTGACCGCGTTCATCGGCCCGTCGGGCTGCGGCAAGTCGACGGTGCTGCGCACCCTGAACCGTATGCACGAGGTCATCCCCGGTGCCTACGTCAAGGGCTCGGTGCTGCTCGATGGCGACGACATCTACGGATCGGGCGTCGATCCGGTGGGCGTGCGCAAGACCATCGGCATGGTGTTCCAGCGCCCGAACCCGTTCCCCACCATGTCGATTCGCGACAACGTGGTGGCAGGCCTCAAGCTGCAGGGCGTGCGGAACAAGAAGTCCCTCGACGAGACCGCGGAGCGGTCACTCAAGGGTGCCAACTTATGGAACGAGGTCAAGGATCGGCTCGACAAGCCGGGCGGCGGTCTCTCCGGTGGTCAGCAGCAGCGTCTGTGCATCGCCAGGGCCATCGCTGTGCAGCCCGACGTGCTGCTGATGGACGAGCCGTGCTCGGCACTCGACCCCATCTCGACGCTCGCCATCGAAGACCTGATCTCAGAACTCAAGCAGGACTTCACGATTGTGATCGTCACACACAACATGCAGCAGGCCGCCCGGGTGAGTGATCAGACGGCGTTCTTCAACCTGGAGGCCACCGGTAAGCCGGGTCAGCTGGTCGAGATCGACGACACCGAGAAGATCTTCTCCAATCCCAATCAGAAGGCCACCGAGGACTACATTTCGGGCCGCTTCGGCTGAAAAGCCAAGCAGCACAACGCGCGACCACAACTGAGGATTTTGATCAAGCCCCCGGCCTTCGGTCGGGGGCTTGATCAATTGGTCGGTGATCAGTGCGTGGAGTAGGCGGTGTCCTCCGGGAGTTCTCCTGTGATCTGGAAGATCAAACGACGCGCCACCTCGACGGCGTGGTCGGCGAAACGCTCGTAGAACCGGCCGAGCAGCGTCACGTCGACCGCTGCCGCCACGCCGTGCTTCCATTCCCGGTCCATCAGGACGGTAAACAGGTGCCGGTGCAGGTCGTCCATCGCGTCGTCCTCTTCGCGGATGCGGGCGGCCTTATCGGGGTCGCGGGTGAGCAGCACCTCCTGTGCACTGTTGCCCAGTTCGACTGCCAGACGGCCCATTTCGGCGAAGTAGCCGTTCACTTCCTCCGGGAGCGCCTTCTGGGGATGCCTGCGGCGCGCGATCTTGGCGACATGCAGTGCCAGTGCGCCCATCCGGTCGATGTCGGCGACGATCTGGATCGAGCTGACGATGGCGCGCAGGTCGCCCGCAACGGGCGCTTGCAAGGCCAGCAGGACGAAGGCACTCTCCTCGGCCCTGGCGCTCAGCGCGGTGATCTCATCGTGGTCGGTGATGACCTTCTCTGCCAGCACCAGATCAGCCTGGAGCAATGCCTGTGTGGCGTCCTCCATGGCCTTGCCGGACAGGCCGCACATGTCGCCGAGCTGCGCCGATAGCGCCTCGAGTTGCTCGTGGTAAGCGGTTCTCATGCCGAAAGCCTAGTTCCTGGGCGCAGCGAGCGTCACGGGCCGCGGGTGAACGAAAGATGAACCCCGATTGTCGACCGGGCGTTTGCCCCGAATGTCGTTGCCGCTATTCGCAGGTGGTGTCGGCGGCGTTGGTGACCGTCAGGTCCTCTGGCAGCTCCGCCGGGGTGGTGTCGCCTTCATACGTGCCCTGGGTAACCTCGACCTGCACTTCCGAACCCGTGGGCGGCGGAGCCTCGACGGTGTAGAAATCGCTGCCGAGCACCACCTGCACCACGTTGCCCATCCCGGAGACACGCTCCACGTTCGGGTTGCTGAACGATGACGCCACGGTTGCGGCGGCTTCTTCGTTGCCGGGTGAGAAGAACACGGTGGTGGTGTCCAGAATGCTCGGGTAGTCGTCCGGCGAAGTGACCGTGTAGCCGTGCAGTTGCAGCTCGCTGGCGGCGGTGGCCGCCAGGCCGCTTTCGCCGGTGGAGTTCGACACGTGCACGGTGATGTCGGTGGGCTCGGTGGTGAGCGCCTCCACCAACTCCGCTGTGGCATCGGCCGATTCCGCGTTGGTGCTCGATGAATCTGGGGTGGCCTCCGACGTGGTGGCGGTGCCGTCGGCGTTCGCCTCGCCCGGCAGCGGTTCGTCGTTGATGATCGCGTCGAACAGGGCCCTGATGTCTTCGTCGCGCGGCACCTCATTGCCCCACTCGTCGGCGTATCCGACGGTGGGCACGGTGACGAACGAGATGCGTCCTGCTGCCACGTTCTGCAGTGATTGACCGAGATTCACCAGGTCCTTGGTATCGACGTTGTCGACGGTGGTGTCGCCGATGAACATGTCGACGACGTTGTTGAGCCTGCTGAGGTTGAAGAACGTGTCGCTGGAAATCATCGACCGCAGCAGTGACGATAGGAACAGCTGCTGGCGTTTGATGCGGCCGTAGTCGCCGTTGATCTCGGTGGTCACCTGGCGAGCGCGTACGTAGTTCAACGCCGTGTGGCCGTCGATGATCTGACGTCCGGATTCGGCGAGAACTGTGCCGAGCTCGTAATCCACGAGCGGGGTGGTGCTGCACACTTCGACGCCGCCGAGCGCGTCGACCACTTTGGAGAAGCCGACGAAATCTACTGCCATGAAACGGTTTATCCGCAGGCCCGACATCTGCTGGATCACCTTCACCAGACACTTGGGCCCGCCGTAGGAGTATGCCGAGTTCAATTTCGTTTCGGTGTACCAGCTCTCGGGGCCGTAGGTACCGGTGTCTTCGTCGTAGAGCGGCCCGTACTCATTGGTGTCGGGGTTCCACGCATCGCATTCCGTCGGTTCGATGGCGAGGTCGCGCGGGAACGACACCGCGACGACGCGCTCACGGTTGGCCGGGATGTTGACCAGGATGACGGTGTCCGACCTGGCGCCGCCTGCATCCTCCTGGTCGCCCGCACCGATTTCGCTGTTGGCTCCGGCGCGGGTGTCCACGCCGACGATGAGGAAGTTCTCGTCGCCGAACTGCGCGCTGGGGTCGATGATGTCGCGTGATTCCTGGTCCAGCGCATGGACGTTGTTCAGGCTGTTGTTCTTCGCTGTGGTCCACTGCCACCCAGCGCCGGTGACTGCCAGGGCCAGGACCGCGAAGATCGCCGTCATCGCACGGCCTGCGACGATGACCCTGCCGCGGCGCGGTTCGGTACTAGCGGGGGCGGCGCGACCGGCCCGGCTTGGCCGACGCTTGTCCGTCGTCGGGGGCAGGACGGTGGCTTCCTCGGCGGGCGTGACC
>JBPPMS010000031.1:0-2765 GCA_051306175.1 Mycobacterium sp. | reverse complement strand
GCGATCCTCTCCGGCGCGGCGCCGGGGGTGCGATAGACCTGGACATGGCCGTCGCGGATCGTGGACATGAACGGGGCGTGCCCTTCCAGCACGCCGAACTCGCCCTCCGTGCCGGGGACGACCACCATGTGGACCTCTTCCGACCGGACGAGGCGGGCGGGGGTGACGAGCTCGAAATGCAGGGCCATCGGTCTTCTCCCCCCTCCCGGCGCGGGAGGGGCAGGGTGAACGTTCGTTGCGGCGGACAGGCGGATCAGGCCTCCTCGGCCATCTTCCGGGCCTTCTCGACCGCCTCGTCGATGCCGCCGACCATGTAGAAGGCGCTTTCGGGCAGATGGTCGTATTCGCCTTCCACCACCGCCTTGAACGAGCGGACGGTGTCCTCGACCTGCACGAACTTGCCGGGGATGTTGGTGAACACCTCGGCTACGTGGAACGGCTGGCTGAGGAAGCGCTGGATCTTGCGGGCGCGCTGGACGGTCAGCTTGTCCTCCTCGGACAGCTCGTCCATGCCGAGAATGGCGATGATGTCCTGCAGGCTCTTGTATTTCTGCAGCGTCTCCTGGACGCGGCGGGCGACCTCGTAATGCTCCTGGCCGACCACCGCGGGCGTCAGCACGCGGCTGGTCGAATCCAGCGGATCGACCGCCGGGTAGATGCCCAGTTCGGAGATCGCGCGGTTGAGCGTGGTGGTCGCATCGAGGTGGGCGAAGGAGGTCGCGGGCGCGGGATCGGTGAGATCGTCGGCGGGCACATAGATCGCCTGGACCGAGGTGATCGAGCCCTTGTTGGTCGAGGTGATCCGTTCCTGCAGATTGCCCATGTCGGTGGCCAGCGTCGGCTGGTAGCCCACCGCCGAGGGGATGCGACCGAGCAGCGCCGACACTTCCGACCCGGCCTGCGTGAAGCGGAAGATGTTGTCGACGAAGAACAGCACGTCCTGCCCTTCCTGGTCGCGGAAATATTCGGCCATGGTCAGGCCCGACAGCGCGACGCGGGCGCGGGCACCCGGCGGCTCGTTCATCTGGCCGAACACCAGCGCCACCTTGCTGCCTTCGGAGATCGCCTCGCCCGCCTCGTTCTTGGCGATCACGCCGGCGTCGAGGAATTCGTGGTAGAGGTCGTTGCCCTCACGCGTGCGCTCGCCCACGCCGGCGAACACCGACACGCCGCCATGGCCCTTGGCGATGTTGTTGATCAGTTCCTGGATCAGCACCGTCTTGCCCACGCCGGCGCCGCCGAACAGACCGATCTTGCCGCCGCGCGCATAGGGGGCGAGGAGGTCGATGACCTTGATCCCGGTGACAAGGATGCTGGCTTCGGTCGACTGGTCGACGAACAAAGGCGCCTCGGCATGGATCGGGGCGCTCATCTCGGCGCCGATCGGGCCGCGCTCGTCGATCGGGGCGCCGACCACGTTCATGATCCGGCCGAGCGTCTTCGGCCCCACGGGCACGCTGATCTGCGCGCCGGTATTGGTCACGCTCTGGCCCCGGGTCAGCCCGTCGGTGCCGTCCATGGCGATGCAGCGCACGGTGCTCTCGCCCAGATGCTGCGCGACCTCCAGCACCAGCCTGGTGCCGTTGTTGTCGGTTTCCAGCGCGGTCAGGATCGCCGGCAGCTCGCCTTCGAAGGCGACGTCGACAACGGCGCCGATGACTTGGGCGATGGTGCCCTGCTGGGTGATGTTGGGGGTGGTGAGCACGGGTGCGGTGGCCATGTGGTTTCCTTGTCCTAAATCATACCGAAATAACGCAAAGCGTCTTTGATTGCCGGCACGCGTTCTTCCGGACACGCATAAACGCGCCGATTTACGTCCTTCCGATTGGCGGCCCGACGCACGGGCAAACCGCACATTTCTTTCACGTCGGCGATGGAACCATTCATTGGCCGAAAGCCATGACGATCAATGACGTAGCGTCGAATTTGCTCATAGGTTGCCATCACAGCGCCTCCGCCCCCGCGATGATCTCGATCAATTCGGTGGTGATCGCGGCCTGGCGGCTGCGGTTGTACTGGATGGTCAGCTTGCCGATCAGGTCACCGGCATTGCGGGTGGCGTTGTCCATCGCGGTCATCGACGCGCCCTGCTCGCTCGCCATGTTCTCCAGCAGCGCGCCGAACAGCTGGGTCTTGAGGTAGCGCGGCAGCAGCGCCTCCAGAATCTCCTCTTCGCCCGGTTCGTACTCCACCACCGCGCCGGTTTCGGCGGGAGCGGTCGTGGGCGGCGGGACGGGGATGATCTGCTGACCGGTGGGTTCCTGCACCAGCGCCGACTTGAACTTGCTGTAGAACAGGTGCGCGACGTCGAACCGGCCGGCATCGTACATCGCCACCAGCTCGTCGGCGATGCGCTCGGCCTCGGTGAAGCCCGGCTCTCGCACCTCGGTGGTGTCGAACTGCGCGCTGATCTGGTTCGGATAGGCGCGGCGGATCACCGGCCGGCCCTTGCGGCCGATCAGGTAGAAGGCGACGCTCTTGCCTTGCGCCTCCAACGCCCGCGCCTTGGCGAGGGCCGCGCGCACGATGTTCGAGTTGAACGCGCCGGCAAGGCCCTTGTCGGAATTGGCGACCACCAGCAGGTGACGCTGGTCCGCGCCGGTGCCCGCGAGCAGGCGCGGCGCATTGTCCTGTCCGCCGACGCGGGTGGCGAGGCTGGCCATGACGCCGGCCAGCCGCTGGGCATAGGGGCGCGCGGCCTCGGCTGCGGCCTGCGCCTTCCTCAGCTTGGCCGCGGCGACCATCTGCTTGGCCTTGGTGATCTT
>JBPPMS010000030.1:0-28937 GCA_051306175.1 Mycobacterium sp. | reverse complement strand
TGCGCCGCATGGTCTCCCGGATCGACATCAGTCCGTGGGCCACGTGCTCCAGGTCGCGGTTGTCAGGGTCGTCGGCTCCGATACCCGGCCCGGCTTGCGCGATCAGCGTGTCGATCTGATCGACCGCCAGCACCGACGGCCCCGCCAACGCAATCAGACGCGAGATATCACGGACGCACTCCTGGGGTGTCAAAGTTGACACCCCGATCGACCACTGCCGCCGACCGGTGTCGTCGATGTCCTCGGTGGACGTCAGATACGCCTGTCCCACGTCCTGGTCGCCGAGATCGGCCGCGCCGAGAAGGGCTAGCGCCCGCAGCGTGTGATGGGTCTGGCGCACGGTTTGGCGATTGACCTTATGCAGCGCATCCACGAAGTTGGCCAAGATATCTGGAGTCAGTTCGTCGTCCCCGATGACGGCTCGGCGATCGGCGCGCGAGATGTGTGCCAGCGACGACAGCTGCCACAACAGCTCTTTGAGCTGTGTTTCGCGATCGGCAGCGGGTCTACCCAGACTCTCCAGGATGCTGCTGCGGGTCGACTCCCAAAAGCTGGTGGCGTCGAGCAACTGCACGATGAAGAAGAACCCACCCGCGGCCTGCGCTTGTTCGCGTACCTGGCCGAGCAGGTGGGTCTTACCGGAGCCCGCTTGTCCGATCATCACCACGCCGAGCGGACTGAACTCCGGTTGGCGCGCCGCGTCGTCGAAAGCGTCCATCACCTGATCGATGGCGGTGTCGTTGAAACCTGGCACGTGTAGCGCGTTCTGGGCATTCCAGAGGTCATCACCCGTGGGTGCCCACGTCAGCCGCAGCGACCGCAGCGCCTCTCGTTCTCTGGACTCCATCAGTTCTCGATCGCGATCTTGTGCTTGTGCTGGTCTCCGATGTTCACCGCGGCGGCTCGGTCCGCCTCGGTCAGGATCTTCTGGTTCTCCTGGGGAATGAGGCTGACGTCAGGCAGGCGGTACATGAGGGTAAGAGCGGCGTCCAATTCGTGTGGGGACACCTCCGGCAGCGCATCACGTAACCGCACCAGATCCACCCAGCCTCCGTCTCGCGCCGCCAAGTTGACATAGGCCGCTCTCACCCGCGACTCCACGTCGGCCGCAGGTGAGCCGACCGGCGCGACCTCGCCAATTGGATAGAAGACGGCGGAAGGCGCCAGGTCTTCCCTGTCGAAATAGCGGCGAAGACCGCGCAGAACCGTGTACATCGCCTTGCCCTGGCCCTTGGACAGTGGCGGGATATCGGCACCGATCAGGCGCGCACAGGTCGCCCAGCCATTGTCGGTCAGGTCTATCACCATCGGGCGGCTTGCCGCGTTGACCTCGATCAGGTGCCGTCGCACTAACTCATCCCGGTCACTTTTCTTGAGGTCGGGCCCCAGCTTGGCCACCTCAGGATTCGGCACCGGCCGCGCCTCGGCCATCAGAACCAGAAGCACAGCCTGTTGGGTGCCCGTCAGTTCACTGGGGTCGACGCTCACGCCAGGTTCCCTTCGTCGTGCCGCTTGCTTGATAACAGTCTCTCAATGACGCCGAGCACGCGTTATGGGTCGTCCGTGATCTCGTCGTTGGTGAACCGCAGGACTGCGAATCCGTCGAGTACAACAACGTTGTCGCGGCGACCAGCCATTGGCTTGCGACCGCGACCATCAGCTGCTCGGCTTCGGCGTGTTCGCCGCCGTCCTCGATGAGCAGGAACGCGCCGTCGCGGCCGTAACTCTCTCCGATGATCCTGGCCAGCCCGCGCGTGGATATCGGGGCCGAATCGCCCGACCGCCGCAGTCCCGCGGTGCGCAGCATCCGCGACCTCGGCGAGAGAGGGACCGAAATGTCCGCGGTGGGCCGCCATCTCGTGCGCGAGCCGGCGCACCAACCGTCGATCGAGATCGCCCGTCGCAGTATCGTGTCCGCGGCAGGCAGCCACGCGGGGAACAGTTGCCGGGCGACCGCCTCGAGCTGATTGAGGATGTCGTCGACGACGGCCGGGGACGACAGCGATGCTAGCGACACCTGGTACCTGATCACTACAGTGAGGCCGTTGGGAAGCGGATCGAGCCTGACCGCAAGTTCACGTTGCGAAGAGATGGCAATCGTACGACACGGTCGACCGGAAGTGCCACGTTGCACTTCACAGTGCTTACCTGCCCCCTGCCCGTGCGACGATGGCGCCAATTCTTGCCTATCGCCCTCCCGCGGGCAGCGCGCGCTCTCAGACGAACTCCGCCACCGATTGCCCCACATCTGCCAACCGCGCCGGGTCGACGGGATTGCCGATGCGGATCAGCTTCTTGATGTCGTCGAGCCCATCCCAGACGTTGACGTTCATACCCGCGATCACCCGCTGATGGCCGTCCAGCCAGAACGCGGTGAACTCGCGCCCGTCGAGGTCGCCGCGGAACACCACCTGCTCGTAGTGGGGTGCGTGGCCCACGTACTCCATGCCGAGGTCGTACTGGTCGGTGAAGAAGTACGGCAGTTCGTCGTACTCGGCGGTCTTGCCCAGCATGCCCGCGGCGGCCACTGCGGGCTGCTTCAACGCGTTGGCCCAGTGTTCGGTGCGAATTCTGCTGGAATACAACGGATGTCGTGCGGCCGCGATGTCGCCGACGGCGAACACATCGGGGTCGCTGGTACGCAGCGACGCGTCCACCAGGACGCCGTCGTCGACGGCGAGGCCCGCCTCCTGCGCGAGCTCCAGATTCGGTGCGGCGCCCACCGCCACCAGCACCGCGTCGGCCCTCACCATCGCGCCGTCGGCGAGTCGGACGCCGGTCGCGGCGCCGTCAGCAGTGGCGATCTCGTCGACGGTAGACTCCAGCCGCAGGTCGACGCCGTGTTGGCGGTGCAGCGCGGCGAACACCTCGGCGACTTCGGTGCCGAGCGCTGAGAGCAGCGGTAGCGCCGCACTCTCGATGACGGTCACGTTCACGCCGCGCTCTCGGGCACCTGCCGCCACTTCGAGGCCGATCCAGCCGCCGCCGACGATGGCCAGCGAGCCGCCGCTTGCCAGGGCCGAGTTCAGTGCTGCTGCGTCGGCGATCGAGCGCAGGTAGTGCACTCCGAACGCCTGCGAGCCGGGGATCGGTGGCCGCTTCGACCGAGATCCCGTGGCCAGCAGCAGTTTGTCGTAGCCGAGGGTGCTGTCGTCGGGTAACGCGACCACGTGAGCGTCGAGGTCGAGCCTGGACACCGTGGTTCCGAGTCGGAGGTCGATGTTGTGGTCGCGATACCAGGACGATCTGTCGACGGTGAAGTCGTCGAGGGACTTCTTCCCCGCCAGGAACTCCTTGGACAGCGGCGGACGCTCGTAGGGAAGTTCGTCCTCGTCGGAGAACAGCACTATATGTCCGTCGAAATCCTTCTCCCGTAATGCTTCTGCTGCCTTGGCGCCGGCGAGGCCTCCGCCGACGATGATGAATGTAGACGACGTTGTCATGGGGGCGACCTTACCCGTGGCTCGGAGTGAGTTTGTCGTTGTTCGCCAATGTTCCCGCCGCCTTTCCACCGCCAGGTGACGGCGGTCGCCTCGTGATGGTCGCGTCGTCACTGACGCGGACCCAGCCGCGCGCCTCGCGTCCGGCCACCTGCCGCCGAGGCGGACCCGCACCGCGGGATCGGCTTTGATGTTGAGTACATAGTGGGATCGGTCTCCGTGCTCGGAGACCATCCAGAATGAGTTGCTTTCCAGCTTCCCGCCCACGGCGGTACGGCGCGGCTGCCCGGATTTCCGTCCTGTGGTCTCCAGTTGGGTGACCGGAAGCTTTCGGCCGATCGGGTTGACGATCGGTTGAGATTCGACGGCCAGATCGCAGGCTGCGGGGGCATCGCGGGAATCCGGATGGTGATCGGTCGTCGCGACCCCGCTGTGGCTGCGCGCCGTCGATCCGGTGGCGTCGCGCCTGGTTAGTTCGCCGGACTCCAGTCCAGCCTCGGTCCCAGTTGTCTCGCCAGATCGGTGATGATCTGCTCGTAGTCCTCCGGGGCAAACGTGAACGGCAGCGCGAACGCGATCTCGGAGGCGCGCTGGAACCCGGCGTGTGCGTAGAGCTGCTCGGCCAGTTCATCGGAGGTGCCGACGTAGTCGGGGGAGAACAGCATGCCGCGCGGGCCCTGCGGGGTGGTGGTCCGTCCGTAACGGCTGGCGGCGTAGCTGCGGTACCGCTCGATCTGGTCCGGCGTCGCCGAGTCGGTCGGTATCACCACCAAACCCTGTGACACGCGAGCCTTCTCAGGGTCCGGGTGATGTGCGCGGTACGCGTCGATGTGCTCTGCCTGGATGGTGGCGAAATCACGGGACTCGGTGCCCTCGATGCTCACCACCGAGCTGGTCAGATAGTTGAGACCCTGCTGGCCGGCCCAGATGGCCGATGACAGCCCGCCGCCGTACCAGAGCCGGTCGGCCAGCCCGGGGGAGTGCGGCTGGATGCGGTTGGTGAACTGCTCGATGCCCACCACCCCGGCGAAATCGCTCACCGGCTCACCGCGCAGGTAACGTTGCAGACGCAGCACACGTTCCTTCGAGAAGTCTTCAACGTCAAAGGAATCCGGGTACAGCGACTGCTTGAAATGGTCATAGAGCATCGGCGTGCCGACGGACACTCCGGGGTTGACCCGTCCTCCGGACAGAATGTCGACGGTGGCCAGATCCTCGGCGAGGCGGAACGGGTTCTCCAAACCCAGGGGGATCACCGCGGTACCCAACTCGATGCGGGTGGTCCGCTGTGACGCCGCAGCCATGATCGCCACCGGCGACGAAATCCCCGGCTGCAAATGCCTGCAGCGCAGCCACACACTGTCGAAGCCGAGTTCCTCAGCCTGTTCGATGACCCCGAGGGTCTCCTCGATACCGGGCCTCGGATCGTCGGCGTCGAATCTCCCGATCGTCAGGAAGCCGAGCTTTGTCAGCGGTTGTCCGGGCTGGGGCATCGCCCTCTCCTTCTGTGTCGTCAACTCATGCCGAAAGTCACGCCAATGCGACATCCGTATCACGGCGCCACACTGGCGTGACTTTCGAGCTCGACTATGCGGCTGCTGTCGCGCTTCCGACGGAAGGCTCCAGTGCCTGCGCGACGATCTCGGCCACATCGGTCATCGGCTTGACCTCCAACTCCGCCAGCACTTCGGCGGGCACGTCGTCGAGGTCGGGCTCGTTGCGCTGCGGGATGAACACGGTTTTCAGCCCTGCCCGCTGCGCGGCCAGCAACTTCTGCTTGATCCCACCGATGGGCAGTACCCGACCGTTGAGCGTCACCTCGCCGGTCATACCGACATCGCCGCGCACCTGCCGTCCCGTGGCCATCGACACCAGCGCCGTGACCATCGTGACGCCGGCCGACGGACCGTCCTTGGGTACGGCGCCCGCAGGCACGTGCACGTGGATCTTGCGGTCCAGCGCCCTCGGGTCGACGCCCAACTGCCCGGCGTGCGCCCGCACATAGGAGAGCGCGATCTGCGCCGACTCTTTCATCACCTCGCCAAGCTGGCCCGTCAACTGCAGACCGGCCTCGCCGTCGGTCGAGCCTGCCTCGATGAACAGCACGTCGCCGCCGAGGCCGGTGACCGCCAGCCCGGTCGCCACGCCAGGCACAGCGGTGCGCTCCTGCGATTCCGGGGTGAACCGGGGTCGACCCAGATAGTCGACCAGATCAGGCTCGTCGACGGTCACCGGTTCGGAGGACGCCGCGAGCCTGGTCGTCACCTTGCGCAACGCTTTGGCCAGTAGTCGCTCGAACTGACGCACACCCGGCTCCCGGGTGTAGTCCGCGGCGATCTTGCGCAGCGCCGCGTCGGTGACAGTCACCTCGTCTGCGGTCAGCGCGGCACGCTCGGCCTGCCGTGGCAGCAGGTAGTCGCGGGCGATGGCCACCTTGTCGTCCTCGGTGTACCCGTCGATCTGGACCAGCTCCATCCGGTCCAGCAACGCCGACGGGATGTTCTCGATGACGTTGGCCGTCGCCAGGAACACGACGTCGGACAGGTCGAGGTCCAGATCAAGATAGTGATCGCGGAATGTGTGGTTCTGTGCGGGGTCGAGCACCTCCAGCAGTGCCGCCGACGGATCACCGCGGTAGTCCGAGCCCACCTTGTCGATCTCATCAAGCAGCACAACGGGATTCATCGACCCCGCCTCGCCGATGGCCCGCACGATGCGGCCGGGCAACGCGCCGACATAAGTGCGGCGGTGGCCACGGATCTCCGCTTCGTCGCGGACGCCGCCGAGGGCGACGCGGACGAACTTGCGGCCCAGCGCCCTGGCCACGGACTCGCCCAGAGAGGTCTTGCCGACGCCGGGAGGGCCCGCCAGCACCATCACGGCGCCGGAGCCACGGCCACCGACCACAGCCATGCCGCGCTGCGCGCGACGGGCTCGGACGGCCAGGTACTCGACAATGCGGTCCTTGACGTCATCGAGACCATGGTGATCGGCGTCCAGAATCTCGCGTGCCGCCGCGAGGTCGGACAAGTCCACAGTGGTCACGTCCCACGGCAGATCCAACACGGTGTCGAGCCAGGTGCGGATCCAGCCACCTTCGGGACTCTGCTCGCTGCTGCGTTCCAGCTTGCCGACCTCACGCAGCGCCGCTTCCCGCACCTTCTCGGGAAGGTCGGCGGCTTCGACCCGCGCCCGGTAATCGTCAGAACCTTCGGGTTCGCCCTCTCCGAGTTCCTTGCGGATGGCCGCGAGCTGTTGACGCAGCAGGAACTCCTTCTGCGTCTTCTCCATCCCGGAGCGGACGTCGTCTGCGATCTTGTCGTTGACCTCGACCTCGGCCAAGTGCTCGCTAGTCCAATCGATCAGCACGCGCAGCCGATCGCCCACGTCCTCGGTCTCGAGGAGCTGACGCTTCTGCACGTCAGACAGATACGAGGCGTAGCCAGCGGTGTCGGCCAATGCCGACGGGTCGCTGATCTTGTTCACCACATCGACGATCTGCCACGCTTCGCGCCGCTGCAGCATCGCCAGCAGCAGCTTCTTGTACTCGGCCGCCAGCGCCAGGGTGGCGTCGGTGGAATTCGATTCCGCGACCTCATCGACCAAGACCCACAGGGCAGCGCCCGGTCCGGAGGTGCCGGAACCGATGTGGGCGCGACGCTCACCGCGGACCACCGCGGCGGGTCCGCCGCCTGCGACCCGACCCACCTGCACGATCGACGCGATTACGCCGTAGGTGGGGTAGCGGTCGTCGAGCCTCGGCGCGATCAGGAGCTTTCCGGATTGGCTTGCTTGGGCGGCATCGACCGCGACGCGTGCCGCGTCGTCGAGTTCGATCGGCACCACCATGCCCGGCAGGACAATAGCGTTGCTCAGGAATAGGACGGGCACAGCACGCGACTCTGTTGTTGACTCAGGCATCAATCCTCCAAAGTTCAGCCTGATGCGCTCAACCTTGGTGGGCGTGGGTTTGTTCCAGGAGTGAGCAGTGCTTCGCTCTCAGAGGAATCGCTCCCTGTGCTTCGAGTCAGTTGGCGATCGTTGCCAGGACCCGGCGCACGTCGCCTCGGCGGTCCTCGATCGCACGACCGATCTCCTGGAGCAGCAGCGGCTTCTGCAACACCAACTCCTCGATGTGCACGCGGTCGATCTGCACCACCGTCACTTCGTCGACGGCGTAGGCGCCGGCAATGACCGGTTCGCGGGTCAACGTGGTCTGGCCCAGGAAGTCGCCTACGTTCAGCATGCGGACGGGGATGATGGAGCCGTCAGTGCTGGTGATAGTCAGCCGCACACGGCCGTTGACGACGAACAGCATCCGTTTGGGCACCTCGCCCGGATGCTGGATCACTTCGTTGGCGCCGTACCGCGTGATCGATGCGTTGGGGAGCAGGCGCTGCTGTTCTTCCGCGGTGAGCCTCAGCGTTGGCGCGATGATGCGCAGCGACGTCTCGACCCGCTCATCGGAGCTGAACTCCTCGTCGCTGTCATCCAGGTGCAGGCCTGCCCGTCGGGAGGCATACCAGACCCATCGCAGGAACGTCGCGCGGGTGGCGTGGTCATCGGCCGGTGAGCGCAGCGGGATTGAGGTCTTGTATACGGTACCGCCCACGGGGACCGTTATCGGCACCGAGGCGGCACGGAGGTGGGGCAGTTTGGTGGCCACCCGGTTGAGAACCTGGCAGACGTCGTCGGGTGGATCGCCGAGCGCGAACGCCGTTTCGACGTCGATGGAATGCGCACCGGGTGGGCGGCTGAGATTGGTGAACGACGCCGCGGCCAGCATCGAGTTCGGGATGATCTGCAGCCCGCCGCCGGTGTCGATGTGGGTGGCCCGCCAGTTGACCTCGACCACGCGACCGCGGGCTGACGGGGTGTCGAGCCAGTCGCCGAGCTGGAACGGCTGCTCGAACAGCACCAGCAGACCGGAAACGATCGAGCCCACCGCGTTCTGCAGGGCAAGGCCAAGGACGATCGACGAGACACCGAGGGCGGTGATGAGGCTGCCGACGTTGGCGCCCCATACGTAGGAGAAGATGAAAGCCAGCCCGATCGCGATCACGATGAACCGGGCGACGTCCAGGAAGATCGACGGAATGCGCTTGCGCCAGGAGCCTTCCGGCGCACCTTGGAACAAGGTGGCGTTGAGACCGGAGAGCACCAGGACCAGCACGACGAACCCCAGCACCGTTCCGATGATCCGGACCGGCGTCGCATTGGCCGAGATTTCGGTGGCCTTGACGAGCAGTAGCAGCAATGCGCCCAGCGGCAGAATGTAGTTGCGCAACAGTGCAACGGCACTGGCCAACCTGTTCCCGCGCCGGATCAGCGCGTGGTGGATCTCGGTGAGGATCACCAACAGGATCGGCAAACCGATCGCGACGCCGATGGCCCAGTAGAACCACGGCGCTCCCAGGATGTCGGCCATCAGGGAAGCTCGGTCAGTCGCCAGACCGGTTGGGGTGCACCGTCGACGCTGATGTCGCCTGCTGAGGTGAACTGGGTGCTGTCGCGCATCACGTCGTAGACGGTTGAGCTGACGTAGACGCCGGGCTGCGACGTACCGCTCTGCACCTGATAGGCCAGATTCACCGCGGCGCCCCACATGTCGTAGGCGAGGCTCGAGCGTCCGATCAGACCGCTGGTGACCGTGCCCGTGTCGATTCCGGCGCGCAGTTTCAGGTCGTTGCCGGTCTCGCCGTTGTACATGTCGATGATCCGCTGCATCTCGATCGCGAAATCGACTGTGCGCCTGACGTTGTCGATTCGGGGGATGTTCAGGCCGCAGCTGGCCAGGTAGCCGTTGTGCAGGGTGCGCACCTGCTCGATGCCCAGATTTTCCGCCGCGGCGTCGAACTGGCGCACCAACCGGTTGACGTTCGACAGCGATTCGTCGGCCGTCATCGACGACGACAGCTCGTCGAGGCCGACGATGTCGGCGAAGATCACGGTCACGTCCTGATGGTCGAGGGCGATGTTCTCCTCGCCTTCGCGGTAGCGGGCGGCCACCGCCTCCGGCATCACCGACAACAGCAACCGGTTGTTCTCGCTGCGCTGCTCGCTGAGCAGGTCCTCCTTGATGTTGAGATTGCGGCTCATATCGTTGAAAGCGACTGTCAGATCTCCGAATTCGTCGCGTGACATGACCGGTAGGTTGACGCCGTAGTCGCCGGCACTGATCTGCTGTGCGCCAGCCTCCAGCCGCCGGATGGGCCGGACGAAGAACCTGGCCAACAGCATCGCGGCGACGCAGACGACGAAGATCATGGCCACGGTGGACAGCACGAGCTTGCGGGTGAACACCGAAACCGGTTTGAACGCCTCCTCGGTGTTGATCTTGGCGATCACCGTCCAATGCAGTCCGGGGAGGTCTACGGGCCCGTACGCCTGCAGGGCTTCCTGTCCCAGGTAGTCGCGGGCGATCAAAGTCCCGCGCTCACCTCGCTGAGCGAGGTCGTTGGCAGAGCTGAGGACCGGTTGCACCAGCGTGGTCCCACCCTGTTGAATCGCGGTCTCGACGACGTCGGGCGGGGTTCCGGCTTGCACCGCGTCGCGCTGGTATGCCTCGGGGTCGGTCAGGAACAGTCGCGAATCAGAGCGCATCAGCCCGTCCGGCCCGGCGAGGATCGTCTCACCGGTGGCGCCCATGCCGGACTCCTGCCAGCGCTGGTCCATCGTCATCAGCCGGTTGATCTTCGAGATCGGGAACTGCAGCGCCAGTACACCTTCGACGCGCCCCTGGGTTCCGACGGGCGAGATGAACCAGGCGGTGGGTTCGTCGGCGGGCAGGTAGTCGCCGAAATCGGTGACCCCGACATAGTCGACTGCGTTGGAGTCGACGGTGTCGATGTAGGCCTGGGTGAGTTCGCTTCCCTTGTACGGGCCGGTCAGGATATTCGTACCGAGGTCTACGCCCTTGTACGCGGTGTAGACGACGTTTCCGGCGGTATCGAGCAGCAGCGCGTCTTCGTACTCGAAGCGCGTAACGATCTCACGGAAGAAATCGTTGTACCGCGCGTTGGCCGCCGACCACGCGCTGCCGTCGCCTGCGTCGTCGTTCGCGATGGCGTCGTTCCAGTCGGTGTACGCAATGGTGTAGCGGGTTTGCAGGTAGCGCTGCGCATTGGACGTCGGTAACACGGATGCGACGTCGATCTCGGTTCCGCTCTGCTGCTGCTCGGATGGCTGGAACTGGTCGGTGTAGTAGTCCTCGATCGACTGCTGCTGCTCGGGCGACACGGGCGCGCTGGCCAACTCGTTGAAACCGTTGGTGAACGCCTGGATCGCCTGGGTGGCGGTCGAGCCGCGCGAGTAGATGACGAGCGAATTCTGCAGGTCGTTGAACTGCCCCTGCAATTCCCTGGTCTGGGCTTGCCGGATCTCGGTGAGCCGGTCGAATACCGATTCGCGCAGCGAACTGCGTCCCGACTGATAACCGATGAACCCGACCACCGCGGCCGACAGGATGCTGGTCACCAGCAGCATGACGAGCAGTTTCGACTGGATACTGACACGCGAGAACAGGGTCCTGCCCAATCGTAGGTGGGCAGGGGCAGCGCCCGGCTCGACGTGCAGCGCGGTGGCTGTGGGCGTCGTCATCAGAGCGAAATCCTATCGTGGAGTTATGTCCGAGGCCCCCGACCTGTCCCGATTTCATCCCGTGCTGGACAAGTTCTACGGCGGCGACCAAGGTCCGCTGACCGTGCAGAAGCACTTCGTGAAATCGGTTCGAAGGTACCTCCCCAAGGGCGCTGACTCCACGACTCATGCCGGCTCCAGGATGAGCCAGCCGTGGGCAGCCGCGACGGCCTCGTCGACGACGGATTCGGCGGGCGCGCCAGTACCCCCCACGATGAGGAAACGGTCGTAACCTAGCTCAGCGGCGACGACCGGCATCGGTTCGTCGCTGAGGTTGAGCGCCGCGATCAGCGTGTCGCGGCCGCTGTGGGCTGCGTACACGTAGCGGGCGTTGTCAACCAACAAAGCCGCCGTCGTCGCGTCAACCAGCCAGGGGTGGCGCCGCCGCAGCCCGATCAGATGCTGATACAGCCGGAATATTCCTTCGGCTTCGTGATCGAGGTCGGTTGGGGGAGAGCCGAATTCAGGTCGCACAGCGTCATCACCCCCGGCCCGGTCCTCCTTGACGGCACGACCGGCGAATTCGTCGCCCGCGTACACGCTGGGAGCACCGCCCACGGTGAACAGCAGCACCATCGCCAGTGCGACGTGATCGGGGTTCTCCAGGCGGCTGGCGATCCGGGTGACGTCGTGATTGCCAATGAAGGTGAGCGGGACGAACGATGCGACGAACTCGTTGTGTCGTCGCAGCGCCCAGTCGAGTTCGTGGAAGTTCTCGTCGTTGAGGCTGCTCCAGATCGCTTTCCACAGCTCGTACTGGGTGACGGAATCGAACGTCGCCGTGTCCACCTGCCGTGGATAGTCGCCGTGGATGACCTCGGCGACGAACCAGGCGTTGGGATGCGACGACCGCACACGAGGCAATACGTCCGCCCAGAACCGTGGCGGCACTGCGTACGCAGCATCCAGCCGCCACCCGTCGGCGCCGCGGCCGAGCCAGTGGTTCATCACCTCGGCGACGTAGGCGATCACCGCAGGGTTGCCATGGTTCAACGTGACGAGTTCGTCATGTCCTTCGAAGCTGCGAAATTTGTTGCCCCGCCTGTGAAACCACGACGACGCAGGGTGTTCGGGTCCGCTGGAAAGTGCTTCCTGATAACGGGTGAAGTCAGCACCGACATGGTTGAATACGCCGTCGAGCAGCACGCGTAAGCCGCGGCGGTGCGCCTCAGAGACCACGAAGTCGAAGTCGGCGTCATCGCCAAGACGCGGGTCGATTCGGAAGTAATCGGTGGTGTCGTAGCCGTGGGTGCGCGAGGCGAACACCGGTCCGAGTGCCAGGCCGGATGCGCCGAGTTCGATCGCATGGTCCAGCCAGGCGACGATCCGGCGTAACCGGTGCTCTTCGGCCGGGGCATCCGGATTGGCGGGAAACGCGCCGACGAAGCCCAGCGGGTAGATCTGCCACCAGATCGTATGGTTCACCCAGTCGTTGCTCACGGCCGAAACCTCATCGCGTACAACGCCTTCATCTCCTCTTCAAGCTCGGGTGCGGGCCCGTCGACGACGACGTTAGGGCGCGACGGCGCGACGGTATTGATCGGCAGCGGCGCGACTGGCGACGGCGAGGCACCCAGTCGGCACGCCACCAGGACCGACCCGAAGGGTTCGCCACCCGCCCCCAGAGTCTGCCGCGCCAACTCGACGCATCGGCGTAGCCACGTGACGTCAGCCTCGGTCAGAGCCACAGGGCGTGAGTCTACGACTTTTTCGACGCGGCGCGGCGGCGTCCTCCGAAGACATCAGGGGACGAACCTAGTCTGTCTGGATATATCGTCCTCGAGCTTCGGCCGTCCCTGTGCCGTCCCGCTTTGGCCGGAACGTCGGGCAGCTGATCCGTCACACCGGCGGTGGCCAGCGTTGGGCCACCGTGACCGCCTTGGCTGACGCAGACCTGCGCCGAGTTGGTCGCAGGGCTGGACGATGCGGGTCCAGCTGCTGCGCCACGAAGAGCAGCGAATGCTCCCTCGTAATCGCCTGATCGATAGGCGATCGCACCGTCGAGCATCGCTTCGGCGACGGCCAGGATGTCGCGGCTGGTGTTGTTGAACAGGTAGCGGGTATCGGGCCCAGCGACATACGCGGCTGCGAAAGCTTCTCGCTCGGAACGCGCTTGCGCCAGGTGACCTTTCGCCGTGTGCGCCACGCAGCGCCCGTAGTGGTTCATCGCCGTCGTGGCGCTGTACAGCTGCGGACAGGTCGGTAGCGGCTCGGCGATCAGTTCGTCCCACCGTCCGAACCGCACCAGCACGTGGATCCGCAACGGAACGAACGCCTCCAGCAGTCGGCCGTCGGCGGCGAGCGCCTGGACGTCGAGGTCGTCGGGATAGGCGACGGCCAACTCCACCATCGCGTCGGCATACCCGCCATGACCGGCGACCAGGGCGTCGGTGTCGGTCGGGTCATCGGTGGGGAACCGGGCCGACAACGCCGCGATCAAGCCCTGTTCGACGGGACTGGCACGGTTGTCCGCGGCCAACTGGAGTTCCATCCGGGCCCGCGCCAGCGATCCGGCTAGGTCGACCGGATCGAACGCCTCCCACGCCTTGTTGTAGTTGGGCCCAATGGCATACGCGATACCCCAGCGTGCGATCGCGAGGTGCGGATCGGTCGTAGTAGGGCTGATGCGGATCAGCGGAGACAGTCATGGCAGCACGATAAATGATGTCGCCCCGTAGCATCCCCGACATGACCGGGGATCTCAGCGTCACGCAGAAGCGGGCACTGGCCATCGTGACGGTCATCGCGGTGGTGTTCGGTGCGTACTTCCTCAAGCGCTATCTCATCCTCATCATCGTCGCGGCGATCACGGCATACCTGTTCGCCCCGATGTACCGTCGGTTCACCGCGCGGATGGGCACCGCACTGGCGGCCACCGCGACTGTGCTCATCGCGCTGCTGGCGGTGATTGTTCCAGTGGCCCTGCTGGTGCTGCTCGCGGTCGTGCAGACCAGCCAGTTGATCGCCTACGTGTCGGTCTGGGTGGCCAAGACCGATCTGGGTGCACTCGGGAACCGCACACTGGATTACGTCAACGAGTTGCTGGCGAGGGTGCCGTTTCTCGACATGAATCTGAACCCTGACACGCTGCGCTCCACGATGTCCAAAGCCGCGCAAGCGGTCGGGGAGTGGGCACTGCATCTGGTCCAGGGGTCCCTCGGCGGCATCTTCGCGATGGTCACCGCCGCCGTCATCTTTCTGTACGTGTTCATCTCACTGATGGTCAAAGGAGAACAGGTGCGCGAACTGATCCGCCAACTCAACCCCTTGGGCGAGGAGATCACCGACCTGTACCTGGCGAAGATGGGGGCCATGGTCAAGGCCACCGTCAAGGGACAGTTCGTCATCGCGCTAGCGCAGGGCATCGCGGGCGCCATCTCCATCTACATCGCGGGACTGCACGACGGGTTCTTCGTCTTCGCGATCTTCTTGAGTGCGCTGTCGGTCATCCCCCTGGGCAGCGGTATCGTGACGATCCCGCTCGGCATCGGAATGATCTTGTTCGGCAATGTCTTCGGCGGCGTCTTCGTCATCGTGTTCCATCTCGTCATCACGACGAACATCGACAATGTGTTGCGGCCCATCTTGGTCCCCAGGCAGGCCCGCCTCGATCAGGCGCTGATGCTGTTGGCGGTGTTCTCGGGTCTCGCGATGTTCGGCTTCGCGGGCATCGTGATCGGACCGGTACTGATGATCGTCATCGTGACGACGATCAGCGTGTACCTGGAGGTGTACAAGGGCGTGGAGATGGACGTCGGTGAGCAGGACAACGACAGCGACCGGCCTCCCATGTGGCGGCGACTCTGGCGAATGCCGCGCGAACTGTGGGCGACGTGGCGGGACCGCCCAGACAGTGAGGTCAGTGCAACCGCCAGCGTAACCGCCGATTAGGAAGCAGCCATGATCCGGTGTGTCCGGTTGTGGACGGCGACAGCCATGTCACCCGGGGCGTCTGGAGTCCTTGCCAGGCCGCAATGACGATCGGTTCAGCCTGGGCCCCGGCGATGTGTTACTTGCCGAGGACACCAAGGGTCGGGCCACCAGTGGGACCTGGTGGGCACCGACCCGTGGCGTCCTATGTACGTGGTGCTGGCACCCGCGACCGAGGTGGCCGTTGTGCCGGACTAACTAACCCGGACTAACCCTCGTGGATGACGTCTGACTCGTCGGCCTCGATGGATTCCTTGCCTCCGGGTAGGAAGTAATAGCCGACGCAGACAATGCCGAACATCAGGTAGCCCAGTGCCACTTCGGGATTGGCCGCCCACGCCACGGCGGGAGCGTGGATGAGTCCGATGAAGGACAGCACCGCGCCGACCGCCGAGGCGATGGCGGCGTACAGGAACTTCTTGTCCAGGATGAACGTCACCATGGTGCCGAGGATCAGGCCGCCGAGCACCGCGCCTTCGCCGAGAGTCTTCAGGCCTTCATAGATGATGCCGTTGGAGTTGAACGCTTCGGCGGTCACCTCGCCTGGCATCGCACCCGCGGCGAGGACAGCGTTGTCGATCAGGCCGTGTGCCCACTGCGCCAGGTTGGGCAACAGTGCAGCGACCACCGCGACTGCATGGATGCGCGGCACCGCCTGGAAAGCCTGCGCGCCGATCAGCAGGCCGATGTACAGCAGGATCGGCACGATCGCCGGGACTGGTAGCAAAGCCCCGATGACGCCGAAAAGGCCGAGGAAACAGAGGATTCCAATCACCACACCGCTGGCGAGTGAGTAGCTGGCGCGTCCGCCCGCGTCCTTCCAGCCGGGATGCCCGATGTAGACCGCGGGTGGGAACGGCGAACCGAACGCCGCGCCGATGCACGCACCGGCACCGTCAGCCAGCAGCACGCTGCGGAGGTTGTAGTTGTCGCCTGCAGCCGCGGCGCTTTCGACGTTACTCATCGCCTCGGTGAAGTTGTAGACACCCAAGGGAATTGCAGTGCCCAACAGCGGAGCCAGGTCAGACAGGCCGCTCAAGAGCATGTCCACTCGCAGATCGGGGATGCCGATGGCGATGTCGCTGACCGCAGCGCTGACATCGGGAGCCGACATGTAGCCGCCGATCCAGCCGATCGCGGTACCGACCAGCAGTGCCGCCAGGCCGACCGGGATGTTGCCGGGCAGCTTCATGTCGGTGAAGAACCCGATCAGGATGATGGCCAGCACGGGCAGACCGATCCAGGCGACCTCCCACATCTGTGCCGCGGGTCGCATCGAGATGAAGGTGATCGAGATGCCTGCCAGCGTGCCGAGCATCGCGGCGCGGGGTGTCAGCTTGCGGATGTACGGGCCGACGAACGCGCCGATCATCACGATGATGCCGATCATGAACGCCCACGCCAGACCTGCGGTCCAGGCCGCCACCGCGTCGTTTGTGTTCAGATACACCGGCAACATCACGACGAAGATCACGATGAACATGTGCGGCACGCTCGGCCCGTAGGGCAGAGCGGTGACGTCGGTGCGATTCTCCTTGCGCGCCAACCGTCGTGCCAGGAACGTGTAGTAGAGGTTGCCCAGGATGAGCGCGACGCCGAGCGCCGGGAGCACGGTGCCGAGGACGTCCGCGGGCGGGACGTTGATGACGAACAGCATCAACGTCGTCAGCGTCAGCACGTTGACCAGGATGTTGAACCCGAGGCCGAAGAAGGCATTCAGATCGCCTCGCGTCCACCACGGGACTCTCAGTGCGGGTCTTTCGTCCGGAGGGTCGGCCGGAGGATTCTGTTTGGTGATGTCAGTGGTCATGGTGATTGCTCCTATGCGGATTCGGCTAAGCGGTTTCGACGGGGGAGGAGAGCTGCTGCAGTGCGGGGATGATGGCGGCGGTGTCAGCAACCCAGCCGAAGATGCCGCCCTGGGCGGCGATCATCTCCAGGCCAACGCGTTGGAACTCGGGGAAATATGAACCGACACCGTCGGATACGACGAGGCATTCGTAACCGCGGTCGTTGGCCTCGCGCGTGGTGGTGTGCACGCACACCTCGGTGGTGACGCCCGTCATCAGCAACTGGGTGATGCCGGCTTCGGTCAGGATCTCCTGCAGGGGAGTGGCGTAGAACGCGCCCTTGCCCGGCTTGTCGATGACGATCTCGCCCTCGATCGGAGCCAACTCGTCGAGGATGTCGTGGCCGTACTCGCCGCGGATCAGGATACGGCCGTATTTGCCGGGATCGCCGATGCGTTTGGACGGTGCGCCGCGGGTCAGTTTGGCGGGTGGGCAGTCCGAGAGGTCGGGCTCATGCCCCTCACGGGTGTGGATCACCATGATTCCCGCCTCGCGTGCAGCCTCGAGAAGGGCTGCCAGCGGCGGGATGACCTTGAGTAGTTGGTCGACATCGTTGCCCAGGCTTTCCCCGAATCCGCCGGGCAGCACGAAGTCTCGCTGCATGTCGATGATGATCAGGGCCGTCTTGCCTGGCTTCAGGTTGAACGGACCGGGCTGTGCGGGGACTTCGACTGTCATACGTGCTCCTCGGAAGTTGTGGACAGTGTTGGGGCCATGGTGATTTCACGGGGTTCGTCGAGAATCTGGGCGGCAAGTGCAAGTGCGGTGTCGTCGGACAAGGCGTTTCCGAGCAGTGTGGCGCTGTAGGGGCGCCCGCTGGGTGTGGTGCCCAGCGGAATCGCGACCCCCAGCAGGTCGAGCAGATTGCCGAAGTGGGTGTAGTGGCCGATTTTGGTGTTGGTCTCGATGGGCGCGGCCAACACCTCGTCGACGGTGAACGTGGTGCCGATGGTGGGCACCACCATGATGTCCATGTCGCGCCACAGTCGGCCGACCTGTGCGCGCAGCTCCTGCAGCCGTTGCAGGGCCGTGAAAGCGTCTACTGCGGTGTACTTCTCGCCACTGCACAGGATGTCGCGCACCACGGGGAAGATGGAATCCGGCTTGCTCGCCAGGAAGTCGCCGAACACCACGAGACGCTCAGCCACCCACGGCCCCTGGTACAGCAGTTCGCCTGCGGCCAGAAACAATTCGAGCGAAACGTCCACCACGACGACGTCTTTGGCGAGGCGTTCGCGGAACGCCAGATGTGCCGCACGCATCTCGTCGTCACCGAAGAACTCGAGCTCGTCGACGGCCGGGAAGCCCACCCGAATGGGCATGCCGTCGTAGCGGGCTCCGCGATCACGCGACCAGGCGTCGTCGTCGTCCCGCGCGGCGATCACGTCGAAAGCCCGGTCGACGTCGTCGATGCATCCGGCCATCAAGGTGATGCAGTCCAGCGATTTGCATGCGGGCACCAGGCCGACGGTGCTGATCATTCCGCGGGATGGTTTGAACCCGACCACCCCGTTCAGCGCAGCGGGCACCCGGCCGGAGCCCGCGGTGTCGGTGGCGACCGCGAACGGCACCTGCCCGAGCGCCACCGCGAGCGCCGAGCCGGAGCTGGAACCGCCGGAGATCATCTCGCCGCCGTAAACGCTGCGCGGCACGGTGTAGGGAGTCCGGGTGCCATTGAGTCCAGTGGCGAACTGGTCGAGGTTGGTCTTACCGACGTACAGCGCCCCCGCATCGAGCAGCCGTTGCACCACGGGAGCTGTGGCGTCGGCGATGTAGGAGTAATCGGGACAGGACAGCGTGGTGGGCACCCCAGCGACGTCGATGCTGTCCTTGACGCCGAACGGAATTCCGTACAGCGGCAGGGTCCGCGCGCCGGGACGGTTCTCGATCTCCCGCGCGGCCGCGATCAGTTCATCGCGTGGCACCGTGGATAGCCAGGTGCCGTCGTCGCCGCGTGCGGCGATCGCGTCGGCCACCCGCGCGGCCGTCTTGGTGGGCGAGCCGGTGCCACTGGCGTGGGAGTGGAGGATCTCGGCCACGGAGGGGCCGATGGATGGGCCGGTGACGCCGGCGTTAGGTGGCATACCTGTCGATTGTCGACAGAATCGTATCCGGGACGGTACGGCTATGTGTCGATCGTGTTAGCTCTGCCGCTCGATGCCCAAATAATCCAGGTGGCCGTGATTTCGGAGTGCGCCGACCACGATCACCGGGTCGTTGGTCTCCAGTGCGTCCAGGATGCCCTCATGACGGGCCATACCGTCGCTGGCACGTCGGCTGCGAGCCTCCTCGCGTAGGTTGACCGCCATCGGCAGCTGCAACTTGAGCAGGATCGGCTCCAGCGCGATATTCAGCTGGCGGTTGTCGGCCAGACCCACGACGGCGGCGTGGAAGGCCCGGTGGGCGTCGTCGCGGTCCAGTTCGTCGGCGGCCGACCGCATGCTCTCCAGTGCGAGACGCACAGTGGAAAGCCCGGTTTGAGGATCGCTCAGCGGCAGCGCGGTTTCTACGGCGTGGCGCTCCAGCACATGCCGCAGCTCGAACAACTGCAGGATGTCGCGCGGCGACCACTCGGCCACCCGTGAGCCGCGGCGCGGCAGATGTTCCACCAATCCCTGCTGTGCCAGCAGGCGCAGTGCCTCGCGCAGAGGTGCGCGGCTGATGCCCAGGTCGGCACAGAGCTGTTCTTCGACGATCTTCTCGCCCGGCTTGAGTGCGCCGCTAAGGATGGCGTCGCGCAACCGGTGACCGGCGACCTCGACGAGCGTCGCCGGCAGCGCAAGGCTGGGGGTGTCGTGCCTGGGCGCAGCCATGCGGTTGCCTTCTCATCCCTTCAATCGACCGGTTGATTGTCGACAATTGTAGGGATGTGCGCCCGCCGCGCCGGGTGAGTGGACGAATCTGGGCGTCAGCCGACGGGTGGCGCTCCCAACCAGGCGTCCAGCCAGCAAACCAACTGCGATCCGTCCCGCGCGGTACCTGCCGTAACCAGGTCCCCGTCCGGCCGGACGAGCAGCCAGGCCGACTGGTCAGCGAGACGACGGGCGGATGCGGGTCTGCTCCACGCAGTTCGGGTTGGCCAGCCGGCACCGCGACGTTGTGCAGCGCCCCTCGACCGGCCTCCCATACGATGCGTGGATGTCCACGCCGCGCGCGCGAAACGCCGCAGAGACCAGGGCCGACATCCTGGCGGCGGCGCGTCAACGCTTCGGCTCGGACGGATACGAGCGCACGACGCTCCGCGCTGTCGCCGGGGACGTGGGTGTCGACGCCGCACTGGTGATCCGTTATTTTGGTAGTAAGCAGGACCTGTTCGCCGCCGCGGCCGACTTCTCCATCGAGCTATCTGATTTGATCGCCGTCGCCCCGGACCGCCTCGCCGACGCGCTGTTGCAGCGCTTCGTCGCAGTATGGGAGTTCGACAGCACCTTCCTCGCGCTGCTTCGGTCCGCGATGACCAGTCCGACAGCTGCGGACGCCATGCGAAGAGTTTTCGCGACGCAGGTGGCTCCGGCACCGATGGCAGTGGCGCCGGACCACCCCATCGAGCGCGCCGGTCTGCTCGGTGCGCTGATCGTCGGCCTGGCGACCAGCCGGTACGTGCTAGCCAATCCTGCGATCACCGCCCTCGACCACGACCAGCTGGTCGAGTGGACCCGCCCGCTGATCCAGCAGATCCTCGTCGGCCCGGCGCCCGCCTGACCTCGCGTTGTCGCCGCGGCAGCAAAACCGGATCACCGTGCAAGCCGAGGGCGTCTTCATCGTGCCGCGGTGGGCCCGCGAACAGTAGACGTCATCGATCCGCGAAATCCGGAGCGATCCGGAGCAGGTGACGAGTAATCGTGGCGGTCTGCGACACCAGGATCCGCTCCGCCGCATTATCCGGTCCGAGCAGGCCCGCCGCCTCCCGCAACTGCTGATCCGTCTCCGTCAGGTGGGCGGTATCGATCGTCCACAGATATCCCGCACTGGGTGGATCGCCCCGCAGCGCCTCGGCGTAGTCGTCCACCGCGACGGCGAACCGGCGATCCACTTGAGGAGACGGTAGGCCGGCTAGATGCGTCTCCAACACCGCGCACACTCCGGTGACGGCGTTGAGGGTGGCCCGGTACGGCGCCAACCGGCGACGCACATCGCGGCTGTCCACGCGGACCGCGCCGCACGCCGCCTCGAACGCAGTCCTGGCTCGTGCCGCCCGGTGCCACGCTGATCGCAGCGCGTCCGAGCGGTTCACAAGCTCGTGCACATAGGCGTCGATCACCATTGCGGCGTAATCGATTTCGGCCTTGAGTAATTCGGCCGACCGTTGCCGTAGACGTACCATCGCCTGGTCCGGGATCAGCAGGTGCGCCAACACCGCCAGCACGCCGCCAAGCAGGGTGGCCAGCACCCGGTCGCTCAAGACGTCGAAATCGGCAGTCGCCTGGACATCGAGCACGAAGATGATCGCTGCGGCCAGGGCGGTACTCAGCGCCACGTAGCTAGTGCCGCTCATCGCGTAGGCGACCGCCAGGAATAGCACTGCGAGCACGGCGGCGTCGACCCCAGTCGGGTGCCAGGCCAGCGTGATGGCCGTGGCGGCAACCACGCCCACCAGGTTGCCGCCCACTCTGGCCACGCACCTCGTGTAGGTGTGCGCGGTCTCGGGCCGCAGCACCATCAACACCGTCAGAGCGATCCAATTGCCGTGTGGCATATCGAGGATGCGCGCCAGCGCGGTTGCGATCGCCGTAGCGCCTGCCAGGCGCACGGCGTGTCGGAACAGGGGCGATCCCCGATGTAGTTCGCTTCGCACCGCCGCGATGGCGAGTGCAACGGCCTCGTGTGGCGCAGGTCGGCGCAGCTCCTCGACGCCGGCTGGCCGGTAGTCGCCGAACCGCAGCGCGCACGCCTCGTGGAGCTGCGCCGACAACCGCTGCCCTACCCCAGCGGCGTTGTCCTTCATGGACGCCACCGCGCCGTCGACGTTGCGCAGCGCCGCAGCGACTACCAACTGTGCCGACCGACCTCCTACGGCCAGTGCGTCCAGCATGTCGGCCGATGACGCCACCGCTGTCAGCACGTGGCTGTCGTCGCGTTCGGCTTTCCGTAAAGTCGCCAGCGTCATGGCGACCCGCTCGGGGAGCCCGTAGTAACCGCGGAACGGCGCGGGCCGCCGCCTGGCCTGATGCTCGGTGAGCGTGAATGCCTTCCGTAACCAGATCAGCGGTTCGGCGTCGAACTGGGCGTCGGGGTCGGCCACCAGTCGGCGTGCGTCGGCTGCCACCGACCTGTACGCGCGGGCCAGCGCGTCGCGTTGGGCTCGCCACCGCCGCCGTGGCCAGATCGCCACCAGAAGCACCTGGCCGAAGCCGCCTGCCACCGCCAACGCCGCGGCTTCGAACGCGGCGCCCACGGAGCCCGAGGGGGTGGCGGTGATCAGCAGTGCGCTGGCCGCCGCGGCGACTAACCCCGCGTTGGCGCCCACTGCCCACATCGTCCCCGCGGCGAAGCACCACAGCGCCACCATCACGACGAAGACCACCGTGATCGGTGCTGACAACATGCCGAACAGGACGGCGAACCCCATGGCGACGGACACCGCGACCACCAGCTGGGCGCGACCGTGCGGGCTGTCCTGCAACGCCACCGCTCCGGCGATGGCCGCACTGCCTCCTGCGGCAAGAGCTGCTCCGGGAGACACCCACTGCAGGGCGATCACTGCGACGATCAGCACACCGAGCAGGCTGCGCGTCGCCTCACTGAGGTACGGCAACGACAGGCGGCTCGCGAGCCCGGCTTTCACCGGTCCGAAGCCTGATCCATGCGGCCGCACAGCGGCAACAACCGCGCCACGACATACCAGCGTAGGCGCAACGGCTAGGTTCCAGGCGTAAGGAAAGTTGTCGTCAGACGGCGCCCGGCGCCACCAGGCGTGCGCACTGACGCTGCCACGCCGCGCCTGATCGACCACTCACTGTCGCCGCTGCCCCTGCGGGGCACAATGGCACCCATGCGGAATCCGTTCACGTCGCACGCCGACGAGCTAGAAGCAGCTGGCGTGCACACGGTCGTTGGAACCGTCGTCAACGCAGCTGGATTGACCCACGCCAAGACTGTGCCGCTGAGCCGGATCCAGTCGTTCATCGACCCTGGCCTCGGCGCCAGCCCCGTCTGGCATGTCTTCGCGATCGATCAGGCGGGCATCGCGTTCACCGGTGACATCTCCGCCGTCGGCGACGAACGAGTACGCATCGATCCCGGGCAATTGCACCATCTCGGAAACGGATTAGCCTGGGCCCCAGGGTCTTTCTTCGACCAGCAGGGTGCGCCGATTGCGACGTGTGCGCGCGGGACGCTGCAGCGGGTGGCGGCGAAACTCTCCGATCACGGACTCGAGGCGCAGGTCGGACACGAGATGGAATTCGTCCTGGTGGCCCCCGACGGTGCACGCTTGCCGTCAACGCTGTGGGCCCAGTACGGCCTGGCGGGCATCCTGGAGAGCGAGGACTTCGTCCGTGACGTGACGGTCGCGGCAGCCGAATCCGGCCTGCCCATCGAGCAGTTCCATCCCGAGTACGGTCAGAATCAGTTCGAGATCTCTTTGAGCCCCGCTGATCCCGTCGCTGCCGCCGACCAGCTGATCCTGGCGCGGATCATCGTCAGCCGGGTCGCCCGCCGCCATGGTCTGCGCGTCAGCCTGTCCCCGGTGCCGTTCGCGGGCAGCGTGGGATCTGGAGCGCATCAACATTTCTCACTCACGCGCGCGGGTATTCCGCTGTTCTCCGGCGGCTCGGAGGTCGCGGGATTGACACCCGATGGCGCCCGCGCCATCGCGGGGCTGCTGGACGGTCTCGCCCAGTCGCAGGGCATTTTCGGCGGATCGATCCTGTCGGGACTGCGCCTGCTGCCAGGCCACTGGTCGGGGGCCTTCGCGACCTGGGGCACCGAGAACCGGGAGGCGGCAGTGCGGTATCTGGGCGCCGGCGCGTCGAATCCGTACGGGGCCAACGTGGAGGTCAAGATCGTCGACCCGTCAGCCAACCCCTATCTCGCGTCGGCGGCGATCCTGGGGCTGGCACTCGACGGCATCGAGGGTGGCGCCATCCTGGCGCCGCAGGTAACGATTGATCCCACCTCGATGAGCGGAGATGCGCGCGCCGAGGCAGGCATTGCCACGCTGGCCGCCACACAGTCCGACGTGCTTGCCGCCCTTGACGGTTCGACGACGTTGCGCGCCATCCTCGGGGATCCGGTGATCGACACGGTCTTGGCCGTCCGGCGCTACGAGCACGAGAACTTCGGCGAACTCGACCCTGAGGAACTCGCGGAGAAGTTTCGGATGGCCTGGAGCCTCTAGTCGTGGCAGGCACGGCGCGCTCGGCTGCGCTGGCCCAGCGCGCGGCCGAAACCCCGCTTGTCGACCACCACGTGCACGGTTGCTGGCTGGTCGAAGGCGACAGGGGCCGGTTCGAGAGCGGTCTCAACGAAGCCAACACCGAACCCGTGGCCGCGTTCGACTCGCCGTTCGACACCCAGTTGGGCTTCGCGGTGCGCGCGCATTGCGCGCCCGTGTTGGGTTTGGCGAAACACGCTGAGTCCGATGACTACTGGCAGCATCGCTGCGAATTCTCCGAGCAGCAGCTGGCGCACCGGTTGTTGCCCGCAGCAGGCGTCAGCGACTGGTTGATTGACACCGGGTTCGCGCACGGGGTGGCCGACCCGGACCAGGTTGCCCAATTCTCCGGCGGGCGCACCCACGAGGTGGTTCGCCTGGAGCAGGTCGCCGAACAAGCGGCCCGCACCTCCGGCGATTACGCCGATGCGTTCCGGGCCGTGCTGCGCGAACGAGCGGCGGACGCGGTGGCCACCAAGTCCGTCCTGGCGTATCGCGGCGGCTTTGAGGGGGACCTGTCCCGGCCGGCACCCCGCGACGTGGTCGAGGCCGCGGCGCGCTGGCGTGACCACGGCGGCACGCGGCTGACGGATCGCACGCTGTTGCGTTTCGGGCTGCACGAGGGCCTCGCACTGGGCAAACCGCTGCAACTCCATGTCGGGCTCGGCGACCGGGACTGCGATCTGCACCGCACCAACCCGATGCACCTGCTGGACTTCCTGCGGGGCTCCGGAGAAACCCCGATCATGCTGCTGCATTGCTATCCCTACGAGCGCGAAGCCGGATACCTCGCTCAGGCTTTCAACCACGTCTACCTCGACGGGGGACTGGCGATCAACTTTCTCGGGGCGCGGTCGGCCGCGATGATCGCGCGCCTGCTGGAGCTGGCCCCGTTCCGCAAGATCCTCTACTCGTCTGACGCGTTTGGGCCGGCCGAGCTGCATTACCTGGGAGCTGCGCTGTGGCGCAACGGCATTCGTGATGTGCTGCAGCGCTTTGTCGACGCAGGTGAATGGTCAGAGCCCGACGCGCTGCGCGTGCTCGATCTCATCGCGCACGGCAATGCGCGTCGCGTCTACCAACTGCCGGTATGAGTGCTGATGCTCGTAGGTGACGTCGATTCCGGGGGAAACCAGCAGCCCTAACGTCGGTGCGGTCGGCCGCCGATGTCAGGTCCAACCCGATGGCGATACCGAGCAATTCGACCACCTGCAGCTCGGGGGCGACCTGTCCTTCCACGTCGTCGTGTGGACGTCGACCAGCCCGGGCGGGACCCAGTTGTCCGTCGCGTCGATGACGTGAGCCGTTGCCAAGGATTTTGTCACAGCTCACAACCAGTCGTGCAACGCAGCAACCAGATTTCAGAATCTGTGTACTGGGCCTGCTCAGCCGACGGGATCAAGTGCCACCCGCACCGAGACGCGACCGCGGTCGTCGCGTGTGGTCACGCCGCGACCGTGCCGGTCGCCTGCGTCGAACTTCAGCGTGATCGGGGCTCCTTCGCCGGTGAAGTTGCGCCACCAACTTTTGGCGTCGGGAAGGCCAACGGGTATCACCACTTCGTCGCCTGCGCGGCGGTACGCGACCGGGGTGGTGACGGTTCGGCCGGACTTTCGCCCGATGTAAGTGATCATCACGATCTGCTTGCCTACGAGCGGCCCGATCACCGGAGCCGACGCCAGCCACGTCACCGGTGCATTGAATACCTTCGCTACCTGACCGAACAGCGTCGCCATCGTCGAATACTATTCCACGGCGCAGACCGGCCTTTGTGACCCCGCTGCAGCGTGACATCGCCGAGTGCAGCGTTACCTTGCCTGACGATCCTGTTCACCACTTGTTGTCCTGACCGTCCCCGTGCCGTTGGCGCAATCACATGGCAGCCGGGTCTTCTCTAGGGATGCGCGTAGTCCAGGTAGCCAATTTTTACGGGCCACGCTCGGGAGGTCTGCGTACGGCGGTCGACCGCCTGGGGGCCGAATACAGCGCCGCGGGCCACGAGGTGTACCTGGTGGTGCCAGGGCCCGAGGATCAGCGGACCGAACTGCCCAGCGGAGTGGTCCGAATCTCGTTGCCTGCGAAGCAGATCCCCTTCACCGGAGGTTATCGTGCCGTGCTGCCACGGCCGGTGACGTCGGTACTGGAGTCGCTGGCGCCCGACGCGCTCGAAGTTTCGGACCGTCTGACGCTGCGCTCGCTGGGCGGTTGGGGCAGGCGACACAGCGTGTCGACCGTGATGATCAGCCACGAGAGACTGGACCGGCTCGTCGGGCAGGTGTTGCCCGAGCGTCTCGCGCGTCGCGTCGCCGACTACGCCAACCGCCGCACGGCAGCGAACTACGACGCCGTCGTGTGCACAACCGGCTTCGCGCGCGAGGAGTTCGACCGCATCGCGGCGCCGAACGCTTTCACCGTGCCCCTGGGTGTCGACCTCGAGCAGTTCCATCCACGCCGACACTCCGTGTCCATGCGTCGGCAATGGGCTGGCGCCGATCAGATTCTCCTGGTGCACTGCGGTCGGCTGTCGATCGAGAAGCATCCGTGGCGGAGCATCGAAGCACTGGCCGCGCTGCGCAGTGGCGGACTCGACGCGCGACTGGTCGTCGTGGGTGACGGGCCGCTGCGGCCCAGGTTGCAGCGCCAGGCCGCGCGGCTGCCGGTCGAGTTCACCGGCTTCATCGGCTGCCGGGACACGGTAGCGACGGTGCTGGCGTCGGCGGACATCGCCGTCGCTCCGGGGCCTCACGAGACATTCGGGCTGGCGGCACTGGAGTCGCTCGCGTGCGGAACACCTGCGGTGGTGTCGCGTACGTCGGCCCTGTCGGAGATCCTCACCGCGGACAGCGGTGCCACTGCGGACAACGATGGCCGGTCTATGGCGGCAGCCGTCGCAACGGTGATCGGTCGGCCAGAACGGATGCGCCGCGTCGGGGCGCGGCAGCGCGCGGAGGAGTTCACCTGGCCGCGCGCCGCCCAAGGGATGCTGCACGCGCTTGGGCAGGGCCCGGCAGCGGCCTAGCCGCTGGTAGCTAGCAGCAGCTGGCGTTTCAGCGTGTCGGTGAGCCATGCGTCGACACAGGCGAGTTCGGGAGGCAGCGCAACCGTGCGGATCGTCATTCGGCGGACGCCAGCGACCGCACCGGCCCCAGCTGCACCGGCAGCTCAGCCCAGCCGCGTAGTACACGGGTGTCGCGGCGGCTGCCCTCGGCCGAAAGCCTGGCGTCCGGGTAGCGATCGAAGAACGCCCGCATGCCCACCTCGCCCTCGGCACGCGCGAGGGCGGCGCCCAGGCAGAAGTGCCTGCCACCGGAAAACGACAAGTGCCTGTTCGCGTTCGAGCGCGTGATGTCGAAGCTGTGCGGATCGTGGAACACCTGGGGGTCTCGGTTGGCGCCCGCCAGGTAGATCACCACCAACTCACCGGCGGCGATAGCGGTGCCCGCCACCTCGGTGTCGACGAGGGCGACGCGGACGCTGAGCTGGACCGGAGACTCGAGGCGCAGGATCTCTTCGACAGCGCCTGCCCACAGGTCGGGTTGTGCCGCCAGTCGAGCCCGGATGTCCGGGGCGTCGAGAAGCAGGCGAATTCCGTTGCCCAACAGGTTGACGGTGGTCTCGAAACCCGCCGCCAGCACCAACCCCGCCGTGGCCCGCAGCTCCACGTCGCTGAGGTACGTGCCCCCGTCGGAGGCCCGGATAAGCTGACTCATCAGGTCGTCACCAGGCGCCTGACGCAGCCGCTCGAGATGATGATCGAGCCATGCGTTGAAACCTGCCAGGCCCGCTTCCACCTCGCGGAACTGACGCCACGACAACCCGACGTCGAGGCTGGGAGCGGCAAGCTCTCCGAACCTCAGGACCTGGTCGCGATCACTGGCCGGGACGCCGAGCACGTCGCTGATCACCGAGACGGGAAGTTGCGAGCAGTACCCGCCGACGATGTCAACCACTTCGCCTGCGCCCGCCAGGCTGTCCAGCAGCTGATGCGCGGTCACTTCGACCCGCTCACGGAGTGTAGCAACAGCTCTCGGGGTGAAGACCGACGCGACAGTCTTGCGGTAGCGGGTGTGATCTGGTGGTTCCACTGCCAACAGCGACGGTGGCATCAGGGGATGCAGCGACTCGGTGCGGGTGTGACGCTCGATCCATCGCAGCGGAGCAGGCAGGTTCGATCCGAGTGAGATGACGCGAAAGTCCTCGGAGCGCAGGAGTTCGTGTGCCGCGGCGTGATCGACCGTCACCGGGCTGACCCGGCCCCGCAGCACCGCGTGCCCCTTGGCGCGGACCTCCTCGTAGCAGGGGATCGGGTTATGCCGAACCGTCGGATCGGCCAGCAGCCGTGCCTGGAGATCGCCTCGCCGGGCGCCCATCGCCGCACCCACCGCGTCGGTGGGGCTGTCACCGTCACTGTCGCCGTTTACCGGGCCATGTCGATGAGCTTGCGCACGGTCAACAGATTGCGTCCGGTGCCCTGTGCGCCCAGACCCTTGGCGATGACGGCCGACGTGAGGTCCGATCGGCCCGCACCGTTGTGGTAGCGGCTATGCAGAATCTCGCCGATCCCCCGGAACTCGGCGGCGCCGAACTGGCGGGCATGAAACTCCTTAACCGCGTTCGCGTTCGGTGTGGATACCAGGGGATACAGATATGAGTACTTGGGTTCGGCGATGGCGAACGGATGCGCCTGTAGCGCGGTGCTCAGCG
>JBPPMS010000029.1:0-3962 GCA_051306175.1 Mycobacterium sp. | reverse complement strand
ACCCACCTTTCTTCACGTGTCTAAGCAATCGCCGCTGCTTCTCTTCGTGGGTAGTTCAACATGCGCCACAACAGTCACACGCGCACCAGCGCGGCGTGGTGTGGTCGCGGGTTGCTAACGATTGCGACTCGGCGTCGAGACCAGCTCCGACACCGATGTTCAGTCGATCGTGGACAGTGCCTGCCGGACGGCGATCTGACGTTCCTCGATGGCTCTGCCGAATTCCTGCAGCAGCACCGGTTTCCGGGCGACGAGATGCTCCAGGTGCACACGGTCGATCTGCACCACGGTGACCTCGTCGAGTGCGTAGGCGCTGGTCGTGACGGGCTCGCGAGTCAGCGTGGTCTGGCCGAGGAAATCGCCTTGCTCGGCCGTGCGGACCGTGACGATCACGCCGTCGTCACGCGCCGCCGTCAGTTTCACCCGGCCCTGCACGATGAAGGTCATCCGGGTCGGGACCTGACCGGGCGACTGAATGGACTCCTCGGCGCCGTACCGCGCCAACCGCACCCGGGACGTCAGCTCGTCGAGTTCGGCACCTTTCAGGCGCAGGCTGGACGCCACGATCGTCATGGCGTCGGTGACCCGCTCCGGGGTCGCGAAATCGTCATCGGCCTCATCGAGATGAAGCTGGGCCCGACGCGACGCGTACCAAACCCAGCGCAGAAACGTCGCCCTGGTGGCGGCGTCATCGGTCGGGGAGCGCAGCGGGATGGAGGCCTGGTAGTCCAGCCCACCGCTGTACACGGCGGTGGCCGTGGCACCGGCACGGAGGTGCGGTAGCGCATTGGCCGCCCGGGCCAGCAGGGCACACACCACATCCGGCGAATCCTCCACACCGAACACGCAGCGCACGGTGATCGAGTGCTGACCCGTCGGCCGGCTCAGATTGGTGAACGACGCACCGGCGAGCACCGAGTTGGGGATGATCTGCATGCCGCTACTGGTGTCGATATGTGTTGCGCGCCAGTTCACCTCGATGACACGCCCACGGGCGCTCGGTGTGTCGAGCCAGTCACCCAGCCGGAACGGCTGCTCGAACAGCAGCAGCAGACCCGAGACGATCTGGCCCACCGAATTCTGCAGGGCCAGACCCAACACGATCGAGGTGATGCCCAGCGCGGTGAACAGACCGCCGACGTTGGCGCCCCACACGTAGGAGAAGATCAACGCCAGCCCGACGGCGATCACCGCGAAGCGGGCTACGTCCAGAAAGATCGACGGCATGCGTTTGCGCCAGCTGTCGTCGGGAGCGCCCTGGAACAGGGTGGCGTTCAGCCCCGACAACAACAGGATGAGAACGACGAATCCGAACGCCGTGGCGATGATCCGCACCGGCGTGGCATTCGCGGACACCTCGTTGGCCTTGGTAAGCAGCAGCAGTAGTGCGCCCAGCGGCAGGATGTAGTTCCGCAGCAGTCCGACAGCGCGAGCCAGCGTGCTTCCTCGGCGCACCAGTGCGTTGCGCAGTTCGGTCAGCAGCACGATGGTGAGGGGCAGGCCGATGGAAATGCCCACCGCCCAGGCGAACCACGGCGCGCCGGTGATCTCGTTCACGGCTGGGTCTCGATGAGCCGCCACACCGGCTCGGCCCCGTCGGCACCCACGACCTCGCCGGTCTGGACGAACCGGTGTTCCTCACCCAGGGCGTCATACACCCGGGCCGTGACGTAGATGCCGCCCTGCTCCGATCCGGTCTGCACCCGGTTGGCCAGATCCACGGTGGCGCCCCACATGTCGTAGGCCAGGGTCGAGCGCCCCACCAGTCCACTGGTGACGGTGCCGGTGTCGATGCCCGCTCGGAGCGTGAGCGCGCTGCCCGTCTCGCCGTTGAAGCGGTTCACGATCAGCTGCATCTCCATCGCGAAATCGACTGTGCGCCGCACATTGTCGAGGCGAGGTACGTTCAGTCCGCAACTCGCCAGATATCCGTTGTGCAGGGTGCGGATATGTTCCACCCCGAGACTGTCGGCCGCGGCGTCGAACTGGCGGACCAACCGGTTGACGATGGCCAGCGACTCCTCCGAGCTCAGCTCTGCCGAGAGTTCGTCCAGTCCGACGATGTCGGCGAAGATGACGGATACGTCCTGATGATCCTGGGAGATGGTCTCCTCGCCGTCGCGGTAACGCGCGACCGCCGTCTCCGGCATCAGGGAGAGCATGATTCTGTCGTTCTCACTGCGTTGCTCGTTGAGCAGATCTTCCTTGATGGCCAGGTTGCGACTCATATCGTTGAAAGCCACTGTGAGGTCGCCGAATTCATCCCTGGACAGCACCGGAACCGTGACGCCGTAGTCCCCGGAGCTGATTCGTCTGGCGCCGGCTTCCAGCCGGCGGATGGGTCGCACGAAGAACCGTGCCAGCAGCATGGCCGCGATCGACACCACGAAGATGATCGCCGCGGTGGACAGCACCAGGGTGCGGGTAAATGCGGACACCGGCGCGAAGGCCTCTGCGGTATCGATCTCGGCGATCACTCCCCAGTGCAGACCCTCGATCTCCACCGGTCCGTATGACTGCAACGACTGCTGCCCGAGGTAGTCGTCGGTGACGACAGTGCCGCGTTCACCGCGCAGGGCGCGCTCGGCGGACGGACCATCGACCGGCTGCACCAGGGTGGTGCCGTTCTGCCGAAGCGAGTCCTCCGCGATCTCCGGGGGCGTCCCGGCCTCGATGACGGCGCGTTTGAACGCTTCGCGATCCTCCACGAACAACCGTGAGTCCGAGCGCATCAGCCCGTCCGGCCCGACGATGTAGGTTTCGCCGGTCCGGCCCATCCCGGACGCCTCCCACTGCTTGTCCACCGTCATCAACCGGTTGATCTTCGAGATGGGGAACTGCATGGCCAGCACGCCCGTGGCGCGGCCCGCGCCCCCGACCGGAGAGACCAGCCATGCCGTGGGAGCCGGCGCCGGCTGGTATTCACCGAAATCGGTGATCGCCACGTAGTCCACCGTGTTGGACTGCATCGCCTTGACATAGGCCTCGGTGAGGTTGCCGCCCTTGTAGGGACCACTGAGGATGTTGCTGCCGAGTTCGACACCCTTGTTCGCGGTGTAGACGATGTTGCCACGTGCGTCGATGAGCAGCGCGTCCTCGTATTTGAAGCGGGTAACGATTTCGCGGAAGAAGTCGTTGTACCTCGCGTTCGCCGCCGACCATGCGCTGCGGTCACCGGCGTCATCGAAGAGAATGGACTTCTCGTCGTCGGTGAACGGTGTCGTGTACAGGGCCTGCAGGTACCGCTGGGCATTGCCGTAGGGCAGCAGCGCGGCCACATCGATCTCGTTGCCGGTCTGTTCCCTTTCCTCCTTGGCGAACTGCCCGGTGTAATAGTCGGTGAGGCGTTGTTGCTGCTGCGGGCTGATGGTGGTGTTGGCAAGCTCGTCGAATCCGGCGGTGAAATCCTGTATCGCCTGGGTCGCCGTCGCGCCGCGGCTGTAGATCACCAACGAGTCCTTCAGATCCGCCACGCCGATGCCCAGTGTTCGGGTCTGCGCCTCCCGGATCTCGGTCAGCCGGTCGAACGCCGACGCCCGCAGAGACTCGTGACCGGACTGATATCCGATGAAGCCGACGACTGCCGCCGAGAGCACGCTCGTCGCGAGCAACATCAACAGCAGTCTTGATTGGATACTGGCTCGGGAGAACAGGCGGCGCCGGCTCAGGTGCGGTGTCGACGCTGTCGCGTCGAGCTCGGCGTGCGGCCCGTGCGCAATCGTGGTCGACATCAGTTCCGGAGCCTATCGCGCCGACGAGCGGTGGCGCTTCGCTTGCGTATGTCGGACCGTCCGCAGCCCCGATGCAGCTACCCTCGAAACGATGAGCGACGACCGCCTGCACGTGCTCATCATCGGCGGCGGCTTCGGTGGCCTGTTCTGCGCCCGCCGGCTCGGCCGCGCCGATGTGGATGTCACCCTGCTCGATCGGGCTGCCGGACATCTGTTCCAGCCGCTGCTCTA
>JBPPMS010000028.1:0-10266 GCA_051306175.1 Mycobacterium sp. | reverse complement strand
GAGGAAAACGCGTTACCGGGCACCGTGGCCCTGACGGGCCTGCAGGCCATGCTCGACCCGCCCCGCGCGGCTGCCACATCTGCGGTGACCGCCTGCCACGCCGCAGGCATCGCAGTGAAGATGATCACCGGTGACCATGCGGGCACAGCCAGCGCGATCGCGGCGAGCGTGGGGGTTCTGAACCGGGATCAGTCCTTGCATGACGCGGTGTTGACCGGTATGGAACTTTCGAAGTTGGCCGCAGGCGACCTGGCCGATGCCGTTGAGAGGGCAAGCGTCTTCGCCAGAGTGTCGCCGGAACAGAAACTGCGACTGGTGGAAGCGCTGCAGGCCAAGGGAAATGTCGTCGCAATGACCGGCGACGGAGTCAACGACGCTCCCGCGTTGAGGCGGGCGAACATCGGGGTCGCCATGGGCCGAAGCGGCAGCGAGGTCGCCAAGGATGCGGCGGACATGGTGCTTACTGACGACGATTTCGCGACCATCGAATCCGCAGTGGAGGAAGGCCGCGGAGTCTTCGACAACCTCACCAAATTCATCACATGGACGTTGCCCACGAATATCGGCGAGGGATTGGTGATCCTCGTGGCGATCGCACTCGGAGCCCCGTTGCCGATCCTGCCCACCCAGATCCTGTGGATCAACATGACCACGGCCGTCGCACTCGGGCTGATGCTGGCCTTCGAGCCGAAGGAGGCCGGCATCATGACCCGCCCTCCGCGCGACCCGACCCAGGCCCTACTCACCTCTGCCTTGGTGGGCCGAATTCTCTTGGTATCCGGTCTACTCGTTGCCGCGGCATGGTGGCTGTTCCAGTGGGAAGTCGACAACGGCGCCTCATTGCCGGAGGCGCGAACGGCCGCGCTGAACGCGTTCGTGGCGGTCGAGACGCTCTATTTGTTCAGTTGCCGCTCCCTGACCCACTCGGCGTGGCGCGTGGGATTCTTCACGAACCGATGGCTCATCGTCGGAGTGACGGTACAGGCGGTAGCTCAGATCGCCCTCACCTATCTGCCCGTCCTGAACACGGTGTTCCAGACAGCTCCGTTGGACGGCGGCAGCTGGGTGCGCATCTTCGGCGGCGCTGCAGTGGTCAGTATCGTTGTGGCAGTGGATAAGTCGCTGCGGAGGAGGATTCGTCGCAACAGCGACGAATAGAACTCACGGAACGAGCACAACTTTGCCGTCGCCGGCGGACACTTCCCACATCTCGTGTGCACGCTTGGCGTCGGACAGCGGAAGGCGATCCGGTATCCGCGCACGTGCCGGTGTGGCCACAGCGCCCCCTTGCCTCGACGTATCGATCGTCGGTCCGCGCATCCGAGCGTGCTTGTGACCCGGGGTGGTCGTCTGACCGGAGGCGGCGAAGACGGGAATGTATTGCCGTTCAGACATCTTCGCCGAGTCGACTCAGGGGTCGGGAGAGCCGTCAGCGCCACGAACTCGGGACCAAAGTCCGTAGCGGACAAGTAGCGGGTTCAATCAGGGTATAGGCATGACTGACGCACTCGCCTCGGCCGCCGCCGGCAGTTCCGACGACCAATCAGCTCACACCGAAATGCCCGACCGACTCCGGCTGACGGGAAGTCGGGCCTCCACTGAACACATCGACGGCGCATGGTGGCCCCGATCCAAACTGCTCGCCGACGAATTGCCCGATCTTATTGCCTCCGTCGGTGATTCATTGGGTCGGGTCGCAATGGTCGGCTTCCGAAACGACGGCTGGACCGCTACACCGTTCGACATGGCCGTCGGCGCTGGGCATGTGGTCCAGCTCCTAGGATTCAATAGTGACGAGCCTTCCACGGTCATACTGATCGGTGAAAACGGGCACCATCTCACACTTAGTGTCATAGCGCCGTCAGCTGATGAAGAGGAAGCGCGTCGCGTTTTAAATGCCGTACCGGCGCGCCCCGCCAGTCCCGGTGGGCGCGGATGGGCGGCGTCGAGGACGATCGCTGGGGTGGCCACGAAGCTGGCGGAGCACGAGGGCCGTCACAATCCAGAGCGCGACGCCGAAATTGCACGCTGGTGCGATGAGGCCGCCAGCCAGTTCGACGACGTCCGCATCCAATCCTTCGTTCCGATCCTCGTTGAGCACATCGTCAACAACCGCATCCATCAGTCGCGGAGAGCCGCCCCAGCGGCTTCGCCGACCGCCTTTAGTTAGCGAAGCGACGCAGACGTCGACGCTTCCTGATCCAGAGGCTGCGGGAGGCGCAGGGCACCGAGCGCGGCTACATTGACCTCGTGATGAGATGTCGAGGTCATGCCAGAGCCAAAAATAGCTTCTCCAGCTCCGCTTCGGTCATCGGCTTCGCGCCGTTGCTGCCTTCTCCTGAAATGCATTCCCGAAGGCCCGTGGCCACGATCTTGAATCCGGCCCGGTCGAGCGCTTTGGACACCGCGGCAAGCTGGGTGACGACATCCTTGCAGTCTCGCCCCTGTTCGATCATCGAGATCACCCCCGCCAACTGACCTTGAGCGCGCCGCAGCCGGTTCAGCACTGCAGCGATGCTGTCCTCGTCGCCAACCATTGGAGTGTCCTTCTTCTGAGGGTTGTGAACCTTCCACAGTACCCTCTGGGGTATCTGGAGGCGGTACCCGCGACTTAGCAGGCGGCGGTGTATCCGCGGGAGGCGGTAAGTCGGCGCAACGGGCAGAAACCACTTCGAGTGCAGGCGAGGTACGTCGCCGCGGCCACAGCGGTCAGTGCCGCGGCGACGACCCCCACGGCGAGATGAATCTCTTGGGCCAGGATGACCGATGACATGGCCAGGCCGGTGACCAAGCCACGACAAGTCCTTCGACAAAGATCGTGACGATCGGTATCGGTCGGATGAACCTGGCCAGCACGCCACCGAGGTACGCACCAGCCATTCCAGCCGCCCCGAAGATCAGCGCGATGGCCTGCTTAGCATCGATACCGGCCACGTACGCGAGCAGCGGGACGGTCAGAATGGAACCACCGCCACCGAGCATCCCCAACGCGACACCGACGAAAACCGCAAGGGCGACAGTCAAGGCGATCATGAGTTGCCGGGCCTCTGGTGGGCAGGTGGACCGACGAGCTGCGCCACGATCGTCTGGGCATCACACGTGGCGCCTCGGTTATACGGCAGTTTGGACAGCAGCGAGCCCATGGCGCAGGTGTTGGACACGGCCGCGAACGTGAGCCCCCCGCCCACGCCAGCGGCTAGCCACTTGAGTTTCGGTGCGGCGACGCTGCCGAGAATGCTGGCCACTACGATCGAACCGGCGACCAGGCGTACCTGGCGTTCGAGATCCCAGCGCTGGGCGCCTCGGTTCACCGCGAATCCCTTTGCCTCCCAAGACATGATGCCACCGTCGAGGACGTGCACGTTGCTCAGGCCGACAGCGCGCAGCGTCTCCTCAGCTTGGGCAGCCCGCTGACCAGAGCGACATATCAGCACGACCTCGTCGTCCACATGGTGGGCGATCTCATCGCGGTGCTCTCGCAGCAGATCCAGTGGAACGTTGTAGGCGCCCGCGATATGGGCAGTCTCGAACTCACCCGGAGTTCTGACGTCGAGGACTCGCGGCGGGGTGGACGAACTGAGCCGTTCGCGCAGTTCGTGCGGATTGATGGTACTTGGTGCGCTCATCATGGTCGAAATCCCTCCGGCTGGACCGGCGGTTACCAAGGCCTCTAGACGCTTGATACCGCCGGGGGTATGGTTGATGAACATGATAGACATACCCCAGTGGGTATTGTCAACTGCGGAATATATTTTCCTCGAGGGTAGGTTGACATACCCACTGGGGTATATGCCACGATGGCACTGCAGCAACTGACCGAAAGGACCCGCGCCATGAAGTTCATCCAGTACTACCTGGACTGTCTGTCGCACGCCTCGTACTTGGTGGCGGACGAAAGTACTGGGCATGCAATAGTTGTTGATCCGCAGCGAGACGTCGGCGAGTACCTGACCGATGCCGAGCAATACGGCTTCACGATCGAACTCGTCATCGAGACTCATTTCCACGCCGACTTCTTGTCCGGCCACCTGGAACTGGCCAAAGCGGCCGGCGCGAAGATCGTTTTCTCCTCCGTGGCCGAACCCGAGTTCGAATTCATGGGTGTCGCCGACGGCGAACGCTATTCGCTCGGGGACGTCACACTGGAGTTCCGCCACACCCCTGGACACACGCCCGAATCGCTGAGCATCGTGGTCTACGAGCATGCCGACGATGAGATCCCCTACGGCGTATTGACCGGCGATGCGCTGTTCATCGGCGATGTGGGCAGGCCCGACTTGCTGGCGTCGATCGGCTTCACCCGCGAGGAACTGGCCGACAAGCTGTACGACTCACTGCACGACAAGTTGATGACGCTGCCCGACACCACCCGGGTGTACCCGGCGCACGGTGCGGGCTCGGCGTGCGGAAAGAACCTGTCGACCGACCTATGGTCGACGATCGGCGACCAGAAGGCGACGAACTACGCGCTCAGGGCACCCGACAAGGCGACGTTCATGGACCTCGTCACGGAGGGACAGCCACCTGCCCCTGGCTATTTCGCCTACGACGCGATCCTCAACCGCAAGAACCGTGAGCTGCTCGACGAAACCAAGATGCCGACCGCGATGACGTACGCGCAGGTCCACGCAGCGATCGGCGCGGGCGCCGTCCTGGTTGACGGCCGCAGTCCCGAGGATTTCGCCCAAGGTCACCTGCGCCATGCGATCAACGTCGGACTCGATGGCCGCTACGCCGAATTCGCCGGCTCGGTGCTGCCATCCGACGTCGACATCGTGCTGTTCACCGAGCCCGGCCAGGAGCTCGAGGGCAAGAACCGGCTCGCCCGAATCGGATTCGACCGGGTTGTCGGCTATCTCGCCGACCCGTACACGGTGATGCTCGCCCACCGCGACGACGTTCGGGTGGCATCACGGCTGACGGCCATGGCGTTTGACCAGAGGGCGGCAGATCTCACCAAACTGCAGATTGTCGACGTCCGCAACCCCGGAGAAGTCGGGGCCGGGACCATTCCGAACGCGATTGCGATTCCGGTGGGCCAGCTGCCCGCTCGACTCGACGAGCTGGATCGATCGCTGCCGACCGTCGTGTACTGCGCTGGAGGCTACCGCTCGTCGGTTGCGGCAAGCCTGTTGCGGCACAACGGCTTCGACGACGTCAGCGATATCCTGGGCGGCTACGGCGCTTGGGACGACATCCACCAGAAGAACGTCTGAGCGGCTAGCGCTGACGACACGTGATACGCCATGGGGTATATTTGGAACACCCGATAGGGTATGAAGATTTCGCGGGTTTCGAGCGACGGTAGGCCAGCTGGCGGGCTCGCGCAGCACTGAGCCGCTCGCCGTGACACACGAAGTTGCGCAGTACGATACGGCGGGCCCGCCGCCGATTTAAGCAGGAGCGGTGCCACAGGATTTAGCAGGCGAATAGTCACACCGCCGACCCGAATCAGTCGATGCACCCGGCGAGCGGCAGCACCGTAATTGTCCGACCAGAGCCCGCCCAGCGACAGCGCGCACACGGAGGCTGCCCGTCCACGTCGGGCCAATTCGATAGCCGCTGAACCGCCGCCGGAATTTCCAACAAGGTGAGGCCGGTCCAATCCATGCGCATCAAGGTAAGCCTCCGCCGAGTCAACAACGTCGTCGGAGGTCACCGGGCGACGCTGTGGCACAGGCCCGCCACGATGCCCCAACATCGTCGGCGTGTGTATCTCGTGATATTCGGACAGCATGGGCTCAAGCTCCCGCCACGCGCGACCTGAACTCGTCGCCGGATGCAACAGGACCATTGCGGACTTCTCAGGGGCCATGGCGACAGTTTGGCACCAACCTGGATCTTTCACGTAATTGGCAGTCGATGAGTGTCGTGAACGTGAAAGGTGCGCTGCCTCAAGGATAATCGGGTTTCTTGAGAACTCGATGATCCAGAGGAAGGCGCACCTGACAGATGCAGGCTGGCTCTTGTGACGTTGTAGTGGGTCCGTGACCTGGGGATTTGGGCGCAACGCCGTGTCCTGCTTACGTTTTGGACTGTCGAAGGTTCAATCCGTGAGAAGGGTGTACGGCGTTGCGCATGTCCAGGGTATTCGCTGCCGGTCTGGGTGAGCAGAACATGGTGATCGAGGACGTGATGATCGAGACCGAGACCACGGCGCGCAAGGAGCCGAAGACCAGCGAGGTTCTGGTGTTCTCGGTGCGGCCCAAGGCATCGCAGGCGGGCCGCTGCTCACGCTGCCGCAAGCGCTGCCCGGGCTATGACGCCGGGGGCCGGGATGGGGAGGGGACGCGGCGGTGGCGCACCCTGGACGTGGGCACGACGAAGGCCTACCTGCAGGCCGCGACGCCTCGGGTGGCGTGTGAAGAGCATGGAGTGGTGATCGCGCACGTGCCGTGGGCGCGGCCGGGCGCTAAGTGCAGCTACGTGTTCGAAGACACCTGCGCGTGGCTGGCTGCGTTCACCGCGCTGAGCGTGGTGACGGTGTTTCTGCGGCTGGCGTGGCGCACCGTGGCGGCGATCGTGGCCCGGGTGGTGGCCGACGGCCGCGAGACGAACGACCTGCTCACGGGCCTGGCCCGGATCGGGATCGACGAGATCGCCTACCGCAAGGGACACCGGTATTTATAAGTTACGTGGAATCAGACGCGTGTCGGTCGGCGGGGACCGCTTCTCGGCCCCGTAGCGTCACGGATCAGCTTGGTCGGGCGACGATGGGTCGGGGATGACTGTGGCGCTGGTGGAGAAGTGGCCGGTGCTCGCTCGGCACGATCGGGCAGTGGAGTGGCTGCAGATCTGGACCGATATGGGACGCGCTCCGCGAACTATCGATGCGTATTCGCGGGGTCTGGCGGAGTATCTGCAGGTCTGTGAGCGGGAGGGGGTCGATCCGCTGTCCGCGACCCGCGCCCACGTCGCGGTGTTCGTGCGGGAGTTGACGTCGCGGCCGAGTCGGCGCGGCACCAATGTGGTGGCGTTGGACTCGGGGACGGGGTTGGCGAACGCGACTCTGCAGCAGCGTCTGGTGCCGGTTCGACTGTTCTACGACTTCCTGGTCGAAGAAGGCGTGCGTGAGTCGAATCCTGTTGGGTGGGGCCGCTATACACCGGGTCGGGCGTCTGGCAGTCGGGCGAGCGCGTTGGTGCCGCGGATGGTGACGTTGCCGTGGATCCCGAGTGAGGCCGACTGGCTGCGATTGTTGGCGGTGTTCGCCGATGAGCCGATCCGGAATCGGGTGATGCTCGCGCTGGCCTATGACGCGGCGCTGCGGCGAGAGGAGTTGTGCTCACTGCGCAGCGATGATCTCGACCCGGCTCACCGCACCCTGCGGGTGCGTGCGGAGACCACCAAGACCCGCCGAGAACGGGTGGTGCCGTACTCGGCGCCCACGGGCGTGCTGCTGTCGCAGTACCTGGCGCACCGGGCGACGCTGAGCCGGGCCCGGGGCGGTTTGTTCCTATCGGAGTCGCACCGCAACCTCGCCGAACCAATCACGTTGTGGACGTGGTCGAAGGTGGTGCGGCGAGTTGCGTTGGCGGCCAACGTTCCTCGGTTCTCCACCCATACCACGCGGCACCTGTGCTTGACAGACTTGGCGAGGATGGGCTGGGAGCTGCATGCGATCGCCACGTTCGCCGGGCATCGCAGCACCGACTCCACGCTGCAGTACATCCACCTGTCCGGGCGGGAGTTGTCGGCGAAGCTGAACTCCTCCATGGTGCAGATCCACGCCTGGCGGATCGGCATGCTCACCGGACCCGGCATCGGACAGGACGCGCCGGCGTGACCCCCGTCGCGTCGGCATGGCCGGCCAGCACGGAACCTGGCCGGCCGTCTGGGCATCCTCGACGGGATGGTCGGTGGGATCGCCAGGTTGTGCTGCTCGACGGCGAGGCCACGGCGCTGGCCGCGCTGGGTACGGTCGGGCTGCGGCGCAACCGGGGCGTCCCGCGACGGACAGCGCCACAATGGAATACGTTGGCCCGCTTGGTCGAACCGCTCGATGAGACCCTGGCCGGGCTGCATCACGGTGAGCACGTCCGTTACCGACGCGCGGGCGCGCAGGCGGCGGGCGCGGTGTTGCAGCACTGCGCGGACTCCGGCCGCAGCTGGTGGGGCTGGGCGCCGTGGGAGTGGGCGCGGTTATGTGGCGGCAGCGCCCGGGAGTTCGTCAACGCGCAGACGTCGCCGGCCGAGTCGACGGTGCGGCCCTACGTCGTGGCTTTGGCCTACCTGCTGGGTGGGTTCACCGACTTCCACCGCTTGGGCATGTTCAATCGGTTTCACTTGGCCTGCTTGATCTTTGGTGAACCCGCGGTCGGGGAGTCGCTGCAGCGGGCCGGCGAGGTGCTCGAGGGGTGGGGATACCGCGACAGCGCCGGCGTCAAGCATCGGATGCGGGGGGTGTTCAGCCAGGCTCTGCTGCTCAACCACAGTCCCCGGCTCGACGATCTGGATACCGCGGCATTCGCGGCGCTGCGGGCGCATCCGGCCACCGAGGGGCACCAGGGATCGATGCTGTATGCGCTGCAGCGCGTAGTCGCCACACTCGGCCACTGCGATCCGCCGGTGCGCACCGGATACAACCACGCCCCCGACATCGAGGGCACCGATCCGGCGTGGGCCGAATGGATCGAACGCTGGTATGCCACCTCGACACTGACCCCGAAGGTGCGCGCCACGATCCGCACCATCATGGCCAAGGCCGGGCGGTGGTTGGCCGTCGAGCACCCCGAGATCACCGAACCTCACCAGTGGACCAGGGCGACGTGTGCGGCCTGGGTCGCTGCGGTGGACCGGATGAGCGTCGGGGACTGGGTTCAACGCCGCGACGCGCTCGGCGGCCGTGTGGGAGAACCGATCTCGCCACGCACCAAGGCGCACAACCTGATGGCCACCCGCACGTTTTTCCGGGACTGCCAGGAATGGGAGTGGATCGGCCGCCGGTTCGACCCGAACCGCGCGTTGGCCGTTCCGCGCAGCGTCGCGGCCCTGATCGGCACCAACCCCCGCGTGATCGCCGACGAGGTATGGGCCAAGCTGCTGTGGGCCGGGTTGAACCTGGACCCCGGCGATCTACCCGGCAACTCCGCCGACACCTACTATCCGATGGAGTTGATCCGTGCGGTCACGCTGAGCTGGCTGTTCTGCGGGCTGCGCAGCGATGAGATCTCGCGGCTGCGGATCGGATGCATCCGCTGGCAGCACGCTGAGCTGCCCATCGCGGGCGACTCGCACGAGAGCCTCGCCCAGGACGCGGTCTGCTTGCTCGACGTCCCGGTGCACAAGACCGGCACCGCGTTCACCAAGCCCGTCGACCCGATCGTCGGCCAAGCCATTGAGGCCTGGCAGGCGCTGCGGCCCGACCAGCCGAAACGATTGGACCGCAAAACCGGCGAACGCGTGGACATCCTGTTCTCCGTCCGGGCTCAACCTGTCGCCAAGGTCTACATCAACCACACGATCATCCCGGCGCTGTGCGGCAAGGCCGGTGTCCCCACTGCCGACGTCCGAGGCAGGATCACCAGCCACCGCGCCCGCTCCACCATCGCCAGCCAGCTCTACCACGCCAAGGATCCGATGACGCTGTTCGAGCTGCAGGCCTGGCTCGGCCACCGCACCCCCCACACCCCCGGGCACTACGCCAAGATCACCCCGAACACGCTGTCCAAGGCCTACACCGAAGCCGGATACTTCGCCCGCAACGTCCGCGCCATTGAGGTTCTCCTCGACCGCGACGCCGTCACCTCCGGCGCAGCCGCCTCCGGCGAACCCTGGCAGCATTACGACCTCGGTCATGGCTGGTGCACCTACACTTTCTTCGAACAATGTCCACACCGAATGGCCTGTGCCCGTTGCGATTTCTATACTCCGAAAGGCTCCATCAAAGCCCAGCTGCTCGAGGCCAAGGACAACCTGCAGCGCATGCGCGTCACCATTCCGCTCACCGAGGACGAACGCGCCGCCGTCGACGACGGGCACGCCGCCGTCACCGCACTGCTCGACCGGCTCGCACACATACCCACTCCCGCTGGCCCAACCCCGCATGAACTCGGCACGACCGCGACCATGCTGCCAATCGTGCAGATCCGAACCGGGAAATCCTCACGAACTTGACAATTTTGATTCCACAGAATCGTGGTCGTGGTCGACCACGATTCCCGTCGGCTCATCTGGGCGGCGCCGGGACGCTCGAGTGCCACGGTGAGGCAATTCTTCGACCTGCTCGGCCCAGAGCGCTGCTTACAGATCACCCACGTCAGCGCC
>JBPPMS010000027.1:0-9332 GCA_051306175.1 Mycobacterium sp. | reverse complement strand
TTCACCAGCTCGACCTCCTTCGCCAACCCGGCCGTCACGGTGGGCCGGATCTTCTCCGACACCTTCGCCGGCATCGCCCCCGCGTCGGTGCCCGCCTTCGTCGCCATGCAACTGATCGGGCTCGGCGTCGGGATCGCGGTCGTGCTCGCGCTCTATCCCGATGCTGGCGAGAGCGCCGACGAGGTCGTCATACCGAAGAGCCGCTGAGCACCGGGTTGTCCGGCGTGAAGGCACTTGAGGCGACTGCGCTCAGACGACCGGATTCAGTAGCGGGAGGCGCACCGAGAAGCGACACCCTGCGGCCTCGGCAACATTTTCCACGCTGACCCGGCCCCGGTGCGCCTCGACGATCCCCTTGACGATCGCCAGTCCGAGCCCGGCTCCCTGAGCCAGGTCGTCCTCGGACCGTTCACGGGCCCGATCTCCCTGCCAACCCACGTCGAAGACGCGCAGCATCTGCTCCTCTGACAGCCCACCGCAGCCGTCCCGGATCGACAACTCGATGCTGTCGCCGTCGCTGCGCCCGGTGACCTCCACCACGCCGTCGGCCGGCGTGTGCCGGATCGCGTTCATCAGCAGGTTGGACAGGACCCGGGACAACCCGGCCGGGTCGGCGGTGACCTCCAGGCCCGGGTCGACGTCCCCGCCGATCCGCACACTGCGCGCCCGGGCCACCGGATCGGCCCCTGCGATCGCCTCGCTGACCAGATCCTCCAACGTCAGCGTGGTCGGGTTCAGGGTGAGTACGCCGGCGTGGATCCGGGACAGTTCGAAGAGGTCATCGACCATAGCTGCCATTCGATCGACCTCGGTCCGGATCTGCTGGTGGAACCGGGCGGGGTCGGCCGCCATACCGTCCTCGAGGGCCTCGGCCATCGCACGGAGCCCAGCCAGTGGTGTGCGCAGGTCGTGGGAGACCCAGGAGACCAGCTCGCGGCGGGACTCCTCGAGCCGCAGTTCCCGCAGCCGAGCTTGTTCGAGTCGACGTTGGGTGGCGGCCAGCTCGGTCGAGAGGGCACGCAGTTCTCGGGGACCGCGGTCCTCACCGTCCGGGACGCTGCCCGGGGCGAGGCGGCGCACCTGGTCCTGCAAGGCGCTGGACCAGCGCACCAGCGCCCAGCCGACCGCACTGGCCACCAGCAACGCGACCACGGCCGAGACCGAACTCAGCACCGTGATCACCAGCAGGTCGTGCGAGGAGATGAACATCTGCTGGGTGATGGCGATGGTGCCGGCATAGGCACCCAGGATCGCCACCGCAGCCAACAACACCAGATGCCAGCGCAGCGACCAACGCCGGGTCAACCAGGCGACCACCAGCCCGACCGCCCCGACGCCCAGCGCGCATAGGCCAGCAGTCCAGATGATCTCGAACAGCACCGATCCGGTCATGTCGACGCCTCCCAGCGATACCCGACGCCCCACACCGTCAACAGCCTGATGGGACGGGTGGGGTCCGCCTCGATCTTCTCTCGCAGTCGGCGCACGTGCACCGTCACAGTCGACCGGTCCCCGATGGTCCACCCCCACACGTGCTGGAGGAGATCCTCACGGGTGTAGGCGGTGCCCGGGTGGCTGGCGAAGAATCGCAACAGGTCGAACTCCCGTACCGTCAGTGACAACTCGGTGCCGTCCAGAGTGGCGCTGTGTTGGGTGCTGTCGATGACTAGGTCTCCGTCACGCACGCTCGCTGTGCCGCGGGTGGCCGGACCACTGGTTCGGCGTAACACCGAGTCGACCCGAAGGGCCAGTTCGCGTGGACTGAACGGCTTGCCGACATAGTCGTCGGCGCCCAACTCCAACCCCACCACCCGGTCGGCCTCACTGCCCAACGCGGTCAGCATGATGATCGGCACGTCACCGCCTCTGCGCAGTCGGCGGGCGACTTCCAGGCCGTCCATTCCCGGCAGCATCAGGTCCAGCACCACCAGGTCCGCCGGATACCGCTGCATCAGGGAAAGCGCCTGCTCCCCGTTGCCGACCTCGACGGTTTCGTGGTGACGGGCCCGCAGGTAGGCGGCGAGCACTTCGCGCACGGTGGAGTCGTCGTCAACGACCATCACTCGGGCCACGCCGCCACCTCCCAGTGTCGTTGCTGTTCACGAAACCGAAGACGAGCGCGGCCCCACCCATGATTGTCACCCATGCGAGCCCGAGTCCGAGCAGGTAGTTGCGAGGAAGCAGGGTCGGATTGGCCAGGTCGTCGCCCGCGTGGATCAGCACCGCGAACGCAGCCACCGTCATAGTCGCGGCCATGACCAGGCCGAAGACCACCGGTCGGGCAAGCTTGGGCGGCACTCGGCGGTGCACCAGCCAGCCGAGACCGATCACGATCGGGGCGGCGATGGCGTCGTGCAAGATGACGCCCGCGGCCGCCCACTCCAGCACCTGGATCAACTGCGAGACCTGTTGGCCCTCCATGAGCGTCCACAACCCGAAACCGGCAACCAGGGCTCCGATCGCCGCCAGCAGTGTCCTCAGCCAGCCCATCACAGCACCTCGATCCCGGTAACCCACTTCGTCTGCAACGCGCCGGGTCGGTTCGGGGCGATCAGACGGGCAGGGAATCCGTGGTCAACGGACAAGGGTTCGCCGTCGAGTTGCAGGGCCAGCAGGGTGCGTTCGTCGTCGACGAAGTTGGCTGGCAGCACCGTGATTCGGCCGGGGCCGTGCCGTTGGAGGGAACTGATCCTCACCTCGTGTCCGGTCGGCGCGCCAATCCGGTCCAACAGGGACCGCAGCGAGACCCCGGTCCACCGGCCCGACGCGCTCCACCCCTCCACGCACGCGATCGGCAGGGTGTGGGTCGACTGCGGCATCTGTCGCAGTTCGGTCAGGCCCACGGCTTGGGTGCGCTCCCCGAAGCTGAGGGTGCATCGGAAGTCGGGGCTGGTCGCGGCCGCCACCACGCCGGCCTCCTGCGCGGTGCGGTTGATCGGTATGCCGGCGCGAACCGACCGGGGCGACAACACCGCCAGCCGGTTCAGCACAGGAGCCGTCGATGCTGCCGTGCTGCCAGCGACCACGGCCACGGCTGCCGCGAGCCAGGACACCCGAACCAGGTCGCGACGCGAGATCACCCCCGGTTCGGTGGCCGTAGGACGATCCTGGGTCCCGGAGTCAATGTCCTCGCCCAGGGCAGCCCGGATGATCGGTAACTTGACCGCGACATGCACCACCAGTGAACCGATCACTACCCACGCCAGCCCATAGTGGGTCTGCTTGAAGTCGAAGCGCCACGCATACCACTGAGCCACGTTCATGGTGCCGATCGCCAACTCCAGGATCGAGGCGGCCACCAACGCGGCGATCGAGCCGCGCTCCAGGCCGGCCCGCAGCAACGGGCCTGGACGCCGAGGCATGGATTGGAACAGCCGGGGATAGACCACCCACAGTTTGATCAACAACAGCGGGATCGCCGCGGTGCCCGCCACCACGTGCAAGGCCTGGCTGGCGCGGTAGCCCCACACCGGTCGGGTGGGGAACCCCAGAGCCTGGTCGCCGGACTGGGCGTAGTGGCTGATCAGGCCGGTGGTGAAGGCGATCAGAAAACAGACCCCCAGCAGCAGTCCGACCCGGGCTGCCACCGCTGCGCTGCGCAGCCGGGAACTGAAGTCGGCTTCGGTTGGCGGCCGGGGCAGTCGCTGGAGGAGACTCATCAGGCGCCTTCGCGCAGCACTGTCACCGATCGACCGTGGTCGTCGCGAGTGGCCACCACCATCAACTGGGCTTCGGGTGCCACCCGGCGTAGGTCTGCACGAGTCACCACGGCCCACGCGAACGGCTCGCTGCGACCGCACGGGCACTCCAGGCGCGCCTCGATTCGGCCACCGCCGTGCCCACCGTCGGCGGTCTCGACCACGATCGATCCGCCCGGCATCAGAATCCGACGGACCCGGTCCAGTAGTGCTGCCGGGTCGCCGCCGATGCCGATGTTGCCGTCGGCGAGGAGGGCCGTGCGCCACCGGCCCTCGCCGGGGATCGGGTCGAAGACGTCGCGGTGCAGGGCGATACCGCCGCGTCGTCGGGTCTGCCCGACCGCCTCACGGACCAGGTCGATGCCCATCGACAGGTGACCGCGCGACGACAGTTCAGCGGTGAGCCGCCCGGGCCCACAGCCGATGTCGATGGTCGGCCCCGAGCACAGCGCGAGGAGCACCTCGTCGCCGGCGTCGACAGGTTTGGTCCAGTCCTCCACCGGCAGTGGGTGCCGCAGGCCATTGTCGGTGGTTAGGAAGCAGGCCTCCCCGCGCAGAGCGTGTCCGAACACTTCGTCCAGGGGGAGGCCCGTGACCGGCGGGTGGAGGGTGGTCATCGGACTGCCTCCTGCAGGATCGGCGCCATCGCGGACCCGAACCGTCCGTCCGGCACCTGGCGGGCCACCTCGACGGCGTCCCCACGATGGTCCACATCGGTCAGCGTCGGACCGGTGGCCAGCCGCAATCCGGCTCCGACCAGGACGGCGAGGGTGTCTCGGTGAGTGGTCGGCGTGGACATGGGCACCCCTCGAAGGTGGTCCCCGTGTCGTCCGCTGCGCAGGCCGAGCGCCCACCATCCACCATCGCTGGCCGGGGCTAGCACGCCGTCGTGATCGACCAGGCTCCACCCCAGCCCCGCCAGCAGGTCAGCGGACACCTGCGGTGTGTCCATGCCGATTCCGAGCACCGGTCCGGGCACCTGGGTCAAAGCGTGCGCCAGCCGGTCGTCGAGTCCGTCCCCGACCTGGGGCACCACCTCCCAGCCCTGGAGCGCCGCCGTCACCTCCCGGGATCGGGCGGCGAACCTCAGGTCGCCGGCCAGCGAGATCCGACGGCGCCACCCCAGCGCCCCACAGGCGGTGAGGGTGTCCAGCAACGCTGCCGCGGCCAGGTCAGCGGCGATATCGAAGCGGCCGCCCAGGTCGGCGGCCAGGCGGGTCTTGACGGCGCCTGGGACGGGAGCCTTGGCGATCACCAACACAGTGGGCCCGCTCAGTCGGCGCATCGCAGCACCCGCCAGAAGTCGCGGCCTGTGCGCAGGGTGCCACGCATCGACCCCGAGACCTTCGAGTGGGTTCCGGCGGCCCGTGGCAGATAGCGGACGTCGACTTCGCTGATCCGCCAGCCGGCCCGGCTCGCTTTGTCGAGGAGCTCCAACGGGTAGCCCATGCCGCGGTCCTTGACGCCGAGCTCCAACACCATGTCGCGCCGCGAGGCCCGCACCGGACCGAGGTCGTGCACCGCGAGCCGGGTGCGGCGACGCAGCACCGCCAACACCAGTCGGTTCCCGAGGCGGGCGTGCCACGGCACCAGCCCGCGTCGCACCGGAACCCTGCGCCCGAGAACCAAGTCGACCGAGTCGAATCGAAGGTGCGCCAGCAGCGGCACGATCTCGCCGGGATCGATCGACCCGTCGCCGTCCATCACCACCACGTAGCGGGCGGTTGCAGCCAGCAGGCCGGCGTGCACCGCCGCGCCGTACCCACGACGCGGTTCGTGCACGACCAGGGCGCCGTGGTCGCGGGCGACTTGGGCGGTATCGTCGGAGGAACCGTTGTCGACCACGATCACCTGCAGCCCCGGCGGCAGCGCAGGCAGAAGTCCGGCGAGCGCCGGTCCTTCGTCCAGACACGGCAGGATCAGGTCGGCGTCAAGGATCATCGTCGACCTCCGGTCGGTCGCAGTGGCGCGTTGGCTAGGTCGGCCAGGCCGACGCCGGGGGGCACCTCGGCGCTGAACCCTAGTTCGGTGCGCGCTCGGGCAGCGGAGGCGACGACGTGGCGCACATCCCCGGCTCGGAACCCCCCGGTCAGGCGTGGTTCCAACCCCGGCCCACAGATTGCCGCCGCCACTTGGGCGATGGTGATCGGTTGCCCTGACGCGACGTTGTAGGGCCGCAGTGAACCCACGCTCGGTCCGGCCCCGGTCCCGAGCGCGTCGAGAGCGATCAGGTTCGCTCGGGCGACGTCGCGCACGTGCACGAAGTCGCGGGCCTGGGCCCCGTCCTCGTAAACCTGGGGACTCTGACCCCGTCCCACCGCGGAGCGGAACAACGCGGCGACCCCGCAGTAGGAGGAGTCTGCGGGCATCCCCGGCCCATAGACATTGTGATAGCGCAGCGCGGTCACTCGACCTCCGCACAGCGCCGCCCAGGCGGACGCATAGTGCTCTTGGGCCGCTTTGCTGGCCGCGTAGCCGCTGCGAGGTTGCAACGGTGCGTCCTCATCGACGGGGAGCCAACCGAGCGGTTCACCGCACACCGGGCAGGGGTGGTCGAATCTGCCCTCGGTCAGCGCGTCGCTGGAGCGATCCCCGGGACGTTGAGGACCGTGGTCGGCGCAGGCATACCCGCCTTCGCCATAGACGACCATCGAGGAGGCGAGCACCAGCCGTCGGGTGCCCACGCGGTCCATCGCCGCCAGCAGCGCGGCCGTGCCCAGGTCGTTGTGGGCGGCGTATGCCGGCAGGTCGGAGGTCGAGTTCTCCACACCGACCACGGCTGCCTGGTGACAGACCGCATCGACACCGTCGAGCAGTCGGGCCCAGAGCGGGTGCTGGTCGGCGGAGCGGACGTCGAGACGGTGCACGCCGTCCGGGGTGGGTGCGTCCTGGCCGTGGGCTTGGGCGATCATCAGGTCCACGGCCACCACCTCGTGCCCGGCCTGACCGAGCGCGTCGTGGACCGCCTGACCGACGAACCCGACGGCACCGGTGAGCAGCACCTTCATCGCAGCGCCCCGACGTGGGCGCGAGTGGTGGGTCCGGGCACCTGGTAGGCAAGGTCGATCCCGTCGGTCCAGGTCGAGCAGGAACAGCCCTGGGGTTCGGCCAGCGTGGAGATCGTGCTGGTGAGCAGGTCGCCGAGCCGGTCCAGGTTGGCTGCGAAGCGGGCATACACCTCGGCCTCGCTCACCCCGTCTCCAGCAGTGACTCCGGCATCGGTGTCGGTGACCAGTGCGAGTGCGGCGTAACACATCCGCATCTCGCGGGCCAGCACAGCCTCGGGGTGACCGGTCATGTTGACGAGGTCCCAGCCTTGGTCGGCATACCACCGCGACTCGGCGCGGGTGGAGAACCGTGGTCCGTCGATCACTACCATCGTGCCCCCGTCGAGCACCGCGATGCCCGCCGCGACACCGGCAGCGACCAGGGTCGCGCCGACCCGGGCGCAGTAGGGGTCGGCGAACGGCACATGGGTGGAGCCGTGCTCAACGAAACTCTGGATCCGTCCAGAGGTCCGGTCGACCAGTTGGTCCGGAACCACCAACGCGCCGGGGGTGGTGCGGTTGGGCTGGAGTCCTCCGACGGCGCACGGGGCGAGGACTTGGCGCACCCCCAGACTGCAGAGCGCCCAGATGTTGGCGCGGTGGTTGATGACGTGTGGAGCGTGCTCGTGGTTGACGCCGTGGCGTGGCAAGAACGCGACGGTTCTGGGGCCGACGGTGCCCAGCGTGATCGGTCCGGATGGGTCCCCGAAGGGTGTGTCGACCTCGATGCTGCGGGTGTTCGGGTCGGCTGCGAGCCACCGATAGAAGCCGGTGCCGCCGATGACGGCGACCTCGGCCGCTGGCCGGGAGGTGTGAGGTTCCATGGATGCCAAACTGACACCTTCGGTCGGCCGCGAGAAGGGTTGGCGGCCATCGGTAAGTGATCGGTAATAACTGGCTGCGGAACTTCTTACGGTCCGCTTACACCACCGGTTCGGGGGTGTCCCGGCGCAGGGTTGCCGGGCACCCTCGAAGCCATGACCACCAAGGCCGACGTGGCCGCCGACCTCGCCAGTCCCGCCGACCGGGCCCGACGCCGCGCGTGGGGGCGGGTGCTGGCGGCGGCCCTGGTCGGGCAGGCGTTGATGTCGCTGTTGTTGTTCACATCCCACGACTGGGATCTGGGCATCCCGAACGCGGGGCACCTGCAACCGTTGACGTTCGTGCCGTTCGCGATCGCGGTGGCGTCGTTGGTGCGCTGGCGTCCCGGTCGACGTACGGCCGCAGGTGTGATCTTGGCGATGACGGTGGTGTTCCAAGTGATCGGGTTGACCCAGCGGCCGCAGACCTCCAACGACGACCTGCGCTACGTCTGGGACGCGAAGGTGCAACTCGCCGGCGTGGACCCCTATGAGTTCGCTCCCAACGATCCGGCGCTGGAACGTCTCCACGATGATGCCCTGTTCACCGATGTCGACTGTGCGGTGCCCACCGGCTGCGCGCTGCTCAACCGGCCCGACGTGCACACCATCTACCCGCCAGTGGCCCAGGCGGCGTTCGTGGCCATCAAGGTGGCGTTGGGTCACCCCGACCTGCGGGGTGGCCGGTTCGCGTTCCAACTCGCGGCAGCGCTCGGCGTCGTTGCCGTCACCGCACTGCTGTTGTCCCGGTCGCGGCGTACCGGAGACCCGGTGTGGTGGGTGGCGCTGTGGGGGTGGTGTCCGATTGTGGTCTCCGAATATGCCAACAACGCTCACCTCGACTGGCTGGCGGTGCTGTTGAGTGTGACCGCGATCGGGGCCTACGTCGCACTGCGGCCTGCGTGGGCGGGCATCCTGCTCGGCGCCGCGATTGCCACCAAGATGTATCCTGCGCTGCTGGTGCCGGCGCTGCTGCGCCGACATCCGGTCACCGTGCTCGGTGCTGCGGGCGCGGTGTTCGCGCTCGGTTATGTTCCTCACGTGCTCGCCGTCGGGGGCCAGGTGATCGGCTATCTTCCGGGCTACTTGGACGAGGAGGGCTACGACACCGGCTCGCGGTTCCTGCTGATCGGACGACTGATACCGCACCCGGGCGACACCGTGGTCGCCGCCGTCGTGCTGGCCGGTCTGGCGTGGCTGTGTTGGCGACGATCCACCCCGGAGCGCCCCGAGGTTGCGGCAGTCTGGATGGTGGGGTCTGCCTTCCTCGTGGTCACCCCCAACTACGGCTGGTATGCCGGCCTGTTGGTGGCGTTGGTGGCGATGACCGGTCGGTGGCACTGGCTGCCCGTGGCACTGGCCCCAAGTTGCACGTACCTCTTCGCCGACACCGGGGAGGTCGCCTCGGCGATCTATGCACTCGCTGCGGTGGCGACCGGCCTCACGTGGTGGCTGCAGTCACCACGCGTCAAAGGCCCAGCGACCTCGCTGGTCCGTCCCAGCCAGGACACCTAGGGCCCTGGGTCTGCTGTGCACGGACCGCCATCACGGACCGCCATCACTGACCGACCGCGGTCATCGTCGTTGCACGTGAGTGGCTGAGCCTTCCAGACCCAGATCCGTCGGCCATCTTGGGCACCACCACCGTCGAGGTGGCGGGCCGGTGTTGCGGTGTCGCCTTGAGGGTGACTCGGACCTTCATCGGGATCTTTCGCGACTGGACCGCG
>JBPPMS010000026.1:0-42679 GCA_051306175.1 Mycobacterium sp. | reverse complement strand
CCACCCCTTGAATTCAACGGGCCGATAGAGCATTTCGAGCGCCACGATCTTCGTGCTCCACCCCACGAACGCCGCGACGAACGGCATCGACAGGTAGATGAACCAGTACGCACTGAAGTCCTGCTTGATCTCCGCCCAGCTGGACAGCGCGACCAGCGTCTCAGCCGTCACTGACCGTCGTCCCGCATGCTCGCCGCCCACAGCGCCACGCCTAACGCCGACAGGCGCAACGTGTACTTGTCGACCCTCGCTGCCAGTGGACCGCGCGACGCGCTTTTGATGGCCGCCAGCACCGAAGACTCGGACACCAGCACCTCGTACTCGGTGGCCAATTCGGGCTCCTCCGGTCGCGACTCGACCAGGCCCAGCGACAGCAGATGGCCGACGTACTGGGGCACCATCTGCGGCAGCGCCACATTTGCTGTGCGACCGATCAGCGATGCGTTCTCCAGCACCGCGCGGCCCGGTACGCGCGGGCTGAGCCAGGTGTAGACGTTGACCATCGGCGACGACGACCCGTCCGACAACGCTCCGATGATCCTGGCCTCGTCGGCGACCAACTGGTCGAGCAGGTGGTGGTAGAGCTCGACCTGGCTGCTTTTCGTGTCCTGTTCGAGCGCAAGCTCGAGCAGACGGGTCATTTTGCCCTTGAGGGAGCCTGGATCCGGCCCGGTCGGTTCTGAGGCGGCTTCGGGTAGGGCTGCCTCGGGCGCGTCGGTGGGGTCGAGCGAATCGATCCCGTGCCGAATTGCACTCACGACGTGCTGCTCGGTCCAGCTGTACACATCCAGGCCGATCCGAGCGGCGCCAGCGGCGCGCCCGATCAGCCCGCCAGCGTCCAACGAGTAAGGCATACGAGAAAGGTAGCGGGAGCGGGCCGCCGCGACGGTGTCTTTCGATGGACCACCCCGGACTTACACAGATGGAATGACACGCCCGCGTCCCTGCGGCCGAAACTGCAAGGCTCACCGGCGAATCGGTTCAACCTGCGATACGGTACCGCGCATCCTTGGTGGGCCAGCAAGGTGTGGATCTTGGTGATCGTCAACAGACGCTGCTCACCACCGCCGTCCACCCACGCGGTGATCTTCTCCTCGAACCGCGCCGCGATGCCCGGCGATCTGGCGGTACCGTGTGCGGTGACCCGGCCACCTCCAGCACCCCCGCGGCACTTTCCTGATCTCGTTCACACTGACCTCCCGACAAACCGTGCCCGCCGCGCTCAAGCTCAGTGCCACCCTGCCCGAACGAGTCGCACTCGCCCGGCAGCACGAACTCAGCCACATCGGATTCCTCGAAACACTGCCCGTCCCACCGACAAACACACCCGCCCCGGCCAGCTTGACCAAGACCAGGGCAACGAGCATCCTCAATAACGCGCCGCGGTGGTCCCATCGTCCTGGGAATCAGGTGGTCCCATCACCCTGGCAAGCGACAGGCGCTACCACCCGACCACCAGCAAGTGCTGTGGTCAGAATTGGAGGTTCGAGAGTGAAGTTGACGCTCAGCGACGCCGAGGCGGCCTTCCGTGACGAGTTGCGAGAACTGTTCACCACCCGGATCCCCGAGGACATCCGCCAGCGGGTGCGTGAGGGCGAGTCCCGCTTTCCCGACGACGTCGTCACCACGCAGCGGATCTTGAACGAGCATGGCATCGCCGTCCCCAACTGGCCCGTCGAGTGGGGCGGCAAGGACTGGTCACCACTGCAAAAGCAGATCTGGGCTGACGAGATGCGTTTGGCCTGCGTGCCGGAGCCGCTGGCCTTCAACGCCAGCATGGTGGGCCCGGTCATCGCCCGGTTCGGTTCCCAAGAACTTAAAGAGCGGTTCCTGCCGCCGACCGCAAACCTGGACATCTGGTGGTGCCAGGGATTCTCCGAGCCCGAGGCCGGTTCTGATCTCGCGTCGCTGCGTACCGTCGCCATCCGCGATGGCGACTCGTATGTCGTCAACGGCCAGAAGACCTGGACGACGATGGGCCAGTACGCCGACTGGATCTTCGTGCTGGCCCGCACCGATCCGAAGGCGCCCAAGCGACAGGCGGGCATTTCGTTCCTCCTGGCTGAGATGTCGACGCCGGGTATCACGCTGCGCCCGATCCAGTTGATCGACGGCGGCCATGAGGTGAACGAGGTCTTCTTCGAAGACGTCCGCATCCCCGCCGACCAACTCGTGGGGGAGGAGAACAGTGGCTGGACCTACGCCAAATTCCTCCTGAGCAACGAGCGCACCGGTATTGCTCGGATCGGCACCATCAAAGTGTGGCTGGCGCAACTCAAGGAACGGGCTGCCGCCACGCCCACCGACAGCGGCAGTTTGCTCGACGACCCACTGTTCGCCGCCCGGGTGGCCGAACTGGAGAACGAGGTGCTGGCACTGGAACTGACGCAGTTGCGCGTCAGCGGTTCGGCGGCCGACGGCAGGCCCAATCCGGCGTCGTCGATTCTCAAGTTGAAGGGGAGCCAACTCCAGCAGGCAGTCACCGAGCTCCTTGTCGACGTCGCGGGCCCGGATGCGTTGCCGTTCAACGCCGGTGACGACATCAGCTCCCCTGAGTGGGCGCAGCTCGCTGCACCGAAGTATCTCAACTACCGCAAGACCTCGATCTACGGCGGCACCAACGAGGTGCAGCGAACCATCATCGCTTCGACAATTCTGGGACTGTGAGGACGACATGGACTTCGACCTGAGTGAGGAGCAGGCGCTGTTGCGGGACACCGCCCGCGAATTGTTCAACCGCGCATACGATGTCGAGAAACTCCTCCGGGTGACCGACACCGACCTCGGTTGGAGCCGAGACGTCTGGTCCCAGTTGGCCGAGATCGGTATTCTTGGTCTCGGTTTCGACCCGGATGAAGCTGGCCAGATCGAGATGATTTTGGTCGCAAGCGAATTGGGGCGACGGCTGGCGCCGGAGCCAGTGGTGCAGGCCGCCCTCATTCCGGGTGGCCTGATCGCCGAATTCGGTGACGACGAACAGCGAAAGCTGCTCGACGATGTTGCAGAAGGCGTGACGCTGTTGGCACTTGCGCATCAGGAGCAGGGAATGCGTGGTGTGTCGACCCGCGTCACCACACGCGCTGAGCGTCAAGGGGATTCGTGGGGGTTGACCGGTCGCAAGAACGTCGTTCTCGCCGGTGGTAGCGCTGATGTGTTCGTCGTCAGTGCAGCTTTGCCGGACAACGGAATTGGACTCTTTCTCGTCAGCGCCGACGCCGTCAGTCGGCAAGCGTTCCGCACGTTCGACGGGCAGCGCGCCGCGCAAGTCGAGCTGGATTCGGCGACGGCACAACCATTGGGTGCGGGCGGTGACGCGGCGCAGCACCTGCTGAATGCGCTGATCCGATTTCAGTCGGTGCTCTGCGCCGAGGCGGTCGGCGCCATGGAGGAAGCGCTGCGGCTGACCACCGAATACCTTACCAGCCGAAAGCAATTCGGAGTGACGCTGAGCACGTTCCAGACCTTGACCCAGCGCGCGGCCGATATGTACGTCTCCCTGGAGCTGGCGCGCAGCATGAACTTCTACGCCGCCATGTACATCGCCGACGGGAATTTCGACCCGGTGATCGCCGCCAGGGCCAAGCTTCAGATCATCCGTTCGGGACGGCACATTGCGCAGGAAGCGATCCAACTTCACGGTGGCATCGGTGTCACCGCCGAGTATCCGGTCAGCCACTACGCCGCCCGGCTCACCGCCATCGGTCAGACCCTCGGCTCGGCCGACGACCAGTTGCGCACGCTCATGGGTACTCTCGGCTCGTATGGGACCGTGTCGCTGTAGACGGTGATCGAGTCGAAGGCTTGACCCGGCGGTTGGCCCCGACCAAACCTGTCACGTACTGCAACTGTGGGACATGAACGTTCAAGCACCCCGGGGCCATCTGGGCCGTGTAGGAACGCACCCGACTCGTGTACTTCAAACTGGGAGACACTTCAAACTGGGAGACACTTCAAACTGGGTGAACTGTCAGGCGTCAGTCCAGCCTCGGGAACGAGTGGTGTTCGTGGCTTACCAGCCATCGGCTGTCGACCTTGGGTAGCCCGAACGACTCTATCCCGCGGTGGGTTACACACCGCTCTAACGATCCTTCGCTGCCGTCGGATCAGGTCGGGATCCACGCGTTCGACAAGCATCTCGTCGCTGCCACCGAACGCGGACTATCCGTCTGATTGTCGACGGCGCCGCAGGCGGGTAGCGACGAACCAGCATGCGCTGAGGACGAGCGCAGTGGTGACCCCGTACTGCAGGGTGGCGATGTAGGGATCGATCCGGTGCCAGTTGGCGCCGAGTGCGTAACCGGCCAGGATGAACACCGAATTCCAGATGAAGCTCCCCCACGCGGTCAGCAGCGTGAAGACACCGAAGTCCATCCGTTCAGCGCCTGCTGGTATCGAGATGAAACTGCGGAACATCGGGATCATCCGCCCGAAGAAGACCGCTTTGTGGCCGTGCCGGCGAAACCAGTCGGTGCTCTTGTCGACGTCGTCGAGGTCGACGAGCGGGATGCGCGCGATCAGGCGCCGCATGCGGTCGTGTCCGAGTCTGGCGCCGAGAAAGTAGAGCAGCCACGCACCGAGGACGGACCCCGTCGTCGTCCAGAAGATCGCGCTGAACAGCGACAGGTCACCGAGTCGTGCGGCGAACCCGGCCAGCGGCAGGATCACTTCGCTCGGAATCGGCGGGAACACGTTCTCGATGAACACGAACAGGCCCGCCCCGGGTCCGCCGAGACGTTCCATCGCATCAACGGCCCAGCCAGCGATGCCTCCGAGCTGGCTGGCCTCGTCGGGAAGTGTCATTCAGTGATCTTATTTGCTGCGATCAGGTCCCAGTAGGCTTCACTCTGTTCAGCGACCCAACTTCTCGCGCACCAATCCCGTCAAGAAGCTGACGAAGGACACCGGCCGGAACGCGCGGGCGGCGGCGGTCAGCGCGGAAGCCGACTCCGCGCTGAGCTCGATATCAGCTGCGGCGACGTTGAATTCGAGCTGCTCGACGCTGGACGCGCCTGGGATGGCGACGACGCCGGGATGGCTGATCAGCCAGGCCAGCGCCACCTGTGCGGGCTCGGCGCCCACCTGCTGCGCGACGTCCCGCAGCGTCTGCAGCAGCGGCTCGATGCGCTGGAGGTTCTCCGTACCGAACAGTGCATTGAATGCCCGCACACCACCGGGCCGGTTGTCGACGCCGTACTTGCCGCCCAGCAGTCCCTGCGCCAGCGGACTGTAGGCGATCACCACGCGGTTCTCGCGCTCGGCGAAGGGCACCAGGTCGTCCAGCGCCTCGGGATGCGCCAGCGAGAAATGGACCTGATTGCTAACGACGGGCCGTCCGAGCGCGGCATCGGCCTTGCGCCACCGGTCCAACGAATAGTTGGACACCCCTGCCGCGCCGATGACGCCGGTATCGAGCAGGTCGCGCATTCCTGGCATAATCACCGAGTCCGGCACCACCGGATTCGACTGATGTACCTGGTAGAGCGGAATGCGGTCGAGTTGCAGCCGTGTGGCGCTGGCGTGGGCGCGCTGCTTGACCACCGCGGGGATCGGCGCCACGGGAAACACCTTGCTGGCGACGGCCACGTCGGCGCGCTGTTCGCCGAGCGCTTCGCCCAGGATGCGTTCGCTCTTGCCGAAGCCGTAGATCTCAGCGGTGTCGAACAAGGTGACCCCCAGCGCGAGGGCTCGCTGCACGATGTCGCGCGCGGGACCCGACGCGTAGCTGTCGCCGTACCCCCATTCGCGTGAGCCGAACTGCCACGTGCCCAGTCCGATCCGGCTGACCTGCCCGACTCCGTCGACCTCGAGAGACTTCATGATCCCCACCGTACTGAAGCCGCGCAGTGCTCCCAGGCCAACGAAATGGTGGATTCTTCTCGAACTTCTCCGCCCGATTGTTCGTTTGGGCGTAGTTGAATGTGGGCGTAGTTGAATTAGAGGACGGCGCCGGGGTTGAGGATGCCGTCGGGGTCCAGCGCGTGCTTGATCCGGCGGGTGAGGTCCATCGCCGCAGGGCCGAGGTAGCCGGCCAGCCACGGCTTCTTGAGCCTGCCGACGCCGTGCTCGCCGGTGATCGTGCCGCCGAGATCCACCGCGAGGTCCATGATTTCGCCGAACGCGGTGTTCGCACGTTCCGTCATCGTCGCGTCGGTAGGGTCGTACACGATCAGGGGGTGGGTATTACCGTCACCTGCGTGCGCGATCACCGAGATCATCAGGTCGTGCTGCGCGGCGATCTTCGCGACGCCGGCCACCAGGTCGGCCAGCGCGGGCAGCGGGACTCCGACGTCCTCGAGCAGCAGCGACCCCTTGGACTCGACGGCTGGGATCGCGAACCGCCGCGCGGCGACGAACGCTTCGCCTTCTTCGGGATCGTCGGTCGAGAATACTTCTGTCGCGCCGTTTTCGGCGAAAACCCGCGCCATGTATTCGGCATCTTCGACCCCTGCGGGGCCTCGGTCGTCGGAGGTGGCCACCATCATGGCGGCGGCGTTGCGGTCCAGTCCCATCTTCAACTTGTCCTCGACGGCGTTGATCGCCACGGCGTCCATGAACTCCAGCATCGACGGGCGGATCTTGCCGGTGATCATCACCACGGCGTCGGCCGCGGCCGTCACCGAGTCGAAGGATGCCACCACGGTACAACCGCGATGTTGCGGTGGCAGCAGCCGCAGCGTCACCTCGGTGATCACCCCGAGTGTCCCCTCGCTGCCGACGAACAACTTCGTCAAACTCAGTCCCGCAACGTCTTTGAGCCTCGGGCCACCGAGCCGCACCGCGGTGCCGTCGGCCAGCACGACCTGCAGTCCCAGCACATAGTCGGTGGTGACGCCGTACTTGACGCAGCACAGCCCGCCAGCGTTGGTAGCGATATTGCCGCCGATGCTGCAGATTTCGTACGACGACGGGTCCGGCGGATACCACAGCCCGTACTCGGCGACGGCCTTCTTCACCTCGGCGTTGAGCAATCCCGGCTGCACCACGGCAGTGCGCGTGACTGCGTCGACGGTGATATCGCGCATCTTCTCGGTGGACAACACGATGCCGTCGTCGACTGCTGAAGCGCCACCGGACAACCCGGTGCCTGCCCCCCGCGGCACGACGGCGACCTGGTGCGCGCTGGCCCAGCGTAGAACCGCCTGGACCTCTTCGGTGCAACGCGGCCGCACCACGGCCATGGCGGTGCCCGCCTTTGGGTCGGCGGCGCGGTCCTGCCGGTAGGAGGCCACGATGTCGGGATCGGTGACGACGGTGCCCTCGGGCAGTTCGACGATGAGTTCAGCCAGCGTGTCAGCGACCACGAGTCGATGCTACGAGAGTCGCGGCGCCGGCCACCAAAATCACGGAACCACGACTCACCCCATTGTGGCGCCCATCACAATCTGGGCGGGGTTACCCCCGCGGCATGTCATGAGGAAGCTCGGGTGGGGCAGCGTCCAGCGCCTTGAGCGACGGCAGGAAGATGGCCGCGACGCCCAACACCAGCATCGGTAGCGCCAGCGCCAGGAACGTTGTCTTGAGTCCCGCCGTGTCTGCCAGCGGACCCGCCACGATCAGGCCCAGCGGCCCAGCCGCGTAGGCCAGCGAGCCCATCACGCCGACCACCCTGCCGCGCAACTGCTGGGGTGCGCGCGTCTGCATCACGTAGTTGTAGATCGGGGCGATCGGCCCGTAGACCAGTCCGACCACCGCGCACAGCACCAGGATCAGCGGCAACGGCGGCAGGAACGAGATGACGGTCATGCAGGCACCAAGGGTCAGAACCGCGGTCAGCATCACGCTGCGCCTGCGCGCATACTTCGACAACACCGCGTAACCCAGCGCGCCCACTAGTCCGCCGACACTCAAGGCCATCAGCACCCAGCCCAGTTGGGCCGGCTCGTTGCGGTCGGTGAAGTACTTTGGGAACAGCACGCTCTCCATCGGCATGTACAGCCCGGTCGCGGTGAGATCGACGATCGCCAGGGTGCGCAACACCTTGTTGTGCCAGACGAACGACAGACCCCCGACGACGCCGGACCACACGCCCGTGGGCAGTGCGGTCCGGTCCGGCCTGCCTGCACCTTCCAGGCGCAATACCGAGATAGCGGCGATCGAGAAGACGAACGCGGCCGCCGTCACCCACATCGTGTTGATTCCGCCGATGGTCGCGATCAGCAGGCCGCCGATGCCAGGCCCCACGATGTAGGCGAGGTTGAAGATCGCCTCGTAGACGCTGTTGGCGTGGTCGAGCGTCCAGCCTGCACGTTTGGCGGCCTCGGGCAGCATCGTCTCGCGCGCGGTCATTCCCGCCGGGTCGAACAACGCGCCGAGGGCGGCCAGACCCGCCAGCACGGCGACGTTGATGGAGTGCGCTCCGAAGCTCAACGCGATGACAGGCACCGCGGCGACCGACAGCGTGGACAGGGCATCGGAGATCATCGACACCCGGCGTCGACCGATGTAGTCGACGGCGGTGCCTGCGATGACGGTTGCGGCCAGCAGCGGCAGCGTGCCCGCCATCGCCACGATCGACGCGTCGACTGCCGACCCGTTTCGCTGCAGTACCAGCCAGGGGAAGGCGACCATGGAGATGCCGTTGCCCGCGCCTGCCATCAACGCGGCGCACAGTATCAGCAGCGCCGGGCCGCGTTTGGTTCTGGTCATGGGATATCGCCGGTGAATCTACAGGTGCGGAGCGGGCCGAAGCCAAGCTTTTATCGGCAGGCAGGATGGTTCGATGCTCACCCACCCGCGCACTGGGCGTCCGTTCGCCTCGCCGGTGCCTGCCGGAACGGGCTGGCCCGGAGACCCGGCGACCGCATGGACCGCGGCGGCGCCGGACGCGGCCAGCGTGGAGCTGCTGGCCGCACAGACCGAGTCATTGGCGGGGCTGGATGCGCAGATCAGTGTGTGCCGCGCCTGCCCGCGCCTGGTGGACTGGCGCGAAGAGGTGGCCAGGGTCAAGCGCCGCTCGTTCGCCGACCAGCCCTACTGGGGCAGGCCTGTCCCGGGCTGGGGTTCGACCCAACCCCGGCTGATGATCCTGGGTCTGGCGCCTGCGGGCAACGGCGCCAACCGGACCGGACGGGTGTTCACCGGCGACAGGTCGGGTGACCAGTTGTTCGCGGCGCTGTTCCGCGTTGGCCTGGTCAACCAACCGACGAGCGTGGACGCAGCAGATGGGTTGCGCACTAAGCATGTTCGGATTAGCGCCGCGGTGCGGTGCGCGCCGCCGGGGAACGCGCCGTTTCCCGTCGAGCGTACGTCGTGCATGCCTTGGCTGGAGGCGGAGTGGCGGTTGATCTCGTCGCACGTGCGTGTCGTGGTGGCGCTGGGCGGCTTCGCGTGGCAGGTGGCGCAGCCGCTGCTTGGCTGCCAAAAGCCCAAACCGGCTTTCGGTCACGGCGCGGTGGCGCACACGCCGTCGGGCGTGCAGTTGCTGGGCTGCTATCACCCGAGTCAGCAAAACATGTTCACCGGCCGACTGACTCCGACGATGCTCGACGACGTCTTCGCCGACGCGCGCAGGCGCGCGGGGATTCGGGTTCGTCCGTAGTGACCGACTAAAGAAGTATCGCAACGGATTGTGCCTAACTCCAGCGACTAGGCGTTCGAGATTTTCTCAAATCACTTGAGCTTCACCAGTATTGGTTTATCGGCACCGGTTTCACCAGGTACATGTCGCAGAGAGATGGGCACTTCGACACACCTGCCATCCGCCGGTGTTGTCGCTGTGCGCGCCCACAGATCGTCCAGCTCGTCGAAACCGGTCTCCAGCAGCGTCAATCGGGTCCCGCCGTCCACCTTGGCAAGGTCGAACCGGACGACAGTCGAGTTTCCGGGGAGCGGGGTCGACGCCCGATTCGCGTGTCGGCGTCGCAGCCGGGAAGCAATGAGGACGCAGATATGTTGTGAACGCTATGCGGCTTTCTGTCCTCGATCTCGTCCCTGTCCGTACCGACCAGTCGACGCACACGGCGTTGGCGGCCACCGTACGCCTGGCTCAGATGGCAGACCACCTGGGCTACACGCGCTACTGGGTGGCCGAGCACCACAACATGCCTGCAGTCGCCGCCACCAGCCCACCGGTGCTGCTGGCCTACCTCGGAGCTCACACCGAGCAGCTCAGACTGGGCTCCGGCGGGGTGATGCTGCCCAACCACGCCCCGCTGGCGGTGGCCGAGCAGTTCGCGCTTCTCGAAGCCGCGTTCCCCGGCCGGGTGGATCTGGGTATCGGGCGCGCGCCCGGGTCCGACCCGGTGACGTCGATGGCGCTCCGTGGACCCGCAGGCCGCGACGATACGGACATCGAGAAGTTCCCCCAGTACCTCGACGACGTCGCCGCGCTGATGAGCGCCAAGGGTGTTCGGGTAGGCCTGCCCCGAGAGCTGGGTCGGTCCAACTACGTCCTGAAGGCCACGCCCGCCGCCGACAGCGAGCCGCGGTTGTGGCTGCTCGGCTCGTCGATGTACTCGGCGCACCTGGCCGCGGCCAAGGGGTTGCCGTACGTGTTCGCCCACCATTTCTCCGGCCAGGGCACCGAGCAGGCGCTCGACATCTACCGGTCGGAGTTCCAGCCCAGTGATCTCACGGACGAACCGGTCACGTTCATGACCGTCAACGCCGCCGTCGCCCCCACCGCCGACGAAGCGCACGCGCTGATGCTGCCGAACCTGCAGATGATGGCGAAGCTGCGCACCGGCCAGCCGTTGACGGCGCTCGACCTCGTCGAGGACGCCCAGGCCATGAGACTGACGCCGCAGGAGCAGGCGATCGTCAACGCAGGCCGGGAGCGCGCCATTGTCGGATCGCCGTCCGCAGCCGCGGGGCAGGTGCGCGAACTGGCCGAGCATTTCGGTGTCGATGAGGTGATGGTCAACCCGGTTGCCTCGGCATTCCGCGGCACCAACCCCGCCACCGCGCCAGGTCGCGAGACGACGCTGGAGTTGCTCGCCAAAGAGCTGTTGTGACCCAGTTCTAACCCCTGTCGTACTCGGCTGGCGAGGCAAGGCATTTCGCTTTCGGCGCAGGCGAGTTCCTACTCCGCGACATCGAGAACGTCGGCTGCGGCGAGCTGGTTTTCACCACCATCGAGCACGTGGACTCCGAGAACTCCCCGCTCGCGCTCGGACGGGTTCGGGCTACGCGTCCAGCGCGGCCAGTGCGGTGCGCAGGATGCGGCCCGTCTCCTCCCGGTCGGGATCGCGGCGCACCACCAGCCCCTTCGCGAACGAGAGCTTGTCACCGTCCTGACGTGGCGCGACGTGCAGGTGGATGTGGAAGACGCTCTGGAAAGCGGCCTTGCCGTCGTTGATGACGATGTTGTTGCCATCGGCGGCCAGCTCCGAAACGCGGGCGGCGCGCCCGATCCGCTGACCGATGGTCACCAGGTCGGCAACGGTCTGAGCGGGCGTGTCGGTCAAATCGACGGTGTGTGCCTTCGGCACAACCAGCGTGTGGCCACGCACGATGGGGCGGATGTCGAGAAGGGCGAGGTAGTTGCCGTCCTCGTAGACGCGGATGGCGGGGGCGTCGCCGGCGACGATGGCGCAGAACACGCAAGACATGCGGTCACGCTACCGAACGGCTGATGGCGGCGACCGGCCCGCGGCCAGCGGTTGGTCGGCTCCAGCAGCCGCACGCAGAAACGGCGCCACCGTGACCCGCCACCGCCGTCGTTGATGGTGCGGGCGTTACCCGCGGTGATCGTCCCTGTGCGGTGGAATGTCGGCCGCAGGCCACGAAGCGACTTGACCGTCGTATCGGCGCGCACGTCCTCATCCTCGGTGAACAGGATCGGTTCGCCACGGCGTTGGGGATCGCAACCGGCACCACCTCGTCGTCGAACAGCCCTTCTTCCCGGGCTGCGGCCTCGCCGATGGGAGGCAGCTGCGAGCTCGTCCTGCCGGTTTCGGGCGAGGTTGTTGACGCCGTCGGCAAAGCGCCCATGGCTTGGTCGGGCAAAGGCTGACGCTCCGGCACCGCGGACGTCATCGTCACGGCTTCCTCAGTGCGAACTACGCGTACCGGAAATCTAGACCAGTACCTCTCTCTAGACCAATACCTCTAGACCAGTAGTACATCTGTGCCGCCTCGCGAGGTAGTGGTCCCGCACCGGTGGACACGAGAACCGCACGAACATCGGGACGCTCTCGGCGGCGACCGCGAGGTCGAGATCATGCGTGACGATCGAGTTCACCAACGGCGGCGGCCGCTCCGCGGATCTCGTCGTCGAAGCGGACACCTTCGCCTAGCCGGTGACCGGAATCTTGGCTTCGGACGGCTGCACGATCACGAAACCCTGGCCCTGGAACGCCACCTGAATCGCCTCGCCGGAGCCACGCCCGATCAGGGCGCCCGCCGAGAAGCTCGTCTTCAGCTGCGTCTGCAGAGTCGCCGACCACGCCACGATCGCGTCGGTGTCGGCGAAGGTCGGCGCTTCCGCGGCGCTGAGGACCACCGGTTCGCCGTCAGTGGTCAGTGCCACCCAGCCCGTACCGCGGAGCATCGTGTTGAACAACCCGCCCGCGGCGACGCCTGCGCCTTTCACACGCTCGATGTTCCAGTCCAGACCCGCGGAGAACGCTAGGACGTTCTTGCCGCTGATCGACAGACCAGAGTTCGACAGATTGAGGATGTGAACGTAGTGCGCGCGCTCAGCGAGGAAGACGTCACCTTGGCCGGTGCAGCGCATCAGCGGCAACCCCTCACCGGTCAGCGCCTTGCGGATGAACTTTCCGGCCCCTGCACCCTCATAGGCGAAATTCACATTGCCCTGATAGGCGACCATCGAGCCTTGCCGGGCCATGAACGGTTCCCCGAGTCGTACGCGCAGCATCTTGGAGTTCTGATTCGCGATCGCGCGGTCTTCCTTCTCGCTGAAGCGCCCGTCGATCAGGTCGCCGCTGATACCAGAGAACCCATCGCCAGTCGGTTGCGGCTGGCTATAGGACTGCTGTCCCTGTCCCTGGCCGCCGGGCATGCCCGCTGAGGCCGGCTGGCCCGGCCCGCCCTGCCCAGGTGCGCCGCCGAGGGGCGCGCTGAACACCTGGCCCTGCTGGGATACCTGATCGGTCCAGCCGTTCCCGTCCCACCAGCGATAGTCGTAGCGGCGCTCGGGGTCGGGTTGCCAGCTACCACCATGGGGTGCACTCACGGTCAACTCCTCGATTTCGTCACGACATTCCGTTCGGACAGCACATTAGGGTAATGCGTGCCATGCCGACAGATATCTGGGCGGCGGATGTGCGGCACTGGCATTCTGAACCCATGTCGGGAAAAGAAATCGATCGAAACCGCGCGCACAGTGCGCTGGAGGTGGCCAAACAGCATCCGGCGATGGTGCTGTTCTTGGCGGCTCCGGCGCTCATCGCACTCGGTTTGGTGTGGTGGCTGGCCAGTCCGGGCCTGGCGGTGCTGCTGCTGATCGGGATGCTCGTGGTCGGTGGCGGGGCGCTAGTGCTCAAGCGCAACTAGTCAACGAAACTGTCCTGGTTTCGCTGGCGGTGAAACATGTCCTACCAGCGACGTAACAATGTAATTATGTAATCATGAAACAACATCATCAGCACGGCCGTCGTCCGCAACCTGATGCAGCCGACGCAGCGGACTGGTTCTCCGGACGCCTACCCGACTGGTTCGCCGGGGATCCGAGCGTCGACGTCGACCGCGATGAGATCACCGTCATCGGTCGCCTGCCGGACCCCGCGGAGGACGAGCCGCAGGCACGCGCCTCCGGGCGGGTTTCCCGGTTCCGTGAGGAGACGCGTGCCGAACGCATGCGCATCGCCGAAGAAGCGCAGGACCGCTACCACCGCAAGGTCTCCTGGGGCGTCGAGGTCGGCAGCGGGGACGGCGCGGAACGAATCCTGTTCACCCACATCGCCGTCCCGGTGATGACGCGGTTACGCCAGCCTGAACGTCAGGTGCTCGACACCCTCGTCGACGCCGGAGTCGCCCGGTCACGATCGGACGCGCTCGCGTGGTCGGTCAAGCTGGTGGGCGAGCACGCCGAAGAGTGGCTTTCCAAGCTGCGCAATGCAATGAGTGAGGTCGACGACCTGCGCGCCGAGGGTCCGCAGCTCTAAGTCCTCGTCACACCTGCGTCATGGCGTAGTAGGCGCCGCGGCGGGCCAGTAGCTCGTCGTGCGTTCCCTGTTCGACGATGCGGCCCGCCTCGATCACCAGGATCAGATCGGCGTCGCGGATGGTCGAAAGACGGTGCGCGATGATGAAACTCGTCCGATCGCGCCGCAGTTCGCCCATAGCGTGCTGGATCAGCAGTTCGGTCCGGGTGTCCACCGAACTGGTGGCCTCGTCCAGGATCAGCAGCTGCGGGCGTGCGAGGAAGGCGCGGGCGATGGTGATCAACTGCTTCTCGCCCGCGCTGATGTTGCCACCGTCGTCGCTCACCACGGTGTCGTAACCGTCCGGCAGCGTGTGTACGAACCGGTCGACGAACGCGGCCTGCGCGGCTGCCACGATCTCGTCCTCGGAGGCCTGCGGCCTGCCGTAGACGATGTTGTCCCTGATCGTGCCGCCGAACAGCCAGGTGTCCTGGAGCACCATCCCGATTCGCGACCGCCACTGGTGCCGCGGCATCGACGCGATGTCGACGCCGTCGAGCAGGACCCGACCCGCATCCACGTCGTAGAACCTCAGCAACAGATTCACCAGCGTGGTCTTGCCTGCGCCGGTGGGTCCGACGATCGCGATGGTGTTGCCCGGCTCGGCGATCAGGGACAGGTGATCGATGACGGGCGTTCCCTTCCGATAGCCGAAGCTCACGTCGTCGAACTCCACCCGGCCCAGCGCATTGGAGACCACTGCGGAGGCCTTGGCGTCCGCGGGTTCCTCCGCCGCGTCGAGGAGATCGAAAACTCGCTCCGCACTGGCGATCCCGGACTGCAGCGTGTTGTACATCGCGGCCAGTTGGGTCAGCGGCTGGTTGAACTGCCGCACGTACTGGATGAACGCCTGGATGCTTCCGAGCGTGATCTGGCCCGTAGCGACCTGCACGCCCCCGACCACCGCGACGGCCACGTAGCTGAGGTTGCCGACGAAGGTGGTGGCCGGTGACACCAGACCGGACAGGAACTGGGCGCCGAAGCTGGCGTGGTAGACGTCGTCATTCAACGCGCGGAACTGCTCCGCCGCGGCCTGCCGGTGCCCGAAGGTCTTGACCAGAGTGAAACCGCTGTAGGTCTCCTCGATGTGTGCGTTGAGCCTGCCGGTGTTGGTCCACTGCGCGACGAACAGCTTCTGCGAGCGCCTCGCGATCGCGCGGGTCAGCAGCAGCGACAGCGGAACCGTCAGCACCGTGATGAACGCGAGCAGCGGCGAGATGACCAGCATCGTGATCAGCACCGCGAAGACGGTGAGTACCGACGTCAGGAGCTGGGCGATCGTCATCGACAACGACGACTGGATGTTGTCCACGTCGTTGGTGGCGCGGCTCAGCACTTCCCCGCGGCGTCGTGTGTCGAAGTAGGACAGCGGCAGGCGGTGCACCTTGTCCTCGACGTCCGAGCGCAAGCGCACCATGGTGCGCTGGACGACGAGGTTCAGCACCCGGGCCTGCACCCAGATCATCAGGGCGGAAACCAGATACAGCAGCATCGCCACCGCGAGTGTGCGGGCCACCGCCGCGAAGTCCACGCCCCGCCCGGGGACCACATCCATCCCGGCCAGGAGGTCGGCGAACGCGCCGTCGCCGCGCTCTCTGGCTGCCGCGATCGCCTCGTCCTTGGTAATCCCGCTCGGCAGCCCGCGCCCGATCACCCCGTTGAAGAGCAGATTGGTCGCGTGGCCGAGAATCAAGGGACCGACGACACCGAACCCGATCCCCACGACGGTCAACGCCAGCACCACCGAGGTCAGGCCGCGCTGCGGCGTCAGCCGTTGCACCAGGCGGATGACCGACCCGCGGAAGTCGTGGGAGCGTTCGGTGGACGCCAGCTGCATCGCCGTGCGGAACGGGCCGCGCATCGGGGCGCTCACGGCCGACTCCTTTCCCCGTCGCCGACACTCAGCCCCTGAGAGTCGACGAACTCGGCATACGTCGGGCAGTCGTTCACCAAGGTGGCATGGGTACCCATGCCCACCACGGCTCCGTCGTCGACGACGATCACCAAGTCAGCATCTACGACAGTCGAAATGCGTTGCGCCACGATGATCACCGTGGCCTCGCTCGCCGATGCGCGAAGCGCGGCGCGCACGTTGGCATCGGTGCCGACGTCAAGGGCCGAGAACGCGTCGTCGAACAGGTATACGGCGGGACGGCGAATCACCGCCCTGGCGATCGCGAGTCGTTGCCGCTGGCCGCCCGAGAAGTTGCTGCCGCCCTGGGCCACTCGCATCTGCAGGCCGTCGGGATGGGCCGCGACGAAGTCGTCTGCGGCGGCCACGCGCAAGGCCTGCCACATCTCGTCGTCGCCCGCATCGGACTTGCCGTAGCGCAGGTTGTCCGCAACGGTGCCGGAGAAGAGATAACCCCGTTGAGGCACCAGTCCCAGCTGCGACCACAGGACCTCGATGTCGTAGTCACGGACGTCGACGCCGTCGAGCAGCACCGCCCCGTCGGTGACGTCATGGAGCCGGCAGATCAGGGTGATAAGAGTCGATTTGCCGGACCCGGTGGAACCCACCAACGCGGTCGTGGTCCCCGGACGCGCGCTGAACGACACGTCCTGCAGCACCGCCCGGTCGGCGCCCGGGTAGCGGAAGGTCGCTCCGCGCAGTTCGACCACGCCTGCGATCGCGGCGGTGGAAGCTAGCGTTTTTCCGGGCACGCCCAGCGCGGGCGTCGTCGCCAGCACCTCGGTGATGCGTTCGGCGCATACCGAGGCCCGCGGCAGCATCACCAGAATCATCGTCGCCATCATGACGGCCATCAGGATCTGCATGAAATAGGACAGGAAGGCGATCAACGACCCGACCTGCATGTAACCGCCGTCGATCCGCAGGCCCCCGAACCAGATCAGGGCGACGCTGGAAGCGTTGATCACCATCGTGGTCACCGGCAGCATGAGCGCCTGCCATCGACCCGCCTCGAGCGCGGCGTCCGACAGGTCCTGGTTGGCGACGGCGAATCGTTGCCGCTCGACGGGCTCACGGGCGAAGGCGCGCACGACCTTGATACCGGAGAGTTGTTCGCGCAGCACGCGGTTGATGTTGTCGATGAGCCCCTGCATGCGACGGAACACCGGCAGCAGATGCGACACCAACCAGTAGTTCGCCGCCGCCAACACCGGCACACTAACCAGGAGCAGCCACGACAGGCCGGCATCCTGATGGATCGCCATCGCGATGCCGCCGACACACATGATCGGCGCGGTCACCAGCACCGTCGCTGACATCTGTACCAGCACCTGGATCTGCTGCACGTCGTTGGTGGTCCTGGTCAGCAGCGACGGCGCACCGAAGCGCGCGCGTTCCTGTTCGGAGAACGTCACCACGTGGTTGAAGATCGCCAAGCGCAGATCGCGGCCCAATCCCATCCCGGTGCGAGAGCCGAAGTACACCGCGCCAACGGCGCACACCACCTGGGCTCCGGTCACCGCCAGCATGACCATACCGAGCGAGACGATGCGGCCGGTGTCGCCGGTGGCGACGCCGTCGTCGATGATCGCAGCGTTGACGGTCGGCAGGTACAGCGACGCGAGCGTGCTGATTATCTGCAGCGTCATCACCGCGGCCACCAGGCCTCGGTACGGCCGCACAAACCGCCGCAACAGCGCTGAGAGCATCTGGCTACTGTCGCACACGTGTCGGCCACAGCCCGGGTCCGAACCAGCGTAAGGCCAGGTCAACGGCCGTGTCGTGGGTACGGACGAAACGCTGACGCTAAAGTACGTGCTGTGACAAGCAGCAGGTACCGAACCCGGTGAAGCGAGCAGTGACGGCGCTTGCGTTCGCCGCCGCCCTCATCCCGGCGATCGCCTCGTGCTCAGAGCCGCCTGCGGCCGACGGGACGAACTCGAGCACCGCGCCCACCGACCAGACGACAGCGACGCACGGCCCCTTCTTTCCCGAATGCGGCGGAGTGAGCGACGAAACCGTCAGCCAGCTCACCCAAACGGCGCGGCTGGTGAACACCGCGAGGAATTCCACTGGTTGCCAGTGGCTGGTCAACGGCGGAATCCTCGGCCCGCATTTCTCCTTTACCTGGTTCCGTGGCAGCCCCATCGGGCGTGAACGCAAGACCGAAGAGCTCTCCCGCACCACAGTCGAGGACATCAACATCGAGGGACACGACGGGTTCATCGCCGCCAACGTCGACCCCACGCTCGGAAACATCCTCTGCGAGATCGGCATTCAGTTCGGCGACGACTTCATCGAGTGGTCGGTGAGCTTCAGCTCCGAGCCGTTCCCCGACAGCTGCGACGTGGCCAGGGAACTCACCCGCCAATCGATTGTGAACGCGAAATGAGGCCGACCGCCCGTCGACTGGTCACCGCCGTCGCGGTGGTGGTGTCGGTCGTCGCACTCAGCGGGTGCTCGCGCGCCGTCGACGGCACCGCTGTGCGCACCGGCTCGGCTGCTAGCAACGACAACTCGGAACGCCAGTACCCCAATCTGCAGCGGGAGTGCGACGTCATCGACGAGGCGACGCTGGCCGAGACCGTGGGCGCTGACCCCCTGGACATCCAGAGCACGTTCGTCGGCGCGGTGTGCCGATGGCAGGCCGCCAACCCCGCGGGACTGATCGACATCACCCGGTTCTGGTACGAGCAGGGCAGCCTGGAGAACGAGACCCAGACCGCCGAAGGGCTGGGCTACCAGATCGAGACGCGGTCGATCGCGGGCGTGCCGTCGATCGTGATGCGCCAGAACGACCCCAACGGCGGCTGCGGCGTCGCCAGCGATGCCTCCGGTGTCGTCGGCTGGTGGATCAACCCCCAGACTGTGGGTATCGACGCGTGCGCGCAGGCGATCGCGCTGATGGAGATGACGCTGGCCACCAACTCCTGAGCACTCGGGGGCGAACGCTCAGCGTGGGATCTCAGCGTGGGATCTCAGCGTGGGATCTCAGCGTGGGATGTGGAACGCGCTCAGTTCGGCGCCACCCAGGGTCAGGTCGTGCCACGTGCCTTCCGTCCTCAGGACGGCGATGGCCGCGGTCGGGAACTTGGCGGTGATTTGTTCCGTCGCGTCCGCGTCACCCCCGCCGTCCTGGGACAGCCCGAGAGCCGTTAACGCCACGGCGGGCTCGTGGCCGAGCACCAGCAGCGTCGTCACCTCGTCGGCGACGTGGTTGATCTCGTCGATTACATCGCCGGGGGTGGCGCCGTACAGCCGATCGACGAACTGGGTAGGCGCATCGATCTGTGTGCGGGCCAACGTCTGTCTGGTTCTGGTGGCCGACGAACACAGCACCTTCTCGACCGGCGGGGTGGAGGCGCGGATCCAGTCGCCTGCGAGCCCGGCTTCGCGCACACCGCGCGGTGCCAGTGGTCGTTCGTGGTCGGCCACACCGGTCGGATAGTCCGATTTGGCGTGCCGCATCAGCAGCAGGGTGCGTGTGGTCACGGGCGCCACGGTAGGCCCGTCGACCCGCGCTGCGCGACCATGGCGGGGTCTTAGGCCGCGAGCAGGGGCCCGATCTCTAGGACACCCCTGGCCACGTCCGGGCCGGAGTCGGTCTCGATCCACTCTTCCGACGGCACGTCCCAGGTGTACTCGGTGTCGAGGTCGCCGTCCTGGTCCTCGTCGATCATCATCGTCGCGTACAATTTCGGGTCGCCTTCGGCGGCACCGGTCAAGACCCTGTCGGTGACGCCGTCCTGGTCGCTGTCGACAAATGCGGTGTCGGCGATTCTGTCGCCGTCCTCGTCGACGCTGATCCGGTCGATGGTGCCGTCGGAATCGTGGTCCTCGACGAAGATGTCGGCTCCGTCGTCACCGTCGGTGTCGTACGCAACGAAAGACTGGGAGCCGCCGTCGAGTTCGGTGGCTTCACCGGACTCCACTGCGTCGTCCACGACTTCGATCAGCTCCTGGAAATCGCCATAGTCGGAAAAGCTGGAGTTAGCCATCTGTCTGGTTCCTTGGCTGAAAAGTGGACGTCGCCGCCACCGCTGTAGTCAGCAATGGCGGCGACCGGTAATGGAACTAGATACCGACGGAGCCGCTGTCGTCGACCTCGATGTGGTTAGCGTCGTCTTCGATGGTGCCGGTGTTGTCTCCGACCTGCGCGTCCTCCACCCAGGACTCGGTGGCGGTGTCGTAGGTCAGCTGGGTGTCGAACTCGCCGTCCTGGTCTTCGTCGATCAGCTGGACGCCCCAGCGTTCGTCGTCGCCGCCTGCGAGGACGGTGTCGGAGATGCCGTCGGAGTCGCTGTCGAGAAGCGCGGTATCAGGCACGCCGTCTCCGGTCTCGTCGACCTGGACCATGTCGATGACGCCGTCGTCGTCGGTGTCGCTGACGATGTAGTCCGCCGAGTTGTCGCCGTCGTAGTCGACGTAGTCGGTATCCATGGTTCCGTCACCGGACACGTCAAGACTGTCCAGCATGGTGGCTGCACCGGAATCCACATCTTCGGCGATCGCTTCGGTGAACCCGGTGAAATCGGTGAAATCGGTGAAATCGCTGACGATCGTGAACTGCTCCACGTCGGTGACGAAGCCTTCTGAAGAGACAGTCTCGGCGGTCGGCTCCTCGGCGGGCGTGTCCGCGCCGGTGTCGTAATCAGCCATGTGGGGCTCCTAGGCAGCCTATTTGTCCGCGGTCCCGATGAACGCGGTGTCGATAGTGAGAGGCTGTCGACGGGCGAAAGGTTCCCGGAGCGTGCAGTCAGCTCGCCTCAATTTTGGGCGCGTCGACCGCCGCATCGGGTCCGTTTGCGCCGACGCGACGCGAAAACGTTCCTGCTGCGTTCGTGGCCCACATGCCGACCAACGTCCACAGACTTGTCGGTTCCCGGTCCTACACTCGCGGTGCCTGGTAGGCGGAAAGGACGGAACTGGTATGCGATTCGTACACACCGCCGACTGGCAGCTCGGCATGACCAGGCATTTCCTGGAGGGCGAGGCGCAGCCCCGCTACTCGGCGGCCCGCCGCGGCGCGGTCGCCTGTCTCGGTGCGCTCGTGCAGCAGACCGGCGCCCAGTTCGTGGTCGTCGCCGGCGACGTCTTCGAGGACAATCAGCTGGCGCCGCGCGTGGTGAGCCAATCCCTGGAAGCCATGCGTGCCATCGGTGTTCCCGTCTATCTGCTGCCCGGCAATCACGATCCGCTCGACGCGTCCTCGATCTACACCAGCGCGCTGTTTCGCGCCGAGCGTCCCGACAACGTCATGGTGTTGGACCGCGCCGGCAGCTACGACGTGGCTCCGGGGGTACAGATCATCGCCGCACCCTGGCGCTCCAAGATGCCGACCACCGATCTGGTCGCCGACGTACTCGACGGGCTCGATGCCGACGGTGTCACTCGAATCCTGGTGGCGCACGGCGGCGTCGACATCTTCGACCCCGACAAGGCGAAGCCGTCGCTGATTCGTCTCGCCGCCGTGGAAAGCGCGTTGGCGCGCGGGGTGCTGCACTACGTTGCGTTGGGCGACAAGCATTCCCGTAGGGAGGTGGGTCGTACCGGGCGCGTCTGGTATTCCGGCTCGCCGGAGGTGACGAATTTCGACGACGTCGAATCGGATCCCGGGCACGTGCTGGTCGTCGACATCGCCGACGACGTGTCCGACGCTCTCGGCGGGCCCACAGTGTCCGTCGAAGCCGAACGGGTGGGCACTTGGCGGTTCGTCGCACTGGAGTTCCAGGTCGACTCCGCCCGTGACATCGCCGACCTCGACCTCAACCTCGACCTCCTGGGCGACAAAGACACAACGGTGGTCCGGTTGTATCTCACCGGCACGCTGTCAGTCACCGACCGCGCGACGTTGGATGCCTGTCTGGACCGCTATGCACGGCTGTTCGCGTGGTTGGGCACCTGGGACAGCCGCACCGATCTGGTCGTGGCGCCCGCCGACGGCGAGTTCGACAACCTGGGCATCGGCGGGTTCGCCGCATCGGCCGTCGACGAGTTGGTCTCCCTCGCCCGCGACGGCGCAGGCGAGCACGCCGACGACGCGTCGGCGGCTCTGGCACTCCTGCTGCGACTGACCGGGCAGGGGAGTGCGGCGTGAAACTCCATCGCCTGGCGTTGACCAATTACCGCGGTATCGCCCACCGCGAGATCGAGTTTCCCGAGCGCGGCGTCGTCGTCATCAGCGGCGCCAACGAGGTCGGCAAGACATCGATGATCGAGGCCCTTGACCTGCTGCTGGAAGCCAAGGATCGCTCGACGAAGAAGGACGTCAAACAGGTCAAGCCCACCCATGCCGACGTGGGTGCCGAGGTGATGGCCGAAATCAGCACCGGGCCTTACCGGTTCGTGTACCGCAAGAGGTTCCACAAGAAGTGTGAGACGCAGCTGACGGTGCTCGCACCGCGCCGCGAGCAGCTCAGCGGCGACGAAGCGCACGATCGTGTTCGGGCCATGCTCGACGAGACGCTGGACACCGACCTGTGGCGCGCGCAGCGGGTCATGCAGACCGCGTCCACTGCTGCGGTGGATCTATCGGGTTGCGACGCACTGTCGCGGGCACTGGATGTCGCTGCCGGCCAGGCGGATTCGGCAGACGGTGGTAGTTGTGGCGGCCAGCCGCTGCTCATCGACCGGATCGACGAGGAGTATGCGCGCTACTTCACCCCGACGGGCAGGCCCACCGGGCGGTGGGCGACAGCGCAGAGCAGGCTGCGTGCCGCCGAGGACCAATTGGCTGGTGCCGCTGCAGCGATTGCCGAGATCGACGACCATGTCCGTCGGCACGCCGAGCTGTCCGCCGAGTTAGCCGAGTGCGCGGTGTCGCTCGTTGAGGCGACGCGACGCAGCGACGCGGCGAAAAGCGCGTTCGAGGCCGTCAACCAACTCACGGATCACGTGCAGCAGGCACAGTTGGCGGTGTCGGCCGCCAAGGCCGCCGCGGCGGCTTCGTCCACCGCACTGACGGAGCGCCGCCGGTTGCGCGCCGACGTCTCCGCCCGTGTCGAGGCGATCGCGACCCTCGAAACCGAGCTGGCCGCCGCGGCCGAGGCCACGGCAACCGCCCGTGAGGTCTGCACGCTTGCCTCCGATGCGGTCGACGCGTCGGTGGCCGAGTTGGAGGAGGCGCGCGAGTGGGCGCATTCCGCCGCATGGGCGTTACGCCAGCTCGCCGACCGCGACGAGTACGACCGCATCTCTGCGCGGCTCGGCCGCGTCGACATCACACGACGCGAATTTGCTCGCGTGGCCACGCAGCTGGCCGACATCGCCCTCACCGATGCAGCCATGCGCCAGCTCGAAGCGGCCTCCGCTGCGGTGCGCCACGCGCGGGAGATCGCCGAACTGCACGCTGCGAGAATCGAATTCGTAGCCGCGGCGGATATCGACGTCGTCGTCGACGGCCGCGCAGTCACCTTGAGTGCCGGCCAGCAGTTCGCGGCCGCGGTCACCGGCGTCACGTCGTTCGCCGTGCCGGGGATATTGTCCGCGCACGTCACCGCGGGCGCACCTGCCGCTGACAGTCACGCAGCGCTCGAGGCCGCAGAGCGCAACCTGGCCGCGGCACTGGCCGACGCAGAGGTCACCGACCTGGCGCAGGCCCGCAGCGTGCACCAGCGCCTCGCCGAACTGTGCGCCGAGCGGCAACGGTTGGGCGCCACTCTGGCCACGCTGGTGCACGACCAGTCCGAGGACCAGATGCGGACTCGGCTGGCCGAATTGCAGGAACACCATCCAGCTGCAGTCGGGTTATGGGACCTCACCATCGACGGGTCCGCTGCGCGGGTCGACCTCGACGCGGCCACTGCACACCTGAAAAGTGTGGAGGCGCAGACCGAGAAGCATCGGCAGGTGGCCTCGGCGGCAGCGGCCAGGCTCATCCGGGGCGACACCGCCCTATCGGTACTGCAGACCAAGCTGGCGGGCCAGCGGGCGGAATGGGACACCGGTCAGCGGCGGCTGGCCGATCAGCGCGCCGAGGTGGGCGATGACGCTCTGATCGCGCGCACCGAGGAGGACGCCGACGTGCTCGCGCAGAGCACCGGAGCAGCCGCCGCACTGCAGGCACGTCTGCTGGAGGCTGGGCCCGATGAGGTGGCGGCTGAGTGGGAGACCGCGCAGAGAGCGCTGGAGCGCATCACACTGCGCCACGGCGCAGTCGAGGTGGCGTTGCGCGAGGTCATCGGAGCGCTCACGGTGTTCGGCACCGAAGGCCGCAAAGGCAAACTCGACGCCGCACAGACCGAACGCGAGCACGCCGCTGCGGAGTTCCACCGTGTCGGTCGCAGCGCCAGGGCCGCGGAGATCCTGCGGTCGGTGATGTCGCGTCACCGAGAGTCGTCGCGCCAGCGTTATGTCGACCCTTTCCGGGCCGAGATCGAACGCCTGGCCCGCCCGGTGTTCGGGCCCACCTTCGAGGTCGATGTCGACAGCAGCCTGCGGATCCAGAGCCGCACGCTGTCGGGTCGCACGGTGCCGTATGACTCGCTGTCGGGCGGCGCCAAGGAGCAGCTGGGCATCCTGGCCCGGCTGGCGGGAGCCGCGCTGGTCGCCCAGGAGGACACCGTGCCCGTGGTGATCGACGACGCGCTCGGTCTCACCGATCCGGACCGGTTGGCCAGGATGGGCGCGGTGTTCGACGCCGTCGGTGGCGACGGGCAGGTCATCGTATTGACTTGCACCGCAGCGCGTTACGACTCCGTTGCGGGCGCCCATCGTATCGAGGTGGGTGCCTAGGCCCTGAGAGGGCGGCGGCGGGCGGGCACAATAGTGCCGATGACTCTGAACGCCAAGCGCAGGCGCGCGCACGCCAAGCTGGCCGCGCTGCCGGGCGTTCGGCCGGTGCGCAGGCCGGTGACGCCGGACGGCGACGAGGAGTTCGACCTCTATTACGTGCGGGCAGGCCGCAAGTCCATGCATCCGTTGGTTATCATTCCCGGCGGGCCCGGCGCGGCGTCGGTGCGGCTGTACCGCGGACTGCGCAGGAGGGCCGCGGCACGGGGCCTCGACGTGATCATGGTCGAACACCGCGGGGTCGGGCTGTCCCGGCACGACGATTCGGGCGCCGACCTGCCACCTGAGGCCATCACCGTGGCGCAGGTGGTGGATGACGTCGCTGCCGTGCTCGACGACGCGCGCGTCGACAAGGCGATCGTCTACGGCACGTCCTACGGGACCTACATCGCCGCCGGGCTGGGAGTCCGTCATCCGCACCGGGTGCACGCGATGGTCCTCGATTCACCGCTGCTGTCGACCGCAGACATCGACGAGGTTCGCAGCACAGTCCGCGGGCTGCTGCTGGACGGGGTCGATCCTGCGACGGCGGAACTGGCGCCCAAGGTGCGTCGGCTCGTGGACGACGGTGTCTTGGGCGGTCCCGCAGGCCAGGTGGCGGCCATGATCTACGGCTACGGCGGCCCGCGCCTGCTGGAGCGTCAGCTCGATCTGCTTTTGCGGCGGCGCATCTGGCTCTGGTACGGCCTGACGCAGGCGGGTCGGATGTCGTTACGCAAGAGCCCCTACCGCAACGAGACCGACCTCGTGTCGCGGATCGCCTTTCGCGAACTGGACTACGTGGGAGTGCCCGACGGTCAACCGCTGGATCCTTCGGAGGCGATGACAGAGCTGACCGATTCGCCGCAGCCCTTCGAGGCCGAGCCGTTCGACCTGATCGCCGAGATGCCGCGCTTCACCTGGCCCACGGTCGTAATCTCGGGCGGGCGCGACCTCACCACACCCCCCGCGGTCGCCGAGCGGGTTGCCGCCCTGATCCCTGGCGCTGTGCTGGTGACGTTGCCGACCACGGGGCACAGCGCCATCGATACCCGCGAGCGTGCCGCTCTGGCGATCATCGAGGCGGTGTGGAGCGGCGACCTTGCGGGGCTGCCCCGGCTCGGGCCGGTGTTCGACGCCCTGCCGGGCAGGCTCGTGCTGCGCGTCGGGTTGGGAGCCATCGCGGCCGCGGCGGCCGTCGAAGGTGTGCTGCCGGATTTCCTCCCGCGCGGCGTCAACAAGCTGTCGTCGTAGTGGCTACTGCTGCATGAAACCTATTGCGGTGTAGTCGAGATCGCCCAGGCCTGCCGGTCCGTAGTTCGCGAGGTCGGCGCGATACGCCCCGGTGCCGTGGGACTGGGTCATCGGCAGGCTGAAGCCTTCGGCCCACAACATCAGGTCCAGTTCGTTCGCCAGCACCTGGGCCTTCGCCGGGTCCAGCTCTTCCAGCACGTCTTCGATCTTCACGTCGATCTCGGGGCTGCCGATCTTGCCGTAGTTGCCTTCTCCGGTGGAGAGGAAGATCTGGGTCAATGACGCCAACGGGAATGCGTCACCGACGAACGAGAACTGGGCGATATCAAAATCGCCCGGCTGGACGAAATCGGAGAAGAAGCCGGTTCCCGGTTTCGGCTCGATCACGAGTTGCACGCCGATTTGCTCCAGATTGCTCTGTGCAACCTTCGCGAACAGCAGGGTCGATTCCGAGTCGTAGAGAACATCCCGGATCACCAGGCGTTGGCCGTCCTTTTCGCGCCACTGCCCGTTGCGCACCCAACCCAGAGCGTCGAGTTCCTGCTCGGCCTTCGCCTGATCGAACGCCACCACAGCGCTGTTATCTTGGTAGCCTTCCTGGCCCGCCAGGTAGATGTGATTGTTCAGCGGCACGGGGTTGTCCACTAGCCCCTTCTGAACCACGTTGGCGATGGCCTGGCGGTCGATCGCTTTCATGATCGCCAGCCGCAGGTCCTTATCGGCCAGAATCGAGCCCTCTGCGCCGTTGAACGTGAAGTGATACCAGGACAGCCCGGGCGCGCGTCGGATCGAGATGCCCGGTGTGCTCTGCGCCTGTTCGCGTTCGTCGATGTTCGCAATGCCGGTCGCGTCGAGTTCGTCGTTGCGCAACGCGGGTAGCCGCGCCTCGTCGGCCAACACGGTGTAGGTGATGGTGTCCAACCGTGGAGTAGGCCCCCACCAATCGGGGTTGCGCTCCAACACGATTCGCTGCGCGCCCTTATCGATCAACTGGACGCGGAAGGGACCTGCGCTGGGCCCCGGCTCGTTGAGCTGAGCCGTGTTGAAAGCCGCCGGAGTGCTGGTCATGCTGCGCGGCAGCAGCATTCCGTTACCCGCGAACATGCCACGCCAGTCCGAGAACGGCTTGGCGAAGGTGATGACCGCCTGACGGTCATCGACGCCGCGCTCCACCGAACCCACCCGCTCAGACCCGTTGGGACTGGCGATCAGAAAGTCCTCATTCTGTCCGCTGGTGGCCTCGATCTGGTACTTGATGTCCTCCCACGTGATCGGCGTCCCGTCGGTCCAGACCGCGTCCGGGTTGATGGTGTACGTCACCACTTGGGGGTTCTCGCTGGTCAGCTCGATGTCGGTGAAGTAGTTCTGGTTGACCGTCATGGAGCCGTCTGCGGCGATGACGAACGCGCGGGGCAGCGTTGCGCGCAACATCGCCGTCGCGTCGGCGACGTTGCCGTCCAGGTGCAGCGGGTTGAAATTCACCGGATAGCCCGAGAACGCCAGGCGCAGGTTGCCGCCGTCGCGCAGGCTAGAAGGATCCTGAGGGTTGATGTCGCTGGTGGCGCCGACCTCGGCGTTGCCCCCCGCGCGTGATTCTCCTTCGCTCCCGCCGGAGCAACTGGTGAGCGCAAGCCCCGCAACCAGCGCCACCGCAACAGTCGCTGCCAGTTTCGTTCGGAGCCTCTTCGCCTTAGCCTGTGTCACCCGACCGATGCTAGCGCCGCGATGGATCAGGCTGTGGCAGCGCAGCCAGCAATTTCTGTGTGTAGGGGTCTTTGGGGGCCGCGAACACTTGGTCAGCAGGGCCCTGTTCGACGATCTTGCCGTGGTGCATCACCGCCACATCGTGGGCGAGGTGTCGCACCACGGATAGGTCGTGGGACACGAACAGGTAGGAGAGGTCGAACTGCTGCTGTAGATCGAGCAGCAGGTTGATGATACCTGCCTGGATGGAGACGTCGAGTGCGGACACGGGCTCGTCGAGCGCGATGATCTTGGGCCGGGTCGCCAGCGCGCGGGCGATCCCGATGCGTTGCTTCTGCCCGCCCGAGAATTCGTTCGGATACCGACCGGCGTCCGCGCGTCTCATGCCGACCGCTTCGAGTAGTTCGGCTATCCGGGCACTGATGGCATTGGCGTCGAATCCGTTGGCCCGGAGGGGTTCTGCCAAGAGATCGGACACGGGCAGCCGCGGGTCCAGCGAGGCGACGGGATCCTGGAACACCACTTGCAGGTCGCCGCGAAGCGCACGTCGGGTGCGCGCGTTCAACGTTGAAACATCGGTACCCAGCACTTCGATCGTGCCTGTCTGGGGTGCCATCAGCTCGAGGACTTCGTGCAGGGTGGTCGACTTGCCCGACCCGGACTCGCCGACGATGCCCAACGTCTTGCCGTGCTGCAGTTCGAAACTGATGCCGTCGACGGCACGGATCTCGCCGACGCGTCGACGGAACACCACGCCTTTGGTCAGCGGATACGTTCTGCCGAGGTCGGTCACCCGCACCACCGCCGACGTCGTGGTGGTGGCGACGGCATCTTCGGGCGGTGCGGTCGAGACGTGGTAGATCTCGGCTGCCTTCTTACCGGCGACGTGTTCGGTGCGGATGCAGGCCGCGGAGTGCTTCGGCCCGACGATGATCAGATCGGGTTCCTGCTCGCGGCACTGGGCGATGACGAGTGGACACCGCGGCGCGAACGGGCAGCCGGGCTCCAGTGCGATCAGCGACGGTGGTGCGCCGGGAATGGGCACCAGTCGGGCACCCTGCTTGGCGTTCAACCGCGGAACGGATCCTAGAAGTCCTGCGGTATAGGGCATTTGGCGATCCCGGTACAGATCGGCCACCGACGCGTTCTCGACCGCCCGGCCTGCATACATGACCAGTGCGCGGTCGGCGAATTCCGCGACCACGCCGAGGTCGTGGGTGATGATGAGGACACCGGCTCCGGTGACGTCGCGGGCGGTGCGCAGCACGTCGAGGATCTGGGCCTGCACGGTGACGTCGAGCGCGGTGGTGGGCTCGTCGCAGATCAACAGGTCGGGATCGTTGGCGATCGCGATGGCGATCACCACCCGCTGGCGCTCACCGCCGGACAGTTCGTGCGGGAACGCGCGTGTCCGCCGCTCGGGTTGGGCGATGCCCACCAGTTCCAGAAGTTCGGTAGCCCGTTGTGCCGCTTTGCGTTTACCCAGCGAGGGTTGGTGGGTGCGGAGGGCTTCCGCAATCTGGTCGCCGACTGTGTACACGGGTGTCAGAGCCGACATCGGGTCTTGGAAGACCACACCGATCGACCTGCCGCGGATCCGCGACATCGACGCGTCGTCGCGCCCGACCAGCTCATCGCCACGCAGGCGTACCGAACCGCGCACCTCGGCGTACTCGGGCAGCAGTCCGATGACTCCCATCGCCGTCGCGGACTTTCCCGAGCCGGATTCGCCCACCACGGCCACCACTTCGCCGGGGGCGACGTCGAATCCGATACCACGCACCGCCGTCACCGGGGCGCCTTCGGTGGGGAAGCTCACGTGGAGATCGCGGACTTCCAACAGGGTCATCGTTTGGCTCGCTTTCTTCGCAACGTGAGGCTGGCCGGATCCAGCGCGTCGCGCAGTCCGTCACCGACGAAGTTGGAGCACAGCAGGATCAGTGTCAGCACGCCTGCGGGGAAAAGGAACAGCCACGGCGATGTCTCGGCCGACGGAGTGCCCGCGGCGATGAGTGTGCCCAGTGAGACGTCGGGTGGTTGCACGCCGAAACCCAGGAAACTGAGCCCGGTTTCGGCCATGATCGCCACACCCACGTTCAGCGCGGTGTCGATGATCAGGATGGACGCCACGTTGGGCAGGATGTGGCCGACGATGATGCGCCAGTTCGAGGCTCCCATATAGCGGGCGGCGCGGACGAATTCGCGGTCACGCAGGCTCATCGTCATGCCGCGCACCATCCGCGCACTGACCATCCAGCCGAACACCGACAGCATCACGATCAGGACCACGAGGTTGGTACCCCCGTCGGTGCCCTGCGACATGATTGCGATCAGCAGGAACGCCGGCACCACCAGCAGCAGATCGACCACCCACATCAGAACGGTGTCGCGCCACCCGCCGAAGTAGCCCGAGATGGCGCCGACGGCAGCGGCGATGATCGTCGAGATGAACGCCACGCAGACACCGATCAGCATCGACTTCTGCATGCCGCGCAGTGTCTGGGCCAGCAGATCCTGGCCTGCGCTGTTGGTGCCGAACCAGTGCTCGGGGCCCGGTGGCTCCTGAAGGTTGTAGTAGTCCAGATCGGCGTAGGAGTACGGCAGCAACGGCGGCAGCGCGTAGCAGGCGACGAACATCGCGACCAGCAGCACGAGTGACGCCAAGGCGGGTCTGTTGCGGAGGAACCGCCGAAACACCAGGGACCGCCGCGATGCGAACGCGTCGACGTCGACGCCGGTCTGTACTGTCACGGGCTCACTCATGAAACCCGCACTCTAGGATCGAGCGCCGCGTAGACGATGTCGGACAGCAAGCTCCCCATCAACACCACAGATCCTCCGAACAGTCCGTAGGCGGCCACGATGTTGACGTCCTGATTGGCGATGCCGAGCACTACCCACTCACCCATCCCATGCCAGCCGAAGATCTTCTCGACGAACACCGCGCCCGTCACCACGCCGATGAGGCCGTACGCGAACATCGTGGCCATCGGGATCAGCGCGGTCCGCAGGCCGTGCTTGAACAGTGCCCGTCGTCGCGTCAGCCCCTTGGCCCTTGCCGTGCGGATGAAGTCCTGGCCGAGCACATCGAGCATCGCATTGCGCTGATAGCGGCTGTAGCCAGCCATGGCAGACAAGGCCAGCGTCAGCGTGGGCAGGATCAAGTGCACGACGCGGTCGGTCAGCTGCTCGCCGAGGCCCGCGCTGGCGTCGACGGACGTCTCGCCGATGTAGTTGATCAGGTTGAAACCCGCGAGCGAGTTCACCTCCCGGGCGCCCATCTGCAGGATCGGCCCCAGGACGAGCACCGGCGTGCTGATGATCAGCAGCGCGATCAGCGTGATGACGCGATCGGACAATTTGTATTGGCGAATGGCCCCCCACGCCCCGATCACCACACCGAGGATCGTGCCTGCCACGCTGCCGATGACGAGCAGCCGCAGGCTCACCCCGATCCGGCGCCACAGCTCCTCGGTGACAGGCTGCCCGCCGATGGTGGTACCGAAGTCGCCGCGGACGACGCCGGAGATCCAGTGCCAGTAGCGCACCACGACGGGATCGTTGAGGCCGAGCTGCAGAGCCCGCTGGTCGATGACGTCCTGCGGTGGCCGAGGGTTGCGGCCAAGGAGGCTCTCCAACGGATTGAATATCAACGCCGCCAGACAGTAGGCCATGAACGAGGCCAGGGCCAGCAGCACGATGTAGTTGAGCAGGCGACGTATCAGAAACCGCGTCACAGGCGCAGCATTCCCCGAGTCGCTCCGCTCCTGCCCGCCGGAGCCAGACCGCTCCTCGTACACCGCATGCGCACAGGTTAGGAGAAGATTGCCGATCGCACCCTAGAAGTCCCTCGGCGCGTTTCGACATCGCCCGGGCTATACCCGCGTTATACCAGCCTTTCCGCCCTGGCGTTCGGACCTTGCGCAAAATCATTGACATCGCAGGGCGTGCCTGGTCGCATACACGACCATACCTGCAATTCGGGTCAGATCTACCAACTTTACGAGGATGCGATGACCTCAACAGCCCCGCAGACACAACCCCAACCAGGTCGGTACGAACTCAGCCACCTCCGATCGCTGGAGGCCGAGGCGATCCACATCATCCGCGAGGTCGCCGCGGAGTTCGAGCGGCCTGTGCTGCTGTTCTCCGGCGGCAAGGACTCGATCGTCATGCTGCATCTGGCGATCAAGGCGTTCGCGCCCGGACGGCTGCCGTTTCCCGTGATGCATGTCGACACCGGGCATAACTTCGACGAGGTGCTCGAGACGCGCGATCAGATGGTCGCCCAATCGGGCGTCCGCTTGGTGGTGGCCAAGGTGCAGGACGATATCGACGCGGGACGGGTGGTGGAGACCATCCCGTCGCGCAACCCGATGCAGACGTTCACGCTGCTACGCGCCATCCGGGAGAACAAATTCGATGCCGCGTTCGGTGGTGCGCGCCGTGACGAGGAGAAGGCGCGCGCGAAAGAGCGTGTGTTCAGCTTCCGCGACGAGTTCGGGCAGTGGGATCCGAAGGCTCAGCGTCCCGAACTCTGGAACCTGTACAACGGGCGCCACCACAACGGCGAACACATCCGGGCCTTTCCGATTTCGAACTGGACCGAATTCGACATCTGGTCCTACATCGGTGCCGAGAGGATCACGCTGCCGTCCATCTACTACGCGCACCAGCGCGAGGTGATCTCGCGCGACGGCATGCTGCTGGCCGTGCACCGATACCTGCAGCCACGCGCAGGCGAGGAGGTGTTCGAGACGTCCGTGCGGTTCCGCACCGTCGGCGATGTGACGTGCACCGGCTGCGTGGAATCCTGGGCGTCCACCGTCGCCGATGTCATCGCCGAGACGGCGGTTTCGCGGCTCACCGAGCGCGGTGCCACCCGCGCCGACGACCGCATCTCCGAGGCGGGTATGGAAGATCGCAAGCGGCAGGGGTACTTCTGATGGGGCGAGCGGAGCGACGGGGGAAAATTGATGGGGCGAGCGCAGCGTAGCGGAGCGACGGGGGAAAAGTCATGACGACTTTGTTGCGACTCGCCACCGCGGGGTCCGTCGACGACGGCAAGTCCACTCTGATCGGCCGACTGCTCTACGACTCGAAGGCGGTCATGGAGGACCAGTGGGTCGCCGTCGAGAAGACGTCCAAGGATCGCGGCAACGATTACACCGACCTGGCTCTGGTCACCGACGGGCTGCGTTCCGAGCGCGAACAGGGCATCACCATCGACGTGGCCTACCGCTACTTCGCCACTCCCAAGCGCAAATTCATCATCGCCGACACTCCCGGCCACATCCAGTACACCCGCAACATGGTCACCGGGACGTCGACGGCGCAACTGGCGATCGTGCTCGTCGACGCCCGCCACGGGCTGCTCGAACAGTCGCGCAGGCACGCGTTCCTCGCATCACTGCTCGGTATCCAACACGTCGTGCTCGCCGTCAACAAGATGGACCTGATCGACTGGGACAGAAACCGATTCGAACAGATTCGCGATGATTTCCATGCGTTCGCGACGCGACTGGACATCCACGACGTCACCGCCATCCCGCTGTCGGCCCTGTTGGGTGACAACGTGGTCACCAAGTCGGACGCGGCGCCCTGGTACGAGGGCCCCGCGCTGCTCTCGCACCTCGAAGAGGTCTACATCGCCGGTGATCGCAACCTGATCGACGTCCGATTCCCGGTCCAGTACGTCATCCGTCCGCAGACTCACGAGCATCACGACCACCGCAGCTATGCGGGTACGGTCGCCAGCGGCGTGCTGCGACCTGGCGACGAGGTGGTGGTGCTGCCGGGAGGTAAAACCAGCCATGTCGAGACCATCGACGGACCGAACGGACCAGTCGCAGAAGCCTTCCCGCCCATGGCGGTGTCGATCGCCCTGAGTGACGACATCGACGTCTCGCGTGGCGACATGATCGTGCGCGCCAACAACCAGCCCCGGGTGACGCAGGAGTTCGATGCCACGGTGTGCTGGATGGCCGACCACACCGCGCTGGAACCGGGTCGTGACTACGTCATCAAGCACACCACCAAGACCACCCGGGCGAGGATCATCTCGCTGGACTACCGGCTCGACGTCAACACCCTGCATCGCGACAAGCAGGCAACGGCGTTGAAGCTCAACGAACTCGGCCGCATCAGGGTGCGTACCCAGGTGCCGCTGATGCTCGACGAGTACACGCGGAACTCCAGCACCGGGTCGTTCATCCTGATCGACCCCGACACCAACGGCACCGTCGGAGCCGGAATGGTGTTGCGGGACAACGCGGGACGCACGTCTAGCCCGGATACCGTCCGACACCAGTCCCTGGTCTCGGCCACCGACCGGCTGTCCCGGGGCAGGACCGTCTGGTTCACCGGGCTGTCCGGCTCGGGCAAGTCCTCGATAGCCATGCTGGTGGAACGTAAGCTGCTCGAAACCAGCCTTCCCGCATACGTTCTCGATGGTGACAACCTTCGTCACGGCCTCAACGCGGATCTGGGCTTCTCGATGGCCGACCGCGCCGAGAACCTGCGTCGCCTCGCCCACATCGCCACGCTTTTGGCCGACTCGGGCCAGATCGTCCTGGTGCCCGCCATCAGCCCGCTCGCCGAACATCGCGCGCTGGCTAGAAGGGTGCACAACGACGCCGGATTCGATTTCTTCGAAGTCTTCATGGACACTCCGCTGTCGGACTGCGAGCGGCGTGACCCCAAAGGCCTCTACGCGAAAGCCAGGGCAGGCGAGATCACCCACTTCACCGGGATCGACAGTCCGTATCAGCGGCCCAAGAATCCCGACCTGCGGCTCACCCCGGAGCGGTCGCCCGACGAACTCGCGAAGCAGGTCCTCGACCTGCTGGGCATCTCACCGGCGGGCAGGAGCGAAGCGACTGGGGGATTGAATCAATGAGCGACGATGCGCTGGCCGCCCGGCTGGCAACGGAAGCCGGTGACCTGCTGTTGCAGATCCGCGACGAACTCGCTGACGCCAGCGCCGACGCGCGAAAAGCTGCCGGCGACAAGCGGTCCCACGACTTCTTGATGACGGCGTTCGCTGCCGAGCGTCCCGACGACGCGGTGCTGTCTGAGGAGGGCGCTGACGACCCGATCCGGTTGTCCTCGCGACGAGTGTGGATCGTCGATCCGCTGGACGGCACCCGCGAATTCGGCGAGTTGGGCCGCACCGACTGGGCCGTGCATGTCGCACTCTGGGCTGATGGCGAGATAGTCGCGGGAGCGGTGGCGCTGCCGGCGCAGGGCGTCACTCTGGCCACTCCGAATGTGGCTGCTCCGCCGAGGTTTTCGGGCGCGCCGCGGGTGATCGTGTCACGCTCGAGGCCACCCGCGATCGCGTTGGCCGTCAAAGACCACTTGGGTGGGACGCTCGTCGAGATGGGGTCGGCGGGCGCCAAGGTATCGGCAGTGGTGCAGGGCAACGCCGACGTGTACGTGCATTCCGGGGGGCAGTACGAGTGGGACAACGCGGCACCTGTCGCAGTGGCCAGGGCGGCTGGCCTGTTTGCCTCTCGGATCGACGGGGCTCCGCTCCGGTACAACCGGCCAGATCCGCTGCTGCCCGATCTCGTCATCTGCAAGCCGGAATATGCTGAGGCGGTATTGGCGGTCACCGCCAACGCAGGTTGACCATGGCTGAAACGCTGCGCGCACTATCAGGACTTCCGCTGCAGCCCGCCAGCGCGTCGAATCTGGTGCTGGTCCGTTGTGCCTAGACCTAGATGAGCCCATCCATGACCGTCGCAGCGATCGACCTACAAGATATGCTGAAATCTGCTGCGCCCCTTCGTCTGCTTGATGTTCGAACGCTGGGCGAGTTCGAGTCCTCGCACATCCCAGGGGCCTTACAATGTGCCCTTGGATTTGTTGCGCGAGCACCGGGACGAGATCCGTCGGCATCTCGACGAGGACGTCGTGCTGGTGTGCCGATCGGGTCAGCGGGCGGCTCAGGCTGAGGAATCACTGCGCGGAGCGGGACTATCGAACGTGCACATCCTCGACGGTGGCATGACTGCTTGGGAAGGCAACGGTTATGGCGTCAATCGGGGGGCGCAGAGGTGGGAGTTGGAACGGCAGGTCCGCCTGGTCGCCGGTTCGATCGTCCTGGGTAGCGTGCTGGGGAGTCTCGCGGTGCCGCGACTCAAGTGGCTGGCTGCGGGGATCGGTGGCGGGTTGACCTTCGCAGCGGTGTCCAACACCTGCGCGATGGGCATGATGTTTGCGAAACTTCCCTACAACAGGGGCCCGGTATGCGATGCGCAGTCGATCGTCGCTCAGCTAACCACTTCTCGCTGACCGGAAACCACCCTCAGTGAGGGCAGAGCATCGCTGCGAGAACGGGTGTCGCGGCGATCAGGCTCATCATCGCGGCGAGGTTCAGTCGCTTGTAGCAACGTTGGGTCCACGGTGCGGGTGAGGTTAGCCGTTGCGCTCGCGCCAGCACGTCGAGGTCTGCTGCTGCGAGCGCCGCCGTCGCTGTGGTCGGCCGCCCGGCGAGCGCGATGAGCCCACCGAGAAGGGAATCGCCACCGTGGCGGCGCACGGCTGTGTCGTCGGCGCACATTTCGAGGAGCGTGGCCACGGCGGCTGGCGCGGCGGCGAAGAGCGGGAGGCGGGACAGCGCCACGGACAGTGCGCGCAGCGCCACAAGGATGTGGTGATGGCGGCCTCGTAGGTGCGCTCGTTCGTGGGCCAGGACGGCGGCAAGTTGTGCTTCGTCGAGGCTTTGAAGTGCCCCTGTGGTGACGACCACGGTGGGTGGGTGTCCAGCGACGCAGTAGGCTGCGGGTCGTTGCTCTGTGATGACGACGAGGTCGGGCGAATCGCCTTGATGTCCAATGATTCTGGAGGCTGCGGCATGTGCGTGGCTGCTCCTGCGCATCCGTGTCGTCAGCCCGTGGATCCGTCGTGTGATGAGCGCTGTCAGGACCGAGGAGACGCTGAGTAGTGTCACCAGTGCGATTGGTGCGACATGACGTGGCAGGTCGAGGTCTTGGACCATGCCCAGGCTGGTCAGGCAGAACGTCAGCGGGGAGCCGTAGATCACCGTGCGTGCGGTGGCGATGGCTGCAAGGATCAGTGCGGCTGCCCAGGCCCCCAGGGCTCCGATGATGGCCGTCGACCACGCCGTGACCGCCAGGCCTGGGTGGACCGGGTTCGTCGACAGTCGTCTCAACGGCAGGTGTGCACCCCAGGTGAGCGCGGCGGCGTGGAGGAGGAGGAACGCGGCGGCGTTCATGACCGGTTCCGGTCGACGAGTCGGCGGAGTGCCGCTTGAAGTCGTGCCGATTCGTCGTCGTTCATCTGCTCCAAGAAGAACGTCAGGACCCGATCGGTGTCACCGCCGGAGTCGAACGCGTCACGCATGAGGGACGCGGTGTGCTCCTCGCGGCTCTTGGTGGGCCAGTATCGGTAGGCCTTGCCGAGGCGTTCGCGGGCGAGCCATCCCTTGCGGTGGAGGTTGTCCATGGTGGACATCACGGTGGTGTAGGCGATTTGACGCCCGTCGGCGATCTCGGAGTGGATGTCACGCACGGTGCAGATTCGGTCCAGTTCCCAGAGTCGGTCCATGATGACGGCTTCGAGTTCGCCGAAACCTCGAACTCGCATCGGGCATCTCCTTCGTCGCGACCTGCGATGCGCCCGGTCCACCAATATCTCGCCGTCGTGTTCGAGGGTAGCTGGCGGTGGGCGTTCAGGCCAGGGCGCTGCCCTGCAGCCATTGGGTCCACGGCACGCTCCAGTCACCGTTCTGGGACAGTTGAAGTGGTTCACCACCGGTGTTGCGGACCTCGAAGACGTCGCCGGGCTGGGAGAAGTCGTAGAACCATTCTGCGTTGTCGGCGTTGACGTTGAGGCAGCCGTGGGACATGTTTGTGTTGCCTTGGGCCCAGACCGTGCTGTCGAGTTGGTGCACGTAGATGCCGTCGTTGCTGAGTCGCACCGCGTAGTTGATGGACTCCTTGTAACCCAGTCGCGAGTTGACCGGCAACCCGTAGGTCGAGGAGTCCATGATCACCGGGTTGGCCTTGTCCATGACGGTGTAGGTGCCCGATTGCGTCCAGAAGGATAGTGTCTGCCCGGCAACGGTTTCGGTGCCGCCCATGCCCATCGACGTCGGGATCACACGGGCCACCTGCCCGTTGTCGAAGACGGTGATCTGTTTGGTGTTGTCGTCGGCGATCGATACGTGGGAATCGCCGATGGTGAACGCGGTCCGGGTGTCCTCCTGCCCGTAGAGATCGGCACCCAACTCGGCGCCATAGACGTTGGCGTCGACCACGATCCGGGTGCCGGGGGCGTAGTAGCTCTCAGGTCTCCAGTGGGCGTTCTGCTCGTCGACCCAGTACCAGGACCCGCGTACCGCGGGGGTGGTCGTCACCTTCAGTCGTCGTTCAGCGGCCCGCTGGTCTGTGATGGGTTCGTCGAAGTGGGCGACGATCACAGTCCCGACGCCGTAGGTGCCGCCGTCCTTGAGCGCGGCACCCGAGGTCTGGTTGAACGTGACCCGGGTCTGATTGCCCGGGGTGAGTGTGGAGAAGGTGGTGAGCTGTGTGGCGGGGGTCCCGTCGTCGCCTCGGCTGGCCGCCGTGACGGTGTAGCTGCGCCCGTAGCCCAGCGGCACGGCCGGCTTCCACGCCACGTCGTCGGGCGTCATGATGCCTGGGACCTGTTCGCCCTGGTCATTGGCCATCCGGACGTCGGTGAGGGTGCCCCCGCGGGCCGTCACCGATACCGCACCGAGAGGGTCGACGTCGCGCGCGTTGGGGGCCGGGGTGATGGTGACCGCCGCCGGCGTCGGGCGCACCGGCGGTGCGGACACGGGTGAACTGGTCGATTCGGGTGAGCGTGTCAGCCACATCGCGGTCCCGGTTCCTGCCGCCACGATGACCAGTACTGCGGCGATGATCACGGCGCTGCGTGCTCGGCGATCGAGAGTCATGGAGTCTCCGTTGGTTCGTGGCACGGCTGAACGCGCCGCAGGCATCCGCAGCAACACACCTACGTACTAGCATAGTAGATGCTTCGAGAGGTGCAGCACGGCGGCGGTGACGATGTGTGCGGCGGGGTGCAGGTCGATGGGCTGGACCCCGTGGGCGGCCATGGTGTTGGCGCAGGCGTTGAATTCCACGGACCCGGTGTCGTGCAGTGCGCTCACCTGCTCGCCTAGGACCGACTCGGCGAGAACGAGATCCAATGCCAGCCCGTTGACGACCACGTCCACCCGTCGCGGTGCGGGACAGCCGGCAGTGAAGTTCACCGCATACCGCAGCGCGGTGCGCAGATCCTCCTCGACACCGCTGCTGACGTGGCTGACCAGACCCAGGTGGGTCGTCGGTATCCAAGGTGTTCCTTGTCTGTGGTGGTTCAGGTGCGGACGTTGACGTCGTCGGACTCGGTGACGTCGCCGTCGGACGGATGCGGTCCGCGCCCGATGTGGGCCTCGGCGCGCATGCGTTCGACCATGTGCGGGTAGTGCAGCTCGAACGCTGGTCGCTCCGAACGGATTCGGGGTAGTTCGGTGAAGTTGTGCCGCGGCGGCGGGCAGGACGTGGCCCACTCCAGGGAGTTGCCGTAACCCCAGGGGTCGTCCACGACGACGGGTTCGCCGTAGCGCCAGCTCTTGAATACGTTCCAGACGAACGGCAGTGTCGAGATGCCGAGGATGAACGCACCGATGGTGGAGACCATGTTGAGGGTGGTGAACCCGTCGTTGGGCAGGTAGTCGGCGTAGCGGCGCGGCATGCCCTCGTTGCCGAGCCAGTGCTGAACGAGGAACGTGGCGTGGAAGCCGATGAACGTCAGCCAGAAGTGCAGCTTGCCGAGGCGCTCGTCGAGAAGGCGGCCGGTCATCTTCGGGAACCAGAAGTAGATGCCCGCGTAGGTGGCGAAGACGATGGTGCCGAACAGGGTGTAATGGAAGTGCGCGATGACGAAGTAGGAGTCGGTGACGTGGAAGTCGATCGGCGGGCTGGCCAGCAGCACCCCGGACAGACCACCGAGCAGGAAGGTAACCAGGAAGCCCACCGAGAACAGCATCGGCGTCTCGAATGTCAACTGCCCCTTCCACATCGTGCCGACCCAGTTGAAGAACTTGATGCCCGTCGGGACGGCGATCAGGAAGGACATGAAGCTAAAGAAGGGAAGAAGTACGGCACCCGTCGCATACATGTGGTGTGCCCATACCGCGATCGAAAGGGCGGCGATGGCCAGGGTGGCGTAGATCAGCGTGGTGTAGCCGAAGATCGGTTTGCGGCTGAACACCGGAAGGATCTCCGAGACGATGCCGAAGAACGGCAGCGCCACGATGTACACCTCGGGGTGCCCGAAGAACCAGAACAGGTGCTGCCACAGCAGGACGCCGCCGTTGGCGGGGTCGTAGACGTGCGCCCCGAGGTGGCGGTCGGCCGCCAGGCCGAACAGGGCGGCGGTCAGGATCGGAAACGCGATCAACACGAGGATCGAGGTCACCAGGATGTTCCAGGTGAAGATCGGCATCCGGAACATCGTCATACCGGGGGCGCGCATGCACACCACCGTGGTGATCATGTTGACGCCACCGAGGATGGTGCCCAGCCCGGACACGATGAGGCCCAGGATCCACAGATCGCCGCCCGCGCCGGGCGAATGGATGGCGTCGCTGAGCGGCGCGTACGCCGTCCAGCCGAAGTCCGCGGCGCCGCCGGGGGTGAGGAAACCCGATAGCACCAGCAACCCACCGAACAGGAACAGCCAGAACGACAAGGCGTTCAGGCGGGGGAACGCGACGTCGGGTGCGCCGATCTGCAGCGGCAACACCAGGTTGGCGAAGCCGAACACGATCGGGGTCGCATACAACAGCAACATCAGCGTGCCATGCATGGTGAACAGCTGGTTGTACTGCTCGTTGGACAGGAACTGCAGGCCAGGCATCGCCAGCTCAGTCCGGATGAGCAGGGCCATCAACCCGCCGCTGAAGAAGAAGAAGAAGCAGACGACCATGTACATGATGCCGATCGTCTTGTGATCGGTGGTGGTGACCAGTTTGTAGATCAGGCTGCCCTTGGGGCCCAGCCGCGCCGGGAACGGGCGGCGTGCCTCGAGTTCTCCGAGCGATGGTGCTTCGGCTGTCATGACCGGGCCCCGATGCGCGCCGTGATCGGGCAATGAGCGCCCGTAGATCTGTTGGTCACCATCTCGGGCGACCTAGCGACGGGCGGTGTGAGCATGGCGACTCCGGTACGTCATTGTCAAAGGCGTGTTCGGCTTCGAGCTGGTGCTCAGCGAGGTCAGCGGCCCAGGTTCTGGGGTGCGGCTGTTCTCGACCCGGACTGGCTGAGGTTCTTAACGAGACTGACGCTACACGCCGCCAGCGGGGCCTCACGTTTCTCTGCGGCATGGATGTCCTCCATCCGTTGCTCGTGCGTGCTGGGCGCTCGGCGTGGCTGCGCATGTGTCGGGCCTACGCCGTCGGATCCTGGGTAAGGCGAAGATAGGGCTTGATGGTGGCGTATCCCGGAAAGCGTTGCGCTGCCTCGGTATCGGAGACTCCGAGGCCGATGATCACGTCGTCGCCGGGCTGCCAATCCGCCGGTGTGGCGACCGGCTGTGCCGCGGTGAGTTGAAGGCTGTCGATGGCGCGCAGGATTTCGGGGAAGTTGCGTCCGGTTGCCATGGGGTAGGTCAGGGTGAGGCTGACCTTCTTGGCGGGGCTGATCACGAACACCGAGCGGATGGTGCTGGCTTCGCTGGCGTTGGGGTGGATCATGTCGTAGAGCATCGACACCTTGTGGTCGGTGTCGGCGATCATGGGGAAGTTGATCTCCGTGCCTTGGGTCTCGCCGATGTCGCGTTCCCATTTCTCATGGGATTCAACGGAATCCACGGACAGTCCGATCACCTTGGTGTTGCGTCGGTCGAATTCGGTCTTGAGTCGGGCGACGGTGCCGAGTTCGGTGGTGCACACCGGGGTGAAGTCGCCGGGGTGGCTGAACAGAACTCCCCAGCCATCACCGAGCCAATCGTAGAAGTTGATGACCCCCTGTGTGGTGTCGGCGGTGAAGTCCGGTGCGTAGTCTCCGAGATGAAGTGTCATGCCATGCCTTTCGTGGGGCTGAAGGATCTGATCGGTGGGTGGGCCGGTGTTGGTCGTTGATCGAGGCGTCGTGTTAAGGAGTCATCGGTGGTCGATCCCGTGGCGCGTTGGTTCCGCGACCCCAAGGTTCGGGTGTCCGTGGTCGGGCGTGTCCCAGGACTGAATGTGCAGGAGAATGTCGACGGCCTGGGTGTCTGCTTGGGGGCGCAGCAGATGCGCCAGTTCGCGGACCCTCGTCCCCTGGGCGGCCCGTGCCAGATCCTCGATATCGGGCAGCACCGCGGGGTCTGACGGCCCGCCGGTGCCGCGGGTGTGGTTCTCGCGGGCGTGTCCGAGGTAGAGCAGTCGCCCACCTGGTGCCAGCCAGGTTCCCGCGGTGGCGATGACCCCCGTGAGTTCACCGATCGGCAAGTGCAGGTAACCGATCACGACCAGGTCTGCGGTGTTCGCGGGTTGCCATGTCCTGACGTCGGCCACGGTGTAGGTGACGTGTTCGGTGTCGGGTGCTGCGCTGGCGATTTCTATCGCGACCGGTGAAAAGTCGACCGCTTCGACGTGCCATCCGGAGTCGGCCAGGGATCGGGCATGTCGGCCGACGCCGCAGGCCAGGTCGATGGCGCGACCGGGGGGCAGCGTCGCGATCCGGGAGGTCAGGGCGCACGCGGGTGCGCAGCACCAGGGGTGTTCGGTGCCGGCGTGGCGGTCATCCCACGACGAGGCGTCCATGACGGCGGTGAGGTTCATGCCCGGCCGGTGAGGATGAGGTTCCAGTACATCGCGGGTAGGCCGTAGCGTTTGAGGTACCACATGTCGCGGCGTTCGTGGGTGGTGTCGATGAGCGGGATCGACGGGGCG
>JBPPMS010000025.1:0-13283 GCA_051306175.1 Mycobacterium sp. | reverse complement strand
TAGTTCGATGCCGCCGAAATCTGATCCTGCCGCCGACATCCACGACGTCGAGCCGCTTGCCGAGCAGACCGCCCGTCAGGCCCGCCGAGTGGTGGCCGCCTACGCGACGGATGCGGACGAATGCCGCGTCTTCCTGGCCATGCTCGGCATTGGACCGGCGAAGCAAGACGCGTAAATGGTTCCCGGGAGTGCCTCTGCGGCCAGCTCGGGGAACTCTGATTTCGTCGTCGTAGCCAACCGGCTTCCTGTCGACCTCGAACGCCAGCCCGACGGCACCGTTACGTGGAAACGCAGCCCCGGCGGCCTTGTCACCGCGCTGGAACCGCTGTTACGGCGGCGCAGCGGGGCCTGGATCGGGTGGCCCGGCATGGTCGACGGCGACGAAGACCCCAACGACGACGACGGGCTGCAGCTCTACCCGGTACGCCTGAGCGCCGAGGACGTCGCAGAGTACTACGAGGGCTTCTCCAACGCGACACTGTGGCCGCTGTACCACGACGTCATCGTCAAACCCGAGTATCACCGCGAGTGGTGGGACCGCTACGTCGACGTCAATCGCCGTTTCGCTGAGGCGACGGCGCGGGCGGCGGCCGAAGGCGCCACGGTGTGGGTGCAGGACTACCAACTGCAGCTGGTGCCCAAGATGTTGCGCATGCTGCGTCCCGATCTGACCATCGGGTTCTTCCTGCATATACCGTTCCCGCCGGTCGAACTGTTCATGCAGATGCCATGGCGCACCGAGATCGTCGAGGGATTGCTCGGCGCCGACCTCGTCGGCTTCCACCTTCCCGGGGGCGCGCAGAACTTCCTGATCCTGGCGCGACGACTGGTCGGCGCCAACACGTCCCGCCACACGATCGGTGTGCGGTCGAAATTCGGTGAGATTCAGTCCGGCTTCCGGACGGTGAAGGTCGGCGCCTTCCCCATTTCGATCGATTCTGAGGAACTCGACGCCAAGGCTCGACGGCGCGAGGTCCGGCAGCGCGCCCGGGCGCTTCGCGCGGAGCTAGGCAACCCGCGCAAGATCCTGCTCGGGGTCGACCGGCTCGATTACACGAAGGGCATCGACGTTCGCCTCCATGCGCTCGACGAGCTGTTCGCCGAGGGCCGCGCCGACCGCGAGGACACGGTGTTGGTGCAGCTCGCTACTCCGAGCCGCGAGCGGGTGGAAAGCTACAAGATCCTGCGCGGCGACATCGAACGCCAAGTGGGCCACATCAACGGCGAATACGGCGAGGTCGGGCATCCAGTAGTGCACTACATCCACCGCACGGTGCCGCGGGATGAACTGATCGCCTTCTTCGTCGCCGCCGACGTGATGCTGGTGACGCCGTTGCGGGACGGGATGAACCTGGTGGCCAAGGAGTACGTGGCGTGCCGCAGCGACCTGGGCGGGGCTCTGGTGCTGTCCGAGTTCACCGGTGCGGCAGCCGAACTGCGGCAGGCCTACGTCGCCAACCCGCACGACCTCGAGGGCGTCAAGGACGCCATCGAAGCTGCGCTCACGCAGGCCCCGGAAGAGGGCAGACGTCGCATGCGCGCCCTGCGCAGACAGGTACTCGCACACGACGTGGACCGCTGGGCGCGTTCATTCCTCGGTGCGCTGGCTGAGACTCCGTCGCGCCGCGACGCACAAGATGACGAACCGCTCGACTAGGAGTACAGCGGGATGATCGCGATGAGGCCTGCGAGGACCGAGATCATTCTAGAACGTGTTCTATTCACAACTCGTGTCGCTCGGCAGCGCGCAGCATTTTCCGAGGAACGGTCCGCTGCCAGCCCGAAGTGGCAGGATGGCCCGGTGGACGTGCGGGCCAGGAGCAACATCAACATGGTGGGTGGGCAGGGGCCCACGTTGTTGTTGGCGCACGGGTTCGGATGCGATCAGAACATGTGGAGGCCACTGGTCGAGCGGCTCCGATCCGAGTTCCGCCTGGTGCTGTTCGACCTCGTCGGATTCGGGGCTTCGGATCCGTCGGCGTGGGACGAGCAGAAGTATTCGTCGCTGAGCGGATTCGCCGAGGACGTCGTGGACATCGTCGTCGCGCTCGACCTGCACGACGTGATCTTCGTCGGGCACTCGGTCGCGGCCATAATCGGGGCGTTGGCCGTCATCGCCGAGCCCCGCCGGTTCGCCAAGCTCGTCCTAATCACCCCGTCGCCGCGCTATATCGACGACGCCGACTACCGCGGCGGCTTCTCCCAGGCAGACATCGACGAACTCCTGGAGTCACTGGACAGCAACTATCTCGGCTGGTCGCAGGCGATGGCTCCGAGAATCGCCGGGCCCAGCCGCCCTGACCTGCAGGAGCAATGGTCTGACACGTTCTGCCGCAGCGATCCGGCGTGTCTGCGGGTCTTCGCGCGCGCCACGTTCTTGTCGGACAACCGCGCTGACCTGGCTCGCATCGGCATCCCGACCCTGGTCATCGAGTGTGCGCACGACGCCATCGCGCCGCGCGAGGTGGGTGCCTATGTGGCAGAACACATCGCCGACAGTCGGTTGATCACCCTCGACACCAGTGGGCACAGCCCCCACCTGAGCGATCCGGACCTCACCGCGGCGGCCGTCGCCGCATTCGCCCGACCGACGTGAGCGAACCGGACGTCGAGGACCTCTGGGAAAACGCGCCGTGCGGGCACGTCATCGCTAGGCCCGACGGCCGGATCCTCAGGGTGAACACCACCCTGGCAACCTGGCTCGGCTACGATCGGGAAGCACTGCGGGACAAGGCATTCATCGATCTGCTCACGATCGGCGGCCGGATCCACTACGAGACGCACTTCGGGCCGCTGCTGTGGATGACCGGTGAGTTCAGCGGCATCACCCTGGATCTGGTGACGGCGGGGGGGACGCGACTGCCGATGTTCCTGACCGCCAACGTGAAGTCAGATCCAACTGCTCAGCCGGTCTATCTTCGAATCACCGCCCAGGATGCGACCGACCGCCGGTCCTACGAACGAGAACTACTGCACGAACGGCGCCGCGCCGAGGACGAACATGCGCGGGTTCTGATACTCGCCGAAACCTTACGACACGCGCTGCTACCCCCGATTCTGTCGCCACCCGATGGCATGCAGGCCGCCGACTTCTATTTCGCCGCGTCCCGCGACGATATCGGCGGCGACTTCTATGACCTGTTCCCACTGTCGCGGACCACCTGGGGGTTCTTCCTGGGCGACGTCTCGGGTAAGGGCGTCGACGCCGCGGTGGTGACCGCCCTCACCCGGTACACGCTGCGGGCCGCGGCCGTATTCGACGACGAGCCGGTGGAAGTGCTGCGCAACCTCGACACCGTGCTGCGGCGAACCTTGGCAGACTCGAGCCGTTTCGCGACGGTTATCTTCGGCAGAATCACCTTGGGCGACCACGAGTTCGAGGTCGAGCTCGCCAGCGGCGGCCATCCCCCACCCCTGTTCCTCTACGCCGACGGCAGCGCCTTTTATGCGGACACGACGGGCGGCCAGCCCGTCGGCATCGTGACAGATCCCCGCTTTGTCGCGACGCGATTGCGACTACGCCCCGGCGACACGTTGGTGCTCTACACAGACGGGCTCACCGAGGCCAGCACCGGCGTCGGCCGCGAACGCTACGACGACGAGGGCGCGTTGCTCGAATTCGCTCGTTCGCACGCCCCGACCACCGCGGCGGGAATCGTGGGCGCCATCCGGGGGCTCCTGGAGGGCCTCGGCTCCGGGGTGGAGGACGATGCCGCGGTACTCGCGCTGAGCGTGCGGGCTCACGGGTGAAACGTGGCGTCCCGTTCAGCCAGGCCGGACGGACGGCTCGGCCTCGTGGCCACAGTAGGTGATGACGCTCGGCTGCGGGCGGTCGTAGCGCCCCGCGATCCTCGGCGGGGTCTCAGCCGAGGATCGAGCCCACCATCGCCTCGATCACATGCGGTCCCGGCTCACCGAACGCCGCACGCAGAGCGTCAGCGAACTCCTCGACGGTGGTCGTGCGCCGTGCAGGCACTCCCATCCCTTCGGCGATCTTGACGAAATCCAAAGAGGGCGAACCCAAGCCGAGCAGCTTCGACGCCGCTGGGCCGGGCGGGGCACCGACATTCACCCGGCCCAACTCGATCCGGAGAATGTCGTAGGCGCCGTTGTTGAAGATCACGGTGGTGATGTCGAGGTTCTCCCTGGCGTGGCTCCACAGCGCTGAGATGGTGTACATCGCGGATCCGTCCGACTCCAGGCACAGCACCGGCCGACCGGGCGCGGCGACGGCTGCTCCCAACGCCGTCGGCAGGCCGAACCCGATGGCACCACCGGTCAGCGTCAACACATCATGGGCGGGTGCCCCCGCCGTCGCCCGTGGCAGCTCGGTGCCGCTCGTGTTGGCTTCGTCGACGATAATCGCCTGCTCGGGCAGCAGCCGTCCGATCACAGCCATCGCCGACGCAGCATTGAGGGCGCCGGTGGGCAGATCAGGTCGGCCCGGTTGGGCCAGCGGCGCCTCGACGCCAGGGGCCACGCGCTGCGCCAGCGCAGCGAGAGTCTCGATGGCGCCCATCGGACCGGCAAGGCGATGCACGGTGCAGCCGTCGGGCACCAGATCGCTCGGGCGCTCCGGATAGGCGAAGAATGACACCGGCGAGAGCGCCCCGGCCAAGATCAGATGCCTGGCTCCGGCGAGCTGCACCTCAGCGCCTTCAGCGAAATACATCAGACGCTCCGCAGCGGCGACGCCCGCTCCGCGTCGCAACCGCGTCGGGAACGTCTCGCAGAGCACCGAGGCGCCGGTGGCGACGGCGATTCGCGCCGCGCTGGCCAGACCACCGTCATAGCAACCGTCACCGCCGACCAAGATCACCGTTCGTTCGCCCGAGGTCAGCGCCGCCTCGGCCGCGTCGAGGTCACCGACCTCCAGATCGGTCCTGTCATGTTGCACCGAAACAGGTTTCGCGCCGTCCAACCATGACACATCCGCGGGCAGGATCAACGTCGAGACGCACCGATTGGTGGCCGCGACCGTAATCGCTTCCGCCGCATCCGAACCCACGCCCGCTGGTGACGTGCTGCGCCGCACAAAGCCCGACACCGTGTCCGCCACCGAATCGATATCGGATTCCAACGGGGCGTCGTACTGCTTGTGGTACGTCGCGTGGTCGCCGACGATCACCAGCATCGGCACCTGGGCACGGCGCGCGTTGTGGAGGTTGGCCAGCCCGTTGCCGAGGCCGGGCCCGAGGTGCAGCAGCACACTGGCGGGCTTCCCCGCGATCCGCGCATATCCGTCCGCTGCCCCTGTCGCGACGCCCTCGAACAGCGTCAGCACACCCCGCATCGCGGGCACCCCGTCGAGCGCCGCCACGAAATGCATTTCCGAGGTACCGGGATTGGCGAAACACACATCGACGCCACCGCCGACGAGGGTGTCGAGGAGAGCATGCGCACCGTTCACCCGATTGAACCTACTTGAGGCTCGCGACCTCGGCGATCGGCTCGACGCTACGAGCACCGATCACCATCATCGTCACGCCCGGACAGCTGCAGTACCGAGGTGCATGCACGTGGTCTCCCGACCCCACCACGCCGGCGGTGTATACGCGTCCGAACCCCACGCTTCCGCGGTAAACACGGTGTCGAATCCGGCGTCCTCGGCCGCGGCCACCAGCTCTGCCTGGTTGGTCGGCGGCCGCGCGCCCCAATAACCAAGCTTGAGGCCGAGTTTCATATCAGGGCCGTTCTTGCCACGTTTACTAGAGGGATAGAACCTGTTCTCCTCGATGCTGTGACCGCCAGCCAGACCAGCCCGGCGCTGGTACCGTTACTTCCGGACTTTCTCGTCCGCCTCCCCTGCTCCCTACCCCTCAGATACCTGTGCCTTGCTTCCCGCGTTCCACCGCTGCCGTGACCGCCCTGCTGACCGCCTCGACCCTCGGCATAGGCGGTTGCACGGTGTCGAATACCGGAACGACGGGCGCGACCACCCCGCCGACCTTGCAGACCAATGTTTTCGCGCCGACGTCGTCGGCGACAGCGGACGCTGAGGCCAACGACTACCGCCCGCTGCTCCTGACCGCAGCCGACGTCAGCGATGCCGAGGACACGTTCGCGGAACGCTCGAAGGAAGTTCAGCCCGACGGCCAGACCGGCGCCAGCGCCTTTTTCGTCAACGCCAACGACACCCGGGCGATCGCCGATACCGTGCTGATCTATCCGGACGCCGCGACCGCGGCCGCCACATTGCGTCAGGCCGCCGCGACACTCACCGAGCTGGTCGAGGGAGGAAGTCCCAAGCCCGCTCCGGTCGGGACCGACGGCACCGTGATCTCCGGCACGTCGCCCGACGGGACCAAGGCGGTCACGCTGCTGCTGTTCACCGAGGGCCGCGCGCTGGTCCGGCTGGAATTCCAGAGCGCCACCGGCGACGTGACGACGGATTCGTTCGTCACCAACATCGGGAAGATGCAACAGATTGCGCTGCGCGTCGGGTTGTCCGGCCCGCCGTAATCCGCGTCCGGTAAGCCGCCTCGGCCTCCGCGGACGCCCAACTGGCCCCGACAGGTGTAGTGATCGCCCACAGTGGCCGTACCGCAGTTAGCCACCGTCGTGCGCCCTCCCCCCGGCGACGGCTGAGAAGACGTGTCGGGGCGGCGCGTTGGCCGTCCTTACACTGACTGTCATGCGACGACGGGCCTTGGCGCTGCTGCTGGTGTTCATGCTGGCGGGATGCACGCGGGTCGTCGAGGCCACGCACGCCCACACGCGACCGCCGGTGGCTCCCATCACCGCCGGTCAGGTCGGCGAGCTGTTGAGCGACAAGGTGGAGGGTCTCGACGGCAATCTGTTCGCCAGCGTCGACCCCGAAGAGTGCAGCGGTATCGCGCGCGAGGTCGACCCGCCGTTCATCTCCGACCACTCACCGGCGGCCACCGATGGCGGCCATGGACGGCAGTAGCTACTCCTTCGAACTCCGACAAGTGTTCGATTCAGGTTCGCCAGACATTCTCGTGTGGGCCTTCACCAGCCCCGACTGGGCCTGCGATTTCGCCTACGTCGCCGCGCGCAACGCCGCCGTCGAGATCTCGGCATGCTCCTACGTCAACGGTTACGACATACTCACCTTGGCGCAGGATGCCCGCGACCGCATCGAGGCACTGGCAAACACCGCCCTCTGACCTTGATGGTGGTCCGGTGGGACGGCTAGCGCTAGCTGACGCTGGCCAGCGTCAGCGGCATCACCTGCGACGCGCCGGCGGCGCGCAGCACCTGCGCCGCCATCGTCAGCGTCCAGCCAGTGTCGGTGATGTCGTCCACGAGCAGCACGGCACCCCGGACACCGTCGGGCCGCTCCCACGAATTCTGCAGCGCGGCGACGCGGTAGGCCGAATTGGCCGCCGATACGGGCCTGCGCGCCGGTGTGTATCGCAGCGTGCCGAGATTCGTCAGCTTGCCCAGCTGCGCGAGCCGGTCCACCAGCGAGCCGATCAGCTTCCGGTGCCGGTCGCTGTCGAGTCCGATCACCGCGACCGGCCTGGTGTTCCAATCCCATGCCGCGAGGACTTTGACCGCGGCGTCGACGATATCGTTCGGCACGGCGTCATCCGGCGCGTCGAGCAGCGTGCGTAGCCGGGCGCCCCAGCCCAGATCAGTGAGCCGCCCGATCGCCCGGCCCGGGGCCGCGCCGCCGGCGATCCGACCGCTCAGGTCGACGCCCAGCTTGGCCAGCCCGGTCGGCCACTGCTTGCGCGGTGCGATCTCGACACCCGGCCGCAGCAGCCGTTGCCGGATGGTTTCGGCGGCGGCGGGGTCGATGTCCGCTGCGTGCGACGCCCCGGCGCAGTTGTCACAGCGCCCGCAGCGTTCGCCATCGGTCAGCGTGGGATCGTCGAGTTGTCGGCGTAGGAACGACATTCGGCACTCATCGGTGACCAGGTAGTCGAGCATTGCCTGCTGCTCGCGCTTGCGGGCGTCGTCGAGTTTGCGGTAGCGCTCCTCGTCGTAGGTCCATGGTTGGCCGGTGCTCACCCAGCCGCCCTTGACACGCCGAACGGCGCCGTCGACATCGAGCACCTTGAGCACCATCTCCAACCGGGTGCGGCCCAGATCCACCAGCGGCTCGAGCGCGGGAGTCGACTGCGGCCGGTCAGCGTCCAACGCCCGAATAACGTTGCGCACCATCGACTCCGACGGGAACGCCACGGACGCGAAGTACCGCCAGACGTCGACGTCCTCGCGTCCAGGCAGTAGCACCACCTCGGCGCTCGCCGTGGACCGGCCCGCGCGCCCCACCTGCTGGTAGTACGCGATCGGCGAGGACGGCGCCCCCAGATGCACGACGAAGCCGAGGTCCGGTTTGTCGAAGCCCATGCCGAGGGCCGACGTGGCTACGAGTGCCTTGACCCGGTTGGCCAGCAGATCGACTTCGAGTTGTTCGCGCTCGGCGGGATCGGTGGCGCCGGTGTACGCGGCGACCGCGTGGCCGTCCTCGCGCAGCAATGCGGCGACATCCTTGGCCCCGGCGACGGTGAGCGTGTAGATGATGCCCGATCCCGGTAGCGAATCCAGTTGTGCGGCAAGCCATGCCGCGCGCTGAGCCGAGGTGGCGACGTGGAGGACCGAGAGCCGCAGCGACTCGCGGTCCAGCCCGCCCCGCAGCACCAGGGTGTCGCGGCCTCCGACACCCAGCTGCGCGGCCACATCGTCGACGACGCGGTCGTTGGCAGTAGCGGTGGTCGCGAGCACCGGTACGTCGGTCCCCAACTCAGCGATCAACGTGCGGATGCGCCGGTAATCCGGCCGGAAGTCGTGCCCCCAGTCCGATACGCAGTGCGCCTCGTCCACCACGACCAGACCGGCGTCGGCTGCCAGGGATGGCAGCACGTTGTCGCGGAAGTCAGGATTGTTCAGGCGCTCCGGGCTGACCAGCAGCACATCGAGCTCGCCCCTGTTGACCAGCTGGCGGATCTCGTCCCACTCGGTGACGTTGCCGGAGTTGATCGTGGCGGCCCGCACCCCGGCGCGCTGAGCCGCGGCCACCTGGTTGCGCATCAACGCCAGCAGCGGCGACACGATGACGGTGGCCCCACACCCCTGCTCACGCAGAAGTTTGGCGGCGATGAAGTACACCGCCGACTTACCCCAGCCGGTGCGTTGCACGACGAGCGCCTGGCGCCGCTGCACGACCAACGCCTCGATCGCAATCCACTGGTCGTCGCGCAGCTGCGCGTCGGGTCCGGCCAGTTGCGAAAGGAGGGTCTGAGCATCGCTTCGGCTTGCCATCCCCCTATGCTGCCCGGCTGGTCCGACGAGTCCGCTAGCGCTAGCAGCTAGCGGACGACGAGCCAGATGGCCACGAAGTGGCAGATCGCTCCCGCGGCCGTCAGCGCGTGGAAGACCTCATGGTGGGCGAAGGTGTGCGGCCACGGATTGGGCCACCGCGCGCCGTAGAAGATGGCTCCGAGGTTGTAGAGCACCGCCCCTGCCAGCAGCAGAGCGACGGCGGCCAGCCCCGCTCCGTTCAGCAGCGTCTCAGCGAACCAGATCGCCACCCAGCCGAGCGTCAGGTAGAGCGGCACCCCGACCCACCGCGGCGACGACGGCCAGAGCATTTTGAGGACGACGCCTGCCGCGGCACCCGTCCACACGATCAACAGGACCTGGAAGCCGATGTCTAACGGCATGGCCAGCACGGCGAACGGCGTGTAGGTGGCGGCGATGAATACGAAGATGGCGGCGTGATCGGCCCGCATCATCCATTTCTCGGCTGCCGGCGACCAGGTGCGGCCGTGATAGGTGGCGCTCAAGCTGAACATCCCGACGATGGACGTCACGTAGATCGCCGCCGCCCAGCCGGTGCGCCAGGGGTCGGCCCCCGCCAAGGCAGTCACGAACAGGGCCGCTCCGCCCAACGCGGCCAAGGGCGCTGCCACAAGATGGATCCAGCCACGCATTCGCGGCCGAATGATGAGTTCATCGATCGGGTCTTGCACGGCTTCTTGGATGGGCGGAGCCTACCGCGCGACAGGCTATCCACTGTCTTGCTCACCCTCGATGTCGAGCGCGATGTCGATCGGCTGATCCTCCTGGCCACCGATAAGTTGGCGCTGACCTGCGCGATACGGCAAAACGTGAGCTGGGACACCACAGCGCTCCGATTGCCGGATCGCATGCTTGAAAAAGCACGAGCACACCCCGGAATGGGCCTCACCTAGCTAGTTGGTCTCGCTAGTTGGTCTCGGTGCGGGTTTCGAATCGTCACTCGAAAGACAGGTGCACTGAACCTAACCCGGCGAACTCCGCGACGAAATCGCTACCAGGCGGTGCATCTATCGCCCGTGTGCAGGAGCCCGGCAGGACGATGTCGCCCGCTTTGAGCCGCACCCCGAAGCTGTCGACTTTGCGTGCCAACCAGGCCACCGCGGTCACCGGATTCCCGAGAACGGCGTCGCTGCGGCCCTTGGCCACCACCTCGCCGTTGCGGGTCAGCACGGCGTCGATCCCCGTGATGTCGATATCCTTGGGCGACACCCGCTCCTTGCCGAGCACCCAGCCCGCCGACGACGCATTGTCGGCGATCGTGTCGCACAACGTGATCTTCCAGTCGTGAATCCTGGTGTCGATCAACTCGATCGACGGCGCGAACGCGGCCGTGGCAGCCAGCACGTCGTCCTCGGTGCAGCCTTCACCGGGCAGGTCGTCGGCGAGGATGAAACCCACCTCGACCTCGACGCGCGGATAGAGGTACTTCGCTGATGTGACCGGCTTGTCTTCGAAGACTTCCATCTGGTCGAGCAGATGTCCGTAGTCGGGCTCGTCGACGTTCATCATCTTCTGCATCGCCTCGCTCGACAGCCCGACCTTGTGGCCGATGACCCTGGCGCCCTCAGCCACCCGCTGCCGGATGTTCAGGAGCTGGATCTCGTAAGCGTCGACCACGTCGATGTCGGGATGCCCCGACGTGAGCGGTGCGATCGACTCCCGGCTGCGTTCGGCTTGCGCCAGATCGGTGGCGAGCTGCGCGCGGGTGGCTACACTCAGCATTGCGTGAGGTCCCCTCGTCTGTTCGACCGGGCACGTTGTCCCCGGGACGTCCGATTTTATAACGTGTTCTTATATGGCTGCCCGGATTTCCTGCTCACGTAGCTGACTAACTAGTCGGCCCGGGGCTCTCCGATTCGTTCGGCTCGGTCCCGCCGGTGTTCGGGTCCCCGTCCTCGTTCGGACCGGCCTCTTCGGTCGCAGGCTGTTCTTCCTGGTTCTGCCGATGCGGAAGGGAGAGGTTTTCCGCCACCTCGCGGACCGCCGCGGCGATTCTCCGACCCGGCCGGAAGTCGGTGCGCTCCTCGGCCTCGCCGTCCCCTTCTTCCTGGACCGGCGGCGTATCGCCCCCTGCGGCGACCGTAAGGATTTCGTCTCCCGGGTTCGACTCCGTTTCTTCGAGAAGACGATTGGTGACATCCTCGCGCTGCCGCTCCTGCTCAGGAACGTCGACGCCTGTCGACGACACGGGCCCCTCCCCGCCGGGGAGTCCGCGCTGAGCCAATGTGGTTGGCCCGGGAGCCACGCCCTGGAGCGTCGCACCGAGGTCAAGCGTCGGCAGAGTAGCGCCGAGCGCAGTCAACAAGTTCGTGAGCGCGTTGTTGCGCGCGGGGTCGAAGAGCGTGAAGTCCTCGTCGAATGTGTCGGTGAAACCGTCGATCAACGCATCGATGACCGCGCCGGGCACCTGGAGATACTCCTGCGGTGTCAGCGTGTGACTGAGGAACGGCGTAGGAGTCGCCATGTCGTCGTCGCCGAGATAACGGTCCCAAGCTTCGTACCCGGGGTAGTCACCGGTGGCGATGTCAGCCGGCGTGAGGACGTCGGTGTAGCCGATGTTCACCAGGATCTTCAACGCAGGCTCCACAGCGTCCGAAATCGGTGTGCCCAAACCCAACCCGGTGAACAGGTTGATCACGTCGACAAGGAGGCGCTGCGGCTCCAGCATCGGCAGCGCGCCCGAGCCCAGCGTCAGGTAGATATTGAGGGCATCCTCGATATCTTCGTCGGTGGCAGTCGGGTTGAGCGCGGCCAGAAGGTCAACAACGACCTCGCCCGCCACCTGTCCCAGTAACCTGTCGACTTCGGGTGCCCGCAGGATGTACGTCGGGAAGGCGCCCGCCATCAGCGAATTCACGATCGAGAATGGGTTGGCCGTCGCCGGGAAGTCGGACACCGGGTCGTATTCCCAGCCGACGTTCACGTGCAGCGGGATCAGCGCCGCCCCGCCATTCCAGGTGGTGCCGACACAGAGCAGCGCACCGCAGTCGCCCCCGACCGTGATCGGCTCGGTGAGTTCGAAGCCATCGGGCCAGACCGGGGCGACGTCAGGCGTAACGGTATCGACACCGAACAGACCGAATAGCGGCGCGAAACGAGCCCCGATGCCGCCGTTCGGCCGACCCGGATCGCGGATGAGCGCCAACAACAACACCGTGATGTTCGGAATGGACGGCAGGTCGACACTCGCGATGTCCTGGCTCACGTCGATCCCAAGGAGTTCCAGGATGCCACCGAGGTCACCGAGGCCCAGATCCGCCAGATCGACCACCACCGGCTCGAAGTCACCCGCCTGTTCGACGGGGTCGTAACCGGTTGCCGGCGGTAATCCGGTGAGCGTGCTCTCGGCGAGCTTCCGGTAGGTGTCCATCGTGGTGTAGGACGCGAACCCGAAAGACGTGATGACGATGGCGCGCAGCGGCAGCCCTACGCCGAGGTTGATGTTGTCGCCGTCGAACGCGATGTCGAGGTTGAGCTGCTCCAAAGCCAGCTCCGAGAGTAGGTGGAGCAACGGGTTGAGCACCACGGGCGGCAGCACACCACCGAGCGGATTGTCGACCGAGACCTCCGCACCGAACGGTGTGCCGTTCACGGCGTTGTAGAACGCTTGTGGGTTCAACGCGGTCAGGAACTCGATGGCGGTGACGTCGATGGGCAGGTCATCGGGGGTGAGCCCCTGCCCGATCAGATCGAGTAGGCGCAACGGCAGTCCGGTGGTGTAGACCCCCACCGGAAGTTGGATGCTGGCCAGCGGGTCGTTCGGATCATTCGGATTCGGGATGTCGATCGACACCGCGGCGTTTACCTGGGGCGTGGGCGCCATCCCCATCGTCATCGCCGTAGCGGTCGCTGTAGCGGCGCCCATCAGCGCGACCTTCTTGGCCTTGCCGGTTCTCCTGCGATGCTTACCTGCCATCTGCCAGCCCTTTCCCTAACCGCGCCGTTGCGACGTGACGAAGCTAACACGATATTGACGGAGGCGTCCACAAATCAGCAAACTGATCGAGAAC
>JBPPMS010000024.1:0-26621 GCA_051306175.1 Mycobacterium sp. | reverse complement strand
CTCCACGCCGGGACCAGGATCGGCGGCCGCGGTCGCTGCGCCCCCGACGCCTCCGACCAGCAGACCGGCGGCGATGGCACAGGCGAGTACGGCACCCGGCACTCGCGCTCTGTTCACGTTCCCCTCGCCAGCTCGGGGGCGCTTACACACCAAATGTTTCCATGTCAAAATAGTCTCTCACAGAGTTTTTGTCGTGTTTGCTCGGCGGCAGGACCGGCCAGCGCCGTTCCGCGGGCGTCATCTAGTCTTTCTGGCAAGCAGGAAGACCGCGCGGCGGGCGATAGTGTTACGCACATCGAATCGACGTGACGATGTCGACAACAACGACTGGGAGGCGACGGGGATGGCGCTGTTCAAGCGGAAGAGCCGCGCTACCCGCCGGGCCGAGGCGCGTGCGATCAAAGCGCGCGCGAAGCTCGACGCGAAGCTCGCCGCCAAGAACGAGACCCGCCGGATCCAATCAGCCGAACGGGCCGAGATCCGAGCGCTGAAGGCACGGGTCAAGGCGCAGCGTGACCAGGACCGGGCGGCGCTCAAGGTCGCCCAGACCGAGCTAAAGGCGGCCAAGGAGGGCAAATTGCTGTCCCCCAGCAGGATCAGGCGGGCGTTCACCGTGTCGCGGCTGCTGGCCCCGGTCGTACTACCGCTCGTGTATCGCGCCGCCACCACGGCGCGCGGCGCGCTGGACCAGAGACGCGCCGATCAACTCGGGGTTCCGCTGAGCCAACTCGGCCAGTTCTCCGGCCACGGTGCCCAGCTTTCGGCACGCATCGCGGGCGCTGAGCGTTCCCTGCGGTCAGTCGCCGAGAAGAATTCGAAGGACGCCGAGACCAAGCGGTTCGTCGCTGCGATCGATGATCGGCTGACCGACCTGTCGGCGGCGGTGACCGCCGCGGAGAACATGCCCGCTGCGCGTCGGCGCGCCGCCCACACGGCGATCGCCAAACAACTGGACGGAATCGACGGCGACTTGATGGCGCGTCTCGGCGTGCTCTGATGCGCGCGGCGGCGGCAGCTCTGCTGACCTGGCCAGCGGCCAATTGGTGGCGCGCGCCTGGCCGGTCGTCGACAAACTGACATTCCTTGCGGTGCGGTCGTATCGGGGTCCGCCGTCAGCCTTCGCCTGCTGATCCCACGAACCCCGACGACCGAAAGCGCACCACAGCAATGTCATTCACCTCACGGGTGCTTCCACGTGCCCTGATACCCGTCATCGCGGTGACAACGGCACTGGCCATCCCCGCCGTCGCCTCCGCCCACGCACGCCTGGTCAGCACCGATCCGCCCGCGGACGCCTCCCTGGCCACCGCACCTGCGTCCGTGACCGCCACCTTCAACGAGGAGCTCGAGCCCGCCTTCGCCGCCATGACGGTCGTCGGCCCCGACCAGGGTCAGTGGGCGGCCGCGGAACCTGAGGAAGCGGGGGCGGCGATGACGATGGCACTGAAACCGCTCGGCCCGGCAGGCACCTACACCGTCAACTTCCGAGTCACGTCCACCGACGGACACGTGGTCGAGGATTCGTGGTCCTTCGTGTTCACCCCGCCAGCCACGTCTGCTACCGGCAGCGCTGCCGCGCCTGCGGTGACTACGTCGTCGACGGTGGCCGCTCCTGCCGCCACGACCGCAACGCCGGACGTGGGCGGGCTCCCGGCATGGCCGTTCCTGATGGCGGCACCGGTGCTGGTCGTGGCGGCGGTGCTGGCGTTCTGGGCTCTGGGCCGGTGCCGCGCTCAACGTCGCTGACGACGCCGCACCTGGGTGGCACGGCTGCGGCGGTCGGATTGGTCGCCGCGGCTGTGGCGAGCGGGTGGGCTCTGACTTCTCCGCACAGTTCGCTCTCAGCCACTCTGGTCAGGGGAATCGCGGACGGTGTGGCCGTAGCTGCCCTCGGCTTTGGTGCTCGACCACATCACCGACCTGGCCACCACCGGCTACGGGCGCGTGCTGTCGGCCAAGATTTGTTTGATGGTAGGACTGCTGGTGCTGGGGTGGATCAACCGCACGCGGTGGCTGCCTGCTGCCCGGTCCCACCGCGCGTCGGCGAAGGCGTCACGCAGGCGCTCGATCGTCGAAGTGTCGGTGATGGCGGCGTCCCTACTCTCTGGCGGCGATGCTGGCAGTTGCCGGGTAGCTGCTCCGGTTTCTGCCGCTACGGCCTGGCATGATGAGCACCTGCGGGGGCAGACCAAAACCCGTGGCAGGCCGACAGATACCGCAAAGGAGCAGCCGCATGGCAGACCAGGAGGAGCGACCCGAGAACGCCACCGAGGCCGCGGGGCCTCCCGGACCGGGGTCGACGCCACCTGCCAAGAAGGCTCCTGCGAAGAAGGCCACACCCGTCAAGAAGGCACCCGTCAAGAAGGCACCCGTCAAGAAGGCTGCCGTCAAGAAGGCTGCCGTCAAGAAGGCACCCGTGAAGAAGGCACCGCCACCTCCCGCACCACCGCCGCACGAGGCGCCCGTTGCCCCGGTACCGTTGGCGCTGGCCGCGGCCGCCAACCAGGCCGCCAAAGAGGCCGCAGCACAGGCTAAAACGGCGATCGATGACATGCAGGACACGGTGTTGAAGCCGCTGACCACGCCCCCGCCGCAGGAGCGGAGCCCTTACGTCCGAGTGGTCCTGGCGGTGACGGCGAGCATCCTGGCCGCACTGGTGGTCCTTCGCCTTCGTCGACGCTGAGCACCGAGCTGAACTCTGATGCGCCGTCAGTTCGCTAGTGGAGCCATACCGGGGCTGACATCGAACGGCTGCACCTCGTACTCGTCTATCCCGCCGCCGACCTTCCGCACCTGCGCCCAAGCGCAGTTCGTCCACGACATCGTCGAGGCGGCCCCGGTAGCTCGGCTTGCGATAATGGGCGGGTGACGATCACTCCACATCCCACCGCAGACCTGGTCGACGAGATCGGCCCGGATGTGCGCAGCTGCGATGTTCAGTTCGCCCAGTTCGGTCTGAGGACATCGTTTGCGGGCCGAGTACGCACGGTGCAGTGCTTACAGGACAACGCGTTACTCAAATCGGTGCTGTCCGAGCCGGGTGACGGCGCCGTGCTGGTGATCGACGGCGACGCTTCGGTGCACTCGGCGCTGGTCGGCGATGTGATCGCGGAACTCGGCCGCTCCAACGGATGGGTCGGACTGATCGTGTACGGAGCGGTGCGCGACGCCGCAACGCTTCGCGGGATGGAGTTTGGCATCAAGGCGCTGGGCACCAACCCGCGCAAAAGCGGCAAAACCGGTGCGGGACGCCGCGATATTGCCGTCACCTTCGGCGGCGTGACGTTCACGCCCGGCGAGGTGGTCTACAGCGACGAGGACGGCATCGTCGTCACGTCTGAGCCGGTATAGCCACCGCCTACTGCCGCGACATCGCTATCGCGAGCTTGTCCTCCGCGGTCACCAGATGATCGTGGCTGTCGGCGCCGATATCGAGCTTCACCCAGGCGATCTCGCCGGTGAACTTATTGCCACGCGGGCCGTAATCGGTCGAGGCGGGCGAGCCGGTGTCGGACCCGACGTCACACGCTTCGTCAGCCGAGAACGCCAGCGGCTCGGTTCTATCCACCCGGCCGGTTCCGACGGCCTCACCGTCGTAGTAGAGCGTTACGGTGCCGCCCTTGCCCAGACCGCCGCCGTCGTAGGCGAACTCCATCCGCACCTGGTGCTCGCCAGCCGGGATGGGCTTCTCGGCGGCGGTGATGTAGTAGTCGATACCGAAGAAGCAGTAGCAGTACTTCAGCACGCCTTCGTGGGCGTAGAGAGACCAGCCACCGACGCTGCCGCCTTGGGTGACGATGACACCAGCAGCTGAGCCCTTTCCCGGGTCGCTTCGCTCCGACCCTTCGGAAAATTCCGGCACGGTGACCTTAGCGGTCACCGAGTGGGACTTGTTCTTCATGTTCAGCACGCAGTTCTCGCTGACGCGCATCCCTGAATACAGCATCTGGGTGTCACCTTTGATGAGAACCGGACGCCCCGCGATACCGGCGTCGAACCTCTCCCAGGACCTATCGTCGAGCGGCAGCACGTTGTACTTCGTCGCTTCGATGAGCCAGAGACGCTGCAGCTCGGCCAGCTTCGCCGGGTTCTCGGCGGCGATATCGTGCGCCTGGGTCCAGTCGTCAGGCCCGTACAGCTCCCACACGTCGTCGGCCAGCGGAGGCGCGTCGTTGAGCCACGGGGTGCGGTGCTTGGTCACCGCGGTCCAGCCCTTGTGGTAAATGCCACGGTTGCCGAACATCTCGAAGTATTGCACCTCGTGCGTCTCGGGGGCGCTGGCCGACTGCAATGTCGCCATCATGCTGACGCCCTCGATCGGTGCCTGCTGGATGCTGTTGACGACGGTCGGCGCCGGAATGCGGGCCGCCTCCAGGATGGTCGGGGCCACGTCGATGACGCTGTGGAACTGATCGCGCGTCGTGCCCTTGTCGGCGATGCCGCTGGGCCAGTGCACGATGGTGCCGTTGCGGGTGCCGCCCCAGTGTGACGCCACCTGTTTGGTCCACTGGTAGGGCGCGCATAGCGCGTGCGCCCAGCCCACCGCGTAGTGGTTGTACGCGTCAGGCGTGCCGAATTCGTCGATCTTCGAGATCAGGAACTCCTGCGTCTCGATGCCGGCAAGTCCGTTGAGCGTGCACATCTCGTTGAAGCACCCGTTCGGCGTGCCTTCGGCGGACGCGCCGTTGTCGCCGAGGATGTAGTAGATGAGCGTGTTGTCGAGAAGCCCGAGATGCTCGATCGAGTCGACCAGACGGCCCACGTGGAAGTCGGTCTGCTCCAGGAATCCGGCGTAGATCTCCATCTGCCGGGCCAACACCGGTTTGAGTTCCTCGGGCATGTCGTCCCACGAGGGAATTTCGTCATGGCGCTTGGTGAGCACCGCATCGTCGGGGATGACACCGGCAGCCTTCTGCTTGTCGATAAGCTGCTCACGCAACACATCCCAGCCGCCGTCGAACTCGCCGACGTACTTCTCCCACCATTCCCTGGGTACGTGGTGGGGCGCATGGGTGGCGCCGGGCGCGTAGTACATGAAGAACGGCTTGTCCGGGACCAGCGCCTGATGCTGGCGCAGCCAGGTGATGGCGTGGTCGGCCAAGTCCTCGTTCAGCGTGTAGCCCTCCTCGGGCGTCCGCTCCGGCTCGTACGGCGTGGTGCCCTCGTACAGTCCGGGGTAGTACTGGTTGGCCTCGCCGCCGATGAAGCCGTAGAAGTACTCGAAGCCTGATCCGGTGGGCCACTGGTGGAACGGGCCGGCCGGTGAGACCTCCCACACCGGCACCTCGTGGCACTTACCGATCTGGCACGTCGAATAGCCGTTGAGCCGTAGGGTTTCCGCGATCGGTGCCTTGTCCTTCGGGCGGATGCTGGAGTAACCGGGCGCCGACGTGGCGATCTCGGTGATTCCGCCCATGCCCACCGAGTGGTGGTTGCGCCCGGTCAGAAGCGCCTGGCGGGTTGGTGAGCACAGCGCGGTGGTGTGGAATCGGTTCAGTTTGAGCCCATTTGCCGCTAGCCGTTCGGCGGTCGGGGTGTCGCATGGGCCGCCGAAGGCTGACGACGCGCCAAAGCCCACATCGTCGATCAGCACGATCAGCACATTGGGTGCTCCCGCGGGCGGCATAAGAGGCACGATCGGCGGATACTTGGTGTTCGGATCCCTGGCGTCGAACGTGGTCAGACCGACGTGCTGTGCGTCGGGAATCGGCAGAACGTCCCGCCGGACCTTATCCACCGGTGGGTTAGCCGTCGGTGTAGAACCGTTGTCGTGCATTGCAGATCCGGTCATGGCCGTCTCCCACCTTCGCGAACCCTCGTCGTGAGTTCGATTCGGTGTCAGCCTATGCCGCCGCAACGGGAAGCGGAAGGCTCTTTGACGTTAGCGATAATTATCGCTAGACGAGAGCACGCACGGGCTGCCTCGAGAATTCCAGCGCGTCGTCGTCGACCTTTCCCTGGCGGATCATCCTGATGTCGACGAAGTAGTTCTGCTTGAGCCGCCACGGCAACCGGTCGCCACCCTTGGGCAGCTGATCGAGCACCCGCAGGATGTAGCCCGGCGTGAAGTCCATGATCGGCCGCTCTTCGACCGCACTGCCGGGATGCGTCGGGACGACGGAGTCGTAGCCGTGCGCGTCCATGTAATTCAACACGCGGCAGACGAACTCCGACACTAGGTCAGCTTTGAGCGTCCACGAGGCGTTGGTGTAGCCGATGGTGAACGCCATGTTGGGCAGTCCGGTGAGCAACATGCCCTTAAAGGCCATCTGCTTGGTCAAGTCGACTTCTTGGCCATTGCGGAAGATCTTGGCGCCACCGAACAACCGCATGTTCAGACCTGTGGCGGTCACGATGATGTCGGCCTCGATCTCCTCGCCGGAGGTCAGCCGGATGCCGGTGGTGGTGAACCGGTCGATCGTGTCGGTGACGACGTCGGCCTGACCCCGGCTGATGGCCTTGAAGAACGCAGCGTTGGGCGTCAGGCACACGCGCTGATCCCACGGCTTGTAGCTGGGGCTGAAATGCTTGTCGTAATCGAAGCCCTCCGGCAGCCTGCGCTCCCCCATGGCCCGCAGGGCCTTCTTGAACTGGTTGGGCAGCTTGCGGGCGATCTGGTATTGGGCGGTGGCGAACGTGATCGCCTTCCATCTGTTCACCGCGTGCGCCAGCTTGGGCGAGAGGCTGCTGTTCACCAGCGCGGCGAACCCGTCGATCGCGGGCAGCGACGCAATGTAGGACGGGGTGCGCTGCAGCATCGTCGCGTGGCCAGCGCCGCTGTCGACGAGCGCCGGGATCAACGTGATGGCGGTGGCACCGCTGCCGATGACGACGACCTTCTTGTCCTGGTAGTCGAGGTCTTCGGGCCAGTGCTGCGGATGCACGATGGTGCCGTCGAAGTCCTCGGAACCAACGAATGTCGGCGCGTAGCCCTCGTCATAGTTGTAGTAGCCGCTGCACGCGAAGAGGAATTTGGCGCTGATGGTGCGTTCTTCGCCGTCGACGTCGACGGTGACGGTCCAGCGACTGTCCGCATCGGACCAATCGGCCGCGGTGACGGCGTGGTTGTAGCGGATGTTCTTGTCGATGCCGTTCTCTACAGCCGCTTCGCGGATGTAGTTCTTGATCTTCGGCCCCTCGACGATCGCTTGCGCCGACTCCCACGGCTTGAAGCGGAAGCCGAGAGTGAACATGTCGGAATCCGACCGGATGCCCGGGTACTTGAACAGATCCCAGGTGCCGCCGAGATCGGCCCGCCGCTCCAGGATCGCGTAGCTCTTGGTGGGGCAACGGTCCTGCAGGTGCCAGGCCGCGCTGATGCCGGAGATGCCCGCTCCCACGATGACTACATCGACAAATTCGCTCATGCATCCAACGCTATCAACACTGCGTAGAGTTGGTCAACAGTGTGTCGAAAAATCCGACACGCTGTAGACTACGACCTGTGACAGCCCCGGACACCGGCACCGGAACCCGCAGCCGACGCTCAGCCCGCCCCTCCGGCGACGAGCGCGAAAGCGCGATCCTGAGCACCGCCGAGCGACTGCTCACGCAGCGCGCCTACGCCGATATCTCGGTCGATGATCTGGCCAAGGGCGCAGGCATTTCGCGCCCGACGTTCTACTTCTACTTCTCGTCCAAGGAAGCGGTGCTACTGACCCTGTGGGAACGGGTGATCCGCGAGGCGGACGCTGCCCTGGAGTCGCTGCCCGAACTCGTCGCGGGCGATCATCGCGCAGTGTGGCGTCCCGCAATCAAGATCTTCGTCGATGTATTCGGCGCACATCGGGAAGTCACCCTGGCCGCGGCGGGCTCGGCGAACGACGAGGTCCGCGACCTGTTCGCGCGGTCCATGCAGAAGTGGATCGATTTTTCCGCGGCCACTATCGACGCTGTGCGTAAGCTCGGAGCGGCACCGGAGACTCTGCGTTCCGACGATCTCGCCGCAGCACTGAATCTGATGAACGAGCGCACCTTGCTGGCCACGTTCGCCTCGGAGACGCCGCGCATCCCCCAGGAACGTCTGCTCGACTCACTGGTCCACGTCTGGATGTGCGCGATCTACGGCGAGCCGTCCTGATCGGAACTCGCGCCGAGCGCCGCCAGCCCGGCGATGGGCCAACGCGATGGGCCGACGGTCTGGAACAGCGGATGCAACTCGTGGCGTTCGACCGCGAAACCTTGTCGATCTCTGGCTGTGTGTCCGCGCCACCCGACCGCCATGCCAAGGGAACCGCAAACGGGAGCACGTTCACATCTGGTGTGAGTGGTTCGCGCACGGTTGTCGGACGTCGGTGCGAACATACGTCCGTGTCCGGCGCAGCCAGCATTCTGCACGCTGACCTCGACTCCTTCTACGCGTCCGTCGAGCAGCGCGACGACCCCACGCTGCGCGGCCGCCCGGTGATCGTCGGCAGCGGCGTGGTGCTCGCCGCCAGTTACGAAGCCAAGGCCTACGGGGTGCGCACCGCGATGGGCGGGCGGCAGGCCCGTGGGCTGTGCCCACGCGCGGTTGTGGTGCCGCCGCGGATGTCCGCCTACACCGAGGCCAGTGCCGCGGTGTTCGACGTGTTTCGTGACGTCACTCCGCTGGTCGAGCCGCTGTCGATCGACGAGGCGTTCCTCGAGGTCGGTGGGCTGGGACGGCTGTCGGGCGGGCCGCTGCAGATCGCGGCCAAGCTGCGCGCCGACGTCCGCGAGATCGTGGGCCTGCCCATTACGGTCGGCGTGGCGCGCACCAAGTTCCTGGCCAAGGTGGCCAGCCAGGTTGGCAAGCCCGATGGGCTGCTGTTCGTGCCGCCCGATCGCGAACTGGCGTTCCTGCATCCCCTGCCGGTGCGGCGGCTGTGGGGCGTCGGCGCCATCACCGACGAAAAGCTCCGGGCGCATGGCATCCAGACCGTCGCCGATCTGGCCGAACTCAGCGAGTCGGCGCTCGCGGCGATGGTGGGCGGCGGGATGGGACGTCAGCTGTTCGCACTGTCGCGCAACATCGATCGGCGCCGCGTCACCACGGGAGTGCGCCGTCGGTCGGTTGGCGCGCAGCGCGCCCTGGGTCGAGCAGGCAACTCGATGTCGGCCAGCGAGGTCGACGCGGTCGTCGTCAACCTGGTCGACCGCATCGCGTGCCGGATGCGCAAGGCGCGGCACACCGGACGCACAGTGGTACTGCGCTTGAGATTCACCGACTTCAGCCGCGCCACCCGCTCGCACACACTGCCGAAAGCCACAGCGTCCACCGAGGTGATTCTCACGGCGGCACGGCGGTTGGTGGCCGACGCGGCGCCGCTGATCGCCGAACGTGGCCTCACCCTCGTCGGATTCGCGGTGTCGAACATCGACCGAGACGGCGCACAACAATTGGAGTTGCCGTTCGACGCGGCGCCCGATCTGGTGGCGCTGGACGCCGCGGTCGATCAGGTGCGCACGCGGTTCGGGAATGTGGCCGTCACGCGCGCAGTGCTGGTCGGCGCGGATCCTGGGTTGGAGATGCCCATGCTGCCGGACTGACTAACCATGCAGCGACAGACGCTCCCGCAGCGCAGCGATCCCGGACCTGATCGCCCACATCTCCCTCTTGCCGAGTGATGCCGACTAGGTTGCGGCCGCGAATTGCAGCAGCATGTCGGCGCTCCACGTGTTGATGACCCGGTCGGCGAGCACGCCATTGTCGAGTGCGCGCTGCGCCCCGTAGCCGAGGAAATCGAGCTGTCCCGGCGCATGCGCGTCGGTGTCGATCGAGAACAGGCAGCCGATCTCGGCTGCCTGTGTCATGAGGCGCGACGGCGGGTCCCGCCGCTCTGGGCGCGAATTGATCTCGACCGCTGTGCCGTGGTCCCGGCACGCCGTGAACACCTTCTCGGCGTCGAACTTCGATTCCGGCCGCAGGCCCCGCTCGCCCTCGACCAGCCGTCCGGTGCAGTGTCCGAGCACCGTCACGCGTGAGTCTGCTACGGCTCGGACCATGCGGCGCGTCATCGCGGATGCGTCCATCGTCAGCTTGGAGTGCACGCTGGCCACCACGATGTCGAGCCGATCCAGCAGGTCGTCCTCCTGATCCAGTGACCCGTCGTCGAGGATGTCCACCTCGATGCCGGTCAGGATGCGCATGGGCGCGAACTGCTCGCGCAATTCGTCGACGATGTCTAGCTGCTTGCGCAGTCTCTCCGGCGAGAGTCCGTTGGCCACCGTCAGCCGCGGCGAATGGTCGGTCAGGGCGCAGTATTCGTGTCCGAGCGCCTTGGCGGCGGCCATCATCTCCTCGATCCGCGCCGAACCGTCAGACCAGCTGGAATGCAGGTGCAGATCACCTTTGAGCGCGGCGCGCAATTCGCCGCCGCCGATGTCGGCGGCCGACGAGCGCAGCTGCACCAGGACGTCCGGTTCGCGGCCCGCCCACGCCTGCGCGATCACCCTGGCGGTCTTGGGACCGATGCGCGGAAGCGTCTGCCAACTGTTGGATCTGCCGTAATTCTCGCGCTGCGCGTCGGTCAACGCCTCGACCACGTCGGCCGCATTGCGATACGCCATCACCCGTCGGGTCTCGTCCCGCGCGCGATCCTTGTAGTAAGCGATCTCGCGGAGCGCGGCCACCGGGTCCATTGCTCCAGTCTGCCTCGCGGTCAACTCGCGAGGAGACCAGACTGCGTCCACACACGGCGGGAGGGAGGGAGGCCTGTCGAGGATCCAGCCCGATCGCGGCGTAGCAGCCGGGGTAGATGACGGTGGCGCGCATCGAGATGGTCGTCGGCGCACGAGTCTTCGACAGCACGTTCCCAGGATTCCGGGACTACGGTTGATGGAGTGCGATTCGCCTTCAAAACTTCCCCGCAGAACACGACATGGTCCGAGATGCTGCCGATCTGGCAGACCGCCGACCGCATCGACGTCTACGAGTCAGGCTGGACGTTCGACCACTTCTATCCGATCTTCTCCGACTCCACCGGCCCCTGCCTGGAGGGCTGGATCACCCTGACCGCGCTGGCGCAGGCCACGCAACGGCTGCGGGTCGGCGTGCTCGTCACCGGGATCCACTACCGCCACCCGGCTGTGTTGGCCAATATGGCCGCGGCTCTGGACATCGTCTCGAATGGGCGCCTGGAACTCGGTGTCGGGGCAGGCTGGAACGAGGAGGAATCCGGCGCCTACGGCATCAAGCTGGGCACCATCAAGGAGCGCTTCGACAGGTTCGAGGAAGCCTGCGAGGTCCTGACGAGCCTGCTGTCCCAGGAGATGACAACGTTCGACGGCGCCTTCTACCAACTCAAGGACGCGCGCAACGAGCCGAAGGGCCCGCAGCTGCCACACCCACCGATCTGCATCGGAGGCAGCGGAGAGAAGCGCACGCTGCGCATCACCGCGAAGTACGCCGACCACTGGAACTTCGTCGGCGGGTCGCCGGAGGAGTTCGCCCGCAAGCGCGACGTACTGGCGTCGCATTGCGCCGATATCGGGCGCGATCCCAAGGAGATCGCCCTCTCGTCGCACGTCCGGCTCGGCGAGGACCGCGATTTCGCGAAAGTCGTCGCCGACGCCGCGGCCTTGGGCGCCGAAGGTCTTGATCTGGCGATCATCTATCTGCCGCCGCCATACGACCCAGTGGTTCTGGAGCCGCTGGCCGAGGCGATCCGCGATTCGGGGCTGCTCTAGCCTGGCGGAGCCGTCAGCTCAAATCTTCATTAAAACGGCTGTCACAACTGTGTGGGCGGCTGGTCAAACTCAGCGGGTGTGGAGTGACGTCGTCGCAGGACCAGGAATCCTGCGACCGCGCCGCCACCCAGCAACACCACTGCGGGCCAGAAGGCGATCTGCGCTAGCCATATTCGTCGTTGCAGGCGGACTGCACGCTTCTCCGCGCGTCGCAATGCCCTTGCCTTGGACCGGACACTCACCGCTGGCCTCCGTTTCGTCCGCGCTCACGCGCCGGACAGGTCAGATTATGCCCTGCTGGTTCGCGTTGCGAGCGCAGCGACGGCATTCTCAACGCTGCCAGCGCCGGGTCACGGATGGCCAAGGACAGGGCGACCCCGCCGCCCTGCCGAGTACAGCCGTCGTTCCCAGGGTGTCCAGGCAGGCCCCCAAGGTCGACAGGATCGAGCGGAGTCCGCAATCTTCGACTGGCCACTTTCAGATAACGATAAGATAACGGTCTGGCAAAGCAACCGCATCGATCCTGCACCCAGCAGGTTCGAAACGCTCCGACAGCGTCAGATGTTGACGCGGAGCAGATCGTCCGAGGTCACCAACCGCTCGTTCTTGGCCGGGAACTCGCGGCTTTTTACGGGGTGCCGGAGCAGTGACCAGGCGATTCGCCCCATTCGGGTACGGGCTATCGGGTTGCTTTGCACGACGGTCTCTCCTGCGTCGGGATTGTCTTAACGGGGCCCCACATTACCGCAGCGGCCCTTAGGAAGTCATTAAATATCGCGGACCCGGCAAACGCCATCAGACGCGCCGAATGATCACCGCTTGTGACGGCTGAGGCTGAAGGTGCCGGCCCGGCGTCACGCCTACGAAGCATCACCGGATATATGTGACCGGCATCTCATCTAGCAGCAAATGTGGCGTTCGCTATGTCGGGTCAGCGCTGTGGGGCGGCCGTCGGCTTGATCGGGGCGGGCAGCGCGCTGCTTCCCATCAGAAAACGGTCTGCTGCGGCCGCGGCGGCCCTGCCTTCGGCGATCGCCCAGACGATCAACGACTGGCCGCGTCCCATGTCCCCGGCCACGAACACTCCGGGTACCGACGACTCGAAGTCGTCGTTGCGCGCGACGTTTCCGCGATCGGTGAGCTCGACACCGAGCTCGGTGAGCAGGCCTTCGCGCTGCGGGCCGACGAAGCCCATCGCCAGCAGCACCAGGTCGGCTTCGAGGTCGAAGTCGCTGTCGTCGATCTTGACGAACTTCCCGCTCTGCATCGTGACCTCGTGCACTTTGAGCGCGGTCAGCCGTCCATCGGAGCCGACGAACTGCTCGGTGTTCACCGAGAACACCCTTTCGCCGCCTTCTTCGTGCGCCGACGCGATGCGGTACTGCAGCGGATACGTGGGCCACGGCGTCGATTCAGCCCGGGTCTCCGGCGGACGCGGCATGATCTCGAACTGGTGCACGCTTGACGCGCCCTGGCGGTGGGCGGTGCCTAGGCAGTCGGCGCCGGTGTCGCCACCGCCGATGATGACGACCCGCTTGCCCTTGGCGGTGATCGGCGGCTCCCCGTCGTCGCCGAGGACGGGATCGCCGTTCTGCACGCGGTTGGCCCACGGCAGATACTCCATGGCCTGGTAGACGCCGTCCAGTTCCCGACCGGGGATCGGCAGATCGCGCCAGGCCGTGGCACCGCCCGCGAGCACGATCGCGTCGAACCCCGCTAGCAACTGCTCGGCGGTGATGTCGACGCCGACGTCGATGCCCGCCCGGAACTCGGTGCCCTCGGCCTCCATCTGTTCCAGACGACGGTCAATGTGGCGCTTCTCCATCTTGAACTCCGGGATGCCGTAGCGCAGCAGCCCGCCGATGCGATCCGCGCGTTCGAACACCGTCACCAAATGTCCCGCGCGCGTGAGCTGCTGAGCGGCGGCCAGACCGGCGGGGCCGGACCCCACGATGGCGACCTTCTTACCGGTCAACGCCTCGGGCGGCATCGGTTTGACCCAGCCCTGCACGAAGGCGTTGTCGATGATCTCGACCTCGACCTGCTTGATCGTCACGGGGTCCTGGTTGATTCCGAGTACGCACGAGGCCTCGCACGGCGCCGGGCACAGCCTGCCGGTGAATTCGGGGAAGTTGTTGGTGGCGTGCAGGCGCTCGATGGAATCGCGCCACCGGTCGCGGAACACCAGGTCGTTCCACTCGGGAATCAGATTGCCCAGCGGACATCCGTTGTGGCAGAACGGGATTCCGCAATCCATGCACCGGGCCGCCTGCACCTGTAGCACGTCGTGGGAGAAATCCTCGTAGACCTCTTTCCAGTCGCGCAGACGCAGATCCACCGGACGCCGGATCGGCGTCTCGCGGTGGGTGTACTTGAGAAACCCGCGCGGATCAGCCACGTGCGGCCGCCATGATCGCTTCGGCTACGCCATTCTCGTCCGCGCCGCTCCGCTCGGCGTCGGCGATCGCCTTCAGGACGCTCTTGTAGTCTCGCGGCATCACCTTGACGAAGTTGGCCATCTCTTGTTGCCGACCATCCCATCCTGTCAGAATGCGTTGCCCCACCGCTGAATTTGTCGCATCTACGTGGGCGACGAGGATGCCGTGCAGGTACTCGATGTCCTCGTCGGCGAGTTCCTCGAGGTCGACCATTTCGGGGTTGACGTGGACGGCCAGCACCTTGTCCGGGTCGTACACGAAGGCGATGCCGCCCGACATGCCCGCGGCAAAGTTGCGTCCGGTGGGACCGAGGATCACCACCCGACCCCCGGTCATGTACTCGCAGCCGTGGTCACCCACACCCTCGACCACGGCGTGGGCGCCGGAGTTGCGCACCGCGAACCGCTCGCCCACCTGGCCGCGGATGAACGCCTGCCCGCTGGTGGCTCCGAAGAGGATGACATTGCCCGCGATAATGTTGTCCTCAGCGGCGAACTCGTGCGACGCATTGTCCGACGGCCGCACCACGAGGCGCCCACCCGACAGGCCCTTGCCGACGTAGTCGTTGGCGTCGCCGTACACCCGCAACGTGATGCCCCGCGGTACGAACGCTCCGAAGCTGTTGCCCGCCGACCCGTCGAACCTGATGTCGATGGTGCCGTCCGGAAGCCCCTCGCCGCCATAGGCTTTCGTGACCTCGTGACCCAGCATGGTACCAACGGTCCGGTTGACGTTGGTGATCGTCGTGGAGAATCGCACCGGCGTGCCGGAGTCCAGCGCCTCCCGGCTCATCACGATCAGCTGCTGGTCCAGTGCCTTGTCCAGGCCGTGGTCCTGGCGCGAGCTGCAGTACAGATCCTGGTTCATGAATGCCGACTCGGGCTCGTACAGCACCGGCGTCAGATCCAGCTTGTGTGCCTTCCAGTGCCGATCGGCCTTGGTGGTGTCCAGGGCACCCACCTGGCCGATCGCCTCGTTCATGGTGCGGAATCCCAACTGCGCCATCAGCTCGCGCACTTCCTCGGCGATGAACAGCATGAAGTTCTCGACGAATTCCGGCTTGCCGTCGAAACGCTGCCGCAGCAACGGGTTCTGGGTGGCCACCCCGACCGGGCAGGTATCGAGGTGACAGACCCGCATCATGATGCAGCCGGCCACCACCAGTGGCGCGGTGGCGAACCCGAACTCCTCGGCGCCGAGCAGAGCCGCGACCATGACATCGCGGCCGGTCTTCAACTGACCGTCGACCTGGACCACGATCCGGTCGCGAAGTCCGTTGAGTAGCAATGTCTGCTGGGTCTCGGCCAAGCCGAGCTCCCACGGCGCTCCGGCGTGCTTTTGCGACGTCAGCGGCGTCGCGCCGGTACCGCCGTCATGGCCGGAGATCAACACCACGTCGGCATGCGCCTTCGACACGCCTGCCGCGACGGTGCCCACTCCGTTTTCGGAGACCAGTTTCACGTGAACGCGGGCCTGCGGGTTGGCGTTCTTCAGATCGTGGATCAGCTGGGCCAGATCCTCGATGGAGTAGATGTCGTGGTGCGGCGGCGGCGAGATCAGCCCCACACCGGGGGTGGAGTGCCGAACCTCCGCGACCCAGGGGTATACCTTGTAGCCGGGAAGCTGGCCGCCCTCGCCGGGTTTGGCGCCTTGGGCCATCTTGATCTGGATGTCGGTGCAGTTGGTCAGGTAGTGGCTCGTCACCCCGAAGCGGCCCGAAGCCACCTGTTTGATCGCGCTGCGTCGCCAGTCGCCGTTCTGGTCGTGGTCGAAGCGTTTGACGGCTTCACCACCCTCACCCGAATTCGACCGTCCACCAAGGTGGTTCATGGCGATCGCTAACGTCTCGTGCGCTTCGGCGGAGATCGAGCCGTAACTCATCGCGCCGGTGGAGAACCGCTTGACGATCTCGCTGGCCGGTTCCACCTCGTCGATCGGCACCGGCGGACGCAGATCGTCGCGGAACCTCAGCAGCCCGCGCAGCGACGCCATCCGCTCGCTCTGGTTGTCGACCAGCGCGGTGTACTCCTTGAAGACCGCGTACTGCCCGGTGCGCGTGGAGTGCTGCAGCTTGAATACCGTGTCCGGGTTGAACAGGTGATACTCGCCTTCGCGGCGCCACTGGTACTCACCGCCGACCTCCAGCTCGCGGTGCGCGCGCTCGTCCGGGCGCTCCAGATAGGCCAGCTCGTGGCGGGTAGCGACGTCAGCTGCGATGTCATCCAGATCGATTCCACCTGTGGGACAGTGCAATCCGGTGAAGTACTCATCGAGCACCCGCTGCGACATCCCCACGGCCTGGAACAGCTGGGCGCCGGTGTAGGAGGCCAGCGTCGAAATGCCCATCTTGGACATCACCTTCAACACGCCTTTGCCCGCGGCCTTGATGTAGTTCGACAGCGCCTTGTCGCGATCCAGGCCCTGGATGACGTTCCGGTCGAGCATGTCCTCGATGGACTCGAACGCCATGTAGGGATTGATGGCGGCGGCGCCGAAGCCACACAGCATCGCCATGTGGTGCACTTCGCGCGCGTCACCGGTCTCGACGACGAGCCCCACCTGCGTGCGGGTGCGCTCGCGGACCAGGTGGTGGTGCACCGCGGCGACCGCCAGCAGCGACGGGATGGGCGCCAACCATTCGTCGGACTCCCGATCGGAGAGCACGAGGATGCGGGCGCCGTTGCGGATCGCCTGAGACACCTTCTTACGCACGTCTTCCAGCGCCCGACGCAGTCCCGGACCGCCCTCGGCGACCGGGTAGAGACATCGGACCACCGCGGCGCGCATGCCGTGCTTGCGCCCGCGGATCTCATGGTCGGGGTCGACGTTGATCAGTTTGGCCAGTTCGTGGTTGCGCAGGATGGGCTGTGGCAGCACGATTTGCCGACACGAGTTCTCGTCGGGGTTGAGCAGGTCGCCCTCGGGGCCGATCACCCCCTGCAGGCTGGTCACCACTTCCTCGCGGATGGCATCCAGCGGGGGGTTGGTGACCTGGGCGAACAACTGCTGGAAGTAGTCGTAGAGCATTCGCGGGCGCTGGGACAGCACGGCGATCGGCGTGTCGGTGCCCATGGAGCCCAGCGCCTCGGCTCCGGTGCGCGCCATCGGCGCCACTAGGAGGTTGAGCTCCTCGTAGGTGTAGCCGAAGGTCTGTTGCCGCAACACGACTCGGTGGTGCGGCATCCTGACGTAGTTGCCCTGCGGCAGATCGTCGAGGTGGAACTGGCCCGCGTCGAGCCACTCCTGGTAGGGGTGCTCGGCGGCCAACTCGGCCTTGATCTCCTCGTCGGAGACGATGCGGCCCTGCGCGGTGTCCACCAGGAACATGCGGCCGGGCTGCAGGCGCATCTTGCGGACCACAGTCGACGGGTCAAGATCCAGCACCCCGGCTTCGGAGGCCATCACCACCAGACCGTCGTCGGTGACCCAGATTCGCGACGGGCGAAGACCGTTGCGGTCGAGTACGGCGCCGACGACGGTGCCGTCGGTGAAGCACACCGACGCCGGCCCGTCCCACGGCTCCATCAGCGAACCGTGGTAGCGGTAGAACGCGCGTCGAGCCGGATCCATGGACTCGTGCCGTTCCCACGCTTCGGGAATCATCATCAGCACCGCATGGGCGACGCTGCGGCCGCCAAGGTGCAGCAGTTCGAGGACCTCGTCGAAGCGGGCCGTGTCCGAGGCGCCCGGTGTGCAGACCGGGAAGATCTTGTTGAGGTCGTTGTGGTAGCCGAAGACGTCGGTGTGGATGAGCGCCTCGCGCGCGCGCATCCAGTTCTCGTTGCCGGTGACGGTGTTGATCTCGCCGTTGTGGGCGATGCGACGGAACGGATGGGCCAGCGGCCACGACGGGAAGGTGTTGGTGGAGAACCGGGAATGCACGATGCCCAGCGCGCTCGTCAGACGCTCGTCCTGCAAGTCCAGGTAGAAGGCCTTGAGCTGCGGGGTGGTCAGCATGCCCTTGTAGCAGAAGGTCTGCCCGGAAAGACTTGGGAAGTACACCGTTTCACGTCCGGGACCGTCCTGCCCCGGCCCCTTGTTGCCGAGTTCGTGCTCGGCCCGCTTGCGCACCACGTAGGCGCGGCGCTCGAGTTCCATGCCGGACTCGCCCGCGATGAAGAGCTGCCGCAGCGTCGGCATGGCGTCGCGCGCCAGCGCTCCGAGAGAGGACTCGTCGGTGGGGACGTCGCGCCAACCGAGCAGCCGCAGGCCTTCGGCCTCGACGATCTTCTCGACCGCCTCACAGGCCAATTTGGCGTCGCGCGACGACTGCGGCAGAAATGCCATACCCGTCGCGTAGTTGCCCAGTTCCGGGAGATCGAAATCCACCACCGCGCGCAGAAACTCGTCAGGCACCTGCAGCAGAATTCCCGCGCCGTCCCCGGTATTGGGTTCGGCACCCTGGGCGCCGCGGTGCTCCAGGTTCAGCAGCGCGGTGATGGCCTTTTCGACGATGTCGCGACTTCGGCGGCCGTGCATGTCGACCACCATCGCCACGCCGCACGCGTCGTGCTCATACGCGGGGTTGTACAGCCCGTTCTTCGAGGGCGCCATTCCCACCTCTACCCTTCACAGAGCCAATTTCTTGCAACCTAAAAAAGCTAGCCTCACCCCCCGACAGGGACGCAACCCGGAGGTAGCGGGCTGGCCGCTTCGGACTTGCCGGGGACGCAGGGCTGGCCCGCTCTCCGTGCAACGCTGAACGGCGGCCCAGTTCTGGTCGCGACAAGTTGTCAAACGATAAGCCAAACACTGCCTGACATGCCAACTTAGTCAGCCCTAACTAGGTGTGCGGGCTTAATTTCGGGGGTACGCCGACAATACGAAGGCGCAATTGGGTTCTGTTGAGTCAGTGGAGAATTAGCGTAAGCCGCCGTCAGTGGCGCGGGGCAAGGCTTTCGATAATCCTCCACAGCAATCTCTTAGAAAGTTTGCTGCGAGCGCGCAATCGGCATCGCTTTGCCTGGTGGACCGCAGGTTTCTTAATTTGCGCGATGTCTCGTCGGATTCTTAGGTCCCGCCCCGTCGGGCAGCAGGTGCCGGATCGGCGGCGCGGTGGCCGCGTAGCCGGCCGAGGTGCCGCGAAAATCGTTGCGGGAGTGAGTCACTCTGCGCCGTCGTCAGGTGCGCTGGCGCGGCGTCGCCGAGGTCGCGGCTACCCCTCTGCGGTCTCCCCCGCTAACCACGAACCACTAACCACGACCTCGACTACGCCGCTGAGCCTCCCCCGAGGCCCCGTATCGTTCTGTAGGTCAGCCTCGTCGGTCGGTAGTCAGTGCGCACGAGTAGTCGACTACCTCAATTCGAGTCGGGCTGGCTCAATCGGTCGCCGGTGCTGCGCGCCGAACCGGCTTGCGGGGCGGATAGCCGCCGCGCTCGGCCAGCGAGCGCAACTGCCGCAGGGCGAAGGTGCGACCCCGGCCCGACGCGGGAATGACGATGCCCGCCCACATTCCTTCGGCGCCCTGCGTTTCGACGGCGTCCCGGGCACACAGCCAGCGCCGCGGGCAGCCGCGGCAGATGGCTTTGGTGGCGTCATCGGTAGCGGTCATCCAGCGTTCCGGGTCCTGCGTACAGGCCCCGACCGTCATGTAGAGAGGCAAAGCCGCGGTCATGAGTATTCCTTCCCGCCCAGGTCAACTTCGATTGATAAAACCGTAGCAGCGCTTCCGTAGCATCGCAACGTAATCATTCGACTTCCCTTGCTGACTACCGCTGGTTAATCGCGCCGTCACTACCCGTCACATCCCGCCAACGCCCTGCCCTATGTGAGCAGCAAGACCTGCGAAATGTTCCCTTGAAGTGGCGGTATCTACATCACACAGACGCACGGCCGGTCCCGACACCAACGCATTCACGGTGCTTGTTCGTCGCCGACGCGCGCAGCACGACCCGTAGCGCTGCCGCAGTTCATGCAACGGTTCGGAGGAACCCGATGTGCCGTACCCGGCCGTCGCACGAGCCGTCGTGCACCGTGCCCGATACTGGACCCGGGCGTTGCCTGCTCACCATGGGCACACGGAACACCTGATCGGAAACGATCGCAATTCACCCTGAGGGAGACGATGATCAAGACGGCAGGTTCGCGGGCCGCGGGCGGTGCCCGGTGACCGACCCCAACGACTTCATGCGCCAGCGGGGTAGCTTCCCCGAACCCCAGCCCGGCCGCGGTGCACCCAGGGTGTACGCACCCCCGCCCGGTGCTGCGCCGCCGCCAGGTGTTCCACCGCAGCAACCGATGCCTCCCCAACACCCCGGCTGGGGACCCGTCGGTCCGCCCCAGCCCGCCCCGACACCGCCGCGGCAGCGGTACGTGCCCGCGAAGGGCTGGCGGCGGGTGATGTACCGCATGACGTTCGGCATGCTCAATCCGGGCCCGTCTCCCATGGAACGTCGCCAGGCGGCGCTGGAGGCTCAGGTCCGAGCTCCGCTCCGCGGCCACTTCAAGATTGGCGTGCTGGGTAAAGGGGGCGTCGGCAAGACCACGGTGTCGGCCAGCGTCGGCTCGGTGTTCGCCGAGCTTCGCCACCACGACCGCATCGTCGCCGTCGACGCCGACACCGCGTTCGGAAAGTTGGGTAGTCGCGTCGACCCCAGGACGGCGAGCTCCTATTGGGAGCTCGCGCTGGATCGCAACCTGCGCAGCTTCGACGACGTACGGCACCGGGTCGGCAACAACTCCGCCGGGTTGTTCGTCCTCGCAGGCGAGACGGCCACAGCGCGCAGGCGCGTCCTCGATGCGGCGGTGTACCGGGAGGCGGCGATGCGGCTGGACCGCCACTTCCTGATCTCGATCGTGGACTGTGGTTCGACGATGGACTCGCCGGTCACTGAGGAAGTCGTTCGCGACCTCGACGCGTTGATCGTCGTCTCCTCACCGTGGGTGGACGGCGCCTCGGCTGCCACCCAGACCATGGAGTGGCTGGGCAACCGTGGGCTGGGCGAACTGCTGAACCGCACGGTCGTGGTGCTCAACGACTCCGACGGCCACGCCGACAAGCGCACCCGCGGTGTGCTCGCGCAGCAGTTCGCCAGCCGCGGTCATGTGGTGGTCGAAGTGCCGTTCGATCCGCAGCTGCGCCCGGGTGGCGTGATCGATCGGACGTCACAGATGACGGACGCGGCGCAGCTGGCGTTCCTTCAGATCGCGGGCGGAATCGCAGCGCATTTCGGCAGGGTGACGGGCACCGGAAAAGACCGCCGTTAAGCGTGCGGACCGCGCATTACAGTTGATCCGATGCCCTCCGCCGACGAACCACCAATTCTGACCGTCGTGTATGACGGTCGGAAGCATTCGTTTGCGCCGTCGGGCAGAACTGTTCTCATCGGCCGCGGCGATCAGGCCGACGTGCACGTTCCCGATCCGCGGATCTCGCGTGCGCATGTGCGCGTCGAGGTCAAGGACGGGCAGTGGATCGCCTTCGACAACGGTTCGCTCAACGGCATGTTCGTCGACGGAGCGCGACGGGATTCGGCGTTGATCCACGACGGGCTGGTGCTGCACGTCGGCAACACCGAAGGCACCAGAATCGCCTTCGTCGTTGATGACCGCACCGAGGTCACCAACATCCTCAAACCCGCTCCCAGCGATGCCGACGACGACGCCGACGCCGTCACCGACGCCGGCGTCGCGAGGGCCGGTGCCGCGACGGCCGCCCGGCGACGTGAGCTGGAGATCACCCAGCGCAACCTCGCCAAGTACAAGATCATCAACGCAGGTGCGCTGATCGCGTTCGAGAAAGGCCGATCCTGGCCGCGCAACCAGACTCGGGCCAAACTCGAGGAAGTGTTGCAGTGGCCGACGGGCACCATCGAGAGAATCCGTAACGGCGCACCGATTCCCGGGAACGACGACGCACAGACAGCGCAGACCTCCTCGGATATGGGTCAGGAGCCGCTGATCATCGGCGCCGTGGACGTGGCGATGAAGACGTTCTCGGCAGCTGTCGACGCGTTGCCCAGCCCGGACGATCCGGAGTTCACCGACCGGATCGGGGTGATCCTCGCCGACCTCCGTGAGCTTGAGGACGTCGTGACGCGCGCAGCCCGCCAGACCCGAGGTACGCCCGCCACCGTCAAGGCGCTCAGCGCCGTGCGAAAGCGATATGCGGCGTTGATGTTTCGCGCCGCGACAGCACCCACCGCCACCCTCGGCCAACTGCTCTACGTCGCCCGCAAGCGCGCTGATCTCTCGCGCGAGGAGACCGCCCACGCCGCGGGCCTGCCGCCCGAACTGATCGACGCGGTGGAATCTGAGCTCCCAGTGACCGACGCGGACGCAGCGAGGGTCGCTGCCTTGATAACAGCAATAGAATAAGGCTGGCACGCGCAACGGATCTGGACCCTACGCTCGTCATCAGCCGGGTCACACCGCTTACTCGTTCCACAACGAAAATTCGTCCCGAAGATCGCCGACGCGGTCACATAGCCTGAGTTCCCGCTCAGCCCAGCAGAACCGGTACGTTCTTCTCCGCGCACGCCTCCGCGACGGAGTCGATGACGTCGTCGGCGCGTAGGGTTTCCAGGTCCTCGATAGTGACCGACCCACGGTTGCTGCGGTTCTGGGCGGCGACTCTCGAATCACGAACTCGCTCGGCACGTTCCACAACGTTGCGAGCGAAGCGGCCGTTGTGCATGACATCGATCCCGTGTTGACCGTCGGGGCCGATGTAGGAGCGGAGTTCGCGGCAGACGATTGCCATCGCCTCCCTGGCCTCCGGCGATATCACGGTCGCGCGCGGGGCTCCGTACCGCGCGGCGATCTCCACGAGTTCGTCAGGGCTGTAGGACTCGAACCGCAACTTGCGGTTGAACCGGCCCGCCAAACCCGGGTTGACGGTGAGGAACTGGTCGACTTCGCGTTCGTAACCCGCACCGATGAAGCAGAAGTCGAACCGATGGACCTCCAGCGCCACGAGCAACTGGTTGACGGCCTCCATGCCGATCATGTCGGGACGCCCGTCCTGGTGCCGTTCCACCAGCGTGTAGAACTCGTCCATGAACAGGATCCGGCCCAGGGAACGATTGATGAGTTCGTTGGTCTTGGGCCCCGACGAGCCGATGTGCTCGCTACAGAAGTCCGAACGCTTGACCTCGATGATCTCGGGGTGGCGAACGATCCCCATGCCAGCGTAGATCTTACCCAACGCCTCTGCAGTGGTGGTCTTTCCGGTTCCGGGCGGGCCGACCAGCAGCATGTGGTTCGTCTGGTTGTTGACGGGCAGTCCATGCGCCAGCCGCAGTTCGCGCACCTCGATCTGGTCTTCCAACTCGGAGACGGCCTTCTTCACATCCGCGAGACCGACTTGCCTGTTCAGCAATTCGCGACCTTCGGCGAGCAGTTCGGTGCGCCGCTCCTGGTGGGCTTCCTCTTCTCGGGCCTGCTCGGAGACCTCGGTGGCGACGTCCCATTTGTTGCTTCTGCTGTTGATCTTGCCTTCGTCGGTGATGACGAGCTGCAACCTGGGGTCGGCGAGCGCCTCCTTGGCGGCGCCGGTCAGCGCCCCGTTGATGGTGGCCTTCGACAGCCAGATCTGCGCCCGTTCCTCCTCTCCCAGCTGGCGGTGTGCCATCCCGCGCACATAGGCGAGATCGGCGGCGATCAAAGGGAAGTCGGCGGGGTCGATGGCCGTGACCGCGGTACTCGACAGTTCGTTGCGGCGCATCTCACTGGGCTGGGCGCGGCCGGCACGGATCTCGACGCGGTCGGCAAGGTCGAGCGCGACCCGTGCCTGCCCCAGATGCGCCGCTGCGTGCGCGGCCAGGGCGTTGGTCCCCGCGGTGACCGCCGACATGATGATGGCCTGAGGCGGTAGCACGGCCGCCGCCACCGAGATCACATCGGGCCAACGCTGGGTGGAGAACATAAGATACGTCTTGAGGTACTGCTGCCACTGGTGGTTCTCCCAGGTGTCCAGCAGCGACGAATCGGCAAGCAGCCCTCCTGCTTTCTCGAACTGCTTGTCGTCCACCAGAGCGCTGGCCAACGCCAACCCGGCGTGGGACGCCTCCGTCACCACCATCGACAGGTAGGGACCGGCTTTGATGGCGGCCGAGAGACGCACCCCCAGCCGGTTGGTCTCGCGGTGCAGCCGTAGGCCGTACGCGTAAAGCTCCTGCAGGGTGGACAACGCGTCGTCACCGGCGGCGATGCGCCCCAGCCACGCGTCGGCCATGGATCTGTCGATCGATGTGGCTTCGCCGAAGCGTTCCCGGGCCGCAGCACGATCGGACTCCATCAGCGCCATCGCCTGGTCGAAATGCCGCCGGGCCGCAACTGCCTCGCTGCTGCTGATCGCCACCTAGTCCACCGTTTCGTACTGCGCCGATATCAACATCATCGGCTCTTCGGACACGTACCGGTTCTCGGCGCGGAAGAGCTCCACCTCAACGGTCTGAGAGCCGTCATCGGCTTCGACTTCGACTGTCGCCGGGCCAATCTGGTTGATCACAATATCGGCACTGCCCCGGAACGGGGCGCCGGGGTCACCCACCGAGATCACGGTATTGGGACGTGGCGCGGGCATGAGTCCGCCGTCGACCACACTGACCGTCGTGCCCGACGCAGGCCGCACGTTCTTGGTGATGGTGACGTGTGGCATGCGAACGCTTGCCCACCGCACTGGATTTCGAGTATGCACGGTGATGCGTTCGCCTGCCCCGGCGGCACGCACCACGAAGCGTTTGGCCAGCGTGTCCTCCGCGGCGATGTGCACCCGGGTGAATTCCCCGGGGTCGCCGAGCGGCAACAGCATTCGGTTGCCCCCGCCGACTTTGCCGATCAGCACACCCGAGGAGGCGATCGGAATCACCAGCGAGTCGGGGAATTTAGTGCGCCGTAGGGCGTGCAGCTCCGCCGTCGGACCGCACAGGTTCGCCGCCACGGCCCGCGCCTGCTCGCCGGGCAGGGTGCCCATCCGCACGCTGGGCGGCGCGGTCAGCGGCTGGGCGGTACACACGGTGATCGTGGCCGTCGACGTCCCGTCGGGGTAGAGGGTGATGTTCTGGATCACCCCGTCGACCCGCAGCGACCACGCGTTCGCTAGGTTTTCGGCGGTGAGATCGCCCGCGTCGTAACGATAGGTCGTCAGCCAGCCACCGTCGCTGCGCACGGTGCGCCACCGTTGGTTGTGGGCGCCGAGTGCCGAACGGCCCAGGCGCCGCTCCAGTTCTACGATGTCGGTAGCGGTCGCGACTCGGGCCCGGATTCCGTCGCAGCGCAGGGCGGCGCAGATCCGTTGCGCGGCCGCGATAGCCGTGGTGCCGATGGTGGTGCGCCACTGCACCGACTCCGCGTTGTCCAGGGCCGAGATCCGGATCACCAACCAGGTTTCGCGCTGTCCAGCATACGGCGGCGTCCCGATCAGCGTGTCGTATACCCGCGGATAATCGCCGCTGTTGCGGCGCCGCGCGCCCGCGCTGACCACGCTGAGCGATTCGACGGTGAGACCGAGCGACTGGTGCAGCAGCGGTGCGAGGTCGGCGATGTCGAGGGTGTTGGCGGTCGACGTGGCAGACGACCCCGTGAACAGCGTCGGCGAGTGCGGTTTCCCCAACAGATGGACCGCCACGATGGCTCTGCCGTCCTCGAAGCGGACGCCACCGCCGGCCCGGTCGTTGGCGACGGTGACGGGTTCGCTCCACGCGATGGCACGGCGTCGACGCAGAAACAACCAGATCCAGGACCACACCGGTTGCCGCCGCCACGGGACCACCGCCAGCAACAGCGCGAGTGCGATCCCCGCTGCCGCACCGATGTATCCGGCGACGCTCCAGCCCAGTATCCCGGCCCCGAGCACGACGACGATCAGCGTGAGTTTCATCGCGAGCGCCCGGCCCGGGCGATCACTGCGGCGATCAACACCACTGCGACCAGCACGCCGATGTAGAGGACGGCCATGTTGCGGGCGCGGTGGTCCGGCACCGGCGGCGGTGGTGGCGGTGCGAGGATGCGGGTCTCGGATCCAGGGGCGAATCGCTCAGCGGTCGGGACGTTGTACGTCAGCGCCGCCGTCGGGTTGATCAGCCCGTAGCCCACTTGGTTGTCGACCCCGCGAGCCGGATTGTGCGCGGTCTGTTGGATCCGGTCGATCACCTGGTGGGCGGTCAGGCCAGGGAACTTCGCCCGCACCAGTGCGACGACGCCGCTGACGTACGCCGCGGCGAAGCTGGTGCCCGCCATCCGTTGGTTGGGCTCGCCTGCCCGCGACGGCGAGTAGGCGTTGACAGGCCCGCCGTTCTGCGGCGACAGCCCCATGATCTCGACGCCCGGGGCGGACACTCCTACCCACGGACCGGCGAGGCTGGCCGCAATGGGCGCGCCCGTGTTGTCGACGGCGCCGACCGACAGCACGAAATCGGAGAACCACGACGGCGACGACACCGTCTGCACCTGGTGCCAATCGCGCGGGTCCGCCGTGTCCACGGGGTCATACAGCGGGTTCTGCGCGCACTCCTCTTCGCCGTCGTTGCCTGCGGCCGCGACGATCACGACGTTCTTGTCGACGGCGGCGTAGCGCAGCGCAGCGCCGAGGC
>JBPPMS010000023.1:0-11745 GCA_051306175.1 Mycobacterium sp. | reverse complement strand
CTGCGGTACTTCGACAGCGTCGGCATCAGCCTCGACTCGCGCCTGCGGGTCCTGGCACACCGACAGCTGGCGCGCCGGCGGCGTCGGGACGTTGCCGTCGGCGGCGGGGATCGGATCGCCGTGCGGATCGCGGCGCGGGTAGCCCAACTTCGCGTCGATCCGCGCCACCAGTTCGTCGGAGACGGCGTGCTCGAGTATCTCGGCCTCGTCGTGCACCTCGTCCCAGCTGTAGCCGAGTTCGTTGACCAGGAAGGTCTCCAGCAGCCGGTGCTTGCGCACCATGGCCAGGGCCGCCCGGCGGCCGGAGTTGGTGAGCGTGACCGCCCCGTACTTCTCGTGGTCGACCAAGCCTTGCTCGGCAAGCTTGCGAATGGACTCCGACGCCGTCGACGCGGAAACGCCGATCCGCTCGGCCAGCATCTTCGTGCTGACCTTTTCCCGGGACCATTCCTGCGCGGTCCAGATCACCTTGAGGTAGTCCTGGGCCACCGCCGTCAGATCATGGGCTTTCGCTGCAGCATCGCCTTTGGCCTCAGGGCTCACGTCAGTGAGTTTAGGCAAACATCACCTGATCCGGAGTCCTCAGGCGGTGCGGCAGGCCGTACGCTTGCATGCGTGCAGCGGTGGAGGGGGCGAGACGAAATCCCCACAGACTGGGGCAGGTGTGTACTCACCATCGGCGTGTTCGACGGTGTGCACCGCGGGCATGCCGAATTGATCGCGCGGGCGGTCAAGGCGGGCCGGTCGCGCGGTGTGCCGACCGTGTTGATGACGTTCGACCCCCACCCCATGGAAGTGGTCTTCCCCGGCAGTCACCCGGCGCAGTTGACCACCTTGACCCGACGGGCCGAGTTGGCCGAGGAATTCGGCATCGACGTGTTTCTCGTGATGCCGTTCACGGCCGACTTCATGAAGCTCACCGCTGACCGTTACATCCACGAACTCCTAGTGGAACGCCTGCACGTGGTCGAGGTCGTGGTCGGCGAGAACTTCACGTTCGGGAAGAAGGCCGCAGGCAACGTCGAGATGCTGCGTCGCTCCGGTGACCGGTTGGGTTTCTCGGTCGAGGCGATGTCGCTGGTCTCCGAGCACGGTGACAGCGACTCGGTGACCTACTCGTCGACCTACATCCGCTCCTGTGTCGACGCAGGCGACGTCGTCGCCGCCGCGGATGCTCTCGGGCGTCCGCACCGCGTGGAGGGTGTCGTGGTCCGGGGCGACGGGCGCGGGCGCGTCCTCGGCTTCCCGACCGCCAACGTAGCGCCGCCGATGTACTCGGCCATTCCCGCCGACGGCGTCTACGCCGCCTGGTTCACCGTCCTGGGGCACGGACCGGTGGTGGGCACCGTCGTCCCGGGCGAGCGCTACCAGGCCGCGGTGTCCGTGGGCACCAACCCGACGTTCTCCGGGCGGACCCGCACGGTGGAAGCCTTCGTCCTGGACACCAACGCGGATCTGTATGGCCAGCACGTCGCTGTCGACTTCGTGGCGCGCATCCGCGGGCAGGAGAAATTCGACTCCATCGACCACCTGGTGGTCGCCATGGGACACGACACCGAACGGGCCAGGGCGATCCTCGCGGCTCAGTGACCGCAGGTCAGCGCCAGGTCACCGATTCGGTGCAATGCGGACGCGCTGTTAGACTCTGCCCTGACCAAGCGTGTGCTGCAGTTCGCGGCGGCCACGCCCCAGAAAAGTTCGCGGACCGATTGATGGAGATAGTTTCGTGGCATTGACTGCCGAGCAGAAGAAAGAAATCCTGAGCAGCTATGGGCTGCACGACACCGACACCGGGTCTCCCGAAGCTCAGATCGCACTGTTGACCAAGCGGATCAACGACCTGAACGAGCACCTCAAGGTGCACCAGCACGATCACCATTCGCGGCGTGGACTGATGCTCCTGGTCGGACGCCGTCGCCGGCTGCAGAAGTACCTGACCGAGGTCGATGTCGCGCGGTATCGCTCGCTGATCGAGCGCCTGGGTCTTCGCCGCTAAGCCCTGAATGCCGGCCCGATTCGCCGCCGCCTTCCCGGCGGTGGCGTTCCTAGTAATCGGGGGGGTCGCAGCATGTGCGTTCGCGGGAAGTGCCGCGGACCTGCAGGTGGGGGATTGCCTGCGGTTCGGCGGAACGCCGGATCTGCCGGAGGTCGAGACGGTCGCGTGCGGCAGCGAAGAGTCCAGTTACCGCGTGGTGCAGAAGGTGGCCGACAGTGCGCAGTGCCCTGCCGATGTCGACTCGTACTTCTCGATGTCGGCCGGTGACACCTCGACGACGGTCTGCATGGATATCGACTGGGTGGTCGGCGAGTGCATGGCGATCGACACCGAAGGGGACTCCGATCCGCGGCGCGTCTACTGCTACGACTCCTCGGTCGAGGGCAAGCAGCGTGCTTATGAGATCCTCACGGGCGTTGCCGATGTCGACGAATGCACCAACGGCGAGGGATACGCCTACGACCAACGCAACTTCACGGTGTGCGTCGACGACATGCCCTGACCTGCCAGGCGTGCTATTTGGCAGATGGATGGTCGGGTACAGTGGGGGTGTTGTGGGCCGGTCGGCCCCGACACCCAAGGTGTGGCGCAAGCGGTCCGCATGCGCCGTTCCTGCTCGTCATGACAGGGCTCTACCTGAGTCAGAAACTGCCTGATCGGGCGGTCTTCGGTAGTGGCTGCCGGGCTCTCCAACGCGAGAGGTCGGCCGCTTCGATCGACGGCCGTAGCCGCATCGAGGCCTGTGTGATTTCGGGGGCTCTGTTTTCGCGAAGCCCGCTCAAGGGTGAGCGTATGACGACGCGAAACAGTGGAACACATCTCCCCAGATGAATGAGCAGAGAGGTACAGACACACATCTATGTCTGTTATCGAAATTGAAGACGGCGTCTTCGAATCCAGCGCCGTCATCGACAACGGAGGCTTCGGCACGCGCACGATCCGCTTCGAGACCGGCAGGCTGGCCCAGCAAGCCGCGGGCGCGGTCGCTGCCTATCTCGACGACGACACCATGCTGCTGTCAGCCACCAGCGCGAGCAAGAGCCCGAAGGACCACTTCGACTTCTTCCCGCTGACGATCGACGTCGAAGAACGCATGTACGCCGCCGGGCGCATCCCCGGCTCGTTCTTCCGTCGTGAGGGCCGTCCGTCCACCGACGCGATCCTCACGTGCCGCCTGATCGACCGGCCGCTGCGTCCCACGTTCGTCAGCGGGCTGCGCAACGAGATACAGGTCGTCGTCACCATCCTGAGCCTGGATCCGAAAGACCTGTACGACGTGCTGGCCATCAACGCGGCCTCGGCGTCCACCCAGATCTCGGGTCTGCCGTTCTCGGGCCCCGTCGGCGGCGTGCGGGTAGCGCTGATCTCGACGCCGGACAACAAGGGTGGCCAGTGGGTCGCGTTCCCGACGGTCCAGCAGCTGGAGAACGCCGTGTTCGACATGGTGGTCGCCGGTCGCAAGACCGATGACGACGTCGCGATCATGATGGTCGAGGCCGAAGCCACCGAGAACGTCATCGCGCTCATCGCGGGTGGTGCGGGTGCACCCAACGAGGCCGTCGTCGCCGAAGGTCTTGAGGCCGCGAAGCCGTTCATCGCCGCGCTGTGCACGGCGCAGGAGGAGCTGGCCGCGCGGGCGGCCAAGCCGGTCGCCGAGTATCCGCTGTTCCCCGATTACGAGTCCGATGTCTACGACGCCGTCACCGCGGTGGCGTCCGACGCGCTCGCCGAGGCGTTGACGATCGCGGGCAAGACCGAACGCAACGACCGCACGGACGAGATCAAGGTAGAGGTCCTCGAGCGTCTCTCGCAGGACTACGCGGGCCGCGAAAAGGAGATCGGCGCGGCGTACCGCTCGCTGACCAAGAAACTGGTGCGGCAGCGGATCCTGACCGATCACTTCCGCATCGACGGCCGCGGCATCACCGACATCCGTGCGCTGTCCGCCGAGGTGGCCGTCATCCCGCGCGCCCACGGCAGTGCGCTGTTCGAGCGCGGCGAGACCCAGATCCTGGGTGTCACCACCCTCGACATGGTCAAGATGGCCCAGCAGATCGACTCACTGGGGCCCGAGACCAGCAAGCGCTACATGCACCACTACAACTTCCCGCCGTACTCGACCGGTGAGACCGGCCGCGTCGGATCGCCCAAGCGCCGCGAGATCGGCCACGGGGCATTGGCCGAGCGCGCCCTCGTCCCTGTGCTGCCCAGCGTCGAGGAGTTCCCGTACGCCATCCGCCAGGTGTCGGAGGCGTTAAGCTCCAACGGATCCACGTCGATGGGTTCGGTGTGCGCGTCCACGTTGGCCCTGCTCAATGCGGGCGTGCCGCTACGGGCTCCGGTCGCGGGCATCGCGATGGGTTTGGTGTCCGATGACGTGGAGGTCGACGGCACAACCGAACGCCGTTTCGTCGCGCTGACCGACATCCTCGGTGCCGAGGACGCTTTCGGCGACATGGACTTCAAGGTCGCAGGCACCAAGGACTTCGTCACCGCCCTGCAGCTCGACACCAAGCTCGACGGTATCCCGTCGCAGGTGCTGGCTGGCGCTCTGGCGCAGGCCAAGGACGCCAGGACCACCATCCTGGAGGTGATGGCCGAGGCCATCGACGCCCCGGACGAGATGAGCCCGTACGCACCGCGCGTCACCGCCATCAAGGTGCCTGTCGACAAGATCGGCGAGGTCATCGGGCCCAAGGGCAAGATGATCAACGCGATCACCGAGCAGACCGGCGCCTCGATCTCCATCGAGGACGACGGCACGGTGTTCGTGGGTGCCACGGATGGCCTTTCGGCGCAGGCCGCGATCGACATGATCAACGCGATCGCCAACCCGCAGCTGCCCAAGATCGGCGAGCGGTTCCTCGGAACCGTGGTCAAGACCACCGATTTCGGTGCGTTCGTCTCGTTGCTGCCGGGCCGTGATGGCCTGGTGCACATCTCCAAGTTGGGCCGTGGCAAGCGCATCGCCAAGGTCGAGGACGTGGTCAAGGTCGGCGACAAGCTGCGCGTCGAGATCGCGGATATCGACAACCGCGGCAAGATCTCGCTGATCCTGGTCGCCGAAGATGAGGCAGCCGGCGCATCATCCGAGGACGCACCGGCTCCCGAAACTGTCGATGCCGCGTCCGCCAGCTAGTTCGGGCGGACCAGCACTGAGGCGCGGCCAGCGCGTAGGGAATGACTCCGCTGCGCTGCGCCGCACCACTTTGCCCGGCGGGCTTCGGGTGGTGACGGAGTTCGTCCCGTCGGTGCACTCGGCCTCGGTCGGCGTCTGGGTCAACGTGGGTTCGCGTGATGAGGGACCCAGCGTCGCAGGTGCGGCGCACTTTCTCGAACACCTGCTGTTCAAGGCGACGCCGACGCGGTCGGCCGTCGAGATCGCGCAGGCCGTCGACGCCGTCGGTGGTGAGCTCAACGCTTTCACGGCCAAAGAGCACACCTGTTACTACGCCCACGTGCTGGATTCCGATCTCGAGTTGGCGGTCGACCTCGTGTCGGACGTCGTGTTGCGGGGTCGGTGCGAACGCGACGATGTCGAGGTGGAACGCGACGTCGTCCTCGAAGAGATCGCGATGCGCGATGACGATCCCGAGGACGTCCTCGGCGACGAGTTCCTATCGGCGATGTTCGGCGACCACCCCCTGGGGCGGCCCGTGATCGGCAGCGTCGAGTCGATCACTGACATGACCCGCAGCCAGTTGCACTCGTTCCACACCCGTCGCTACATCCCGGAGCGGATGGTGTTCGCGGTAGCGGGCAACGTGGACCATGACGAAGTAGTCGCGTTGGTGCGCAAGTACTTCGGGCCTCGGCTGGTGCGGGGGCGCCAGCCCATTCCGCCGCGCAAGGGGGCCAGCCGGGTCCCGGGGCGTCCAACACTTGCGTTGGTGAACCGGGACGGGGAACAGACCCACATATCACTGGGGGTCCGCGTGCCCGGCCGCCACTGGGAACACCGGTGGGCGCTGTCGGTGCTCAACACAGCGCTCGGTGGCGGGCTCAGTTCGCGGCTCTTCCAGCAGATTCGGGAGACCCGCGGCCTGGCCTACTCGGTGTATTCGACGGTCGACACGTTCTCCGACTGCGGGGCGCTGTCGGTGTATGCCGCATGTCAGCCCGAGCGGTTCGACGAGGTCGCCCGCGTCACGACCGACATCCTCGAAGTGGTGGCGCGCGACGGCATCACGGCCGACGAGTGCCGGATCGCCAAGGGCTCGTTGCGTGGGGGACTTGTACTGGGACTTGAGGATTCGGGCTCGCGAATGAATCGGATCGGCCGCAGCGAACTCAACTACGGGGAGCACCGCTCCATCGCCGAGACGTTGCAGCAGATCGAGGGGGTGACCCTCGATGACGTCAACGCCATCGCGCGTCGCCTCTTGACCAGACAGTTCGGCGGCGCCGTGCTTGGCCCGCACCGGTCGAAGAGGAGTCTGCCGAAGCAGATCCAGGGCCTCGTACGATAAGCCGGATGAGTTTCGGACTGGCCGAACTGACAGTGCCCATCGTGGGGGCCCCGATGGCAGGCGGGCCCTCCACGCCCGCGCTGGCTGCCGCGGTGACCGAGGCGGGCGGCTTGGGATTCCTGGCTACCGGTCTCGTGTCGGCGGGGCGCGTCGCCTCCGACATCGCACACGCGCGGGCGTCGACCACAGGGCCGATCGGTGTGAATCTCTTTGTCCCGCAGCCCAGTATCGGCGAACCGGGTGCGCTCGACGCCTATGGGCATGCGCTCGCCCCTCTGGCCGAGCGCTTCGGCGTCGAGATAGGGCGCACCCACCCTGATGACGACGCCTACGCCGACAAGCTTGAGGTCGTCCTCGACCTTCGACCTGAGGTGGTGTCCTTCACGTTCGGCTCTCCAGAACCGCTGGTCGTCGAGCGGCTGCACGACGCGGGCGTGTCGACGATCGTGACGGTGACCGGCCCCTACGAGGCAGGCGTCGCAGTCGCAGCAGGCGCCGACGCACTCGTGGTGCAGGGGCCGGAAGCGGGCGGCCATCGCGGCATTTTCGCGCCCGACGTGAAGCCTCCCGACGAGCCGCTGCCCGAGGTGTTTCGGCGGGTCGCCGCCGTGGTCGATGTCCCGATCATCGCTGCAGGAGGGCTCAGTTCCGCGTCCGACGTCGCGACCGTCTTGGGCTGGGGCGCCGTTGCCGCCCAGGTCGGCACTGCCTTGCTCTGCGCCGACGAGGCAGGGACCAATCACGCCCACCGCGAAGCGCTGCTCGGCGGAGCCTTCACCGAAACCGTTGTCACAGCGGCATTCACGGGACGGTACGCCCGTGGACTGCTCAACGAATTCGCTCGCACCTACGACGCTGTGGCCCCGCTCGGATATCCGGACGTCCACCAGCTGACCGCGGCCATCAAGCGCGCCTCAGTGGCTTCGAACGATCCGCAGGCCACGAACCTTTGGGCAGGGACGGGGTTCGCCACGGTGCGGACGGGTTCGGCTGGTGCGATCGTCGCGGAGCTGGCCCCGTGAGGCGCCGGCACTTCGTGTTCGGTCTCGGTGTCGCCGCGGCCGCGATGGTGGCCAGTCCGACGACGGCAGTCGCCGAGCCGGGAACCCCCGTCGATGCGCAGATCGAGGCACTGCAGCGTCGGTACAACGCATCGATAGGTCTGTACGCGACGAACCCAGCGAACGGCCGCGTCCTCGCGCTGCGCGACAGCGAGATGTTCGCGGTGTGCTCGACGTTCAAGACCTATGCTGCAGCCGGTGTCCTGCAGCGGGCCGAGCGTGGGGAGTTGTCGCGGCAGGACGCGCGACACGAGTACGCCGAAGGCGCCCGGCAGTGGATACCAGAGCCTGTTGACCGGAACGGTCCTCACCGAGGCGTCGCGTCGTCAGCTCGTCGAGGAGTGGATGCGTGCCAACCTGACGTCGGCGCCTTGCTGGCCGACGCGCTGATCGACGGATCGGCGGCCCAGCACATCTTCAACCCCGAATGGCCGCCGCACGCGAAATTCCATGACGCGCAGTACATCACTTCGCCACCCCGACCGTCGCGGGATTGCATCCCCAGCTGGTCCTCGCCCTCGTGGTGATCGTCGTGGTCAGCGGCGCGGTGTGGGCGGACAGCCGCCGCTCAGATGACCGGTAGCGACTCGTCGCGGTGCAGCACGAAGAAGTACGGCCGTTTGGAGCCGCGCAGATCCATCGCGCCGATGACGGCGTCGACGAACTGTTTGCGCCACCAGCCGCTGACCGCCAACATGCCGTCCAGCGGGTGCCCGGTCGGCAGCTCATCGCCGCGCCACGTGCCGATCATGAACTCTCCGGCGACGGGGTCCGACTCGTCGAAAAGTGCGCGCGCATCAGCAGAGGTGGTCGGTCCCTGTGGAAGAACATCGGTGAGCGACATGCCCGAGCATAGTTTCACAGGTGTCAAGTAGTCGATCGAGGGGACACTGCGACCATGAAAGCGGCGACCATGAAAGCGGCGACCATGAAAGCCACCGACAGCTGCCCGTGCGGCGCCGGAGCGGTTTACGGCGCATGTTGCCTGCCGCTGCACGTCGGCGAACACGAGGCAGAGACTGCGGAGCAGTTAATGCGCTCGCGTTACTCTGCCATCGCGTTGGGTGAGCGCGAGTACGTCTGGCGCAGCTGGCATCCGCGTACCCGTCCCGAAGAGATGACGCCCCGCGACGAGGTCGAGTGGACCGGTCTTGAGGTCGTCGACGCGGTGGCGGGCGGCGCCGGCGACGATCACGGCGAAGTCGAGTTTCGCGCCCACTACCGCGGATACAGCAGAACCGGGACGCTGCATGAGCGGTCCCGGTTCGCTGTGCGAGCCCGTCGCTGGTTCTACGTGGACGGGGATGTGATCGACAACAGGGTCAGTTGAGCAGGGCGGCCGGATCGGTGAAAGGAAGCTCCAGGTCGGCTGCCACCTGCGCGTTCAGCAGCGCACCGTCGTGGGTGGACAGGCCCTTGGCCAGCGCGGCGTCGGCGCGGCACGCGTCGCGCCAGCCCTTGTCGGCCAGCTTGAGCACGTAGGGCATGGTGGCGTTGGTGAGCCCGAACGTCGAGGTCCGCGGTACGGCGCCCGGCATGTTGGCCACGCAGTAGAACACGGTGTCGTGGACCGCGAACGTGGGGTCGTCGTGCGTGGTGGGCCGTGAGTCCTCGAAGCAGCCGCCCTGGTCGATCGCGATGTCGACCAGCACCGCGCCCGACTTCATGCCTGCCACAGTCGACTTGGTCACCAGCTTCGGCGCCTTGGCGCCGGGGACCAGCACCGCACCGATGACGAGGTCGGCTTTCTTGACGGCCTCTTCCAGCTCGAGTGAGGACGAGTACCTGGTTTCGATGCCGGCCTCGGACTCGTTGTCGATCCTGCGCAGTGTGTTCACGTTCAGATCGAAAACCGTGACGTGCGCACCCATTCCCTTGGCGATGCGTGCGGCGTTGTAACCCGCCATTCCGCCGCCGATGACGACGACCTCCGCGGGGGCGACGCCGGGCACGCCGCCCATCAGCACGCCGCGGCCGCCCTGGCTGCGCATCAGGTGGTAGGCGCCGACCTGGGCGGACAGGCGGCCCGCCACCTCGCTCATGGGGGCCAGCAGTGGCAACGCGCCGTCGGCGGTCTGCACGGTTTCGTAGGCGATCGACGTGGTGCGCGAGGCGATCAGCGCGTCGGTGCAGGGCTTGGATGCGGCCAGGTGCAGGTAGGTGAACAGTGTCTGGCCCTGACGCATCTGCGCGTACTCGGGCTCGATCGGTTCCTTGACCTTGAGCAGCAGATCGGCGTCCTCCCACACCTTTTCGGCGGTGGAGATGATCTCGGCGCCCGCGGCCTTGAAATCGCGGTCGGAGATCGCGGATCCGTCACCGGCACCGCCCTGCACGATGACGTCGTGGCCGCGGCGGGTCAACTCAGCGACGCCGGCTGGCGTGATGGCCACGCGGTACTCGTTGTTTTTGATCTCGGTCGGGATGCCGACACGCATGATCGCTCCTGGGTCTCGTTGGGTTGTCTCTATTGTGAAGAATCATCGGGTTACTGGCAATAGAGTCGATGACTAGTCGCTAAGATCGAGAAATGTCTGTAGGAACTACGAGATCGACCATGACAACGGCTCGTCCGCCGAAGGATATTCGGCCGCCTGACCTCGATGACGTCGACCGCCGCATCCTGCTGGCACTTCACGCCGATGCGCGGATGTCAAACAGTGCCTTGGCCGACGAGGTGGGGATCGCGGCGTCGACGTGCCATGGCCGCGTACGTCGACTGCAGGACCTCGGCGTGATCCGGGGCTTCTATACCGATATCGATCCCGCTGCGGTGGGGTTGGCGCTGCAGGCGATGATCTCGGTCAGTCTGCAATCGAACGCCCGCGGCAGGATCCGGCATTTCATCGCCGACATCCGCCGCAAGCCACAGGTGATGGACGTCTATTTTCTGGCAGGCAACGACGATTTCATCCTGCATGTGGCGGCCCGCGACGTCGACGATCTGCGCGCGTTCGTCGTGGAGAACCTCAACGCGGACGCCGACGTCGCAGGCACGCAGACGTCGCTGATCTTCGAGCACCTGCGCGGGGCGGCTCCCATCTAGTATCTAGTCGGTTCAGAAGGGTGGGTCGTGGCCGGTTTCGGTGCGGCGTTTGCGGTTGTGGGCGCGTTCGGTCGCGGTGCGGATCGCCCAGTCCTCGGTGCGGGGGCGAGCGCGTTTGGGCATGGTCAGGCGCCTGCTGGGTTGCTTCCTGGCGTCCGGCGGTGGCGGCGGTGCCGGCCCGGTATCGAGATTGGTTGTGGGATAGAGCAATTGGAGTCCGGGTTTAGTGGTGTAGGTCTTACCCGCCGGTGAGGTCCAGATCAGCGTGCCGTCAGGCAGTTGCTGGTCTTTCCACCCGCCGAAGGTCTTGAGCAGGTGGTGGCGGCGGCATTTGCAGTTCAGGCTCGACGGGTGGGTGGAGCCATCGGGCCACGGCGTACTGTGATCGAGATCGCAGCGGTCGGCGGGCACATCGCACTGGGGGAAGCGACACGTGACATCGCGCATGCGGACCCAGTCGGTGAGTGCCTGGCTGGGCCGGTAGCGCGGTTCCCCGGCCAGCAGATCCGCTGTGGGTTTGAGCCACCGCACGGTGGCGCCTTGGCGGATCAACTCGGCGATCTGGCTGGCCGGGATCACCCCGCCACCCAGGATGTACGCGGGCTGCACCCGCCGCCGTGGCGGCGCGGGCGGCGGTGCCCCAGCCAGCGCCGGCGGCACTCCAGCCGGGGCCGGCGGGTCATTCGGCACGTCGGGTGTGGGGTTCTGCACCGGCTGGCGCAGCTCGTCCGCCCCGCGCCCCGGCTTCGGGTCGCCGACCTCGGCCGCACTCTGCCCGGCGGCGGAGTCCGCGGGCACGGCAGCGGGCAGAGTGCGGCCAACGGGACCCTCGGCAGTGCCGACAGGGGTGTCGGCATACGCGGGTGGTGCTCCAGCCGCGGCCGAAGATGCATCATCCGGTGCCGGCGGTGCGCCCGGCGGCTCGGGAACTGGCTCATCGGGTACCTCGGGTGGGGTCTGGTCCCGCGGCTGGCGCAGCTCGTCCGGCCCGCGCCCCGGCTTCGGGTCGCCGACCTCGGCCGCACTCTGCCCGGCGGCGGAGTCCGCGGGCACGGCAGTGGGCAGAGTGCGGCCAACGGGACCCTCGGCAGTGCCGACAGGGGTGTCGGCATACGCGGGTGGTGCTCCAGCCGCGGCCGAAGATGCATCATCCGGTGCCGGCGGTGCGCCCGG
>JBPPMS010000022.1:0-4141 GCA_051306175.1 Mycobacterium sp. | reverse complement strand
GTTGGCCTTCGTCAACCGAGTGAAGGTCCCCAGCGGATCCGAGGACCCGTCGCGCTGGGCGTCGGCGACAGCGTCGATCGCCGCCTCGCGCGCCTTGGCCAACTCGGCGGCCTGGGTCGTCCTACCCTGCGGTGCGCCCGCCGCGTCGATGCCGCGTTGGGTATCGGCGATCGCATCGGGCAGCGAGGCGATCGCCCGGTTGATGTCAGACGCGGCGCTGTTTACCGCGTCGAGCAGCGTGCTCGCTTGTCCGAGGGCGGATTCCGCCGCGCGGACGGCGTCGACCAGTGCGGTCTGGTCGGTGGCAGGAGCCGAGACGAGTCTGCGTGCGGTGGTGACGTTGTGGTCGGCGAACGCCGCCCGTTCCGTGGCGGCGTCGACGTTCCCCGCGACTGCCGACAGTGCGGTCTCCGAGAACTGCCCGCGCAAGTGGTTCAACGTCTGCGCCGACGGCGCCAGCCGTGCGGTGACGTCCACCATCTGCTGGGTCAGCGTGTCCAGGCGAGTGGGTGCGTTGATCACCAGGTTGCGCAGCTCCTCGAAGGCATCGCTCTGTCTGTCCAGATCGCGGTCGGCTCTCGCGGCCGCGACGATCACCCGGATCAGTAGATCGCGGCGCTGCTCAGGCGTCTCGGGCACGGCGTCGTCGAGCACCTGGCGGACGTTGAAGGCTTGCGCCAGTGCGGTTTTGGCACCGCCCAGAGCATCGGTGAATGGTTGGGTGCGGCCTGCGCCGAACTCCTCGACGGCCAGTGCCAGCTCGCTGTCGCTGGTGCGGACCGCGTTGTCGACGTCAACGACGATCTCCTTGGACAGGTCGTCGAGCGCGTCGATCGGCACTGTTGCCAGCGCGGCCGGGTCGGTGGGGTCGACGCGCTTGGCCGCCTCCAGTTCTGCGGCGCGGCGCTTGCGCCGACGGCTGCGCGACCACAGCATCAGCGCCACGATCGCCAACGCGAACACCGCCAGGATAATCAGCAGGGTCACCCAGGAGATTCCGCCACCCGCGCTCGACGACGACGATGACGACGACGACCCGTTCAGCCCGTCCGCCAGCGCCACTGCCGCCCCGGCGAAGTCCCGATCGCGCAGCGCGGGTCTGACGCTGTCGAGCACCACGGCATCCAAGCGCGCCTGGGGGACAACCTCGTAGTCCTGGACGAAGTACCCGAACTCGGACGCCATCGGCGCCACCGCCAGCAGCACGTCACGATTGTCGAAGTTGTTGACCAGCGCGGTGGTCTGGGCCCAGTCCTCGCCTGACGTCAGCTGGCCGGCGTCGTTGACGAAGTTGTTGACATAGACCACCCACACCTGGATGCGCTGGCGGTCGTAGAGCGCGTTCAGTGACTGCTCGACCCGGGCCGTCTCGGCGCTGTCCAGCACCCCGGCGGCATCGGTCACGTGCGTCTGCAACCGCAGCGGTCCCTCGGCGATCACCGCGGGGGAGAGCACCAGCGCTGCGGTCAGTACCGCCACCAGCAGGCTGACGACACGGGCTATGCGCATGGTCGTCAATCTAACTTGATACCCGGGCTTGTACGGCCAGCCTGGCAGACTGTGCCTCGGTGACCACGAAACCCCCAGGCAGCTACGACGAGTTCGACTGCTCACGCAGGGTGCCCGAGCGACCGAAGACGGCCGCGCTGCCGGGCACCGACACCGAGCACCGCAACGACTTCGCGCGTGACCGCGCCCGGGTGCTGCACTGTGCCGCGTTCCGTCGGCTCGCCGACAAGACGCAGGTGGTCGGCCCCCGCGAGGGCGACACTCCACGCACGCGGCTCACCCACTCGCTGGAGGTGGCCCAGATCGGGCGGGGAATGGCCGTCGGCCTGGGTTGCGATCCCGATCTGGTCGACCTGGCGGGTTTGGCCCACGACATCGGGCACCCGCCGTATGGCCACAACGGGGAGCGCGCCGTCAACGAGTTCGCCGTGGCGGACGGTGGTTTCGAGGGCAATGCGCAGAACTTCCGCATTCTCACCCGCCTGGAGCCCAAAACCGTTGACGCACAGGGTCGCAGCGCCGGCCTGAATCTCACCCGAGCGGCGTTGGACGCCGTCACCAAGTATCCGTGGGAACGCGGGCCCGCGCGGACGAAGTTCGGGTTTTACGCCGACGACGCCGCCGCCGCGCGGTGGGTGCGTGACGGTGCTCCCTTGCGCAGGCCATGCCTGGAGGCCCAGGTCATGGACTGGGCCGACGACGTCGCCTATTCCGTGCACGACGTCGAGGACGGCGTCGTCTCCGGACGCATCGACCTGCGGGTGCTTGCTGACGACGACGCGGCAGCCACCCTCGCGGCGCTCGGGGCGCGCAGCTTCGAGGGCACCGACGCCGACGCCCTGCAGGCCGCAGCGCGCCGGTTGTCGCAGCTGCCCGTGGTTGCCGACGTCGGCAAGTACGACGCCACCCTGGTCGCGTCGGTGGCGCTCAAGCGGATGACCAGTGAACTCGTGGGGAGGTTCGTCTCGGCCGCGACCGCAAGTACCCGCGACTATGCGGGACCAGGACCGCTGCGTCGCTATCAGACCGAACTCCAGGTGCCCGAAGCCGTGCGGGCCGAAGTGCTGGTGCTCAAGATCCTGGCGTTGCAGTTCATCATGTCCGACCCGGCGCACCTCGCCATCCAGGCCGAGCAGCGTGCCCGGATCCACCACGTCGCCGAGTGGCTGCTGGCCGGCGCGCCCGCCACCCTCGACCCGATGTTCGCCGCGGCGTTCAACGAAGCAGCTGACGACGGAGCCCGCCTGCGTGTGGTCGTCGACCAGATGGCGTCCTACACCGAGACCCGGCTGGAACGCATCCAAGGGTGTGACTAGTGGGCCGCTCTAGACTGAGCCGATGACCAGTCCGGCCGGCAGAGACGCGAGGGGTGGTCGCATCCCCGATCGTGATATCGCCGCCATCCGGGAGAAGGTCCGCATCGAAGAAGTCGTCGGCGACTATGTGCAGTTGCGCCGGGCCGGTGCCGACTCGTTGAAGGGGTTGTGCCCGTTCCACGACGAGAAGTCGCCGTCGTTTCACGTGCGGCCCAACCATGGGCACTTCCACTGCTTCGGGTGCGGCGAGGGTGGCGACGTCTACGCATTCCTGCAGAAGATCGAGCACATCACCTTCGTCGAATCCGTCGAGATGTTGGCCGACCGCCTCGGCTACACCGTCACCTACTCCGGTAGCTCGACGACCAACGTGCAACGCGATCGCGGTAGCCGCAGCCGGTTGATCGCCGCCAACGCCGCCGCCCACGAGTTCTATGTCGCGCAGCTGGGGACCGCCGATGCGGCGACCGGCAGGCAGTACCTGCTCGATCGCAGTTTCGACGCCGCGGCCGCCCGGCGGTTCGGCATCGGGTACGCGCCGTCGGGCTGGGATCAGTTGACGAAACACCTGCAGCGCAAGGGGTTCGAGTTCAAAGAGCTCGACGCGGCCGGGCTGTCGCGCGAAGGCAAACGCGGACCGATGGACCGGTTCCACCGGCGTCTGCTGTGGCCCATCAAGTCCTCCAGCGGCGAGGTCATCGGCTTCGGGGCGCGCAGACTTTTCGACGACGACCAGAACCAGGCCAAGTACGTCAACACCCCGGAGACAGTGCTGTACAAGAAGTCCAACGTGCTCTACGGCATCGATTTCGCCAAGCGCGACATCGCCAAGGGGCACCAGGCCGTAGTGGTCGAGGGCTATACCGACGTGATGGCGATGCACCTGGCAGGAGTCACCACCGCGGTGGCGTCGTGCGGAACGGCCTTCGGAGACGAGCACCTGTCGATGCTGCGCCGACTCATGATGGACGACAAGTTCTTTCGGGGTGAATTGATCTACGTGTTCGACGGCGACGAGGCCGGACGCGCAGCGGCACTGAAAGCCTTTGCCGGGGAACAGAATCTAGCCGGTCAATCATTCGTCGCCGTGGCGGCCGACGGGATGGATCCGTGTGATCTGCGATTGGCCTCGGGCGACGTCGCGTTGCGTGATCTGGTGGCGCGGCGAACTCCGTTGTTCGAGTTCGCGATTCGCACCGCGCTCGCCGAAGCCGATCTCGAGAACGCCGAAGGTCGCGTCAACGCGCTGCGCCGGACCGTGCCGATGGTCGCGCAGATCAAGGATCCGACGCTGCGCGACGAGTACGCCCGGCAGC
>JBPPMS010000021.1:0-126036 GCA_051306175.1 Mycobacterium sp. | reverse complement strand
GGTGCTGGAGTTGCGCGACAAGATCGGCTCGGTCTTGCCTGCAGGGGCGGGAGGCGGCGTGGGCGGGCACGCCGTCCGCGGACCGGTGGTGGAGGCCCTGGTGGGACTGGGTTTTGCGGCCAAGCAGGCCGAGGAGACCACCGACAAGGTGTTGTCCGACGATCCGGAAGCCAGCACGTCGTCGGCGTTGCGCGCGGCTCTGTCCATGTTGGGTAGGAAATGACCAGCCGCTTCGAGGACGACGATCCCGACGACCGTGACGTGTCTCCTGCACTGACCATCGGCGAAGGTGATGTCGAAGCCAGTCTGCGGCCGCGGTCGCTGCGCGAGTTCATCGGCCAGCACCGCGTGCGGGAACAACTGCAGTTGGTTCTCGAGGGCGCCAAGAACCGCGGCGGCACACCGGATCACATTCTGCTGGCGGGTCCGCCCGGCCTAGGTAAGACCTCGCTGGCGATGATCATCGCGGCCGAAATGGGTTCCTCGCTGCGCGTGACGTCGGGCCCGGCACTGCTGCGCGCGGGCGATCTGGCTGCCATGCTCAGCAATCTCGTCGAACACGACGTGCTGTTCATCGACGAGATCCACCGCATCGCGCGGCCTGCGGAAGAGATGCTGTACCTTGCGATGGAGGACTTTCGCGTCGACGTGGTAGTGGGCAAAGGGCCTGGCGCCACGTCGATTCCGTTGGAGGTGGCGCCGTTCACTCTGGTCGGTGCCACCACCCGGTCCGGCGCTCTCACCGGGCCGCTGCGCGACCGTTTCGGGTTCACCGCGCAGATGGACTTCTACGAGCCTCCTGAGCTGGAGCGCGTACTGGCGCGTTCGGCCAGGATTCTCGGCATCGAGTTCGACGCCGACGCAGGCACCGAGATAGCCAGGCGTTCCCGTGGCACGCCGCGAATCGCCAACCGGCTGCTGCGCAGGGTCCGCGACTATGCTGAGGTGCGCGCGGATGGCGTGATCACCCGCGACGTCGCGAAGGCGGCGCTGGCCGTCTACGACGTCGACGAGCTGGGCCTCGACCGCCTCGACCGCGCGGTGCTCTCTGCGCTCACCCGCAGCTTCGGTGGGGGGCCGGTCGGGGTGTCGACGCTCGCGGTCGCCGTCGGCGAAGAAGCCACGACCGTCGAAGAGGTGTGCGAGCCTTTCCTGGTGCGGGCGGGGATGATCGCCCGCACCCCGCGCGGTCGGGTGGCCACCGCGCTGGCCTGGACCCATCTGGGTATGACGGCACCGCCACGCGCGATGGGTCTGGGGCAGCAGGGCTTGTTCGAGTAGCGGACCGCAGCGCAACACAGCTGACAGCCGCTGTCACACCGGGGTTGCTCCCGGTACTGGCGGCCGTGGCTAGCTAGCCCCAATCACAGCAGACCCAACAGTTGCAGATCGGTCGCGTACTTGACGATGATCGGCGCCGAAAGGTGCGGGATGTCCTTGTCCGGACCGATTTTCGCATTCTGCACCGCCGTCCGGAAGCGCTCCGTCGGTGCCATCGCCCCGTTCATCGGGCGTTCGGGCCGCTGGTAGTTGTGCAGCAACGGCAGCAGCGATCCCTGGCGCTGCCGGTTGGGCAGCCCGCGCATCGCGGTCTCGAATCTGGCCAGCCACGTGCCGTAGTCGTCGACGCGCTGGATCGGGTATCCCGCTTCGATGAGCCAGTCGACGAACTCGTCGAGGCCGATGCCGTCGTCGTATGGGTTCATCACGTGGTAGGTCTCGAACCCGTCGATCACCCGCTCTCCCAGCGTCGAGATCGCGTCGGCGATGAACTCGACGGGCAGGCCGTCGTAGTGGGCACGCTTGCGGGAGCCCTCCGCGCCGCGCTCGTAGAAGGAACCGGGCGCCACGCCTGTGGCCACCAGGCTCAGCATCAGCCGGGTGAACATGTCGGGTAGGTTCAGCTGTCCGCCGTAGGTGATGTCGGCCATGATCATGTCGCAGCGGAACACTGAAACCGGTAGTCCGCACAGGTCGTGGGCTTCGCGCAGCAGCACTTCGCCCGCCCACTTGCTGTTGCCGTAGCCGTTGGCGTAACTGTCGTCGACCTTGCGGGTGCCGCTGACCACGCGCACGTCAGCGACTTCGGAGTTGTCGCTGGGTTTGATGCCCGCATTTACAGCCATGGTGGATACGTAGACGAACGGCTTGATCTTGCTCGTGAGCGCGATGCGGATCAGCTCGGCGGTGCCGACGGCGTTGGGCCCGAACAACTCCCGGTAGGGGAGCACGTGGTTCACCAAGGCGGCGGGGTCGACGATCAGGTCGACGGTCTCGGTCAATCGCTGCCAGGTGCACGGATCGAGGCCCAGATCCGCCTCGCCCTTATCGCCCGCGAGTACTTCCAGATGGTCCGCGGCGAGTTGCCGGAAGTGCGCCAGCAGGTGGGGGTCGCCGGTGTCGAAGACACGATCGAGCCGTGCGCGGGCGCCGGCGTCGTCCTTGGCGCGCACGAGGCAGATCAGCTTGCCGTCGACCAGGTTCATCCGCTCCAGCCACTGCAGGGCCAGATAGCGGCCGAGGAAGCCGGTGGCGCCGGTGAGCAGGACGGTCCTGTTCTCGGTGGCAGGGCCGGGTAGCGACGTCGCCGCGGCCAAGGTGGCAACCTCGATGAACTTGTCCAGGCTCAGATCGGCGGCCCTAATTTCCGTGGTGTCGCGGCCGTGCACCGATTCAAATGTGGGACGCATTCCGGTTCCCCCGCGCTGGGTTTCGATGTAGTGGGCGATGAACTGCAGGTCGCTGGCTGGGCTGACGATCACGCTGACAGGCACGTCGATGGCGAAGATCTCACGCAGGAGATTGCCGAAGGTCAACGCCGACAACGAATCTCCGCCGAGATCGGTGAACTGGGCATCGGGGCGCAGTTCGGTTGCCGACGCACCGAGCAGGGCGCACGCGGCGCGGCTGACGGTGGCCAGTACCGGTTGGTGCGCGCCGCCCTTTCGCAGTTCGCGTAGCTGATCGGCTTGCCCGTCGGCCAGTTCCGTGTAGCGCTGTTCGAGGCGGTCACCGTAGTGCGCCTTGAGTTTCGGGCGTGCCAGCTTGCGGATGCCGGTGAGCAGACCGTTCTCAACGGTGAACTGCGTCGGCGCGATGATGACGTCCCGCGGCACTTCGTAGGACTGCAGACCGGCAGCCCTGGCCGCAGTCTGCAGCGAGTCGTTGATCAGCGCCCTCAGCTCGTCGGAATCGTGGCGCTGCATCGCTTCCTCTGTGGGCACGACAACCGCCAGTAGGTACGGGCGGGAACTGTTTCCGTACACGTAGCTCTGGTGCACGAGCCTGGCGGTGTTGAAGACGGCTTCCAGCTTGGACACCGTGACAAACTCTCCCTGCGACAATTTCAGCACGTTGTTGCGGCGGTCGAGGTAGCGGACCTGGTCAGGGCCGGTCACCTCCACGATGTCTCCGGTGCGGTAGAAGCCGTCGGAGTCGAACATCTCGGCGGTGAGCTCCGGGCGCCTGTAGTAGCCGGGGAACATCTGCTCGGACTTGACCAGCAGTTCGCCGCGCGGGTGTGGGCGGTCGGATCCGAAGTAGCCCAACTCGGGAACGTCGACCACCGTGAAGTCGATGACCGGGGGGCGCTGGATGTGGCCGTCCACGAACACCGCTCCCGCCTCGGTGGAGCCGTAGCCCTCCACCAGGTGCATCTGCAGAAACTCCTCGACCCACGCCTTCATCTCGGGCGAGATCGGGGCGGAGCCCGTCAGTGCGGTGACGAACCGGCGGCCGAGCAGGCGGTCGCGCAGGTCGGCCATGATGTGCTCGCGGGAGTCTGGACCACGGCGATCGAGCTCTGCCATGAACTCCCCGTGCAGCATGTCCCAGATACGCGGCACGAAGTTCAGCTGGGTGGGATGCACGAGCGCAAGGTCGTCGAGGAACGTCGACAGATCACTGCGCGCCGCGAAATACGCTGTGCCGCCGGTGCTCAGCGTGCCGTAGAGGATGCCGCGGCCCATCACGTGGCTCATCGGCATGAAGCTCAGCGTGATCGCGGGCAGCACACTCTGCTGGGGATCCCACGCCGCGCGGGCCGACGCCCGCCACATGTTGGCAACCTTGCTTTCGGGATAGATAGCGCCCTTCGGGGCGCCCGTGCTGCCGGAGGTGTAGATCAGCAAGGTCAACGGATCAGGCTCGGCGGAGCCGGCTGCGGGGACCGCTGGGCGGGCGGCTCCGCGGTTCAGCGCGTTGGGAAGGGTCTCGACGGTGATGGGGCTGCCGCTGTCGGCGAGGCGGCGCTGTGCGGCATCGACCGCGTCGCGGTGGTCGTCGAGTTCACGGTGGTAGTCGAACACCACGAGCCTGGCGACCTGTGCTGCCGCGGACAGGATCAGCTCGACTGCGTCGTCGACGAAGGCGACGCTGGAGGCGATCAGCACGGGTTCTGTCTCGCCGATGATGGGCCGCAACTGGTCGACGGGCGCGCTGGTCTGCAGCGGCACAGAAACCGCGCCGAGTCGCAGCAGTGCCATGTCGACGACGGTGTAATCGACGCTGGTGAAGCCGAGTATCGCGACGCGATCACCGACACCGACGGGGTCGCCCTGCCAGGCGTTGGCGACGGCGTGCACGCGGTCTCGCAGCTGCGCGTAGGTGATGGTGTCGAAGTGCTGCAGGAGCTCGGCCGACGTACGGCCGGTCTGCGCGTCGGTGACAATTCGCAGCGCGCGCTGGCCGAGCGCCGGTCGGTCGGCGTAGCCGTCGAGCACCGTGTCGACGACCTCGGACAGCCGAAGATCTGGCGCGTCGACGGCGGCACTCACCGCCTCGCTCGGTCGGGCGGCCGCGAACTGCGGGTCGGTGGAGTACAGGCCGGCGACGCGGCGCGTCAGCCGGTCGTCGGTGGGGGATAGCGACATGGTGGAAGTCCTCTGCGTTAGTTCTCGGCAGAGGCAATGTTAGTGAAACTAATAATATTCCGACCCACAAGCCGCTGTCGTTTTCCTGTGAGTTTTGTTTGCTCTGTGGCGCGCGTCACAGCGATATGCATCACAGTTGCTGCACTGAGGGCTTAGCGGGCGCAACGGTCGGCTCGTGGTTTTAGGCCTGAGCCCACAGGGGTACACCACACCCGACTGAGGAGGCCATCACATGACTGAACTTGATACTCGCAGGCGCCGGGGCGGCGCCTTGACCATCCCGCGCAGCCGAGGCGCGGCCACCGGATTCCTGCTGATCCTTGCTGGGCTCTGGGGCGCCCTGATCCCGTTCGTCGGACCGTATTTCGACTTTGCTTACTCGCCCGAGCAGGCGTGGCACTGGACGCAGGCCCGCGGCTGGCTCGAGGTGCTCCCGGGTGTCGTGACCGTACTCGGTGGTCTCCTGCTGCTGATGGCGCGCAACCGTGCCAGCGCCATGCTCGGTGGCTGGCTCGCCGTCGCTGCAGGGGCATGGTTCGTCGCCGGTCGGGCATTCACCAACATGCTGGCCATCGGCGACATCGGCGTGCCCGCCGCGTCCACCCCGGCCAAAACTGTTGCGCTGGAATTGGCCTTCTTCACCGGGCTCGGCGCAGTGATCATCTTCTTGGGCGCCGCGGCCGTCGGCCGGATGTCGGTGCGCAGCGTGCGCGACGCCCGCTACGCGGACCAGTTGATCTCGGAGCCGGGCCGTGAACCGCTGGCCGAGCCTTTGGCCGAGCCACCCTCGGGACCGTTGCCGGTTTCCACGGGTGTCACCAGCCCCACCGACACCAGGGTCACCGATTCGGAGCTGCCCCGCACGCGTCGTCAGCGGCGTAGCTGGCGCCAGATGTTCAACCGGCACACCGATCGCGAGACCGTGCCGCACTGACGGGCTGCCCGCAAACCTTCGCCACTCGCCCCCCGACCATCGCGCTGCTGGTCGACCCGCGAGCGGCGAGGCGTCCGGCCACTACACCGATCTCCAATGAGCAGGACATCGTCGCGCCTGATACGGAGTCGACGAGTTCGCCGTTGATGAAGTTCTCGACGGTCGTCCTGCGGAATGGCTTCGTTACAGGTCGGCGAGGATGAGGGCGAGTACATCCAGGCCCTCGATGAGCAGGTCGTCGCTGATGGTCAACGGCGGCAGGAAGCGAAGAACATTGCCGAAAGTGCCGCAGGACAACACGATCACGCCCGCCGCGTGCGCGCCCGCGCACAACTTCCTGGTGAGGTCGGCGTCGGGTTCGAGGGTGCCCGGTTCGACGAGTTCGACCGCGATCATGGCGCCGCGACCACGCACGTCGCCGATGCGCTCGTCTTCGGCCTGCATGCGGCCCAATCGGTCCTTCATCAACACTTCGATCTCTCGCGCGCGCCCGATGAGCCCGTCGGCTTCGATCGTCTCGATGGTAGCCAGCGCCGCCGCGCATGCGACCGGGTTGCCCCCGTAGGTGCCGCCGAGTCCGAACACGTGCGGGGCGTCCATGATCTCGGCGCGGCCTGTCACGGCCGACAGCGGCAGGCCGTCGGCGATGCCTTTTGCCGACACCAGCAGGTCCGGTTCGACGCCTTCGTGCTCGCACGCGAACATGGCGCCGGTGCGGGCGAACCCGGTCTGCACCTCGTCGGCGATGAACACCACGTTGTTGGCCTGGCACCAGGCCAGCAGCGCCGACAGGAATCCGTCGGCGGGAACGATGAAGCCGCCCTCGCCCTGGATAGGTTCGATGATCACCGCGGCCAGGTTGTCGGCACCCACCTGTTTGTCGATCACGGTGATGGCACGTGCGGCGGCCAACTCGCCGTCAGTGGCCAGTTCTTTTCCGAACTCGGCGTCGCGGAACGGGTACGACAGCGGCGCCCGGTAGACCTCCGGCGCGAAGGGGCCGAACCCGTGCTTGTAGGGCATCGACTTGGCGGTGAGTGCCATCGTGAGGTTGGTGCGTCCATGGTAGGCGTGGTCGAACGCCACCACCGCCTGCTTACCGGTGTAGGCGCGGGCGATCTTGACCGCGTTCTCGACGGCTTCTGAGCCTGAGTTGAACAGCGCCGAACGCTTCTCCGCGGTGCCTGGCGTGAGCCGGTTGAGGTGCTCGGCGACGGCCACATAGCTCTCGTACGGGGTGATCATGAAGCAGGTGTGGGTGAACTTGGCCACCTGGGCAGCCACGGCCTCGACGACCCGCGGCGACGCGTTGCCGATGGTGGTGACGGCGATGCCGGATCCGAGGTCGATCAGGCGGTTGCCGTCGACGTCTTCGACGATCCCGCCGCCCGCCCGCGCGGCGTACACCGGCATCGTGTTGCCCACTCCGCGGGCCACCGCGGTGGCTTTCCTGCTGATGAGTGCCTGTGAGTGTGGTCCCGGGATCGCCGTGCCGAGGTGGCGGCTCTGCTCGAGGTCGGTCACGACGACGAGCCTAGTCGGGCGACGGCCGAAACGGCTGGAAACGTCCGCTTAGACGGATCAGCACCACGAATCGCTCTGCTGGGGCATCCGTCTGGCACTCGATTCGAAGAAGATGGCGCGCAAGAAGGCCGACGAAGGGCCGACCTCGGAGAGCTGGGTCACGACGCTGCCGCAGGCCGCCGCCGCGCCAATGGCACACTGGTCACCGACTCACCAGCGAGATCGAGACGAAAGACTGCTGCCGCTATGGCCGAACTGACCTTCTTCCTGCCAGTACTGATCATCCTTGCCGCGTTCATGTTCTTCGGATCGCGCCGCCAGCGCAAGGCCATGCAGGCAACCATCAGCCTGCACGAATCGCTGCGAATCGGCGATCGCGTGCACACCACTTCGGGTCTTGAGGCCAGCATCGCGGCCGTGAGCGACGACACCGTCGACCTCGAGATCGCGCCGGGCGTCGTGACTACCTGGATGAAGCTCGCGATCCGCGACAAGATCGAGGCAACGGACGACGAATTCGACGACGACGAATTCGACGACGACGAATTCGACGACGACGAGTACGACGACGATGTCGATGTCGACGCCGCCGACAACGTCGAGCTGGCCGATAGCTCTGGCGTAGAGCTGAGTGACACCGCCAACTACAGCGAACCGAACCGACTCACCAAGGACTAGGACGCGGCCCCGGCCAACTACCCAGGGCCGACCGGTACTCTCTGCGGTGCACTCGACCTGACCTCGACGAGGAGACTCAAATACCGTGGCATCGTCTTCGACGCCGGTGCACCCTTACCGCTACCTGACGCTGTTTCTGGTATTGCTGATCGGTGCCTTCCTGTTGGTCTTCTTCACCGGGGACAAGCAGCCCAATCCCAAGCTCGGTATCGACCTGCAAGGCGGTACCCGTGTCACCTTGACGGCGCGCACGCCTGACGGCACGCCACCCACACCGGAGGCCCTCGCCCAGGCCCAACAGATCATCACCGCCCGCGTCGACGGCCTCGGCGTCTCCGGCTCCGAAGTCATCGTCGACGGTGACAACCTGGTGATCACTGTGCCGGGCAACGACGGCAGCGAAGCCCGCAACCTGGGACAGACGGCGCGGCTGTTCATTCGGCCGGTCGGCGGACCGGCGCAGCCCGCGACCCCGGAGGTGAATGCGGCGGTGATCCTGGCGGCTGGTTACGGCGCGTCCCCCCAGGACCTGCCGCCCGATTGGCCCGTCGACGTGATCACTGCGACGCTCCCTCCTGCGCCCCCACCTGCGGCACCTGCCGCACCTGCGGCCGATCAGGAGCCACCCGCCGAGGACCCAGCGCCCTCGTCGGCGGGTGTGCCGGTGCCTCAGCCACGGCCGTATCCGCAGGAGCCTGCGCCGACTCCTACGCCAACGCCGACCTCGTCACCTGTCGCGACCACCGGCGATACGCCTGCACCGACTTCGACGGCTGCTCCGGTGCCCGGCTCAGCCGAGGCTCAGGCGCAGGACATCGCGAGAGAGAAGGCGATGCGTCAGAGCGCAGACCCGCAGCTACTCACGCTGGTTGCGGAGATCCAGGGCACTCGGTGCGACCAGCCGGACATCCTGGCGGGCAATGACGATCCGACGCTGCCCCTGGTCACCTGTAGCGACGACGGGTCCGAGGTGTACATACTCGCCCCCTCGATCATCAGCGGAGACCAGATCGAGGACGCCAGCTCCGGCCTCGATCAGCAGACCGGCGCCTATACCGTGCAACTGCAGTTCAAGGGTGACGCCACCACCACGTGGGCCGATTTCACCGCAGCCAACGTCGGCACTCAGACGGCGTTCACGCTCGATTCGAAGGTCGTGAGCGCGCCCGCGATCAACGAGAGCATTCCGGGCGGCCAGACCCAGATCACCGGTGGCAACCCGCCATTCACCGCCGAGACCGCAGAACAGCTGGCCAACGTGTTGAAGTACGGTTCGCTGCCGCTGTCGTTCGAACCTTCCGAGGCCGAGACGGTGTCGGCGACACTGGGTCTGACTTCGTTGCGTGCGGGCCTGATCGGCGGCGCCGTCGGCCTGGCACTGGTCCTGCTGTACTCGTTGCTCTACTACCGGGTGCTCGGGCTGCTGACGGCCTTGTCGCTGGTCGCCTCCGGCGCAATGGTCTTCGCGATCCTGGTCCTGCTGGGCAGGTACATCAACTACACACTGGACCTGGCGGGCATCGCAGGCCTCATCATCGGTATCGGCACCACCGCCGACTCGTTCGTGGTGTTCTTCGAACGCATCAAAGACGAGATCCGCGAAGGCCGTTCGTTCCGATCGGCGGTTCCACGCGGTTGGGTCCGAGCCCGCAAGACCATCTTGTCGGGTAACGCGGTGAGCTTCCTCGCGGCCGCGGTGCTTTACTTCCTGGCGGTCGGGCAGGTCAAGGGCTTCGCCTTCACGTTGGGATTGACGACGGTCCTCGACGTGCTCGTCGTGGTCCTGGTGACCTGGCCGCTGGTGTATCTGGCGTCGAAGTCGACGCTGATGGCAAAACCGGCTCTCAACGGTCTCGGCGCGGTCCAGCAGATCGCCAGGGAACGTCGAGCCGCACACGTGACGGATCGGGGGTAACGCGATGGCCGAGCAAGACCGTGGCGCCGAAGACGCCGCCCCAGAAGACGCAGTCGCCGACGAGGACGTCACGACGGATGCGCCGATAGCCGAGGCGAAGACCGAGGAAGTTTCGGTGCGCAAGCCCGAGCCGGTGCGCAAGCCCGAGCCGGTGCGCCAGCCCGTGCCGGTCAAGAAGGCGGCGCCGGTCAAGAAGGCGCCGGTCAAGAAATCTGTGACGACCAAGAAGGCCGAGCCCAAGAAGGCCGAGCCCAAGAAGGCCGAGCCCAAGAAGGCGACGGACACCGCGGGCACTGCGGATTCCGATGCCACCGGCGAACTTCCGCAGCACAGCTTCTTCACCCGGCTCTATACCGGCACCGGTGCGTTCGAGGTCATCGGCAAGCGCACGATGTGGTTCGGCATCAGCGGCGGCATCGTCGCCGTCGCCATTCTCAGCATCCTGATCCAGGGCTTCACGTTCGGGATCGACTTTGCCGGCGGCACCAAGGTGTCGTTCCCGCGCGGGGAGACCAACGTCGCCGCAGTCGAAGATGTGTACAGGAACACCATCGGCGCTGACCCTGTCTCGGTGGTGGTCGTCGGAAACGGTCCGACGGCGACCGTCCAGATCCGCAGCGAGACGCTCGACAACGACCAGACCGCAAGGTTGCGTGACGCGTTGTTCACGGCATTCTCACCTGTCGGCTCCGACGGGCAGGCGAGCCCGCAGGTGATCAGCGACTCGGCGGTGTCGGAGACCTGGGGCGATCAGATCACTCAGAAGGCGTTGATCGCGCTGGTGGTCTTCCTGGTCCTGGTGTCGATCTACATCACAATCCGCTACGAGCGATACATGGCGCTGTCGGCATTGGCCGCGCTGGGCTTCGACCTCATCACCACGGCGGGCATCTACTCGCTCGTCGGATTCGAGGTCACACCGGCGACCGTCATCGGGTTGCTCACCATCATGGGTTTCTCGCTGTACGACACCGTCATCGTTTTCGACAAGGTGGAGGAGAACACCCACGGTTTCCAGCACACCACCCGCCGGACCTTCGCCGAACAGGCCAACCTCGCCATCAACCAAACCTTCATGAGATCCATCAACACCAGCCTTATCTCGGTGCTGCCGGTGCTTGCGCTGATCGTGGTCGCGGTCTGGCTGCTCGGTGTCGGCACCCTGCAGGACCTGGCGCTGGTCCAGTTCGTGGGCATCCTGGTGGGTACGTACTCGTCGATCTTCTTCGCGACGCCGCTGTTAGTGACGTTGAGGGAGCGCACGGAGTTGGTGAAGGTGCACACCCGCCGTGTTCTCAACCGGCGCAAGCAGTCGAGTGCGGCCGCGAAAGCCGAGATTGAGGACACCGAGCCAGAGGATTCCGACGCCGAACCGGTGGCCGTGGGCGCCACCGCCGCCAAGACCGCAGGCACCAAAACGGTGCCGGCGAAGACGACCGCCTCCAAGACGGTGCCTGCCAAGCCTGCTCCGGGAGTCAGGCCGTCACGTCCGACTGCTACCCGGACCGGCCGACCCTCGGGCAAGCGGAACACCCGGTAGCGGGCAGCCTCATGGCCAACAGGTATGGGCGTCGCGCCGCCTGCGTGGCCGCGACGGTCCTGGCCGCCGTGGTGGCTTTCGCGACGGCGTCCTGTTCGGGATCGGCGGCTGACTCGGTCGACTACGCCGTCGACGGCCACCTCGTCACCTACAACACCAACACCACAGCAGGTTCAGCGTCCGCGGGGCCGCAGGCGTTCGCCAGGGTGCTGAGCGGATTCGGCTACCACGGACCGGGCGGTCAGATCGTCAGCGATCAGGATTTCGGTGCCATTTCCTTGGTGGGACGCAACCCGCTGGTCCTGGACTACCAGATCTCCGATAAGGCGGTCTATTCCGACGGCAAGCCGGTGACCTGTGACGACATGGTGTTGTCTTGGGCGGCACAGTCAGGGCGGTTCGCGGGTTTCGACTCCGCCAGCAAAGCGGGCTACCTCGATGTGGCAGGAGTGGAATGCCAGTCTGGACAGAAGAAGGCCAGGGTCACGTTCTTTCAGGACCGTCCCATCGTCGACTACACGCAACTGTTCACGGCGACGTCGATGATGCCGTCGCACGTCCTGTCCGATCAGCTGGGCGTCGACGTCACGGCCGCGATACAGACCAATGATGTCGCGGCGATCGAGCGCATCGCGCAGGCCTGGAATCAGACCTGGGACCTCAAACCGGACCTCGACCTCAAGCTCTTCCCGTCGTCGGGCCCGTACCGCATCGACTCCGTGCAACCCGGCGGCGCGGTGGTTCTCGTCGCGAACGACAAATGGTGGGGGACCGCGCCAATCACCAAGCACATCACGGTGTGGCCGCGTGGCGTCGACGTCCAGGATCGGATCAACGACGGCACCTTCGACATCGTCGACATCGCGGCAGGCTCGTCAGGCACGCTCACCGCGCCGGACACCTACGAACGCAGCGAAACGGCGTCGGCGGGGATCGAGCAGCTGATCTTCGCTTCGCAGGGTCCGCTGGCGAACCCCGCGGCGCGGCGTGCGCTGGCGCTGTGTACGCCGCGCGACGTCATCGCTCGCAACGCCGGAGTGGGCATCGCCAACTCGCGGCTGCATCCGGCCAGCGAGGACGCGTTCGCGATGGCGGAGGCAACCCCGGACGTCGCCCCCTATTTGGCGGCCAACCCGATCGCCGCGCGCGACGCTATCGGAGGCAGCCCGCTGCGGGTGCGGATCGGCTACCAGAGCCCCAATGCGCGGTTGGCGACGACGGTCGGCGCGATCTCCCAGTCCTGCGAGGCGGCCGGGATCACCGTCGAGAACGTCACCACCGACACCACCGGCCCGCCGTCGTTGCAGACGGGCGAGATCGACGTCCTGCTGGCCAGCACCGGCGGAGCAACCGGGAGCGGCTCCACCGGATCCTCGGCGATGGACGCCTACGCCCTTTTCACGGGCAACGGGAACAACCTCTCGGGTTACGCCAATCCCCAGATCGACGGCGTCATCAGCGCGTTGGCGGTGACCGTCGAACCTAAGGAGATCGCGCGTCTGCTGGGGGAGAGCGCGCCGATTCTGTGGGGCGAGATGCCGACGCTGCCGCTGTATCGTCAGCAGCGCACCCTGCTCGTCTCAAAGAAGATGTATGCCGTGAGCAGTAGTCCGACACGATGGGGAGCCGGCTGGAATATGGACCTTTGGGTTTTGGTCGAGTGAGGGTATGGGTGGCATGAGATGAGCTCGGTATCCGACGTCATCGCGTCACTCACTCGTGAGGTCGCCGATTTCCCCGAAACCGGGATCCAGTTCAAGGATCTGACCCCGTTGCTCGCCGACGCGAACGGGCTCGCCATCGTCACCGACGCGCTCTGCGAGATCTCCTCGGGCGCCGACCTGGTCGCCGGTATCGACGCTCGCGGGTTCCTGCTCGGCGCGGCGGTCGCCACCCGGCTCGGCACGGGTGTGCTGGCTATTCGCAAGGGCGGCAAGCTGCCCCCACCGGTGCGCAGTCAGTCCTACGACCTGGAGTACGGCTCGGCCACCCTGGAGATCCCCGCGGAGGGTATCGACATCATAGGCCTGCGTGTCGCGCTCATCGACGACGTACTGGCCACCGGGGGCACCGTCAACGCCGCGGCATCATTGCTGGCTGATGGTGGCGCCGAAGTCGTCGTGGTGGGTGTGGTGCTGGAGCTCGTGGCCCTGGGTGGGCGCGAGGCCACCAAGCACCTCCCGGTCAGCAGCTTGCGCGTGATCTGAGGTCTAGTCTGGACGGATGGCGGACGAGGTGAACAGCGCGCAAACAGTCGACGTGCGCCCCACCGAGCCAGGCGAACCAGTCAAGTCCAGCACCAGCAGCGCGTCCCGGCGGGTGCGGGCTCGCCTGGCCCGTCGCATGACCGCTCAGCGCAGCGCCATCAACCCGGTGCTGGAGCCGCTGGTGGCGGTGCACCGCGAGATCTATCCCAAAGCAGACCTCACCCTGCTGCAACGCGCGTACGAGGTGGCCGAGGAGAGGCATTCCCCGCAGCTGCGGCGTTCCGGTGACCCCTACATCACCCATCCGTTGGCGGTCGCGAACATCCTGGCCGAGCTCGGCATGGATACCACCACCCTGGTGGCGGCCCTGCTGCACGACACGGTCGAGGACACCGGCTACGCCCTGGACGCGCTGACCACCGACTTCGGCAGCGAAGTCGGCCATCTCGTCGACGGGGTAACCAAACTGGACAAGGTCGTGCTGGGCAACGCCGCCGAGGGCGAGACCATCCGCAAGATGATCATCGCCATGGCGCGCGATCCCCGCGTGCTGGTGATCAAGGTCGCCGACCGCCTGCACAACATGCGAACCATGCGCTTCCTGCCTCCGGAGAAGCAGGCGCGCAAAGCCCGCGAGACGCTGGAAGTCATTGCGCCGCTGGCGCACCGGCTCGGTATGGCCACCGTCAAATGGGAGCTGGAAGACCTCTCGTTTGCGATCTTGCATCCCAAGAAGTACGACGAGATCGTGCGGCTAGTGGCCGATCGGGCGCCGTCACGCGACACGTATCTGGCGAAGGTGCGTGCGCAGATCGTGGACACGTTGACGGCATCGCGCATCACCGCCGCAGTCGAGGGCAGGCCCAAGCATTACTGGTCGATCTATCAGAAGATGATCGTCAAAGGCCGTGACTTCGACGACATCCACGATCTGGTCGGTGTCCGCATCCTGTGCGACGAGATCCGGGACTGTTACGCCGCGGTCGGTGTCGTGCATTCGCTGTGGCAGCCGATGGCGGGCCGGTTCAAGGACTATATCGCGCAGCCGCGCTACGGCGTTTACCAGTCGCTACACACCACCGTCGTCGGCCCAGAAGGCAAGCCGCTGGAGGTGCAGATCCGCACCAGCGACATGCATCGCACCGCCGAATACGGCATCGCTGCGCATTGGCGTTACAAGGAAGCCAAGGGCCGCAATGGTTTACCGGCGGCCCACGCCGCCGCCGAAGTCGACGACATGGCCTGGATGCGCCAGCTGCTCGACTGGCAGCGGGAGGCCGCAGACCCCGGCGAGTTCCTCGAGTCGCTGCGTTATGACCTTGCGGTACAAGAGATCTTCGTGTTCACCCCGAAGGGTGATGTGATTACGCTGCCCGCCGGGTCCACACCCGTCGATTTCGCCTACGCGGTGCACACCGAGGTCGGCCACCGCTGCATCGGCGCGCGCGTCAACGGCCGGTTGGTGGCGCTGGAACGCAAGCTCGAAAACGGCGAAGTAGTCGAGATCTTCACGTCGAAGGCCCACGGCGCCGGACCGTCGCGCGACTGGCAGACGTTTGTCGTCTCGCCCCGCGCCAAGGCGAAGATCCGGCAGTGGTTCGCCAAGGAACGTCGCGAGGAGGCGCTAGAATCCGGTAAGGACGCCATCGCACGCGAGGTCCGACGCGGCGGACTTCCGTTGCAGCGCTTGATGAGTGCCGACACCATGAGCGTGTTGGCACGTGAGTTGCGCTACGTCGACGTCTCGGCGCTGTACACCGCGGTGGGTGAGGGACATGTCTCGGCCCGCCACGTCGTGCAGCGACTCGTGGCGACGTTGGGTGGTCCCGACAGCGCCGAGGACGAGATCGCGGAGCGTTCGACGCCTGCCACCATGCCGGTGCGTCAGCGCAGCACCGACGATGTCGGCGTCGCCGTGCCCGGGGCGCCCGGGACCTTGACCAAGCTGGCCAAGTGCTGCACGCCGGTGCCCGGCGACACGATCATGGGCTTCGTCACCCGCGGCGGTGGGGTCAGCGTGCACCGCACCGACTGCACCAACGCCACGTCGCTACAAGAGCAGTCCGAGCGCATCATCGACGTGAAGTGGGCGCCGTCGCCGTCGTCGGTGTTCCTCGTGGCCATCCAGGTCGAGGCGCTCGACCGGCACCGCCTGCTCTCGGACGTGACGAGGGTGCTAGCCGACGAGAAAGTGAACATCCTGTCGGCGTCGGTGACCACTTCCAATGACCGGGTTGCCATCAGCCGCTTCACTTTTGAGATGGGCGACCCCAAGCACCTGGGGCACGTTCTCAACGTCGTCCGCAACGTGGAAGGCGTGTACGACGTGTACCGGGTGACTTCCGCGGCGTGACGGCGCCGTGCGAAACGCCACAAACACGACCAGGATGGCTGCCTCCCGCCGCCGAGCACCACCACGTGTACGCGACCGCTGCCCGCTGCACGACGTGCGATCAGTCCAGCGCGATCGACGTGACCATCACCGGCGTGGCGGGGGCGCCGTCGTCGGCGCCACCCTCGATTCCTGCGGCGGCGATCTTCTCCAGCGTTGCCAGGCCAGTCTGGTCGATCATCCCGAACGCCGTGTACTGCGGTGGCAGCTGCGAATCCTGGTAGACGAGGAAGAACTGACTGCCATTGCTGTCCGGCAGGCTGCTGTGGGCCATCGCCAACGTGCCACGCGGATAGATGACCGGCTGCTGGGCGGCGGGATCGTCCGCGCGGTACTGATCGGTGGGGTACTCGTTGGCGAAGGCGTAGCCAGGGCCACCCGAGCCCGACCCGGACGGGTCACCGCACTGCAGCACCGACAGCTGCTCGGAGTTTGTCAGCCGGTGGCACGGCGTGTCGTCGAAGTATCCCTTCTGGGCCAGACTGGCGAACGAGTTGACGGTGCAGGGTGCCTTGGCATTGTCCAGCGACAACCCGATGTTGCCTTGGTCGGTGGCCATACTGACGCTGATCTCGGCCGGCTCGGTGGGAACCTGCCCGCCGTTAGGGGGATCGACGGGCTTGGCCGCTGGTTCCGACGTCGGGGTGTAGACGCAGTTGCTGCCTAGATCGGGGGCGGCGACGAACGGCGGCAGCTGGCCGGTGGCCTCCTGCAAGGGCCGGTTATCCACACTGGTGGCAGTCGGGGTGTCGGCGCTCGCCTGGACGTCCCCGGTATCGCGGTTGAGCACCACCACAGTGGCCACAGCGGCGATCGCCAGGACGGCCGCCACCGCCAGGCCGATGATCGTCAACTGGCGACGTTTGCGGGCTTTCTCCGCCCGCCGCTCCAGCTGGCGTTGCAGTTTGCGCTTGGCCGTGGCACGTCGTTGCTCGTTGGTGGGCACCCCGCGGTCCTTCCCGGTGTCGGTTTGTCGGCACCGAGTGTGCCAGCAGTCGCCGAAAGTGGGCGCTCCGACCCTACAGAAACCCGGCAGTGAGAAACTGGACAGCGTGTTGATCACCGGATTTCCTGCGGGGCTGCTGCAGTGCAACTGCTATATCGTCGCGCCGCGGGAAGGAGCCGACGCCATCATCGTCGATCCAGGCCAGAATGCGCTCCCGCGGTTACGCAAGCTCCTCGACCAGCATCGACTGACGCCCGAGGCGGTCCTACTCACCCACGGGCACGTCGACCACATCTGGTCGGCCCAGAAGGTGTCGGACATGTTCGGTATCCCCAGTTACATCCATCCCAGGGACAGACACATGCTCACCGATCCGATCCAGGGCATCGGTCCGCGGCTGGCGCAGCGAGCGCTACGGGCGATGTTCTCCGAGCCCAAGCAGGTGATCGGGTTGGACGACGACGGCGCCACGCTGCCGTTGGCAGGCCTGACCGTCGCCGTCGACCACACACCGGGGCACACCGAAGGCTCGGTGGTGTTCCGCGTGCACGGCGACGACCAGGAGCTCGCCTGCACGGGTGACACGCTGTTCCAGCGGTCCGTGGGGCGCACCGACCTGCCCGGAGGTAGCGGTCGCGACCTGCTGAACTCGATCGTCAACAAACTGTTGGTGCTGGACGACGCATGCGTGGTACTACCGGGGCACGGCCCGAAGAGCACCATCGGCGCCGAACGCCGCACTAATCCGTTCCTCAAAGGTCTGACACTGTGAGTGACTTCTCGGCGCCCAAAGGGGTGCCCGACTATCTGCCACCGGAATCGGCCCAATTCGTCGCCGTGCGCGACGTCCTGGTTGAGCAGGCACGCAAAGCCGGGTACGGCCATGTCGAGTTGCCGATCTTCGAAGACACCGCGCTGTTCGCGCGCGGCGTGGGCGAGTCCACCGACGTCGTCTCGAAGGAGATGTACACGTTCGCCGACCGCGGCGACCGGTCGGTCACCTTGCGGCCGGAAGGCACCGCGGGCGTGATGCGTGCGGTGATCGAGCACGGCCTCGACAGGGGCGCGTTGCCGGTCAAGCTCAGCTACGCGGGCCCGTTCTTCCGCTACGAACGTCCGCAAGCCGGACGCTACCGGCAGCTGCAGCAGGTCGGGGTCGAAGCCATCGGCGTCGACGACCCTGCTTTGGACGCCGAGGTGATCGCCATCGCCGATGCGGGCTTCCGCGCGCTGGGGCTCGACGGATTCCGGCTGGAGATCACCTCGCTGGGTGACGACTCCTGCCGCACGCAGTATCGGGAATTGTTGCAGGAGTTCCTGTTTGGGCTCGACTTGGACGAGGCCACCCGCAAGCGTGCCGAGCTCAACCCGCTGCGCGTGCTCGACGACAAGCGGCCGGAGGTCAAGGCGATGACGGCGCAGGCGCCCGTGATGCTCGACCACCTGTCCGATGCCGCCAAGCGGCACTTCGAGACGGTGCTCGTGCACCTGGATGCGGTGGGCGTGCCCTACGTGGTCAATCCGCGGATGGTGCGCGGCCTGGACTACTACACGAAGACGACCTTCGAATTCGTGCACGACGGTCTGGGCGCGCAGTCCGGAATCGGTGGTGGCGGCCGGTACGACGGGCTGATGCGGTCGCTGGGCGGCCAAGACCTCTCCGGTATCGGCTTCGGGCTCGGTGTGGACCGCGCGCTGCTGGCTCTGCGGGCCGAAGGCAAGGCCGCTGGGGCGACGTCAAGAGTGGACGTGTACTGCGTGCCGCTCGGCGATGCCGCCAAACTGGAGCTGGCCGTACGGGCGGCAGCGCTGCGGGCCGCGGGCGTGCGCGTCGACCTCTCCTACGGTGACCGGGGACTCAAGGGCGCGATGCGGGCCGCAGACCGCTCCGGTGCCCGGCTGGCGCTGGTGGCGGGCGACCGCGACATCGACGCGGGAACCATCGGCGTCAAGGACTTGAGCTCCGGTGAGCAGACCGATGTGACCATCGACGCTGTGCTGGGCGAGGTTCTTTCGCGCCTGCGGGGGTAGCCTCTTCGATTCGAGGCGGATGGTCCGCGAAGGCGCACTTCTTGTACGCGGCGCGCCGGGGTTTGCTGTACCAATGTGTGCCCTCGTGGTCGGCGTACACCGCGCTGTGCATTTCCCCAGGCGAGATCGGATGAATGCACGTCCGCCGCGCACTCGCGGCGAGATCCTGCGACCATCGGTCCTCGTGCGAGTTCTCGTCCAGCGCGTTACGTCAGCGCGAGTAGTCGTTGACGGCATTGTCGTCGGTGCGATCGAACCCGCCGGTCAGGGTCTGCTGGCGTTGGTGGGCGTCACGCACATCGACGATGAGGACGTTGCGCATCGCCTCGCCGGAAAGCTCTGGCGACTCAGGATTCTCGACGACGAGCGCTCCGCCGCCGATGTCGGAGCCCCGATCCTGGTGGTCAGCCAGTTCACCCTGTACGCCAACACCGTCAAGGGCAGGCGCCCGTCGTGGAACGCCGCCGCGCCGCGTCCCGTCGCCGAGCCGTTGGTAGACGCCTTCGCGCAGGAACTTCGGAAGCTGGGTGCACGTGTCGAAACCGGAGTGTTCGGCGCAGACATGTCGGTCGAACTCGTCAACGACGGCCCGGTCAGTCTGCTACTGGAGCTGTGACCGCGCCGCGTTGACTCCTCGTCGACTGTCCCGATCCCACCGTCGATCGGATCACTGCGATTGCGAACCGTTGTGCCCAGGGGTGGCACTGGCCCGCCGAGCACCGCGACGGTCCGGCTGCTGCGGCAGGGGAAGCTGGCGGAGCTTAGCCAGCAGTATGACCACGCCCGCTACGCTGCCGGGCCGAAGACGATGAACGGCAATCCGAGCAGCAACATTGCGGTGCTGAGTCCACCGGTGCGACGGTATCTGAGTTGGCGCTGGGTCCGTCGTGGCTGGCAGCCTGCCATCCATGGCTGGGCGCGCGCGGGCACACAATAAGGTGGTTTGCCTCGCGTTTCGGTCGGGATCAGATCGACATGGCGGCACGGACGTCGGCTTCGGACGCGGAACCGCCGGTGCCGGTGGAGGTGACGCGACCCGACTCGAGAATGTAGTACTGCTGCGCGGATTCCAGTGCGAACCCGATGTGCTGTTCCACCAGCAGGACGCCGAGGTCGCCGCGCTGGGTGAGCGCGGTGATCGCCGCCTCGATCTCGGCGACAACAGATGGCTGGATGCCTTCGGTCGGTTCGTCGAGGATCAACATCGTGGGCTCGGTGATGAGGGCCCGCGCGATCGCCAGCTGCTGGCGCTGCCCGCCGGAGAGCAGCCCGGCGCGGCGCGTCAGCAGCTCCTTGAGCGCGGGGAACAGCACGAGCTGTTCGTCGATCAGACTCTTGCCGTTCTTGCGGCCGTCCGCGACCACCTGCAGGTTCTCGGCGGTCGTCAGCTGACCGAACGACTGCTGGCCCTGAGGCACGTACGCTAATCCGCGCGCGACGCGGGCCGACGGCCGCAACTTGGTGACGTCCTCGCCGCCGAGGAGCACCTTGCCGGAGTTGCATTTCAGCAGTCCGACGGCCGCACGCAGCAGCGTAGTCTTCCCCGCGCCGTTGTGACCCATCACCGCCGCGACGCCGTCGGACGGCACGTCGATGCTGACGCCGTGAATGACTTCCGACCGTCCGTAGCCGCTGTGGATATCGACCATCTGCAACATCAGGCGCTGCCTTCTTCGACGAGTTCTTCGGGCACACCGTCGGAGCCTGCGGCGGCGGTGCCGAGGTAGACCTCTTGTACCTTCGGATTGGCCTGCACCTCGGCCACCGAGCCTTCGGCGATCACCTGTCCGCGGGCCAGCACGGTCACCGAGGTGGCGAACGCACGCATGAAGTCCATGTCGTGTTCGACGACGACCACAGTGCGCTCACCGCCGATTCGCCGCAACAGGTTTCCGGTCTCCTCGCGCTCCTCGTGGCTCATACCTGCCACCGGCTCATCGAGCAGCAGCACGTCGGCGTTCTGGACGAGCAGCATGCCGATCTCCAGCCACTGCTTCTGGCCGTGTGCCAGCACCCCTGCCGGTTTCTCGGCGAGATCGGCCAGCCCTGTGATCTCCAGTGCCTCCTCGATGGCCGGCAGCACCCCGTTGCGACGCCGGAATAGTGTCCATACCGAACGTCCTGCGCCCGCGGCGATGTCGAGGTTCTGCAAGACCGTGAGCTGCTCGAAGACGCTCGCAGTCTGGAACGTCCGTCCCACTCCGCGGCGCGCGATCTGGTGCACCTTCTTACCGAGGAGTTCGACACCGGACTTGCTGACCGATCCGGTGGCCGACACGAGCCCGGTGATTGCGTCGATGACGGTCGTCTTTCCGGCTCCGTTAGGACCGATGAGGAATCGCAGGTCGCCTTGGAACAGCGTGAGGTCGACGCCTGATACTGCCTTGAAGCCATCGAAATCGACTGTCAGCCCTCTGACTTCGAGATACTCTGTCCCCATCCCGACGTTGCCGCCCGCGACGGGTTCCGGTGTCGCTACGGAATCCGGCTTCTCAATGGAGACTGGCTGTTCGTCGCTCACGACGTGGCACCGACCTTCTCCTCGGTTGCATCGGACTCCGGACGTGGTTCGGGCTCAGCGCCCGCCTGTTTGCGCCGTCGGGCGAACAGCACACCGAGGCCGGCGAGTCCGGCCGGGAAGAAGCCGACCACCAGGATGAACAGCGCTCCCTGTCCGTATGTCCACGCTGACGGGAACTGTTCGGAAAACAGCGATTGCGCCCAGGCCACGCCGATCGCGCCGAGGACAGGGCCCAGCAGAGTCGCCCTACCGCCGATCGCCACACCGATGAGGAATGTGATCGACGCCAGGATGCCCACCTGTGACGGCGCGATGAATCCGACGATCGGTGTGAACAGAGCGCCTGCGATGCTGGCGAACAACGCGGCCACGGTGTAGGCCACCACCTTGATGTTGGCCGGGTCGTAGCCGAGGAAGCGCACCCGCTCCTCGCCGTCCCGCACGGCGACGAGAAGCTCGCCGTACCGGCTCTGCATGAGCTGTCGAGCTGCCAGGACAACGATCAGCAGCACGGCTGCGGCAATGAAGTACAGCATCTGGCGGTTCACCGGATCGCGGAGATCGAATCCGAGGAAGGTGCGGAATCGGTTGAGTCCGTTGCTGCCACCGAGTGTGTCCTGCCCAACCAGCATGATCGCCAACGCGGCTGCCAGCGCCTGCGAAAGGATCGCGAAATATGCGCCCTTGACGCGCCGTTTGAACACGCCGAACCCGAGCGCTGCGGCGATCACTGTGGGAATGAAGATGATCGCCAGCAGCGTCACCACCGGTGACGCGAACGGTACCCAGTAGGCGGGCAATTCGCGGATGCCCGCGATCTGCATAAAATCGGGTACGGCCTCGTCCTGGAACTCGGCGTCGGCGATCTTGAGGTGCATGCCCATGATGTAGCCGCCGATGCCGAAGAAGACACCCTGGCCCAGGACGAGCATTCCCCCTCGGCCCCAAGCCAATCCGATGCCGACCGCGACGATGGCGAAGCACAGAAATTTCGCCAGCTGGCCGAGCCGGAAATCGGTGAGGAGCGCAGGCGCCACGCCGAACAGCAGCACCGCTGCCACTCCGAACCCCGCCCAGGTCTGCCACCGTCCGAGCAATCTGGTGAGACGAGTCATACCAAACTCCTTGTGCGGACAGTGAACAGCCCCTGTGGACGGACCTGCAGCACGATCACGATGATCACGAACACGATCACCTTGGCCGTCGACGCCGTGGTGTTGTACTCGATGAACGAGTTCAGCAGCCCCAGGGCGAAGGCGGCGATGACGGTGCCCTTGATCTGGCCCAGGCCGCCGATCACCACCACCAGGAATGCATCGATCAGATAGCTCTGCCCGATCGTCGGACTGGTGGAGCCGATCAACGTCAACGCGACCCCGGCCACACCCGCCAGACCGGACCCTATGAAGAACGTCGTGACATCAGTCTTGCGGCTCGAAATGCCGCTGGTCTCAGCGAGATCGCGGTTTTGGACCACCGCTCGGATGCGTCTGCCCATCGGGCTCACCTTGAGGGCGACGGCGAGCGCCACGACGCAGACGATGGCCAGCACCAGGATGAACAGCCTGGTCTTGGGTACCACGGCGCCGAGGATGTCGACACCGCCATTGAGCCACTCCGGCGCGACGACGTTCTTCGCAGGAGCACCGAACAGGTCGCGGGCGATCTGCTGAAGGACGAGTCCGACGCCGAACGTGACGAGCAGTGTGTCCAATGGGCGGTCATACATCCGCTGGATCAACGTGATCTCCAGCAGAACGCCCATCAATCCGCCGACCACGAAGCCGACGACCAGCGAGATGAGAAGCGACGCACCGGCGCTGGAGATCACCTGTTGGACGAGAAACGCCGTGTAGCAGCCCGCCATGATGAACTCGCCGTGCGCCATGTTGATGACGCCCATCTGACCAAAGGTCAGGGACAGGCCTAGAGCAGCCAACAACAGGATCGAGCCGAGGCTCAATCCTGTTGTCAGCTGTTGGATCAGAACATCCATAATTGGATCAGCAGGCCAGTTCAGCGGCCCACGGGTATGTCCTCAGGCAGGGATCGGGCTCGATCGGGCCAGGTGATTCCCAGATGGTGTAGATCAAGCTGTCGGGATCGATCCTGCCGATGCGGGCGGTCTTGGTGATGTGGTGATTCTCGCCGTCGATGGTGACGAGGCCCTCAGGTGCCTCGAACGTCACGCCGCCTGCGGCGGCCTGAATGTCGGCCACTGCGAACGAGTTCGCCTTCTCGACGGTGTTCTTCCACAGGTACACCGAGACGTAGGCGGCCTCCATCGGATCCGAGGTGGGCTTGTCCGCGCCGAACTTGGCCTTGAACGCCTCGACGAACGCCGTGTTCACCGGGGTGTCGATGGTTTGGTAGTAGTTCCAGGCGGTCAACTGCCCCTCGATGTTCTGGACTCCGATACCGCCGACCTCTTCCTCGGCGATCGACACCGAAACGACCGGCATCGCTTCGGGTGTCAGGCCGACGTTCTTGTACTCACGGAAGAACGCCACATTGGAGTCGCCGTTGAGGGTGTTGAACACCGCGTCGGCGTCGGCGGTACGCACCTTGCCGACGATGGTAGAGAAGTCGGTGGAGCCCAGCGGCGTCAGGTCCTCACCCTTGATCTCGATACCGTTGGCCGCCGCGTATGCCTTGATGATGCGGTTGGCGGTCTGCGGGAAGACGTAGTCGCTACCAACGAGGTAGAGGCTCTTGATGCCCTCTTCCTTGAGGTAATCCAAGGCAGGGATGATCTGCTGGTTGGTGGTGGCGCCGGTGTAGAAGATGTTGGGGGAGGATTCCAGGCCTTCGTACTGCACCGGGTAGTACAGCAACGAGTTGTTGGACTCGAAGACTGGCAGCATCGCCTTGCGGCTCGAGCTGGTCCAACCGCCGAAAACCGCTGCGACGCAGTCGTCGCTGATCAGCTTCTCGGCTTTCTCCGCGAAAATGGTGGGCTCCGAGGCGCCGTCCTCGCCGATCAGCTCGATCTGCTTGTCCAACACTCCTCCGTCGGCGTTGATCTCTTCCACTGCCAGCTCGATCGCATTCCGAACGGTGACCTCGGAGATAGCCATCGTGCCCGAGAGCGAGTTCAGCGCGCCGACTTTGATGGTGTCGCCAGAGGTGTCGACGCACGACTCGGCACTGCTGCCCGCCTCGCTGTCGCCTGCTCTGCTACCGCAACTTGTCAGCAACAAGCTACTTGCCACCAAGACGCTTCCCGCAGCTAACGCCGATCTGCTCAACGAGGAGCGTCGTGGTAGTCGCATCTACAGCCTTTCCGTCAATGTGACAGCACTGCACACCGCACCGCGGCAAGGAGCGCTGAAAGGGAGGGGATAACTCTGGCGGCGAACCGCCCGGACACCCCTAAGGTGTCGATCCGGGACGTTAAGGCTCTCGTGTTTCTGAGAAATATCTGTGTGTGACGAACGGATTAACCTGTTACCCAGCCGCCAATTTGTGTTTGGGGGATCACGCGCTGGCGACCATGAGGCCCGATGTAACGATCCGGTAGCGTCGTCGATATGACGAGTATGCGGAAGGCGACAAGCACCGTCGGTGCGGCGATCATGCTGGCGGCTGCTTCGATGGCAGGGAGCCAGGCGACGGCGAACGCTGAGCCGGACCCGGCCGCCCCCAACGTCCGGTACTCGATCACGGTCGGAGCTCCCTACGACTTCAACCTGTATTACCTGACCAACGAGCCGCCGAGCATGGACGCCTACAACGCGGATCCCTACGCGTTCATGAAGAACGAGAACGTCTTCCTGACACCGGATGCCCCCTGGGTGTTCGAGACGTCGCTCGCCGATCCGCAGTGGGGCTTCCTGAGCGTCAGCAGCACCACCCGCGGCAGTGTCGGCCCCCCGACCGCCCGCTGCGAGATCGCCGTCGACAACGAGGTGGTCGTGCAGCACGAAGATCTGTACAGCCCACGCTGCCAACTCGGACAGTGGTGAACTGACCCACACATAACATCGCACTCGCTGCCACCGCCACGGTCGCATCGACCGTGGCGGCGCTGGGCACCAACACCGATCCCTACCAGCGCGCCGAAGGCCGGTACGCGCTGATGCCGGGCATCCTGGGCGCGTTGGCAGCCTCGGGTACGCCGTTCTCGATCCTGACCAAGGGCACACTGTTGCGCCGTGACCTACCGTTGATCTCCGATGCGGCATCGACTGTCGGTGCCGGCGTGGCGATCTCGCTTGCGGTGCTCGATCCGCAGGTGCACCGGGACGTCGAACCCGGCACTCCCACCCCGGCATTCTCACCCCGGCCGCACGGCTTGCGCTTGTCAGCGCCGTGCGCGACACCGGCCTGGACTGCCACGTCAAGGTGGCGCCGGTGCTGCCGCACCTGACGGATTCCGAGGAGCAGCTCGACGCGTTGCTCTCGGCGATCGCCGCCGCGGGCGGCGACCAGCGGTTATTCAGCCCGGCCACGCCTGCACCCGTCGCCGCCGCTGTGCAGCCCGCCCTGTTCTAGTTCGCGTTGAGCAGCGTCGAACGCAGCACGTCCAACCCGAGCCCACCGAGATCGAGAGCGCGGCTGTGAAACTCGCGCAGCGGCATACCCCGGCCGGTGAGATCGGCGCGCAACTGCTGCCAGATACGTTGTCCCACAGCGTAGGACGGAGCCTGTCCCGGCCAGCCGAGGTAGCGGTCCAATTCGAATCGCAGGGCGTCTTCGGACATCGCGGAATGCGTGCGCAGGAAGTCCCACGCCCGCCCTGCATCCCACACTCCACCGTCGGGGGCGCGCAGTCCGCAGTGCACGCCGATGTCGATGGCGACGCGGGCCGCTCGGAACCGTTGTGCGTCAAGCATTCCGATTCGGTTTCCCGGGTCGTCGAGCCAGCCGAGCTCGGCCATCAGCCGCTCGGCATACAGGGCCCAGCCCTCGCCGTGCCCGGACACCCAGCAGCCCAGCCTGCGCCACCGATTCAACTCACCGGCCAGCACCACCGCGCGCCCCACCTGCAGATGGTGTCCGGGCACGCCCTCGTGGAAGACGGTGGTGGTCTCCTGCCAGGTGTGGAAGGTGTCGACACCCGGCGGTACCGACCACCACATCCGCCCCGGGCGCGATAGGTCCTCGGACGGGCCGGTGTAGTAGATACCGCCGTTCTGGGTGGGCGCGATGCGGCATTCGAGGTTGCGCAGTGGTTCGTCGATGTCGAAATGGGTGTCGCCGAGTTCGGCCACCGCTCGATCGGAGAGGTCCTGCATCCAGCGTTGCAGCGCGTCGGTACTCGACAGCAGGTAGCGGGGTTCGGTGTTCAGCCGCGTCAGGGTCTCGCCGATCGAGGCGCCCGGGTACAGCTTGGCGGCTATCAATTCTTGTTCGGCGACAATGGAATCCAGCTGGCGCAGGCCCCAGTCGTAGGTCTCGTCGAGGTCGATCCCGGCGCCCAGGAACGCGCGGGAGAACAGCTGGTAGCGCTCACGGCCGAAGGCGTCCTTTTCGCGTGCGGCGGGGGCGATCTCGTCGCGCAACACGGTCACCAGCCGGGCGTACGCCTCGCCGGCACCGGCGGCTGCGTTCTGCAACGTCGAGATCAGCGGGGCGTTGCCCGACGGAGCGGCTTCGACCATGTCGACGAACAACTGCTGGGTGCGTCCCGCCTGTTCGATACCGCGCAGCACCTGACGCGCCGCAGGCGGATGGCCGGAGCCCACAGCGGAACGCAGCCCGGCGGCGTACCTCTCGACACCGTCGGGTACCTGCGCCAGCCGCCCGGCGATGACAGCCCAGTCCTCGTGGGTGTCGGTGGCCATCAGGTCGAACACGTCGCGCATGGTCTGCAGCGGCGACGCGATGACGTTCAACTCACCGACGTCGCACCCCGCGTCGTGCAAAGCCACTGTTACGCCGAGTCGTTCGCGCATCGCCGCAATCGTCACGGCATCCACGTCGTCCGCGGGAGCGACGGTGTCCAGATCGCGCAGCGCCGACCGCGCGGCCTCGGCGCGCGCGGCGAGGCCGTCGGGGGAGTAGTCGGTGATGCGATCGTCGTGGCCCGCCACGCCCATTTCGGTCGCCGCGCAGGGGTCCAGTTCGGCGACGGTGTCGAGGTAGCGGTCGGCTACCGCGTCGACCGCGCTCTGCGCTCTAACCAAGGTTGGTCGCAGACCAAGTGTCGCATGCGTTCATGTCGCCGGTGCGGTAGCCCTCACGAAACCAGTACACGCGTTGTTCCGATGAGCCGTGGGTCCACGCCTCGGGGTTCACCTGGCCGCTGGTGGACTGCTGGATGCGGTCGTCGCCCACCGATGCCGCCGCCGACAGGGCGTCGTTGATGTCGGCGTCGGTCAGCGGTTCGAGGTAGGGCACCCCGGTGTCGGTCTGCCTCGTCACCGCGGCGTGGTGGGCCCACACCCCCGCGTAGCAGTCGGCCTGCAGTTCGCTGCGCACACCGCTTCCGTTGGCGCCCTGCGCGCCCTGCTGGGCGCGGCCCAGCAGACCCTGCAGGTTCTGCACATGGTGTCCGAATTCGTGGGCCACCACGTACTCCTGCGCCAACGGCCCACCGGTGGAACCGAAGTCGTCCGCGAGCACCTGGAAGAAGTCGGTGTCGAAGTAGGCGATCTGGTCGGCGGGGCAGTAGAACGGGCCCACGTCGCTGCTGGCCGGGCCGCACGCAGTGTCGACGCTTCCGCTAAACAGGGTGACCTCGGGCTTGGTGTACTGCGGGTAGAGGGTGGGCCACACGCCGTCGAGCGAGTTCGCGGTGGCGATCACCCGGCACTGCACGTAGGTGTTGGCGTCCTCGCCGGTCTTGCACATGCTGATGTCGACGGTTCCCGCGGTGTCACTGGGCCCGGTCTGCTGAGTCACCACGGTGTTGGGGTCGACGCCGAGGAACAGCGCCACCACCACGATCAGCAGACCACCGATCCCACCACCGACCGCGATCCCCCGGCCCGGACCTCGACCACCACCGGGAGTGTTGGTGGTGCTCGTATCGATTCGCATGCCCTCGTTGAAGGTCATCGCACCAACCTCGTCGTCTCGACCTACGTTCCCGGACCCGGCACACCTCGGGTGCCAGCACATTCAGCTTCCCACACTACGATTTACGTGTGGTCAGCCTTGCCGAACGATCGACCGTCGCGCACACCGTGTCCGGCGACGTACGCGGCACGGTCGAGGGCGGGGTGTCCGTGTGGCGCGGACTGGCGTATGCCGAGCAACCGTTGGGGGAGCGGCGGTTCGCCGCGCCGCGCCCGCTGCGCCCGTGGACCGGGGTTCGCGACGCCACCGAGCACGGCCCACTGCCCCCACAGGGCAAGACCCTGGTCGGTGGTGGCCGCGACGATCCGAAGGTGCGCGACGAGGCTTGTCTGACGCTCACGGTGTGGTCGCCGCCCGCCACCACTTCGGGACCGTTACCGGTGATGGTGTGGATCCCGGGCGGAGCATTCGTCTACGGAGCAGGCCAACTCCAGCTCTATAACGGGTCACGGCTGGCCGCCAACGGCAACGTCGTCGTCGTGAACGTGACTTACCGGATCGGCGTGTTCGGCGGTCTGGAACTCGGCGACCTCGGTGAGGGATTCGACGACAACTTGTGCCTGCGCGACCAGATCGCCGCGCTGCGCTGGGTGCAGGACAACATCGCAGCGTTCGGCGGTGCCCCCGACCGGGTCACGGTGTTCGGTGAATCGGCGGGCGCGACGTCGGTGCTCGCGCTACTGGCGAGCCCCGCGGCTGACGGACTGTTCGCGCGCGCGATCGCCCAGAGTCCCGCGCTACCGCTCATCGCCGACCGCGACCTGCGCGCTGCGAACACCCGACGCTTCACCGAACTCCTCGGGGTGGGCCCGGATTCCATCAAGGACCTGGCGCAGCGCCCGCTGCTGCGCGCAGCCGGACGCCTGCAGCAGGAGAGTGCCGCGTCGTCGCCGACGCTGGCCTATGGCCTGACCCACGGTGTGGACCTGCTGCCGCGGCATCCGATCGACGCGGCGCGGCAGGGCGCCATCCGCCCTGTTCCGCTGATCATCGGCACCAACAGCCACGAGGCGTCGATGTTCGCGTGGACCAAGCCGCCAATGCTGCCGACCACCGTCGAGAGCATCGACGCGTACTTCGACCGTTGGGCACCGCAGGCCAGGGACCGCGTGCTCGGCGCCTACACCGCGTACCCGCGCCGCCGCGAACTCATCGACTTCGGGTCCGACGTGATGTTCGGCGCCCCGGTGTGGGCGTTCGCCGACGCCTACGGCGCGCGCGCTCGGACCCACGTGTACCGGTTCGAACACGCGACGTGGACGCTTCGGGCGCTGGGGCTCGGGGCCACGCACGGCAGCGAGATCGTCCACGTCCAGCACAGTTACGGCTCGTTCCTCGGCCGCAAGCTGCACCCGCTCGGGCGCCGGGTGCAGCCGTCGGTGGGCAGGCGGATGCAGCGCACCTGGCTCAATTTTGCTACCCACGGCTGGGACTCCGACCAGGAGTGGGACCGACAGTGGCCGGTCTACGACGCAGGATCTCGGGCCACAAGGGTGATCCAGACCAGCCGCGACATCACCGTCGAGGACCCCGATGCCGTCAGGCGTTCGGCGTGGGAGGGTCTGTACTGAGCGAGAGCGCGCCGAATCGGGCATCGTCACCGTGCGGGTGGTGCCGACTCCGCGCGGTTCGGGGCTGGTCCAGTGTCTTTGTCAATTCAACCCGGTCCGTCGCTCGTCGCGGCCAACAGCGGTACGAGGATGTCGCTGATCGGTGTCGCGATCCCGTGTTCGCGGCCCATGCGCGAGATGATGCCGTTGCGGACGTCCCACTCCATGGGGCGGTGCGCTTCCCGGTCGGCCAGTATCGACGTCCCCCCGTCCGGCGCGCCTGCGGCGAAGGCGCCGACCACCTCGTCGACGACGTCGTCGGGCAGGTAGGCGCGCTCGGCGCGGCCGACATCCACGCACTCGGTGAGATAGCGGCGCGTCAGCGCCGCCACGTCGTCGCGGCGGAACATGCCCATGCGGCGTCCGGTCAGCGCCATCAGGCCGGCAGCGGCGTTGACCAGCAGTTTGCGCCAGGCAGCGGTGTTGAAATCCTCGGCGAGGATGACGGGGCACCCCGCCCGGCGCAACACGTCGGCCAGGAATTCACCCGGTGTGCCGGTGGGCAAGGTCACTGCCGGTTCGTTGCGTAGCCGCACCCAGCCGTGGGGTTGGGTCTCGGCGCCGAACCACACGATCGCAGGGGCGACGCCCGATATGGGACAGTGCGGGCCTACCAGCTCGATCTGCTCGATCCCGTTTTGGAACACACCCACGACGGTCTCAGGGCCGCACAGCGCGTGCAGCCACGGCGCCGCGGCGTCGACCTGCGTCGCCTTGACCGCCAGCACCACGAGTTCAACAGGCCTGTCGACGTCCGCCGGGTCGGTGTGGACCGGGCCGGGCACGACGATCGGCTGACCGCCGCCGATGTGGGCGTCGGGGCGCACCTCGATGCCGTCGCGGGGCGTGCGGCCGCACAGCCGCACCGAGTTGCCCGCCGCGTGCAGATAGGCGGCGATGGTAGCTCCGACGGCGCCCGGTCCCACGACTGCGACATCCATACTGACCGAAGTTACCCGCGCGGGGGTCAGCGCAGAAATGACGTAGCGGTCCCCCTCTAGACTGTGCAGTCGGCTCATCCCCAATCCATGAGGAGTTTTCGTGCTGCGCAGTCACGACGCCGGATCGTTGCGGGCCGGTGACGCCGGGCAGACGGTCACGCTGGCCGGGTGGGTCGCGCGGCGACGCGACCACGGCGGCGTCATCTTCATCGACCTGCGCGACGCATCCGGAGGGCAGGACCGCAGCGACACGGGAAGTTGGCACGGCGTCACCCAGGTGGTGTTCCGCGATCCCGAGGTGCTGGCCGCAGCACACCGGTTGCGGGCCGAGTTCTGCGTCCTGGTGACCGGAGTCGTCGAAACCCGACCCGCGGGCAACGAGAACGCCGAAATCCCCACCGGCGCCATCGAGGTCAATGCGACCACCCTGACGGTGCTGGGGGAGAGCGCGCCGCTGCCCTTCCAGCTCGACGAGGTCGCAGGCGAAGAGGCGCGCTTGCGCTACCGCTATCTCGATCTGCGCCGACCGGGTGGACCAGGTGACGCGCTGCGATTGCGGTCGAAGGTCAACGCTGCCGCTCGCTCGGTGCTCGGCGGGCACCATTTCGTCGAGATCGAGACGCCGACGATGACGCGGTCGACCCCGGAAGGGGCACGCGACTTCCTGGTGCCCGCGCGCCTGCAGCCCGGCAGTTTCTACGCACTGCCGCAGAGCCCGCAGCTGTTCAAGCAGCTGCTGATGGTCGGCGGGATGGAGCGGTACTACCAGATCGCCCGGTGCTACCGCGACGAGGATTTCCGCGCGGACCGGCAGCCCGAGTTCACGCAGCTCGACCTCGAGATGAGTTTCGTCGATTCCGACGACATCATGGCCGTCACCGAGGAAGTGCTGACGGCGATCTGGGCGTTGATCGGGTACGACCTGCCGACCCCGCTCCCGCGGATCGATTACGCCGAAGCGATGCGCCGGTTCGGCTCGGACAAACCGGATCTCCGCTTCGGTGTGGAGCTCGTCGAATGTACAGGTTTCTTCTCTGCCACCACTTTCCGTGTCTTCCAGGCGGCGTACGTGGGTGCGGTCGTCATGCCGGGCGGCGCGTCGCAACCCCGTCGCACACTCGACGGCTGGCAGGAGTTCGCCAAGCAGCGTGGGCACAAGGGCCTGGCGTATGTGTTGGTGTCCGAGGACGGCTCGTTGGCCGGGCCGGTGGCCAAGAACCTGACCGACGCCGAGCGCGACGGGCTGGCCGGTCACGTCGGCGCCGTGCCGGGCGACTGCATCTTTTTCGCCGCGGGCGCTGCGAGAGCAGCCCGAGCGCTGCTGGGCGCCACGCGCATCGAGATCGCGAAGCGGCTCGACATGATCGACCCGGACGCGTGGGCGTTTACCTGGGTGGTCGACTGGCCGCTGTTCGAGGCCGCCGACGACGCGACGGCGGCAGGCGATGTCGCGGTCGGCTCCGGCGCGTGGACCGCGGTGCACCACGCGTTCACCTCACCGAAGCCGGAGTCGGAGGCGACGTTCGACACCGATCCTGGCGGCGCGCTCGCCAACGCCTACGACATCGTCTGCAACGGCAATGAGATCGGCGGGGGGTCGATCCGTATCCACCGTAGCGACATTCAGGAGCGGGTGTTCGCGATGATGGGCATCGATCACCACGAGGCGCGCGAGAAGTTCGGATTCCTGTTGGACGCCTTCACCTTCGGTGCCCCTCCGCACGGCGGCATCGCGTTCGGCTGGGACCGGATCGTCGCTCTGCTGGCCGGGACCGACTCGATCCGCGAGGTGATCGCGTTTCCGAAGTCGGGTGGCGGCGTCGATCCGCTGACCGACGCACCTGCGCCGATCACGGCGCAGCAGCGTAAGGAATCCGGCATCGATGCCAAACCCAAGAAGGATGATCAACTCCCGAAGGACGTCGCGCCACAGAAGTAACGTCCGCGCCGCCCGTCAACTGCTCGGCTCGATCGTGTTGCTGGGTACTTTGCGTCGGTGACAACGGCGCAGGCTCGCGGTTGGCGGCGACGTAGACGTAGGCACAGAGCGCAGCCGCCAGCGCGGCCAGCAGAAACTGGCGTCCCAACCGCGCCTGCGGGGGCTTGGCTTTCGGTCGGCGTTGCGTGGCATCGGGATTGGGCCGCTGTGCCGTTGCGTGCGGGCGTGCTGTGGCGGCCGACTCGGTGGCCACGGTGTTTGAGGACGCGGTGTCTGCGGTGGCCGTGTCTGGGGCCATGGCGTGGGCGGCGGCGTGGCTGCCGATCACCTGGCCGGTATTCGTCATTCCCATTTCCGAGGCGGATCGGGCGATCTCTAAGTCGATCAGATAGGCGAAGTCATTCGCGGTGACCAGAACATTGGACGGAAGGAACATCGCGGTGCACCAGGCCGCTCTGGTGTGCGGCATTCAGCGCTGACGCGACCTGCACGACGACTATGACCGTGCGTTCCGGCGGCATCGGCTCGCGGGCCACGAGTGTGGGGAGGTCGGCCCCTTCGACCAGGCGCATATCGACATAGAGCCTGCCGTCGATCTCGCCGAACTGATGGATCTGCACCACGTGAGGCTCGCTCAACCCGGCTGAGGTCCGCGCTTGGCGCCGGAAGCTGCCCGAACTGGATCCCCTCCACAGGGTCCTCCGGGTTGCCGTTTGTACACCATAAATCTCCTCGCCGGTGCTTGGAGTGCGGGAGCCGGCGAATAGTTCCCTGGCCGATCACGGCCGATGACCCGATAGTGGGTATCCCGACGCGTGGCGACTCTGACTTTGGCGCTGGTGCTCGTGCTGGCTACCGTCCTGCTTGCGCCGCTCGCGCAGCGTATGACGCTGCCGTATCCGGCGGTCCTGCTGCTCTTCGGGCTGCTGGTGACCCTGATTCCCGGCGTCGGCATTCCGCAGGTCAACCCCGATCTGATCCTGCCCCTCCTCCTCCCACCATTGCTGTTCGCCGCTGCACGCCGAACGTCGTGGCGGGAGTTCCTGGACAACCGGAGGGCGATCGGGCTGCTGGCCGTCGCCCTGGTGGCCGTGACGGCATTCGCGGTGGCCGCGGTCGCCGCGGCGATCGTGCCTGGTCTTCCGATTCTGGCGGCTCTGGCCCTCGGCGCGGCGGTCGGTCCGCCAGACGCCGTCGCCGCGACGGCGGTGGCCCGAAAGTTGGGGCTGCCGCGCCGGTTGCGCACCATCCTGGAGGGTGAGGGGCTGTCCAATGACGCGACGGCGCTGGTGCTCTACGAGGTAGCTGTCGCCGCCGCACTGACAGGTGCGCTGTCACCGTGGAAGTTGGGCACCGCGCTGGCTACCGCGGTGGTGGTCGGTGTCGGCGTCGGGCTGCTGTCGGCACTCCTCTCCAGATGGTTGCTGGCCCGGTTGCCTGCGCATCCCGCAGGAAGTGCCTTGGTGCTGGTCATTCCGTTTGCGGCGTACGTCGCTGCCGACGCCGCCCACGGCAGCGGAGTGCTGGCCGTCGTCACGGTGGCGTTGGCACTGAGCCGTTACAGCGACGTGGAGTCCTCCCAGACGCGACTGGTGGCGAATACGACGTGGGAAATTCTCGAACTCGTGCTCGTCGGCGCCGCATTCGCGTTCGTGGGACTGGAGTTGCGCTTTGTTGCCGCGGCGGTGGACGGGCCGATCAGCGTGCTGATCTGGCAGGCACTGGCCATCACCGCGGTGGTGATCGTGATCAGGTTCGCGTGGATCTTCCCTGTCGCCTCGCTTGACGAGCGGCTACGAAAGCGTTCCGGCGGGCCCGCGGCTGAACCGGTGGGCTGGCGGGAGATGAGCGTCGCGTCGTGGGCGGGCATGCGCGGTGTCGTCACCCTCGCAGCGGTACTGGCCCTGCCCGCGAACTTCCCGCAGCGCGACCGCCTGATCTTCATCGCGTTCGTCGTGATCATCGTGACGCTCCTGGTGCAGGGGCTGACGCTGCCGGCACTCGCCCGCCGCCTGCGCGTCGCCGTGCCGCAGGCCGAACTCTACGAGGCGGAGCAGAAGCTGATCCGCAGGGCGCGCGACGCCAGCTTCGCGCGGCTCGATGAACTGCAGCAGCACCACGGTCTCGAAGGCGATGTTCTGGACCATGCGCGCGAGAATGCCGAACGAATGTGGCATTCACTAGGTTTCCAGCCCGAAGAACACAGCGACGAGGAGAACGCCGTCCACGTCGAGCATGCGCAGACCAGCAACGCGATCAAGGACGAGTTGCTGGCCGCCGCGCGCAGGTCGGTGGTGGAGGCCAGGACCGAGTCGGGCACCGACCCGGCGCTCGTCGACACCGTGTTGCGCCGCCTGGACGCACGCGGCACCCATCCGGAGGAATAGACGAAACGGCACGAGCACTTGTGCCACACATGTCAACAACACCCTCAGGCAAAGCTCTGCAAGAACTGAACCAGAACATCGTCGCCGAATTCCGCGCCAACGACGGCGTCGTCGGGGGACCTTTGGAAGGTGGCACCCTTCGAGCGCGTTGACCAGCGTCGTCATGATGCGTACACCGCTGGCGCCGAGCGGATGCCCGATCGCGATGGCGCCGCCGTTGACGTTGGTCTTCGTCAGATCGGCGCCGGTGTCGTGGGCCCACGACGCCACCACGGGAGCGAATGCCTCGTTGACTTCGAACAGGTCGATGTCCGAGCGCGTCAAACCTGTCTTCGTGAGCACCTTTTCGGTGGCCGGGATGACGCCGGTCAGCATAGAGAGGGGATCAGACCCGACCACAGTCCGCCTGGGTGACGGCTCCGGCGATCACGTCGTCGATCGTGGCCGGGTCGATTCCGGTGCGCTCGACCAACTCGCGCAAACTGTGCACCAGCAGGTCGGCGGGCAGGATGTCGTGCAGCGCACCGTTGGCTTTGCCCTTTCCGATCGGGGTGCGGACAGCCCCCACGATGACCGCGCCGCGCCCTGCGCATGACTGCCTCCTGAATCTCGTCGCTGAGTTCTGCTCTCTGTATCTAGCTATCAGCTAGGTATAGTTAGAACAACTCAGCGGTAGAGTGGATTCCATGACCCGTCTATTGGGACCGCTCGCCGATCGCGATTCCTGGTCTGCCGTGGGGCAGTGCCCGATCGAGCAGACGATGAGCCTGGTCGGCACGCGCTCGGCGATGCTGATCATGCGCGAGGCGTACTACGGCACCACCCGATTCGACGATTTCGCCCGGCGGGTCGGCATCACCAAGGCGGCCACGTCGGCGCGCCTGTCGGAACTCGTCGAGGTCGGCCTGCTGGCCAAGCAGCCCTACCGTGAGCCCGGCCAACGGGTGCGCGACGAGTATGTGCTCACCGACGCGGGCACCAACTTCATGCCTGTCGTCTGGGCGATGTTCCAGTGGGGCAAGCAGCACGCGCAGAAAGGCGTGCGCCTCAAGCTGACTCACGACGGCTGCGGTGCCGACGCCAGGGTTTCGATCCGCTGCGCCGAGGAGCACGACGTACCCGCTGACGAGTTGGCCATCAAGCTGGTCCGGCAGAGTCACGATTAGTCCCCGGGTTCGGCACCCGCTTCGATGCGGCCGTCCCTGATCAACGCGATCATGTCTGCGTGATCGCGGTGCACCTGCTCGGCATATTTCATCGCGAAGTGCTCGATGGCGGTGTCGAAGTCCCTACCGTCCTTGAGATAGGCCGCCAGCACCCGCGGGTCGATCGAGCGGCTGTGCGCACGGGCGAGCAATGCGCCGGCGAGCCGCGCGTAGTCGTCCAGATGTCCGGCGGAGAGCAGAGTGGCGTCGATGGACCCCTTGCGGTTGCGGAACTGGCGTACGATGTACGGCCGGTCCTCGATCGTCGTCCAGCCCAAGAACGGGTCGGTCTCGGCTTGCACGAGACGGGCGCCCAACACAATCCGCTGGCCCTCGTGCTGACCGGTTCCTGCGGGTAGGTACGGCGAAAGTGCCGACGGGCCAGCTTGTTTCACCTGCAGGACCAGCACCTCGTCGCCGTTGCCCTGCATCAGAACGACGTAGGCGCGCATGCCGACGCTGCCGGTGCCGACGATGCGCATGGCGGCGTCGCGCGGACGGAACCGCAGTGCCAGTGGCTGCCAGGCGCGCCGCAGCGTGCCGTAGTACTCGGGCAGCGCATCGAGCATGGCGCGCTTGGTCTCGGCTGATACCAGGGTCAGGATCGGCGGGTCGGCGACGAAGTGCCAATGGTCGTCGTTGGTGCGGTCGAGGATCCGGCTTGCGAGTCTCTCGTTGTTGTTCTTCGCGGCTTTCGTGGCCGCCTCGGCGAAGTCGTCGAACAACTCGTCGGCTTCGGCACGTTCGATGGCGGACTCGTCGCCCATCGCCGACCATGACTCCAGGAACCCGATCTCGGCAAGGTGCTCCATCGCCTTGCGATAGGCACGCGCCGCATGCCGGGCGGCCTTGCGGCTCACCTTGTCGCCTACCGTCGCGCCAGTGCATCCCGCCAGCACCAGACTGGTGGCTAGCCGCTTGACATCCCACTCCCACGGGCCGATGAGGGTCTCATCGAAGTCGTTGATATCCATGATGATTCGGCCGTCATGGGTGCCATAGAGGCCGAAGTTGGCCGCATGGGCGTCGCCGCAGATCTGCCCGTGGACACCGGTGACCGGATCGTCGGCGAGGTCGTGGGCCATCAGGCCAGCGGAACCGCGGAAGAAAGCGAACGGGCTGGCGCTCATCCGCCCGTGTCCCAACGCCAGCACTTCCTGGAGGCGGTCGGTGTTGCGGGCGGCGAGGAACTCCTCGACCGTCGGCCGCCTGTCGGGCAAGGCGCACTCGGCATGGGCGTCGTGGTCGACACGCTCGATCAGCGCCCTCCCGCGCTCGCGCGCGTCCTTCTTGCTCAGCCACGTGGATCGCAGAACCACACGTCCGCCTTCGGTCGACATGGACTCAGACGTCCAGGCCGAAGCTTCGCACGACGCCTGCCAGGCCCTGCGGATTGCCTTGCCCGACTGCGGCGAATGTCCAGTCGGTGCCGGTGCGGCGCAGTTCACCGAAGACGACCGCGGGCTCGCGTGATGCCTGTGCGTCAAAGTCGAACCGGGCGATCTCACTGCCGTTGGCCGAGTTCACGATCCGGATGTAGGCGTCGGTCACCTCACCGAGAGTGGCCACACCCGATCCGTCCATCGAGACGATGAACGCGATCCGCTGCGCCTGCGGTGGGCAGCTCGCCAGATCGACCCGGATGACTTCGTCGTCGCCGTGTTTGTCGCCACTGGTGGAATCGCCACCGTGCACGATCGCTCCTTCGGGCGAGCGCAGATTGTTGAAGAAGACGAAGTAGTCGTCACCCAGCGCTCGTCCGCTGCCGTCGGCGATCACAGCCGCGAGATCGAGGTCCACGGTGCCGCCCGAGGTCGTCCGGCCCCAGCCGACTCCCACGCTTACCTCATGCAGCCCCGGCGCCTGCGAGCTGAGGTTGACGTCATTGCCCCTACCGAGAGTGACGCCACCGCGAGACGTCACCGTCGCTGCGGCAGCCACCGGGATCGGGGCAGCCGGCGCCTGACAGCCGGGTTGCGGCGGCGGAATGTAGGCCGGCGGTGGGATGTATGGCGGCGGTGGAATGTAGGGCGGCGGGGCCGATTGCAGGTTGGGTGTCGCGCGGCTCGGGAGCATGCCGCCGAAGAAGCCGTCACCCAGGATCGATTCGAGGTGTCCCTGCATCACCGAGGCCCAATCCTGATGCACGGCGGTGGCGTGGTCGACGTGGAACTTGTTCGTCTTGTCTCGGGAGCCGAACATCGAACGGCGGTCGATCTCGAGGACTACCGTCATCCCGTGCTCGTCGGTGACGAATTTGACTTCGAGTTCGTTGATCTTGCTGCGGAACTGGCTCGCGGGTGCGAACTCGACTTCCTGATAGAACGGCAACGGCGAACCGCTGAGGCGGCCGCGTTCCAGGTCGGAGCTCTTGAGCCGGAAACCCAGCTGCAACAAGCCCGTGACGATGGCCTCGTGGGACGGCAGCGCCACCACCTCGAGTGGATCCACGTCCTTTTTGTCCATCGACCTCGCGATGTCCAGTTCGGTGCGCAAGCCGATCTTTACGCCGTTCAGGTTGGTACCCGCGACGTTGTTGAACGGCGTGTTCCACGGAATGTCCAGTGCGAACGGGACCTGGCTGGCCTGGCTCGGTTCGAGCTGGAAACCGCCGGAGATGCGGTTCTTGTAATAGACGACGTTGGAGTCGTACTCGCGGTCCTCGGTCTCGACCTCGACCCGGGCGGTCAACGCCAGCTCGATGAAGTTGACTTTGACCTTGGTGTGTCCGCCTTTGATGTTGACCACACCGTCGACCTGCCCGCCCGGCCGCACCCGATTGCCGTGCAGCACGGTCTCGACGTCTGCCCCACCGCCCAGAAGCCCCCTGAATGCCATACAGGGCAGGCTAGCTGCACAGTGCCTGTGTGCCGGACACCAATTCACTGTGTGGGCTCAGGCCAGGGCGGCGCTGTGCTCCATGGCCGACAGCATTTTCGCCAGTGGAGTTGGCGCAGGGCGCCGTGCTCACCGGGCTTGACGGCGCAAGCCACCGGCGACGTCCGCGCCGTCCGACCAGCCGGCCATGTTCGTCCTGGGTCTGGCGTAATCACCATTGCGCCCCTGACTTGCGACGAAGAAACGCTACCGTGCGGACTCGTGCTGCGTGTGCCGGTCATCTGCCCGGAAGACCTTCGTGCACCGGTCCGAGACATCCTCCGCGGCGAGGTGGGTGTGGCCGAGGACGAGGCGCAGGGCGATCCCGCCGACGCCGTCGAGTGGACCAATTGGTCGGGCAGACGAAGGAGGAGGCCACATCCAGCATGCCGTTCGTGTTGTTCCTCACCCTGGCGTGTCTGCTCACGGCGATCGGCGTGGTTGCCGACTCCACGGTCGCGGGGGTAGGTGCGATGGTGCTCGGCCCCGAGTTCGGTCCCGAGTTCGGTCCCGCAGGCCGCGCTGGCGGGCGCGGCGGGCATGTTCTCGCTGGTGTCGTCGAGGTCGGCCGGGCTGGTCGGCATCGTCATCGCAGGCGTTCTGGCACTGGTGTTCGGCCCAGCGGCACGCGCATTCCACACTCCCCGCAACGCCGAAACGATACCTTTTCCGAGTCGCGTCGCACCTGCAGAGGGCCACGCACAATGCGCCGCACCACGCGGTGTGATGGTATTTGTCGCTATGGGAATCAAAGTGGCGCTGGAGCATCGCACCAGCTACACCTTCGACAGGCTGGTGGAGGTGTACCCGCACGTGGTCCGGCTGCGGCCCGCGCCGCATTCTCGGACGCCCATCGAGGCTTATTCGCTGACGGTCGAACCATCAGATCACTTCGTCAACTGGCAGCAGGACGCGTTCGGTAACTTCCTGGCGCGCCTTGTCTTCCCGAACCGGGCGCGCAGCCTGACGATCACCGTCGGCCTGATCGCCGATCTCAAGGTCATCAACCCGTTCGACTTCTTCATCGAGGAGTGGGCCGAGCTGGTCGGGTGGGAATACCCGAAGGCGCTGCTGGAGGATCTCAAGCCCTACCTGCGGCCCGTCGACGAGGACACCGCGCAGGAGGGGTCGGGCCCTGGCGATCTGGTAGCGGCGTGGGTGCAGAACTTCTCGGTTAAACCGGGGACCCGGACCATCGACTTCCTGGTGGCGCTCAACCACGCGATCAACGCCGACGTCGGGTACAGCCTCCGCATGGAGCCGGGAGTCCAGACGCCCGATTTCACCCTGCGCAGCGGCATCGGCTCGTGCCGTGATTCGGCGTGGCTGCTGGTGTCGGTCCTGCGCCAGATGGGCTACGCGGCGCGCTTCGTCTCCGGCTACCTCGTTCAGCTGGCGTCTGACGTCAAGGCGCTCGACGGCCCCTCGGGACCCGCTGCCGATTTCACCGACCTGCACGCGTGGACAGAGGTGTACATCCCCGGTGCGGGTTGGATCGGGATGGATCCGACCTCCGGCCTCTTCGCGGGCGAAGGGCACATCCCGCTGTCGGCGACGCCGCATCCGTCGTCGTCGGCGCCCATCAGCGGGGCGACCGACAAGTCGGAGACAGTGCTCGACTTCTCCAACACCGTCACGCGGGTGCACGAGGATCCACGGGTCACGCTCCCGTACACGGAGGCCGCGTGGGCCGCCATCACCGACCTCGGCACCAAAGTTGACGAGCGGCTCAGTGCGGGCGACGTGCGGCTCACCGTCGGCGGCGAGCCGACGTTCGTGTCGATCGACAACCAGACCGCCCCGGAGTGGACGGTCGCCGCGGACGGTCCGGACAAGCGCACGCGGGCGTCGGTGTTGGCCGATCGGCTCAAGAAGATCTGGGCACCTCAGGGCCTGGTCCAGCGCAGCCAGGGCAAGTGGTATCCGGGCGAGCCGTTGCCGCGCTGGCAGATCGGAATCTACTGGCGCGCCGACGGTGAACCGTTGTGGACCGACCCAGCCCTGTTGGCCGACCCCTGGCCGGAGCAGCCGACCGGCGCGTCCATCGCCGCCGACGCGGATCGTCAGCTCCTCGCTGCGATCGCCGAAGCCCTCGGACTGCCCGGCACCCAGGTGCGGCCCGCCTACGAGGACGCGCTGTCCCGGCTGGCGAGCGCGGTTCGGCTGCCCGCAGGTGACCCCGTGGATGCAGCTGACGACCTTTCCGCGGACGAGGTCGCCGCTCGCGAGAAACTGCTTGCCCGCCTCGAGGAAGCGGTGGTCGAACCCTCGGCTCACGTGCTGCCGCTGCACCGCCGCGACGACGACCTTGGCTGGGCCAGCGCCGACTGGAAGCTGCGCCGTGGACGTATCGTGCTGCTCGAAGGCGACTCGCCAGCCGGGTTGCGGTTGCCGCTCAACTCGATCCGATGGAATGCGCCTCGCACCGTCTTCCCGAGCGACCCGCTGGAGTCGAGGGGCCCACTGAGATCGCAGCCCGAGCCCGTCGTCGACGACGTTCCCGACGACGTTCCCGACGAGGACACCGACGACGCGCCACCCACCGCCATGGTCGCCGAGATCCGCGATGGTCTGCTGTACGTGTTCCTGCCGCCCACCGATGAGCTCGAGCACTTCGTCGACCTGATTTCCAGGATCGAGTCGGCCGCGGCTCAGATCGCCACCCCCGTGGTGATCGAGGGCTACGGTCCGCCGCCCGACGGCCGTCTCGAGTCGATGAGCGTCACCCCCGACCCCGGCGTCATCGAGGTCAACGTCGCGCCGACCAAGAGTTGCGCCGAGCAGCGCGAACAGCTTGAAACGCTGTACGAGCAGGCGCGCCTGTCGCGCCTGTCCACCGAGTCCTTCGACGTCGACGGCACCCATGGCGGCACCGGCGGCGGCAACCACATCACACTGGGCGGCGTCACCCCCGCCGATTCACCGATGCTGCGTCGACCCGATCTCCTGGTGTCGCTGCTGACGTACTGGCAGCGCCACCCTGCCCTGTCCTACCTGTTCGCGGGCCGGTTCATCGGCACCACGTCGCAGGCGCCGCGCGTGGACGAGGGACGCTCGGAGAGCCTCTACGAACTCGAGATCGCGTTCGCCGAAATCATTCGTCTCACAGCAGGATCGACGTCACCGAAACCGTGGGTCACCGACCGCGCGTTACGGCACCTGCTGACAGACATCACCGGCAACACCCACCGCGCCGAGTTCTGCATCGACAAGCTCTACAGCCCCGACAGCGCCCGCGGCAGACTCGGCCTGCTCGAACTGCGCGGCTTCGAGATGCCGCCGCATTACCAGATGGCGATGGTGCAGTCGCTGCTGGTGCGCTCGCTGGTGGCCAGGTTCTGGGACCAGCCGTTCCGTGCCCCGCTGATCCGGCACGGCGCCAACCTCCACGGCCGGTACCTGTTGCCGCACTTCCTGATTCACGACATCGCCGACGTCGCCTCCGATCTGCGCGCCTACGGTATCGACTTCGAGACCAGCTGGCTCGACCCGTTCACCGAATTTCGCTTCCCGCGGATCGGTACCGCGGTGTTCGACGGGGTGGAGATCGAACTGCGCGGCGCCATCGAGCCGTGGAACGTCCTCGGCGAGGAAGCCACCGGCAGCGGCACCGCACGCTACGTCGACTCGTCCGTCGAGCGCCTCCAGGTCAGGGTGATCGGCGCCGACCGGCATCGCTACGCGGTGTTGTGCAACGGACATCCGGTGCCCCTGCTTGCCACCGACAACCCCGACATCCAGGTCGGCGGAGTGCGTTACCGCGCCTGGCAACCGCCCAGTGCGCTGCACCCGTCCATCACGGTGGACGGCCCATTGCGATTCGAGCTCGTTGACATCTCCACCGGCAGCGCTCGTGGTGGCTGCACGTATCACGTGTCGCATCCCGGCGGCCTCGCGTACGACAAGCCTCCGGTGAACGCCGTGGAGGCCGAGTCGCGCCGTGGCCGCCGCTTCGAAGCGTCCGGTTTCACCGCGGGGCCCGTCGACCTGTCCGGGATCCGCGAGAAGCTGGCACGGCAGTCCACTGACGTGGGCGCGCCCGGCATCCTCGACCTACGACGGGTGCGCACCGTGCTGCAGTACTAATGGGGTCAACCCGCTGCAGTGTCGAACAGAGCGCGCGATGGGGGCGAGCGGAGCGACAGGTAAAAGGTCCGGTCGGTGTCGATTGAGGTAGGAGGTTGGGCGGTGTCTGCCTCCGTGCCTTCGGACAACCCGATCGCCGGATACCGCGCCGCCAGAGCTCAGCAGACCCTGTTCGACGTCGGCCAGGGAGCGCCGGCAGCGGGTCAGGAGCGTGGCGAGCCCGGAACCCTTTCGGGTTTCGACGAACTCGTCGACGCCGCCGGCGACATCCGTCCAGCATGGGACGAGGTGGCTGACCTCATCAGGGAGCGCGGCAGGCCCGGCCTCGACCGCCTGCGCGGGGTGGTGCGCAGCCTCGTCGACAACGACGGCATCACCTACATCGAACTGGCCCGCGACAACGGGGTGAATGAAGCCGCGGACGGCTATCTCGCCGCAGAGCAGGGATTCCGCCTCGGAGACAGTGCCGATGGTCCAGTCTCCGCCGGTCCCGGACCGTGGCATCTCGACGCACTTCCGCTGCTGATCTCCGCAGCCGACTGGGAGACGCTGGAAGCGGGCGTGGTGCAGCGGTCGCGGCTGCTGGACGCCGTGCTGACCGACCTGTACGGCCCGCGGCATTCCATCACCAGCGGAGTGCTGCCACCCCAGCTGCTGTTCGCCCATCCGGGCTACCTGCGTGCGGCCCGCGGCATCGCGGTGCCCGGCCGCCACCAACTGTTCATGCACGCCTGTGACATCAGCCGCGGCAGCCGCGGCGATTTCGTCGTCAACGCCGACTGGACCCAGGCGCCCTCGGGCGCCGGATACGCGCTGGCCGATCGGCGCGTCATCGCCCACTCGGTGCCCGATCTCTACGAACGAGTCGGACCGCGGCCCACCTCGCCGTTCGCCCAGGCGCTGCGTCTGTCGCTCATCGATGCCGCCCCCGAGGCCGCCGAGGATCCGGTGGTGGTGGTGCTGAGTCCAGGCATCCACTCCGAGACGGCGTTCGACCAGGCCTATCTCGCATCGGTACTGGGTTTCCCGCTGGTCGAGAGTGCCGATCTGGTGGTCCGAGACGGCAAGCTGTGGATGCGGTCGCTCGGCACCCTCAAACGCGTCGACGTGGTGATGCGCCGCGTCGACGCCGACTACGCCGACCCGCTCGACCTGCGCGCCGATTCGCGCCTCGGCGTGGTGGGTCTGGTCGAGGTGCTCCGACGCGGCGCCGTGACCGTGGTCAACACGTTGGGCAGCGGCATTCTGGAAAGCCCCGGGCTGCTGCGTTTCCTGCCTGAACTGGCCGACCGCTTGCTGGGGGAGACCCCGCTGCTGGACACCATGCCGGTGTACTGGGGCGGGATCGACGCGGAACTCTCCCACGTCCTGACGCAGCTGTCGTCGCTGCTGATCAAATCGACGGTTGGCGGCCCCACCCTCGTCGGGCCGGCGCTGTCGTCCGGTCAGCTCGCCGAGGTGCGGCAACGGATTGCCGCGGCGCCGTGGCAGTGGGTGGGTCAGGAGCTGCCGCAGTACTCTTCGGCGCCTACCGATTTCTACGACGGCGGCCTGATGTCGGCGCAAGTGGGCATGCGCTTGTTCACCGTGTCCCAGCGCGGCGGCTACGCCCCGATGGCGGGTGGTCTCGGCTACGTGCTGGCTCCCGGCGTTTCCGCGTACAAGCTGAATACCGTTGCAGCCAAGGATGTGTGGGTGCGTCCGCCGACGCGGGTCACTGCCGAGCGGACGACGTTGCCCGCACCGCCAGCCCAACTGCCCGCGATGTCGGCCAGCGGTGCCGGCGCCGTCAGCTCGCCACGCGTGCTCTCCGACCTGTTCTGGATGGGCCGCTACAGCGAGCGAACCGAGAATCTCGCGCGGTTGTTGATCGTGACGCGCGAGCGTTACCACGAGTACCGCTACCGCCAGGCGATGGAGGGCAGCGAATGCCTTCCGGTGCTGTTGTCGGCACTGGGGCATATCACCGGAACCTCGACCGGTGCGGGACGTTCGTACGACAAAGTGGTGGCCTCCGCGCCGGGCACGCTGTGGTCGCTGACAGTGGACCGTCTCCGGGCGGGCTCGCTGGCACAGTCGGTAGATCGGCTGGGTCTGGCCGCTCGCGCGGTGCGCGACCAGATGTCCAACGACACCTGGATGGTGCTCGGCGGGGTCGAGCGGTCGTTGGCCCAGCAGTCGGTGCGTCCTCCGGCCACCAGCGGGCCTGCCTCGCACACCGACGACACCCTGCTGGCCTCGGCGCACACCCAGACGCTGGCCGGGATGCTGGCGCTGTCGGGGGTCGCTGCCGAATCGATGGTCCACGACGTGGGCTGGGCGATGATGGACATCGGCAAGCGCATCGAGCGCGGGCTGTGCCTGACTGCTCTGCTGCGTGCGACACTGACGACGGTGCACTCCCCGGGATCCGAACAGACCATCACCGAATCGACGCTGATCGCCTGCGAGTCGTCGGTGATGTACCGCCGCCGCAATCTCGGGGTGGTTAGTGTGGCGGCCGTGGCGGATCTGTTGCTGGTCGACGCCGAGAACCCGCGGTCGCTCATTTACCAGCTGGAACGGTTGCGCGCCAACCTCAAGGCACTGCCCGGATCGTCGGGGTCTTCGCGGCCGGAGCGCCTGGTCGAGGAGATCACCACCCGGTTGCGCAGAATCGACCCGGCCGATCTCGAGGAGGTCGACGACGGCGAGCGCGACGAGCTGGCCGGCCTGCTCGACGGCGTGCACAGTGCGCTGCGCGATCTGTCCGGTGTCATCACGGCCGCACATCTGTCGCTGCCCGGTGAGATGCAACCGCTGTGGGGTCCCGACGAGCGGCGGGTGGTCCCGTGAGCTCGTCTTTCGGCGGGCCGGTCGCGCACACCCGCTCCTACCGCGTGTCGCACCGCACCGTGTACACCTACGACGCCGTGGTCACCAGCTCGTACGGCCGAGGTTTCCTCGTTCCGCGCGACACCGCACGACAACGCTGTCTGACTCACCACCTCGTGATCGACCCGGAGCCCGCTGACAGTTCCACGAGCCGCGACGCGTACGGCAACATTGGCTCCTACTTCCACGTCATCGCGCCACACCGCAGGCTCATCGTCACCAGTTCCTCGGTGGTCGAGGTGGATGTACCGCCCGACGGCCTGTACCGGGGTGACGGGGCGCGCGCCCCCTGGGAGATGGCCAGACCGGTGGGACTCGACGGCGCTCTGGCCGCGGAGTTCACCCTCGACCTGCAGCCCCCCGAGATCAATGCGGAACTGCGTGAGTACGCGGCGATCAGTTTTCCGCCCGGCAGGCCCCTGATCGACGTGATCACCGACCTGTCGAGCCGCATCTTCGGCGATTTCACCTACCGGTCCGGCTCGACGACGGTCTCCACGCAGGTGGCGGAGGTCCTCGCGGCGCGGGAGGGGGTGTGCCAGGATTTCGCGCGGTTGGCGATCGCCTGCCTGCGCGCCAACGGCCTGGCTGCCAGCTATGTGTCGGGGTATCTGGCCACCGACCCGCCGCCCGGCAAGGAGCGGATGGTCGGTGTGGACGCCACACATGCGTGGGCGGCCGTGCGGACGGCGCAGAATCAGTGGCTGGGTTTCGACCCGACGAACGATCAGATGGTTGATGAGCGCTACATCGTGGTTGGCTGGGGCCGCGATTACGCCGACGTGCCGCCGTTGCGCGGAATCATCTACACCGATTCGGAGCGAAGCGTGATCGACGTCGCGGTCGACGTGGCGCCGTTCGAAAAAGGAGTGCTCAACGCGTGACTCCCACTGTCCGAACTGTGGGCGGCACTTGGCCTTCGAGAATTCGGTCTGCCTGTCGTGTGGTAGCGCGCTCGGGTATTCGGTCGAGCATGCCGCGTTGCTGGTGATCGCATCCGGGTCAGAAAGCGAGCACGGTGGCGCTGTGGATTCCAGCGAGTACCGCCGGTGCGTCAAGGACGGTGACGCCGAGGCTCTGGCGGCGGTCGCCAGGGCGGAGAAGGCCAAGAGGGGGCTGATCGCCGAGTTGGTCGACCTGACGTTGCCGATCGTCGGCCGCGACGAGGAGGTGGACTACGGCCTGGCGTTCGACCTGCTGTCCAGCACGTCGAAAAAGGTGTTCACCGGGCATGACAGCGGGGAATCACCCTCGACCTCGCCGAGGGCGACGACGTGCACCGCGAACAGTTGCGCGGGTCGACGGACGAGCGCCTACCGCACCCTGCTGGGTCATGTCCGCCATGAGGTGGGGCACTAACTACTTCTACCTTACGAGTCGGGTGTGTGCGGGCGACTTTGCGCTTCCTTTGCGGACACATCCCTGCGGACACAATGAATCGACGGCCGGTGTGGCAGCCGCCGAACGCGGCCGCGGGTTCGTAGGATCGCCCGCGTGGATGACCGCTATGGATCCGATGTGCTTGCGGGCGGGCGCGCACCGCGGCGCCCCCGTTCGACCGAACAGCCCGCGGAGGTGGGGCTGGTGGTCGAGGACGCCCAGACCGGCTATGTGGGCGCGGTGGTTCGCGTCGAGTACGGCAGGGTCGAGCTCGAGGACCGGCACGGACGTAGACGGCCGTTTCCGATCGGCCCCGGCTATCTGATTGACGGGCGCCCGGTGATCCTGACCGCCCCGCGTGCCGCTGCGCCCCAGTCGGCCACCCGCACGGCATCGGGTTCGGTCGCCTTGGCGGGAGCGCGAGCCAAGGTGGCACTGGGGAGCAGGATCTATGTCGAGGGGCGCCACGACGCGGAGCTGGTCGAGCAGGTGTGGGGTGACGACTTGCGCATCGAGGGCGTGGTGGTCGAATACCTCGGTGGTGTCGACGATCTGGCCGACATGGTGCTGGAGTTCAAACCGGATGCCGGCCGGCGGCTGGGCGTACTGGTCGACCACCTCGTGCAGGGCAGCAAGGAGGCGCGGATCGCCGCCGCGGTGCGGCACGGCCGGCACGGCGCGCACACCCTGGTGGTCGGACATCCGTTCATTGATATCTGGGCGGCGGTCAAGCCCGCGCGGGTGGGGCTACAGCAGTGGCCCAAGGTGCCGCGCTCCGTTGAGTGGAAACACGGCATCTGCGCGGCGCTGGGCTGGCCGCACCGAACGCAGGCCGATATCGCCACGGCCTGGCAGCGCATCCGCTCCAGGGTGCGCGACTGGAACGACCTTGAGCCCGCATTGATCGGACGGGTGGAGGAACTCATCGACTTTGTGACCGCGCCTTCTGCTTGAGCTTTGGGGACGCCCGGTGGGGCCTGGAAAACTTTGGTTTCTTTGGTCACTCTGGTTTCTGGTTTCACACATGCCACATTCCGCCGAAGTTCTTGTCGGTGATTGTCCGTAATCTTTCGAACATGAGTTCGATTGATGTTGGCGAGGTGCCGGCCGTGGACACCACGGTCCTGGCTGCTCTTGCCGAGGTCGATTGGGACTCGGTGCCTGCCACGGATCGTCTGGTGGCGATGGACGATCTCGAACGGTTCATGCGCAGCGCTCTGGCGATCTCCTGCACCATCGGGTCGTCTCTGGTGGCGTTCGGCAAAGAGGGCTTGGGGGACGCGCCGTTTCAGGTGATCGCCGATACGGTGCGCATCTCGACGGCTGAGTCCAAGCGCCGCCTCTCGTTCGCTGAACTGGTCAAGGACCGGGTGACGATTACCGGGGCGCCGTTGGAGCCGTTGCTGCCGGAAACCGCGGCGGCCTGGCATCAGGGCGTGCTGCACGTCGACCACCTCAAAGTCATCAGCAAGTTTGTCGCCGCGCTGCCCTCGACGGTGGACCCGACGCTGGTGCAGTACGCCGAGGCGTTTCTGGCTGAGCAGGCCCGCGGCAGCCGCCCGGACTGGCTGGCGTCACTGGCGGCCGATCTGGATGTGATCGTCAACCCCGACGGGGTGCTTGATGAGCAGGAGCGTCGCCGCAAGTGCAGCTTCACCTGGCACGGCACGGATGAGCACGGGATCTCCAAAGGAGTGTTGTACGCCGATCCCGAGTTGCGGGCGGCGTTGGATGCCCTGTTCGCCAAGTACGCGCTGTTCGGTGCCCTCAACCCGTTCGCAACCCCGTCCGATCGTTCCGCCGCCGAGCCCGCCCACACCGGCGAGCCCGCCCACACCGGCGAGCCCGATCAGTTGAACCTGACCGACGAACTCGCCGACCAATTCGCCGCCGCCGCGGCCCAAGCGCGGACGCCGACCGCGCCCGCTCGGCCGCCCGCCGCCGAGCCGGAGCCGGAGCCGGAGCCGGAACCCGTCACGGAACCTGGCCCCGCCGAGCCGGCTGCGGAACCCGAACCCGAACCCGAGCCGGCCGCTGCGGAACCGGGGCCGAGTGCTGAACCCATCGAAGATCCGGCCGTCGGGGTGGACCCGCGCGATACCCGCACCCTGGTGCAACGCCGCCACGACGCGATCAAATGGTTCATCTCCGCCCTGCTCGGCAACCCCGCCCTGGGCACCCACAAAGGTCTCCCGCTGGCCATCGTGGCGACCGCCACGATCGAACAACTGGCCAACGCCGCCGGGGTGGCACTCACCACCACCGGTAACCGGATAGCTACCCGAGACCTGATCCGGATGGGCGCCCGCGGCGCCTACCACTATCTGGCGATCTATGACGGCGCCCGACAATGCGAGCTGTACAAAGGCCGTGATCGCCGCTGCGCCACCGGCGACCAATACCTCGCGTTGTTCGGGCTCGAACGCGGCTGCACCGCGCCGGGCTGCACCAAACCCGCCGACCAATGCGATGTCCACCACGTCGAGGGCTGGGCGGCTGGCTTGGCCAACACCAACATCGACGAACTCACCCTGGGCTGCAGCAGCAACGACCATCCCAATGCCACCGCGGGCACCTACTCCACCAGGAAAAACGACGAAGGCATCACCGAATGGATCCGCGACCCCCACCTGCCTGAGCTGCCCTACCCGAAACCGACAACCAACACCACCCACCACCCCGAGAAGCGCCTTGCCGAGTTCCTCAACAGAATCAAGACCCTCGAAGACGATAAGACCAGTGAGGCCGACGACACAGACTGTTCTAGCTAGCTAGCTAGCGGGCGACAGTAAGAAAGCGTCGCCGCGCGGGGAGATTCGGTATCCGACATCCAAGCTGACCGTGAGACCCAGCCCCTTGAGCTGCCGGACGCGCCGCTTGAAGCGCGCAGTATCCAACCCGACTCGGGAGGCAAGATCTGGTGCTCGAACTGCTTCGTTGGTGGCGATCAGTCTCAGGTACTGCCGGGTCCACGCACCGTCGGAACTTGCTGCGTCCCAACGGTCGAGCCGCTGCGCGATGGTGGCGACGTCGGCGCTTGTCAGTTTGGCGTCCGCCGCCAGATCCGGCCGTTCGTCGGGGGCCGCGAAGGAGACGCCGATCACGTAGGTGTGCTTGGCCGACTGGGTGTCCAACTGCGCCTGAGCGGTTTTCGCGTCCGGAAAGCCCGCCGCCTTGGCCTGCGTGGCGGTGACGCGGTAACGCGCGGGATACTCTGTGACGCTGTCGATCCGGATGGTGCCCGCCGGAGTGCGTTGCGTGCTCCCCGCTTTCGCGCGCGGCGCGTCCCAGCGGCGCAGGACGACCGTGACGGTGCCGTCGGCGATGCCCTCGGCGGTGGCGCGGTGGATCTGCATGGCGCTATACGAGTTGGCGGCCTTCGGAGTCGCGCACCTGCCCGGTGAACATCATGATCGCGTCGATCAGGGTCCAGATCCACAGCGGGATCAGGATGAAGATGCCCAAGAAGCAGAAGACGAACAAGAACATCCCCACCACTCCGAGCGCCAACTGGATGCCGCCGAGCACGTTGTCGCCGATGTAGAACCGCCCGATTCCCAACGATCCGAGAAAGATCTGCAGCAAGCCAGCGATGACCGCCTGCTTCGGTGGGCTACCGGTGCCGTAAGGCTGTCCGGGTTGGTAGGGCCCTCCTGGCTGGTAGGGGGCCCCGGCCTGAAACGGCTGCGCGCTCTGCGACGGCATCGGTGCGCGGCTTTCCGTCCAGGACTTGCCGTCGAAGTACCGCTGGGCGGTCGGGTCGGACGGGTCTGGGTACCACCCTGGAGCGCTCATATCGAATTCCTACCCCCTGATCGCCGGTTGTTCGTGGGTGGCCGGTTGTTCGTGGGTGGCCGGTTGTTCGTGGGTGATCGTATCGCTTCGCCGTGGTATGTCTGAGCTGTGTCCGAAGGACTGTTCGACGTACCCGCTGAGCAGTCGTCGACTCAGCGGGGGATGCCCGCTCCGTCGGCGTCGGCCCCGTTGGCGGTCCGGGTGCGTCCCGCCTCCCTCGACGAGGTGGTCGGGCAGAGCCATCTCCTGCAGCCCGGCTCCCCGCTGCGTCGGCTCGTCGACGGCTCGGGTGCCGCGTCGGTCATCCTGTACGGCCCGCCGGGCACCGGGAAGACCACACTCGCGTCGTTGATCTCGCGGGCCACCGGGCGCCGGTTCGAGGCGTTGTCGGCCTTGTCGGCTGGCGTCAAGGAAGTCCGCGCGGTGGTCGAGGCGGCCCGCGTCGCGCTGCTGCGGGGCCGACAGACAGTGCTGTTCATCGACGAGGTGCACCGGTTCTCCAAGACCCAGCAGGATGCCCTGCTGGCGGCCGTCGAGAACCGCATTGTGTTGCTGGTGGCCGCGACCACCGAGAACCCGTCGTTCTCGGTGGTGGCGCCGTTGCTGTCGCGATCATTGATCCTGCAGTTGCGGCCGCTGACCGCCGACGACATCCGGACCGTGGTGCTGCGGGCGGTGGAGGACGGGAGGGGTCTGGCGGGCGCGGTCACCATCGACTCCGACGCGGTGGAACTGCTGGTGCAGCTGTCGGCGGGCGATGCGCGCCGCGCGCTGACGGCGCTGGAGGTGGCCGCCGAAACGGACGGCTCGGCGGTCACCGTGGAGGCGATCGAACAGTCCCTGGACAAGGCGGCAGTCCGGTACGACCGCGACGGCGATCAGCACTACGACGTGATCAGCGCGTTCATCAAGTCGATTCGGGGTTCCGACGTCGATGCCGCTCTGCACTACCTGGCCCGGATGCTGACGGCAGGCGAGGACCCGCGCTTCGTGGCCCGCCGGTTGATGATCCTCGCCAGTGAGGACATTGGGATGGCGGATCCGACGTCGCTGCAGATCGCGGTCGCCGCGGCGCAGACGGTGCAGCTGATCGGCATGCCGGAGGCGCAACTGACATTGGCGCACGCCACGATTCACCTGGCGACAGCACCGAAGTCGAACGCCGTGACAACTGCGCTGTCAGCGGCGATGGCTGACATCAAGGCGGGCAAGGCCGGGTTGGTGCCCACGCATCTGCGTGACGGGCACTACGCGGGGGCGGCGGCACTCGGCAACGCGCAGGGCTACCGGTATCCTCATAGCGACGCCGATGGTGTTGTGTCGCAACAGTATCCACCCGATGAAGTGGTGGCAACCGACTACTATCAGCCGACCTCACACGGCAAGGAACGGGAGCTCGGCACTCGTGTCGACCGCCTGCGCACCATCATCCGGCGAAGAAGGACACCATGAAACGCTTTAACATCTGCGGCACCTTTTACGATGAGATCTATTGATTGGTTGATCAAGTGAATAGGTTGATTATTGAGTTCGGGCGATGGCGTCGACGACCGGTTGGACCGGGCCTGTCTGGCGCAGGCCGACCCGGTGCGGCGCGCCATCGTCGCTCGCCTGTCCCGTGCACCGGCGCCGGTCAACGAACTGGCCGAACCGTTCGACATCACCAACAGGCTGTGTCGAAACACATTCAGGTGCTCGAACACGCGGGGATTGTCACCCGCACCCGGGACGCCCAGCGCAGGCCGGTGCACCTGGACGCCGCTGCTGTGGAAGCCATGACGGCATGGATCGACAACTACCGTCTCATGGATCGACAACTACCGCCTCAACGCCCCACCGGCTGGATTCCCTGCGGGCGGTTTCATTCCGAGAAAAGGAGACACCCCAGTGATGAACGCACTGGATCTTCGCGCCCCCGTCGATACGTTGGCGATGGAGTTCTCCCGACAGTTCGATGCGCCGGTAGCGGCGTTGTTCCGGGCGCACGCCGAGCCGGAGTTGGTCACACAGTGGCTCGGGCCGCGGGATCTGACGATGACCATCGACCATTGGGATTTCAGGACCGCAGGCAGTTACCGCTATTCGCATATTGCCGACCGTGGCGAGTTCCGTTTCAACGGCGTTTTTCATGTCGTCCGTCCTGACGAGTTCCTGATTCAGACCTTCGAGTACGAGGGTGCGCCAGATTCGGTGAACATCGAATACCTGTGGTTCGAGGGCCTCGGAAACGGCCGCTCACGCCTGCGGGGGCGGTCCATCTGCCCCACGCTGGAGGCCCGCGACGGACTGCTGCAGTCAGGTATGGAAGGCGGCATCGCCGAGGGCTACGAGAAGCTCGATGAACTGTTGGCGAAGCTCTAGATCATGGATACCGCCCTGCTGGACGTAGACACCTCCCGCAGGCGGGCTCCGATCACGATCTGCGCGACACCCTGGAGCGGCTGCTGCCGCGCGACGACCGCTATCGCCATGCGCACGGCGCGCCCGGCCACGGCGCCGACCACGTGCTGCCCGCGCTCATCTCGCCGTCGGTGACCGTGCCCGTCCAAGCGGGCCAGCCGCTGCTCGGCACCTGGCAGAGCGTGGTCCTGGTCGACCTGAACAGCGACAACCCCAATCGGAGGGTCCGGCTCAGCTTCGTCGACAGCTGAGGTTGTTACCGGGACCGGTACTGTGGTGCGGTCGAATCTCCCGACTATTCAACCCACATATCGAAGAGGCATGTAACGGTGCAGACACACGAGATCAGGAAACGGTTCCTTGATCACTTCGTGAAGGCGGGCCACACCGAGGTGCCCAGTGCCTCGGTGATCCTGGATGACCCCAACCTGCTGTTCGTCAACGCCGGCATGGTGCAGTTCGTGCCGTTCTTCCTCGGCGCGCGCACGCCTCCGTGGGACCGTGCGGCCAGCGTCCAGAAATGCATCCGCACGCCCGATATCGACGAGGTGGGGATCACCACCAGACACAACACGTTCTTCCAGATGGCGGGCAACTTCTCGTTCGGCGATTACTTCAAAAAAGGCGCCATCGAGTTCGCCTGGACGCTGCTGACCGGCTCCACCGATGACGGGGGCTACGGTTTCGATCCCGAACTAGTTTGGGCCACGGTATATCTCGACGACGACGAGGCGATCGAGCTGTGGCAGGAAGTCGCGGGTCTACCCGAGGAGCGCATCCAACGTCGAGGCATGGCCGACAACTACTGGTCGATGGGCATCCCAGGTCCATGCGGGCCTTCCTCGGAGATCTACTACGACCGGGGCCCTGAGTACGGCGTCGACGGCGGGCCCGAGGCCAACGAGGACCGTTACATCGAGATCTGGAACCTCGTGTTCATGCAGAACGAGCGCGGGGAGGGCACCTCGAAGGACAATTTCGAGATCCTCGGCCCGCTGCCGCGTCAAAACATCGACACCGGGATGGGCATCGAGCGGGTGGCGTGCCTTCTGCAGGGTGTCGACAACGTCTACGAGACCGACCTGATGCGGCCGGTGATCGACGCCGTGGCCGCCATAGCGCCTCGCGGCTACGGTGAGGGCAACCACCACGACGACGTGCGCTACCGCGTCATCGCCGACCACATCCGCACCGCGGCGATCATCATCGCCGATGGCGTCAGCCCCGGAAACGACGGCCGCGGTTACGTGCTGCGCAGGTTGCTGCGCCGCGTCATCCGATCGGCCAAGCTGCTGGGTATCGACGCACCGATCGTCGCTGACCTGATGGCGGTGGTCTGCCAGACCATGGGACCGTCCTATCCCGAACTCGACACCGATTTCGACCGCATCCAGCGCATTGCGGTGGCCGAGGAGACGGCCTTCAACCGCACGCTCACCTCTGGTTCCCGCCTGTTCGAAGAGGCGGCGAACGCCACCAAAGCCTCAGGTGTGACGGTGCTTTCCGGCACCGATGCCTTCACGCTGCACGACACCTATGGGTTCCCCATCGAACTCACCCTCGAGATGGCGTCGGAATGCGGGCTGTCGGTGGACGAGGAGGGGTTCCGCGGCCTGATGGCCGAGCAACGCCAGCGGGCTAAGGCCGACGCCGCCGCGCGCAAGCACGCACATGCCGATCTGTCGGCCTACCGCGAGCTGGTCGACGCGAGCCCGACCGAATTCACCGGATTCGACGAACTCATTACCGAGGCAACGATTATCGGGATCTTCGTCGATGGTAGAAGGGTGCCCGTTGTGGCACACGGCGCTGATGCGACGGCCGCCGAGAGGGTCGAGCTGGTACTCGACCGCAGCCCCCTCTACGCCGAGTCGGGCGGCCAGATCGCTGATATCGGCACCGTCTCGGGTACCGGATCCAGTGCCTCCGCGCGCGCCGCGGTCACCGACGTGCAGAAGATCGCCAAGTCGCTCTGGGTGCACCGCGTCAACGTCGAAACCGGCGAGTTCGTCGAGGGAGACACCATCGTCGCCACCGTCGATCCCACGTGGCGTCACGGCGCGACACAAGGTCACTCCGGCACGCACATGGTGCACGCCGCGCTGCGACAGGTACTGGGACCCAACGCGGTGCAGGCAGGCTCGCTCAACCGGCCAGGCTATCTTCGGTTCGACTTCAACTGGCAGGGTCCGCTGAGCGAGCAACAGCGCACCGAGATAGAGCTGATCTGCAACCAGGCCGTCGAGGCCGACTACGCCGTGAACACGTTCCACACGAAGCTCGACAAGGCCAAGGCAATGGGTGCCATGGCGCTCTTCGGCGAGGCCTACCCAGAAGAGGTCAGGGTGGTCGAGATCGGCGGGCCGTTCTCGCTTGAGCTGTGCGGCGGAACGCATGTCCACAACTCCGCGCAGATCGGCCCGGTCACGCTACTCGCCGAGTCGTCGGTTGGTTCGGGGGTGCGTCGCGTTGAGGCATATGTGGGTCTGGACTCGTTCAAACATCTCGCCAGGGAGCGGGCTTTGCTGGCCGGGCTCGCGTCGTCGCTCAAGGTGCCCTCTCAAGAGGTGCCCGCCCGCGTCGCCACGATGATCGACCGCCTCAAGGCCGCCGAGAAGGAACTCGACCGGATGCGACTGGCGACCGCGCGTGCGGCCGCAGCGAACGCCGCCGCGGGTGCTGAGGTGATCGGTAAGGTTCGCGTCGTGGCGCACCGAATGTCCGGCGGGGTATCGGCCGTTGATCTGCGCTCCCTGGTCGGTGATGTGCGCGGCAAGCTGGGCAGCGAGCCCGCCGTCGTCGCACTGCTAGTCGAGGGTGACGGCGACACGGTGCCCTACGTCGTCGCGGTCAACCCCGCAGCCCAGGATCTGGGGCTGAGCGCCAACGACCTGGTCAAACAGCTGGGCGGAGTGCTCGACGGCCGCGGCGGCGGGAAAGCGGACCTGGCGCAGGGCTTGGGTAAGGGCGCGGAGAACATCGAATCCGCGCTGGCTGCACTCAAGACAGCGGTAGCGAGGAGCTAGCCGGAGTGCACCGGTCACCGGATCGACCCGGCCCCGACGACCCCGGCCGTGGGCGTCGGCTCGGCGTCGACGTCGGCAGCGTGCGTATCGGGGTTGCGATGTGCGATCCCGATAGCATCTTGGCCACGCCGGTGGAAACAGTGCGCCGCGAGCGCTCCGGCAGGCATCTTCGTCGCCTGGCGGCGCTCGTCGCCGACCTCGAGGTCGTGGAAGTGGTGATCGGGCTGCCGCGTACGCTGGCCGACCGTATCGGACCCGCGGCGCAGGATGCGATCTCGGTAGCGGATGAACTTGCGGCAAAGATCGGTCCGGTTCCGGTGCGACTGGCTGACGAACGGCTCACCACGGTGAGCGCACAGCGATCACTGAGGGAAGCGGGCATTGCGGCGGAAGGGCAGAGATCCGTTATCGACCAGGCAGCCGCTGTGGCGATCCTGCAGAGCTGGTTGGACCAGAGGCGGGACATGCTTGGACGGGAATTCAATGGGGAGCGGCGAAGCGACCGGGGGACAGGTGGAGTCTGGTAGTGGTCGAAGACGACTGGGATAGTGAACGTGCGCAACCGGTGGCCGTCGGCCCGCGGCGGCGCGGTCAGACTCGTGTCTCGCGGATCCGGGCTGAGAAGGCCCGTCGCCGTCGGCGCATGGCCGGAGGTTTCGCGCTGGCGACGTTCATCGTCATCGTCGTCGCCGTGGTCTTCCTGGGATCCAGGTTGTGGCACAGCGCGTTCGGGACGACGCGGGCATCGGACTACACCGGCGAAGGCGTGCGCGACATCGTCGTCGAGGTTCACTCCGGTGACTCGACGACCGCGATCGGCGAGATGCTCAACGAGCAGCAGGTGGTTGCCGACTTGCCCACATTCGTCGCTGCCGCGGAACGGAATTCGGCGATAGCGGCGATCCAACCCGGCTTCTACACGATGCGCACCGAGATCCCCGCAGCCGACGCGGTCACGATGCTGGCCGACCCCGCCAACCGGGTCGGCATGCTGGTGATTCCCGAAGGCCGCCAGCTCGACGATGTTGCCGACGTGCGGACCGGCGTGGTCACCGAGGGGATCCTGACGCTCATCTCGCGGGCGTCCTGCGTCACCCTCGACGGCCAGGAGCAATGCGTCTCCGTCGATGCGCTCAAGCAAGCTGCTGCCACCGAAACTCCTGCCGCCCTCGTTGTGCCGGACTGGGCGGTGCAACCCGTCGAGGCGATGGGCGATGATCACCGCAGACTCGAAGGCCTCATCGCGGCGGGCAGCTGGAACGTCAACCCCTCGGCGCCGGCAAGTCAAATATTGTCGAATTTGTTGACGCTGAGTGCATCCCAGTACGCGGCGGGAGGTCTGATCACCACCGCCGAGGCCATGAACATGTCGCCGTACGAGATTCTGACGGTGGCCTCGCTGGTGCAGCGCGAGTCCACACCGATGGACTTCCCGAAAGTGGCCCGCGTCATCTACAACCGCCTGGCCGTCAACCAGATGCTGGAGTTCGACTCGACGGTGAATTATGCGCTGGACCTGCAGGAGGTGGCCACCACCGACGCGGACCGGGCCCGGGCGACGCCATGGAACACCTATGCCTCGCCTGGCCTGCCCGCGACGCCGATCTGCTCGCCGAGTGTGGATGCGCTCGCCGCAGCAGAGAACCCTGCGGCAGGCGACTGGCTGTACTTCGTGACGATCGACCTGCAGGGCACCACCCGGTTCACGCGGGACTTCGCCGAGCACGAGAGGAACATTCAGCTGGCGATCGACAACGGTGTCCTCGATTCAGCGCGGTAGCGCGCGAAAGGCGGGCGTGCTCGGGTCGCCTGTCGCGCATTCGAGATCGCCCCAGCTTCATTTGGCTGCCTACCGCAGTCTCGGGCTGACCGAATGGACCTACGACCGCATCCAGTGCACCGCCGAGCAACTGCCGTCCGTAGTGGGTAGCCTGGGGCCCGAATGGGTGGGCCTGTCGGTGACTATGCCGAACAAGTTCGCGGCGCTGCAGTACGCAGACGAGCGCACCTCGCGGGCTGAGCTGCTCGGCTCGGCCAACACGCTGGTGCGCACGGCGCAGGGTTGGCGCGCCGACAACACCGACGTCGACGGGGTGATCGGCGCGCTCGGGGGGCACGCACGCCCTACCGGGCCCGCGATGGTCGTCGGCTCCGGGGGCACGGCTCCGGCGGTCGTGCTCGCGCTGGCGCAGCTGCGGGTGCCGAGGATCGTCGTCGCGGCACGCAATCCGGCCCGCGCCGAACCGTTGCTCGCCCTCGGCGCGGCGGTGGGCGTCGACATTGCGTGGATGGATGTCGACACCCTGACGCTGGGGGACACCGACGTCGTCGTCAGCACCATCCCGCCTGATGCCGCTGCGGGCTATGTCAGTGTCCTGGCGGCGGCGCCGGTGCTGCTGGACGTCATCTACGATCCTTGGCCCACGCCGCTGGCGCATGCGGTGGCGGCAGCGGGTGGAATCGTAGTCGGCGGGCTGCAGATGCTCCTGAACCAGGCTTTCGCGCAGGTGGAGTTATTCACAGGCAGGCCGGCTCCGCGGGCACAGATGGCGGCGGCGCTGGGTTAGCGTGAGCCGGTGGGGGAATTGGTGGCCGCCGGGTCGGTGCTGGGTTGGCTGACGGCGCTGACGGTGTGCGACATTCGGCGGCGACGTCTGCCGAACATCCTGACGGTGCCGGGCGCGGTGGTCATGCTCGCGGCGGCCGCCGTGCTGGGCCGCGGGTGGCCTGCCGCGGCTGGTGGGGCGGCGCTGATGGCGCTGTATCTGGTGGTCCACCTGATCGCGCCGTCGTCGCTGGGAGCCGGTGACATGAAGCTCGCCGCCGGTATCGGCGCATTCACCGGGTACTTCGGGGTCGATGTGTGGCTGCTTGCCGCCCTCGGTGCTCCGCTGCTGAGCTCCGCGTGGGGGGTCGCGTCATGGCTCTCATGCGGCACACGCACCGTGCCGCACGGGCCGTCGATGTGTACCGCGAGCATGGTGGCGGTCGGGCTCGCAGTCCTCTAGCGCCCCGCAGATTTACGTCTCAGAAGGTGCTCATGGGAGGATGAGACGCGTGTTGCGTTGGACCACTGCTGGCGAATCCCATGGCCGGGCGTTGATCGCCCTGCTCGAGGGAATGGTTTCCGGCGTCCAGGTCACCAGCGACGATATCGCGGGCCAACTCGCTCGACGCAGGCTCGGCTACGGCCGCGGCGCTCGGATGGCGTTCGAGAAGGACCACGTGACGTTGCTGGGCGGCGTGCGGCACGGAATCACGATGGGCGGCCCGATCGCCATCGAGATCGGGAACACCGAGTGGCCCAAATGGGAGACGGTGATGGCCCCCGATCCCGTGCACCCGGCTGACCTCGAAGGCGCACGTAACGCTCCGTTGACCCGGCCGCGGCCCGGGCATGCCGACTACGCGGGCATGCTCAAGTACGGGTTCGACGACGCCCGCCCCGTGTTGGAACGCGCCAGTGCGCGCGAGACAGCGGCACGCGTCGCGGCAGGTACCGTTGCGCGCCAATTCCTCAGGGCGGCATTGGGTGTCGAGGTGGTCTCGCACGTCATCTCCATCGGAGCGTCCGAACCCCATGCCGGGCCGCCGCCCTCTCCGTCCGATCTGGACGCGATCGATGCCAGCCCCGTGCGTGCGTTCGACGCGGCCGCCGAAACGTCCATGATCGACGAGATCGAGTCGGCGAAGAAGGACGGCGACACTCTGGGCGGCGTCGTCGAGGTGGTGGCCTGGGGACTGCCCGTCGGCCTGGGATCGTTCACCAGCGGCGACGACCGGCTCGACAGCCAACTCGCCGCCGCCGTGATGGGCATTCAGGCAATCAAGGGCGTCGAGATCGGCGACGGCTTCGAGACGGCCCGCAGGCGCGGCAGTGCCGCCCACGACGAGATGTACCCGGGCATCGACGGCGTCGTCCGGTCGACCAACCGGGCTGGCGGCCTCGAAGGCGGCATGACCATCGGCCAGCCGGTGCGCGTACGTGCGGCCATGAAGCCCATCTCCACTGTGCCGCGGGCGTTGGCCACGGTCGATATGGCCACCGGCGACGAGGCCGTAGCCATTCACCAACGCTCCGACGTGTGTGCCGTCCCCGCGGCAGCTGTGGTGGTGGAGACGATGGTTGCGCTTGTCTTGGCGCGGGCGGCACTGCAGAAGTTCGGCGGCGATTCGCTGCGCGAGACCCGTTCCAACATCGACGGTTACCTGCGTGCTGTCGCCGAACGTGAGCCTGCGCTGAGCCGCGGGCGGGCGTCGGAGTAGAGCGATGGCACCTAGGGCTGTTCTGATCGGTCTGCCGGGCTCGGGCAAGTCGACGATCGGCAGGCGACTGGCGAAGGCCCTCGGCGTGGAGATGCTCGACACCGACGCCGTCATCGAACAGACGACTGGACGCTCCATCACGGATATCTTCGGCAACGACGGGGAACCCGAGTTCCGCAGAATCGAAGAGAACGTGGTCCGGGAGGCGTTGGCCACCCACCACGGGGTGGTTTCCCTCGGCGGCGGTGCGATCACCAGTCCCGGTGTGCGCGAGGTCCTCGCCGGTCACACGGTGATTTATCTCGAGATCAGCCCGGTGGAAGGGGCCAGGCGCACCGGCGGCAACGCCAATCGGCCGCTGCTGGTCGGCGTGGACCGTGCCGAAAAGTTCCGTGAGTTGACGGCCCAGCGCGCGCCGCTGTACCGGCGGATGGCGACCCTGCGCGTCAACACCAACCGACGCAATACCGGTGCCGTCGTCCGCTACATTGTGTCGCGCCTGGAGGACGCGGAACCCGCCCGAGGAGGCCGCCGTCGCCGTCGCCCTGCGTGGCGCCGTTCGCCCGCCGTAACGGCGGGCAATCAGCCGGATCCCGAACCGGCGGAACCCCCCGTGGTCAGCGAACCCGCCAAGCCACCACCCACTCCGTTGACACCGGCGGCGCTGGCCGCCGCCCGCTGCGCGAAGGCGCGGAAATAGATCCAGGGGCATTCGAAATGGCAGATATGGCAGCACCTTTGACCGTCGAGGTCGCCACCGATCCGCCGTATCCGGTGGTGATCGGAACCGGACTGCTCGGCGAGCTCGCCGACCAGTTGAGGGGCATCCACAAGGTTGCTGTGGTGCATCAACCGACACTGGCCGAGACCGCCGAAGTCATCCGCAGTCACCTCAGCGACAACGGAATCGAGGCGCACCGCATTGAAATCCCCGACGCCGAGGGCGGTAAGGATCTGCCGGTCGTCGCCTACATGTGGGAAGTGTTTGGGCGCATCGGAATCGGACGCAGCGACGCCGTCGTCAGCCTGGGTGGGGGGGCTGCCAGCGACGTCGCTGGCTTCGCCGCCGCCACCTGGCTGCGCGGCGTCGCTGTGGTGCATGTGCCCACCACGCTGCTTGGCATGGTCGACGCCGCCGTCGGTGGGAAGACCGGCATCAACACCGACGCGGGCAAGAACCTGGTCGGGTCGTTTCACCAGCCCAAGGCGGTGCTCGTCGACCTGGCGACGCTGCAGACCCTGCCGCGCAACGAGCTCGTCGCTGGGATGGCCGAGATTGTCAAGGCCGGTTTCATCGCCGACCCGGTGATCCTGGATCTCATCGAAGCCGACCCCGAGACCGCCGTCGACCCCGACGGCGACGTGTTGCTCGAACTGATTCACCGCGCCATCGCCGTCAAAGCCCGCGTGGTGGCGGCCGACGAGACAGAGTCGGCGCTGCGCGAGATTCTCAATTACGGCCACACGCTGGCGCACGCCATCGAGCGCCGGGAGCGCTACCGATGGCGCCACGGCGCGGCTGTGTCGGTCGGGCTGGTGTTCGCCGCGGAGCTGGGCAGGCTGGCCGGGCGGCTCGACGACGAGACCGCCGACCGGCACCGACGGATCCTGGTGTCGCTGGGGCTCCCGGTGACCTACGACGCCGACGCGCTGCCCCAGCTGATCGACTACATGGCCGGTGACAAGAAGACGCGGTCAGGTGTATTGAGGTTCGTGGTGCTGGACGGTCTGGCCAAGCCCGGCCGCCTGCAGGGACCGGATCCCGCCCTGCTCGTGGCGGCGTACTCGGAACTCGCTGGCGAGGAGCGGACCGACTCGGGTGCGGTGCCCCTCTAACCTCACCGCCCCTGACCAATCCCCTAACTCCCTAATCCTTGTCTCCGCGCGGCTTATGCAGCGAGATCTCTTCGGTCTTGTCGTCGACGATCACGGTGTCTGCTTCGCGTTCCTCCGTCGCGACCGAGGACGTCCGCTGCTCGGTGGCTACCGGGCCTGGAGCGCTGTCGTCGCGAACCGCGGCGAAGACGTCGGTATCGGGGCTGTCGTCATCGGAGCGGGGACCGACGCCTGCCTTGGCTGACTTGCGGTCGGCGACATACCGTCCGGTCGCCACGCCGACGATCGCGGGCAGGAACACGACGATCGCGGTGAACGCCGCGAGCGTGGATATCTCGTTCAGCAGGCCCTGGGTGTACAGCGCCTGGTAGACGAGCGAGATGCACCAGGTGGCCGCACCGCTGACGACGCCGGCGACCAGCCCGGCCAGCAGCCAGGTCATCGCGAGATCGTCGCGGCGATCGGGATCGAGCTGTGCTTCAGCGTCGGCTTTTCCGTCGAAGAATCCCCACACGTAGGTCCCGAATAGGAAAATGGCGAGCAGTACCACGCTGATCAGCAGCGCTTTGGTCTCCCATGTGTTGATCAGGGCGCCCTGCACGAGTCGGACCAGTACCATGCCCGCCGCGAACACGAGTCCGCGCAGCAACCAGTTGCTCATGGAGGCACAGCGTAGCGAGTACCGTCAAGCGCTGTGACGATTTCAGCTCGCCGCGACCGACTGCGGACCGCGCTGGCAGCCGCAGAACTGGACGCGATGCTGGTAACCGACCTGGTCAACGTCCGTTATCTGTCCGGATTCACCGGCTCCAACGCCGCACTATTGATTTTCACCGACGACCGGGAGGCCGCGCTGGCAACCGACGGCCGGTACCGCACGCAGGCGGCGCACCAAGTGCCCGACCTCGAGGTCCTGATCGAGCGGGATTGCGCCAACGTGCTTGCCGCCCGGGCTGCCGACAGCGACGTCCGCCTGCTGGGCTTCGAGAGCCACCGGGTGACCGTGGACGGCTACCGGTCTCTGCTCAAGGTGCTCGACGATGCGCCAAACATCGAGCTCAAACGTGCAGCAGGCACTGTCGAGAAGCTTCGGGAAGTCAAAGACCAGGGCGAGGTGGCATTGCTGCGGCTCGCCTGCGAAGCCGCGGACGCCGCTCTGGGCGAGCTGATCCGGCGCGGCGGCCTTCGACCCGGTCGCACCGAGAAGCACGTCCGCAACGAACTGGAAGCCCTGATGCTGGAATTCGGCGCAGACGGCGTCTCGTTCGAGACGATCGTGGCCGCAGGCGCGAACTCGGCGGTCCCGCATCACCGGCCCACCGACGCTGTCCTGGCCGACGGTGACTTCGTCAAGATCGATTTCGGCGCGTTGGTCGCGGGTTATCACTCGGATATGACGCGCACATTCGTCCTCGGGTCGGTCGCGCAGTGGCAACTGGAGATCTACGACCTGGTCGAACGCGCCCAGCGGGCCGGGCGGGAAGCTCTCGCAGAGGGTGTGTCGCTGTGCGCGGTGGACGCAGCGTCGCGGGAGGTGATCGTCGAGGCAGGGTATGGCGACTACTTCGGACACGGTCTCGGCCACGGCGTCGGGCTGCAGATCCACGAAGCCCCGGGAATCAATGCCTCAGCCGTCGGTACACTGCTTGCTGGCTCTGCTGTGACCGTGGAGCCCGGCGTCTACCTGCCCGAACGCGGAGGTGTCCGCATCGAGGACACTTTGGTTGTTGGTCGGCCGCCCGAACTACTTACCCGGTTCCCCAAGGAGCTGGCTGTGATCAGTTGAGATGTAGGAGAACAACCGAACGTGGCATCGACCGCCGACTTCAAGAACGGACTTGTGCTGCAGATCGACGGCAATCTGTGGCAGATCATCGAGTTCCAGCACGTCAAACCCGGCAAAGGCCCGGCGTTCGTGCGCACTAAGCTCAAGAACGTGCTGTCGGGCAAGGTCGTGGACAAGACGTACAACGCCGGTGTAAAGGTGGAGATCGCGACCGTCGACCGTCGCGACGCCACCTACCTGTACCGCGACGGCTCCGATTTCGTGTTCATGGACAGCCAGGACTACGAGCAGCACCCGCTGTCCGAGCAGCTTGTCGGCCGCGCGTCGGACTTCCTGCTGGAGAGCATGCCGGTGCAGATCGCCTTCCACGACGGCGCGCCGTTGTACCTGGAACTACCGGTGACTGTCGAGCTGCTGGTCGCCTCCACCGAGCCTGGCCTGCAGGGCGACCGCTCCAGCGCGGGTACCAAGCCGGCCACCCTGGAGACCGGCGCCGAGATCCAGGTTCCGCTGTTCATCAGCACCGGGGACAAACTGAAGGTGGATTCCCGCGCCGGAAGCTACCTCGGTCGAGTCAACAGTTAAGCGGGGCAGCCCGATGCCTGACCGCAAGGCCGACAAAGGACGCCATCAGGCCAGGAAGCGTGCCGTGGACCTGCTGTTCGAGGCCGAGGCGCGGGGGCTGACGCCGGCGGAGGTGGCCGACGGGCGCAACACGCTGGCCCACAACCAGGCCGGTATGTCGGCGTTGAACCCGTACACCGTCACCGTCGCCCAAGGTGTGACGGCCCATTCCGCCCACGTCGACGAGCTGATCTCGTCGCACCTGCAGGGCTGGACCCTGGCCCGCCTGCCAGCTGTCGACCGCGCAATATTGCGCGTCGCGGTGTGGGAGCTGCTGCACGGCGAGGATGTCCCGGGGCCCGTGGCGGTCGACGAGGCCGTCGAGCTCGCCAAACAGCTCTCCACCGATGACTCGCCAGGTTTCGTCAACGGCGTACTGGGGCAGGTGATGCTCGTGACACCACAGATCCGCGCCGCGAGCGCCGCTGTCCAATCGGCCGTATCCAACCAACCGGCCGTATCAAACCCGCCGGATTAATGGGCTATCAGGACTGGGCTTCGTACTCCGGCCTGGAGGCCGCCGCGAACGTCTATCTCCGCGATCCCGAGATCGGGTTGGACCAGTTGCGCGGGTACATCGACGTTCCGTCGGTCCAGGTCTTCGTTACGGCGCGCGGGGTCAACAACGAATCGTGGGGCGAAGCGATCTGGCAGGAGGTCGCCATTCTCGACCGGAGCCTGTCCACCGAGTTCGAGATTCTCGACGGCGGCACGCGGAGGTTGTCACAGGTGCGGCCGCGGATGTACACGCAGCTGGTCAACCGCAGACGCACCTCGGCCACTGGGGCCGATCTGATCTGCGAGTGCTTTCGCTTCAACAAGTCCGTCGACAACGGCGGTCTCGCGCCGATGCAGCGCTTCTTTCAGATCGCGCGCGTACTGTCCCGTGCCACGGCGGCGCCGTGAACCCACTGCAGCTTCGGGTGGCGCTTGCCGGCGTGGCAGCAGGCCTGGTGGTGGTCGCCGCGGTCGTCTGCGCGGTGATGGACTGGGCGGCCGCTGCAGCGGTGCTGGCGATCTACGCGTTGGGTGCGGGCGCGTGGCTGTACCACGCCATCGAGCGCTACATCATCGCCAAACGGGTCAGCGCGGTCATGGAGGCCAACCGGCTCAACCCGGTGCGCCTTGTCGCGAAACCGCTGCTGCCGGTGATGGCGGCCATCATCGGGTTGACGCAGGCCGTCGTGCGCGCGCTGACCGACGTCGGCGATCTCGACCCACGTGAGCAGCGTGCGATCGACCCTCCTCGGGACCGCCGGTTCAGGAAGAACCGGGACGAGTCCTGACCGGGCGTAATCGTGTTTCGCTATCAATAGGGCGACACTTTCTATTGGCCAGCTATCGATTGGCTGGCGAGACTGGGGTGCATGAAAGCCGCTTCGACCGCCGTCCTGACCGTCGCCGCGCTCGCGGCGTGCACGTCGAATCCCGCCCCGACCGCCGGGATCACCATCGAGCGCATGGTGGTGATCGCCGACGGCGACCACGCCGCCAGCACCTACGTCGACGGAGCCCTGGCGCGGCCGGGGTTACGCGACCAGTTGATCACCCTCAACGTGGTTGACGGCCAAGTGAACACGGCAGCCGTCGAGGTACCGAACTCGGTGACCGCGGCCGACCGCCCCTAGCTAGCTCGCTGCTAGCGCGCGTAGTCGGGCAACTCGACGGCGTCGGCGACCGTGCCGCCGGAGCGTTTCGGCGAATGTCAGGCAGAGTCAGCCGAAGTACTCGTCCAGCGTGTACGACGCGGGCCCGGTGTCGTGAGCCGAATACTTCAACGCTCCCGTGCCATCGAGGATGGCGTGGATCGCGAGCGGTTCGGAGGCGTTCCTGGTGTCAAAGAGATGGGTCATCGGTGACTCCTTCCTGAGGTGGGTGCCCGTGCAGATGGGCGTTCGCTACTTCCTCAGAGCAGGGCCCGGCCGGAAATGTTCCGTCAGCTCTCCAACGCCTGATACGAGTGCTTCAGAAATTTTGGCAGTGTCGACCGCAACATCACCAGCGGGCTGTTGCCCGCGACAGACGCGGCCGCGTCTGCCGACAGGTCCGGCTGGTTCTGGATCAGATAAATCAACACCAGTTCGGCGGACGGATCCGCCTGCCAGAACGTGCCGTATGCGCCCGGCCAGCTGAATGTTCCGTGGCCGCCCGGGCCGTACAACGGAGTCGACCTTGCCGAATCCGTTACCAGCGAGAGGTTCAACCCGAAGCCGCGTCCCACCCAGAACGGCGCACCCAGGAACGGTTGTGTCCGCTGCTCTGCAGTCAGCCGGTCGGTAAGCATGGCCCGCACCGACTCCTCGGACAGCACCCGGACGCCGTCCACCGCGCCGCCGCCCATCAGCATCCGCGCGAAGCGCAGGTAATCGTCGGCCGTCGACCACAGACCCGACCCGCCCGGGCAGAACGGCGGTGGCACCACCGAAGGCGGCCCCATGCCGTGTTGCAGGACGTTCTCGGCGTCCAGTCGATACATCGTCGCGGTGCGTCGACGTGACGACGCCGGGACCGCAAACCCGGTGTCGGGCATGCCGAGCGGGCCGAGGATCCGTTCGTCGAGCACCTCGTGCAACGGTTCGCCCACGATCCGGGACAGCACGATGCCGAGCACGTCGGTGGCATGGCTGTAGGTCAGCCGCACTCCCGGCTGGTGCGCCAGAGGCAGCTCGGCGAGCTCGGCCAGCCAGCGGTCCTCGTCGTGCCGCAGCGAGATCCGCCCATACGCGCGTGCCAGGGGTCCGCCCACCGAGAACGCGTACGCCAACCCACTGCGGTGTGTCATGAGGTCGTCGACCGTGATGTGCCTGCGCGCCGGGACCGTGCGGTCCAGTGGACCGCCCGGTGCGGCCAGCACTTGCACGTCCTCCAGCTCGGGCACCCAGCGGGTGATGTCGTCGGCGAGGGACAATCTGCCCTCTTCGACCAATGTCATCGCGGCCGCGACAGTAATCGGCTTGGTCATCGACGCGATGCGAAAGATCGAGTCGCGCTCCATCGGGGTGCGCGCCTCGACATCGCGATAGCCGATCTCGTTGACCTGCACTACTTCCCCGCGTTGCCACACCAGCGTCACCGCGCCGGCCAGCGATCCCGCGTCGCAGGCGTCGACGATGGAGGCCCGGTTGCGGTCGAGATTCATCCAGGCCACACTACCGACGGTCGGGCTCGCCTCGGAGCGGGGCGTTGCTCGCTGGTGTTAAGCTGCCGCGGAAGTTCGACATCCTTTAACGATCCGTCCAGAGAGGCGGAGAAGGAGGTCTGGGTGCACCGTGGGCTCAACAAGTGACGGGGTCTCGGCAAGTACCGACCGGGAATTGATGACCGCCGCGGACGTCGGCCGCACCATTTCTCGGATCGCTCATCAGATTATCGAGAAGACGGCGCTCGACGCCGACGACGCGCCCCGGGTGGTGTTGCTCGGCATTCCCACCCGCGGAGTCGATCTGGCCGCCCGGCTGGCCCACAACATCGGCGAATACTGCGGCGTCTCGGTTCCCTACGGCGCGCTGGACATCACGCTGTACCGCGACGACCTCAACACCAGACCGCCCCGTCCGCTGGAAGACACGTCGATCCCGGACAGCGGTATCGACGGCGCGCTGGTGATCCTCGTCGACGACGTCCTCTATTCGGGTCGGTCGGTGCGCTCGGCGCTGGACGCACTGCGCGACGTCGGCCGCCCCCGCGCTGTGCAACTCGCGGTGCTGGTCGACCGCGGCCACCGAGAGCTCCCCATTCGCGCCGATTATGTCGGCAAGAACGTCCCGACATCGCGTAGCGAGAACGTCAAGGTCCGGCTCACCGAGCACGACGGCCATGACGCAGTCGACATCGCTCCGACTGGAGGGCCCGTCAGATGAAACACCTGCTGGCAGCGGCGGATCTGACCCACGACGAGGCTACGGCCATCCTCGACGACGCCGACCGGTTCAGCAATGCGCTGCTGGGCCGCGAGGTCAAGAAGCTGCCGACGCTTCGTGGCCGCACGATCATCACGATGTTCTACGAGAACTCCACCCGCACCCGGGTGTCGTTCGAGGTGGCGGGCAAGTGGATGAGCGCCGACGTCATCAATGTGAGTGCATCGGGATCGTCTGTGGCCAAAGGCGAATCGTTGCGCGACACCGCGCTGACGCTGCGAGCCGCGGGCGCCGACGCGCTGATCATCCGGCACCCGGCGTCGGGTGCGGCGCAGCAATTGGCGGTGTGGACAGCTGAAGCGGACGGGCCCGTGGGGGCAGGTGCGCAGCGACTCGGGCGAGGAGCGGGAGGTCCGTCCATCATCAACGCCGGGGACGGCACCCACGAACACCCCACCCAGGCGTTGCTCGACGCGCTCACCATCCGTCAGCGCCTCGGATCGATCGAAGGCAAGCGTGTCGTGATCGTCGGCGACATCCTGCACAGCAGGGTGGCCCGCTCCAACGTCATGCTGCTGGGAACCCTCGGCGCCGAGGTGGTGCTCGTCGCGCCGCCGACGCTGCTGCCCGTGGGAGTCGCCGGCTGGCCGGTGACGGTGTCACACAGCCTCGACGCCGAACTCGCGGTGGCCGACGTGGTGTTGATGCTGCGGGTGCAGGCCGAGCGGATGAACGGCGGGTTCTTCCCGTCGGTGCGGGAGTATTCGGTGCTCTACGGGTTGTCCGCGAAACGGCAGTCGTTGCTGCCCGATCATGCCGTGGTGCTGCACCCCGGCCCGATGCTGCGCGGCATGGAGATCGCGTCGTCGGTGGCGGATTCGTCGCAATCGGCAGTGCTGCAACAGGTTTCGAACGGGGTGCACGTCCGCATGGCGGTGCTGTTCCATCTGCTGGTCGGTGTGGGTGTAGAGGTGAGCGCGTGAACACAGTCATCGGCCGGGTGCGTCTGTACGGCGAGGGCGACGTCGTCGATGTGGCCATCGAGGACGGTCAGATCACCGCGATCGGTCCCGACCTGCCGATCCCCGAAAACGCTGATGTCATCGATGCTGACGGGAACATTCTGCTGCCCGGGTTCGTCGACATGCACACCCATCTGCGCGAACCCGGCCGTGAAGACACCGAGACCATCGAGACCGGTTCGGCGGCGGCGGCTCTTGGCGGCTATACCGCGGTGTTCGCCATGGCCAACACCAGCCCGGTCGCCGACTCGGTGGTGGTCACCGATCATGTCTGGCACCGCGGCAGGCAGGTCGGGTTGGTGGACGTGCATCCCGTGGGCGCGGTCACCGTCGGCCTGGCGGGCAAGCAGCTCACCGAGATGGCGCTGATGACCGCCGGTGCGGGCCAGGTGCGGATGTTTTCCGACGACGGCAGATGCGTCCACGACCCGCTGGTGATGCGCCGCGCGCTGGAGTACGCCACGGGCCTCGGTGTGTTGATCGCGCAGCACGCAGAGGAGCCGCGGCTCACCGAGAACGCCGTTGCGCATGAGGGCCCGAACGCCGCGAAACTCGGTCTGGCCGGTTGGCCCCGGGCGGCCGAGGAGTCGATCGTCGCGCGCGATGCGTTGCTGGCGCGTGACGCCGGGGCCCGGGTGCACATCTGCCACGCATCCACCGCAGGCACCGTCGAGATTCTCCACTGGGCTAAGGATCAAGGCATTTCGATCACAGCGGAGGTAACGCCCCATCACCTGCTGCTCGACGACAGCCGCCTGGCCACCTATGACGGCGTCAACCGCGTCAACCCGCCGCTGCGCGAGGCCAGTGACGTGCTCGCGCTGCGCCAGGCGCTGGCCGACGGCATCGTCGACTGTGTGGCCACCGACCACGCTCCGCACGCAGTGCACGAGAAGTGCTGCGAGTTCTCGCAGGCCAGGCCAGGGATGCTGGGGCTCCAGACCGCGCTGTCGGTGGTGGTGGAGACGATGGTGCGGCCTGGCCTGCTGACGTGGCGGCACGTGGCGAGGGTGATGAGCGAGAACCCCGCCCGCATCGCCGGCCTTCCGGATCACGGCAGGCCACTGGCAGTCGGCGAGCCCGCCAACCTCACGGTGGTCGACCCGGACGCCACCTGGACCGTCGCGGGCGCCGAGCTGGCCAGCCGCTCGGCCAATACCCCGTACGAGGCGATGACGCTGCCCGCCACGGTCACCTTGACGATGTTGCGCGGAACGGTCACCGCGCGAGACGGGACGGCACCGGAGGGCAGGAGCGGAGCGACCGGGGAGAGGTCACAGCGATGAACACCCCCACACTCATCGCGTCGCTGGTCCTGGCTGCCGTCGTCGTGCTGCTGATCGCGTTCTTCATCCGACAGATGTTGCGCGGCTGGGTTCGCCGCGCGCAGCGTCAGGCTGAGCTGATCGGCACACTGCCGCCGCTACCCGACACCGTGAGCGCAGCCATCGTCTCAGCCACCCCGGGCCTCTACGTCGGCAGCACACTGGCGCCCAGCTGGAACGACCGCGTTGCTGCGGCCGACCTCGGTTTCCGCGCCAAGACCGTGCTCACGCGGTACGCCGAGGGAATAATGCTGCAGCGCAGCGGCGCCGGTCCGATCTGGATCCCCGATGAGTCGATCCTGGCGATCCGCACCGAACAGGGGATGGCGGGCAAGGTGGTGCCGCACCGGGGCGCCGAGCGCGACGCCGGCGTCCTTGCGATCCGCTGGCGGCTGCCGTCGGGGGCCGAGATCGACACCGGCTTCCGTGCCGACGACCGCCGCCGCTACGCGGACTGGGTTCAGACTCCACCCGCTGATGCGGTGGGTGACAACGTGGAAGGCAAGACGGCGTGAAAGCTCTGCTGGTACTTGAGGACGGCCGCGTTTTCACCGGTTCGCCCTTCGGCGCGGTCGGCCACACGCTGGGCGAAGCGGTGTTCTCCACCGGCATGTCGGGCTATCAGGAGACTTTGACCGATCCGAGCTACCACGGCCAGATCGTGGTGGCCACCGCCCCGCAGATCGGCAACACCGGCTGGAACGACGAGGACGGCGAGAGCCGCGGCGACAAGATCTGGGTCGCGGGTTACGCGGTACGCGACCCGTCGCCACGCGCGTCCAACTGGCGCGCCACGGGGACGCTCGACGATGAACTGGTGCGCCAGAACGTGGTCGGTATCGCAGGCATCGACACCCGCGCGGTGGTCCGGCACCTGCGCAGCCGGGGGTCGATGAAAGCGGGCGTGTTCAGCGGCGCCTCGGTGGCCGACGTCGACGAGCTCGTGGCGCGGGTCTGCGCCCAGCAGTCCATGTTGGGCGCCGATCTGGCCGGAGAGGTCAGTACCGACTCCATGTACGTCGTGGAGCCCGATGGGCCGCAACGATTCATGGTTGCCGCGCTTGATCTCGGCATCAAGACCAACACGCCGCGCAATTTCGCCGCACGCGGCATCCGGAGCTATGTGCTGCCGTCCTCGGCCACTTTCGATCAGATCGCCGCGCTACACCCCGACGGTGTGTTCCTGTCCAACGGACCCGGCGACCCTGCCACCGCCGACCATGTGGTGGCCGTCACGCAGGAGGTACTGAATGCCGGAATCCCGTTGTTCGGCATCTGCTTCGGCAACCAGATCCTGGGTCGGGCGCTCGGCCGCAGCACCTACAAGATGGTGTTCGGCCACCGCGGCATCAACATCCCGGTCATCGACCACGCCACCCGCACTGTCGCCATCACCGCCCAGAACCACGGCTTCGCCTTGGAAGGGGAAGCGGGTGAGGAGTTCGACACCCAGTTCGGCCGTGCGGTCGTGAGCCACACCTGTGCCAACGATGGGGTGGTCGAAGGCATCAAACTGCTTGATGGGCGCGCATTCTCGGTGCAGTACCACCCCGAGGCCGCCGCGGGTCCGCACGACGCGAACTACTTGTTCGACCAGTTCGTCGACCTCATGGAACAGGGCAAATCGGGGGAGTCCAGGTAATGCCGCGTCGCACTGATCTCAACCACGTCCTGGTGATCGGGTCGGGACCGATCGTCATCGGCCAGGCGTGCGAATTCGACTACTCGGGCACCCAGGCCTGTCGCGTGCTTCGCGCTGAAGGGCTGCAGGTCAGCCTGATCAATTCCAATCCGGCGACGATCATGACCGATCCCGAATACGCCGACCACACCTATGTGGAACCGATCACCGCCGCCTTCGTGGAGAAGATATTCGCGCAGCAGGCTGACCGCGGCAACAGAATCGGCGCGGTGCTGGCCACCCTCGGTGGACAGACCGCGCTGAACACCGCTGTCGCGCTGTACGAGAATGGGGCGCTCGACCGCTGGGGTGTCGAGTTGATCGGTGCTGACTTCGAGGCCATCCAGCGGGGTGAGGACCGTCAGCAGTTCAAGGACATCGTCGCCAAGGTCGGCGGTGAATCAGCCCGCTCCCGAGTGTGTTTCACCATGGACGAGGTGCACGAGACGGTCGCTGACCTCGGCCTTCCTGTGGTGGTCCGCCCGTCGTTCACGATGGGTGGACTGGGTTCGGGCATGGCGTACTCGACCGCGGACGTGGAGCGGATGGCCGGCTATGGCCTGGCCTCCTCACCAAGCGCGAACGTGCTGATCGAGGAATCCATCTACGGCTGGAAGGAATTCGAGCTCGAGCTGATGCGCGATCTGCACGACAACGTGGTGGTGGTGTGCTCGATCGAGAACTTCGACCCGATGGGCGTGCACACCGGTGATTCGGTCACCGTCGCGCCCGCGATGACGCTCACCGACCGCGAGTACCAGAAGATGCGCGACCTTGGCATCGCGATCCTGCGCGAGGTCGGCGTCGACACCGGCGGCTGCAATATCCAGTTCGCGATCGATCCGACAGACGGCAGGCTCATCGTCATCGAGATGAACCCGCGGGTGTCGCGATCGAGTGCGCTGGCTTCCAAAGCCACGGGGTTCCCGATTGCGAAGATCGCCGCCAAGCTGGCCATTGGGTACACGTTGGACGAGATCGTGAACGACATCACCGACCAGACCCCGGCCTGCTTCGAGCCGACGCTGGACTACGTGGTGGTGAAGGCTCCGCGCTTCGCGTTCGAGAAGTTCCCCGGTGCCGACCCGACGCTGACCACCACGATGAAGTCGGTGGGCGAGGCGATGTCGTTGGGGCGCAACTTCATCGAGGCCCTCGGCAAGGTGATGCGCTCGCTGGAAACCAAGAATGCCGGCTTCTGGACCGGTGCCGGTCCCGAGGGTGACGTCGAGGCGGTGCTGACCCGGCTGCGGACGCCCACCGACGGTCGCGTGTACGACATCGAATACGCGCTGCGGCTCGGCGCATCCGTGGAGCGCGTAGCCGAGGCCTCGGGTGTCGACCCGTGGTTCGTCGATCAGATCGCCGCGCTGGTGGGGCTGCGGGCGGAGATCCTCGCCGCACCCGTGCTCGACGGTGAGCTGCTGCGACGCGCCAAGCACAGTGGGCTATCGGATGGCCAGATCGCCGCGCTGCGACCAGAACTCGCCGGTGAGTCCGGTGTGCGCACGTTGCGGCGGCGCCTGGACATCCACCCGGTGTTCAAGACCGTCGATACCTGCGCCGCGGAGTTCGAGGCCACGACGCCGTATCACTACAGCAGCTACGAACTGGACCCCGCTGCCGAGACCGAGGTCGCGCTGCAAGCTGACAAGCCGAAGGTGCTGATCCTCGGCTCGGGTCCCAACCGTATAGGCCAGGGCATCGAATTCGACTACAGCTGCGTGCATGCGGCCACCACCCTGTCGGCCGCCGGTTTCGAGACCGTGATGGTCAACTGCAATCCCGAGACCGTGTCCACCGACTACGACACCGCCGACCGGCTCTACTTCGAGCCGCTGACCTTCGAGGACGTGCTGGAGGTGTACCTCGCCGAACAGGCTTCTGGCGCAGGCGGTCCCGGCGTGGTTGGCGTTATCGTGCAGCTCGGCGGACAGACCCCGCTCGGGCTGGCGAAGCGACTGGCGGACGCCGGGGTGCCCATCGTCGGCACCCACCCCGACGCCATCGACCTCGCCGAGGACCGGGGGTTGTTCGGAGAGCTGCTGACGAATGCCGGCCTGCCCGCCCCGAAGTTCGGTACCGCGATCAGCTTTGACCAGGCCCGCAAGATCGCCGCCGAGATCGGCTACCCGGTGCTGGTCCGTCCGTCCTACGTCCTCGGTGGGCGCGGGATGGAGATCGTGTACGACGAGGAGACACTGCGCGGCTACATCACCAGGGCCACCGAGCTGTCGCCTGCGCACCCGGTGCTCGTCGACAGGTTCCTCGAGGACGCCATCGAGATCGACGTCGACGCACTGTGCGACGGCACCGAAGTGTACCTCGGAGGCATCATGGAACACATCGAGGAAGCCGGTATCCACTCGGGCGATTCCGCATGTGCGCTACCGCCGGTCACCCTGGGGCGCACCGACATCGAATCGGTGCGCTGGGCCACGGAGGCCATCGCCAACGGCATCGGTGTCGTCGGCCTACTCAACGTGCAGTACGCATTGAAGGACGACGTGCTCTACGTCCTGGAGGCGAACCCCAGGGCCAGTCGTACCGTGCCGTTCGTCTCGAAGGCCACTGCGGTGCCGCTGGCCAAGGCATGCGCGCGAATCATGCTCGGTACCAGCATCGCGGCATTGCGCGAAGAAGGTGTGCTGCCCGCGCACGGGGACGGGGGAAAGATCGCGCCGGACGCGCCGATCGCGGTCAAGGAGGCGGTGCTGCCGTTCAACCGGTTCCGCAAGGCCGACGGCTCGCAGGTCGACTCGCTGCTGGGGCCGGAGATGAAGTCCACCGGCGAGGTGATGGGCATCGACCGCGACTTCGGCACCGCGTTCGCGAAAAGTCAGACGGCGGCATATGGTTCGCTGCCTGCCAGCGGGACGGTGTTCGTCTCGGTGGCCAACCGTGACAAGCGGTCGCTGGTGTTTCCGGTGAAACGGTTGGCGGACTTGGGATTTCGTGTGCTTGCAACGGAGGGGACTGCGGAGATGCTGCGCCGCAATGGCATTCCGTGCGAGGTGGTGCGCAAGCATTTCGAGGCGGCAGGCGATGGCCGTCCCGCGTCGTCCGCCGTCGACGTGATCCGCGCCGGGGAGGTCGATATGGTGATCAACACCCCCTACGGCAACGCGGGACCGCGAGTCGACGGCTACGAGATCCGTTCGGCGGCAGTGGCGATGAACATTCCGTGTGTGACGACGGTCCAGGGCGCTTCGGCGGCCGTGCAGGGTATCGAGGCGGGGATCCGCGGAGATATCGGTGTGCGTTCCCTACAGGAGCTGCACAGCTCGATCGGTACCTTGCACCAGTGAGCCAGTTCGGCGCGCGGCTGACCGAGGCGGTGGCCGCTCGGGGACCGCTGTGTGTCGGTATCGACCCGCACCCCCAACTGCTGGTGGCCTGGGGCCTGGCGGTCGATGCCGACGGTCTTGCCGCTTTCTGTGACATCTGCGTCGACGCGTTCGCCGGGTTCGCGATCGCCAAGCCACAGGTGGCGTTCTTCGAAGCGCACGGCTCCGCCGGCTACGCGGTGCTGGAGCGCACCATCGCGGCGCTGCGCGGCAACGGGGTGCTGGTACTGGCCGATGCCAAGCGCGGCGACATCGGGTCGACGATGGCCGCCTACGCCGACGCGTGGGCGGGAGATTCCCCGCTGGGTTGCGATGCCGTCACCGCATCGCCGTATCTGGGCTTCGGCTCACTGACACCGCTGCTCGATCTCGCGGCGGCCAATGATCGCGGCGTCTTCGTGCTGGCGGCGACGTCAAACCCTGAGGGGGCGACGGTGCAGCGCGCCCAGTCCGGCGGGCGCACCGTGGCCCAGGGCGTCGTCGATGCGGCAGCCGAGGTGAACCGCGGGCACGACGGTCCGGGCTCGGTGGGCGTCGTCGTCGGCGCCACGCTGGCCGACGTGCCGGACCTGAGCCGCCTCAAGGGCCCCGTTCTGGTGCCGGGTGTGGGCGTCCAGGGCGGCGCACCGGCCGACGTGGCCCGGCTCGGTGGTGGCGCAGATGTTCAGCTGCTGCCCGCGGTGTCGCGCGACATCCTGCGGGTCGGGCCTGTCGCACAGGACGTGCGCGCCGCCGCGGAGAAGTACCGGGACGCCGTCGCCTTTCTGGGGTGAGGGCGAGCCCTGCGGTGGTTCCGCCAGCGACACGCCCGACCCGCCGCGAACGCGGCGGCGTCACAGTTTGCCCAGCTAGAGACTTCGGAAACGGACGGCGACGGGCAGGCTCGCTCGATGCCCGCGAGGAGGCGTCGATGAAAATCCTTGGGGCCCAAGACCGTCGGAAGTGTGACCTCCGACACATTGTCGGCTACGACGCGCTTATCAGGTCCCCGCTGCCGGGCGTGTCGGCCCCTCCACGCTGGCCGTTTGTAGGCTCAACCAGGGGGTGGGGTTAGCTTTCGTCGGACGGCGTGGGTACGGTCGTCGTCGCTGGCTGGATTAGTCCGGCCGAGAGAAAACACATCGATGATTGATGGCATCAGTGATTGATGGCAGAGAGACGGAGGAACCCGTGGCCCTTCCCCAGTTGACCGACGAGCAGCGCGCCGCTGCGTTGGAGAAGGCTGCTGCCGCACGTCGAGCACGCGCTGAACTCAAAGATCGGCTCAAGCGTGGCGGCACCAACCTCAAGCAGGTACTCAAGGACGCCGAGACCGACGAGGTCTTGGGCAAGATGAAGGTCTCCGCGCTGTTGGAGGCGTTGCCGAAGGTGGGCAAGGTCAAGGCACAGGAGATCATGACCGAACTGGAGATCGCTCCCACGCGTCGTTTGCGTGGCCTCGGCGATCGCCAGCGCAAGGCTCTGCTGGAAAAGTTCGACTTCTCCTAAGCGGCCGCATTGACCGCTAGCGGAGGGCCGGACGGGAGCGCGCCACCGGGGCCGATAGCCTCGCCACGTGTCGTCGTCCTGTCCGGTCCTTCGGCGGTGGGGAAATCGACCGTCGTTCGCTGTCTGCGCGAACGCATCCCCAACCTGCACTTCAGCGTCTCGGCCACCACCAGGAGCCCGCGCCCGGGCGAGGTGGACGGACTGGACTATTTTTTCGTCACACCGCAGCGGTTTCAAGAGCTGATCGACGGCGGTGACTTGTTGGAATGGGCCGAGATCCACGGCGGACTGCATCGTTCCGGCACGCTGGCAGCACCGGTCCTCGACGCATCGGCAGCCGGGCTACCGGTCCTCATCGAAGTCGATCTGGTCGGCGCACAAGCCGTCAAAGCCGCCCTGCCGCACGTCGTGAGCGTCTTTCTGGCGCCCCCCAGCTGGGAAGCTCTGGAGAGCCGACTGATCGGTCGAGGCACCGAATCGGCCGACGTGCGCGCGCGTCGCCTGTCCACCGCGCGCGCCGAACTGGCAGCTCAGGACCTGTTTGACCAGGTAGTGGTCAACACGCGGTTGGAAAACGCCTGCACAGAGTTGGTATCCTTGCTGCTGGGCACTCCGGTGGGCACGAGCGAAGCGACCCGGGGGGAGAATCCGCCGGACGCGCCGTGACGCCGTCCGGACCATCCATACTTTCCCGCCAACTGCCAGGAGACTTCCTTAGTGAGCACACCGCACGCCGACGCCACGCTGGCCGCTGTTCCAGGCAACGGCCTCGACAGCAAAGCCACCGTCTACGACACGCCGCTGGGCATCACCAACCCGCCCATCGACGACCTGCTCAACCGCGCGTCGAGCAAGTACGCGTTGGTGATCTATGCGGCGAAGCGCGCTCGGCAGATCAACGATTACTACAACCAGCTGGGCGACGGCATCCTCGAATACGTCGGACCGCTGGTTGAGCCCGGTCTGCAGGAGAAGCCGCTGTCGATCGCGATGCGCGAGATCCACGCCGACCTGCTTGAGCACAGCGAAGGCGAGTAGCCGGAACGGACTTGGCTCGTGGACTCCAACGATCCTTCGGGTCGAGCCGCTTCCGTCCACCGGAAGCGGGTGATCGTCGGTGTCGCGGGTGGCATCGCCGCCTACAAGGCGTGCACTGTGATCCGTCAACTCACGGAGTCCGGTCACCGCGTTCGGGTGATCCCGACTGAGTCGGCACTCCAGTTCGTCGGCGCCGCCACTTTCGAGGCACTGTCAGGCGAGCCGGTCCACACCGGGGTGTTCAGCGATGTTCCCGCCGTTCCCCATGTCCGGCTCGGTCAGCAGGCCAACCTCGTCGTCATCGCGCCGGCCACCGCCGACGTGCTGGCACGGGCGGTCGCTGGCCGCGCCGACGATCTGCTGACGGCCACATTGCTCACCGCCCGATGTCCCGTGCTGTTCGCGCCCGCAATGCACACCGAAATGTGGCAGCACCCTGCCACCGTCGAGAATGTCGCCACGCTCAGGCGTCGCGGCGCGGTCGTGTTGGAGCCTGCTTCGGGCCGACTGACCGGCGCCGACTCCGGTGCTGGGCGTCTTCCCGAGGCCGAGGAGATCGTCACCTTCGCCCACCTGCTGCTGGCCCGAGCTGATGGCCTGCCCTACGACCTGGCGGGCCGGCGGGTGCTGGTCACCGCTGGAGGCACCCGCGAACCCATCGACCCGGTGCGGTTCATCGGTAACCGCAGTTCGGGCAAGCAGGGTTACGCGGTGGCGCGGGTGGCCGCCCAACGCGGTGCCGACGTCACCCTGATCGCGGGTCACACGTCCGGGTTGATCGATCCTGCTGGGGTCAACGTCGTGCGGATCAGCTCTGCGCCGCAGCTTGCCGCAGCGGTGTCTAAGCATGCGCCCGACGTCGACGTGCTGGTGATGGCCGCGGCGGTCGCCGACTTCCGACCTTCCCACGTGGCCACCACCAAGATCAAGAAGCGTCACGACGCCGTCGTCGACGCGCCCACGATCGGCCTTGTCCGCAACGACGACGTCCTCGCGGAGGCGGTTCGCGCGCGCTCAGACGGCGACCTACCGAACATGCGTGCCATCGTCGGATTCGCAGCCGAGACGGGCGACGCGGAGGGCGATGTGTTGTTCCACGCCCGCGCTAAGCTGCGACGCAAGGGATGTGATTTGTTGGTCGTCAACGCGGTCGGCGAGGGGCGGGCCTTCGAGGTGGACAGCAACGACGGGTGGTTGCTGGACTCGGACGGTACGGAGACTGCGCTGGAGCACGGTTCGAAGACGCTGATGGCGACCCGTATTGTGGACGCGATCGCGGCGTTCTTGGCTCGGTAGGGCCCAGGGACGACGCCGAGATCACCTAACGCGAGCGCGTAAGGCGTGCGCGCGTGCGTGCCTGCCGGTTGGGTGCAACGCAGCACACGCGAGGAAGCGCTGGCCGACGCCACGGATATGCTTCGACTAGCTAAACACTAGAAGCTAGCTAAACAATAGAATCTGACAAGTACGCGGACGAGATATTCGAGCCGGAAGGAATGACACGTGAGCAAAGCTCGGCTGTTCACCAGCGAATCGGTGACAGAGGGACACCCGGACAAGATCTGTGACGCGATCAGCGATTCCGTGCTCGACGCGCTGCTGACGGATGACCCGCGCTCGCGCGTCGCAGTCGAGACACTGGTGACCACCGGTCAAGTGCATGTCGTGGGCGAGGTGACAACCTCGGCCAGGCAGGCATTTGCCGATATCACCAAGACGGTTCGCGAGCGCATTCTCGAGATCGGTTACGACTCGTCGGACAAGGGTTTCGACGGCGAGACCTGCGGCGTCAACATCGGTATCGGCGCGCAGTCACCCGATATCGCCCAAGGCGTCGACACGGCCCATGAGACCCGCGTCGAGGGTGCGGCGGACCCGCTTGACCTGCAGGGCGCAGGCGATCAGGGCCTGATGTTCGGCTACGCGATCAAGGACACCCCGGAGCTGATGCCGTTGCCGATCGCGCTGGCGCACCGGTTGTCACGCAGGCTCGCCGAGGTGCGCAAGAACGGCGTGCTGCCGTATCTGCGCCCCGACGGCAAGACCCAGGTTACCGTCCAGTACGACGGCTTCACGCCGGTACGTCTCGACACCGTCGTGCTGTCCACCCAGCATGCTGCCGACATCGACCTGGAGGCGATGCTTACGCCCGACATTCGGGAGAAAGTCGTCAACACCGTTCTCGATGATCTGGGCCACGGCACGCTCGACACCTCGGACTTCCGCCTGCTGGTCAATCCGACCGGGAAGTTCGTCCTCGGTGGCCCGATGGGCGACGCAGGCCTGACCGGCCGCAAGATCATCGTCGACACCTACGGCGGATGGGCCCGCCACGGCGGCGGCGCGTTCTCCGGCAAGGATCCGTCCAAGGTGGATCGCTCCGCGGCGTACGCGATGCGATGGGTGGCCAAGAACGTCGTCGCGGCGGGGCTGGCCGAGCGCGTCGAGGTCCAGGTGGCGTATGCGATCGGTAAGGCGGCCCCCGTCGGGCTGTTCGTCGAGACGTTCGGCACCGAGACCGTCGACCCTGCCCGGATCGAGAAGGCCATCACCTCGGTATTCGATCTTCGTCCTGGAGCCATCGTCCGCGACCTGGACCTGCTGCGTCCCATCTACGCGCAGACCGCGGCGTACGGCCACTTCGGCCGCACGGACGTGGAGCTGCCGTGGGAGCAGTTGGACAAGGTCGACGACCTTAAAGCGTCCGTCTGACGCGCCACACGCGCGGAACCACCAGTCGACATGCCCGCCTGCGACACAGCCGGTTATGGCCGGTGAGCGCGCATTGAGGTACCGCAAGGAAGACCGACCGCGCATCCTGGTACATCCACCCAACGTTTTCGCAGGTGCGATGCGGCACCTGCGTACCTCAGCGTGCGCTCGGCTGCCCGGTCGTCCGCTACCGACTCAACCGTGCAGCGCGGCCCGCAACGCCGCCAGGCCGCGGTCGGTGGCTGCTGTCGCGTCGGGGATCACGCCGGCGTAGGACAGGTACGCGTGCGTCATACTCGGCGACTGGCCCAACTCAACAGGCACGGCAGCGGCGGCCAGCAGATCGGCGTACTGGATGCCGTCGTCGCGTAGCGGGTCGTGGCCTGCGACCCCGATAAATGCGGGCGGCAGGCCTGCGACGTTGCCGCGGGCAGGTGCCAGCGTCGGCGGGGGATCGTCGAGTAGTTCCGGTGCGGCGTAAAGCCTGCCGAATTCGGCGATGCCCACCAGATCCAGGATGGGCGCCGAGGCGTTCTCGGTGTAGGACGGCAGCGAGGTGTCCCACGAGGTGGCGGGGTACCACAGCAACTGAAAGGCGATCCTGGGAGTACCTGCGTCGCGCGCCAGCTGTGCCACCACGGCCGCCAGGTTGCCGCCTGCCGAATCGCCCGCGACGGCCAGCCGCGACGTGTCGACACCGAGCTCGTCGCCATGCGTGCTCACCCACTGCGTCACTGCCCATACATCGTCCAGGCCGGCGGGGAAGGGATGTTCAGGGGCGAGCCGGTAGTCGACGGACACCACCACCGCGTCCGCGCCTGCGGCATGTCTGCGCGCGACGCCGTCGTGAGTGTCCAAGTCGCCCATGACAAACGCTCCGCCGTGAACGAACACGACGACAGGCAGCGGGCGGTCGCTGTTCGGTCGGTAGATGCGAACCGGGACCCCCGCGGACAGGCCGACGTCGAGCACGCGGTCCTCGGCGGAAATGTCGGGGAATTCACCCGTGCGCCGTGGTAGTTCGCGGAGCCGCTGGCGTGTGGCATCGATTCCGCCGTCCAGCGTCAACTGGAAGGGCACGGCGTCCAGTACCTTCTGGAGGATGGCGTCCAATGGGGCGGTTTCAGCAACTGACATGACCACACCGTACGCACGCGCGCGGACACGGCTGTGGCTGGCCGGTGCACTCGCGGGCGCGGGCTACGGCGCTTTCCTGATCGTCGCGGCAGCACGGTTGCCGACGGGAGCCGATCCGACCGGGCAGTTCGTCGGGCAGCCTGCGGCCAAGGCGCTGATGGCGGTGCTGCTCGCCGGGGCGGCGTGTGCACATCCGATCGTCCGCGAGCGTCGGTGGTTGGTCGGAGCACTGCTGTCCTCGGCCGCCGGTGACTTCCTGCTGGCCATGCCGTGGTGGGAACCGTCGTTCGTGCTCGGCCTGGCGGCCTTCCTGCTGGCTCACCTGTGTTACCTCGCGGCGCTGGTGCCGCTAGTGTCGCCGACCCGGCCGCGGATGATCGCCGCGGCGCTGGTCGTCGTCGGATGCCTGGCGCTACTGGCCTGGTTCTGGCCCCAGCTGGCCCGTGACGGCATGACGGTACCTGTGACGGTATACATGGCGGTGCTCGCAGCGATGGTGTGCGCGGCGCTGCTCGCACGCTTGCCGACGGTCTGGACGGGCACGGGGGCGCTGTGCTTCGCCGGATCGGACGCGATGATCGGGATCAGCGAGTTCGTCCGTCACGATCAGCTGCTCGCGGTGCCGATCTGGTGGGCCTATGCGGTGTCGCAGGTGCTGATCACCGCCGGCTTGTTCGTCGGCCGCGGGCGGCGCGAATCGCGCCGGTCCGATTAGGTGGCCGGCACCGCCAGGCACCCCGCCGAGCATGAACCGGTGGCCCGGGTGCTGCCGATGCTCACGGTGCCGCATCTCGACCGCGAGTTCGACTATCTGGTGGCCGCCGACCAGTCCGACGACGCCCAGCCAGGGGTGCGGGTCCGGGTCCGGTTTCACGGCCGCCTCGTCGACGCGTTCGTGACGGACCGCCGATCCGACACCGATCACGTGGGACAGCTCGGCTGGCTGGACCGGGTCGTGTCGCCCGAACCCGTCCTCACTCCACCGATCCGCCGTCTCGTCGATGCCGTCGCGGCGCGCTACGCAGGCACCCGCCCCGACGTGCTGCGCCTGGCCATTCCGCCGCGGCACGCCAGCGTCGAGAAACGCCCGCAGGCGGCGGTGACGGTCCCGGCGGGCGTCGACGTCGATCGCGGCCGCTGGCACAGCTACGCCAAGGGCGAGCAGTTCTTGGACGCGGTGCGGGACAGTCGCGCCGCCAGGGCTGTCTGGCAGGCGCTGCCGGGGGAGGCGTGGACGATCCGTCTGGCCGAACTGGCTGCTGTCGCCGTCGGCGCGGGTCGGGGGGTGCTCCTCGTCGCCCCCGATCAGCGTGCTGTGGACGCCGTCTACGACGCCGCTCAGGCGCTGTTGGGGCAGGACTGTGTGGTCGCCTTGTCGGCCGGACTCGGGCCATCGGCGCGGTACCGGCGCTGGCTGGCCGCTCTGCGAGGCCAGGCGCGGCTCGTGATCGGCACCCGAAGCGCGGTGTTCGCGCCCGTCGTCGACCTCGGGCTGCTCATCGTGTGGGATGACGGCGACGATTCACTGGTCGAGCCTCGCGCCCCCTACCCGCACGCGCGCGACGTCGCGATGTTGCGGGCCCACCAGCTGCGGTGCGCCGCGCTGATCGGCGGCTTCGCCCGAACCGCGGAAGCACAGGCCCTCGTCGCCAGCGGCTGGGCGCACGACCTGGTGGCGTCACGGGCAACGGTCAGAAGCCGAGCGGCCCGGGTGGTGGCCCTCGACGACAGTGGCTACGCCGAGGAACGCGACGCCGCTGCGCGCACCGCCCGGCTGCCGTCGGTGGCGTTGCGGACCGCACGCACCGCGCTGGAATCCGGTTCGCCCGTGCTCGTGCAGGTGCCCCGTCGTGGCTATGTGCCGTCGCTGGCCTGCGCGCGGTGTCGAACCGTTACCCGCTGCAGGGTGTGCACCGGGCCGTTGTCTCTGCCCGACCGCGACACCGCAGGCGCGGTATGCCGCTGGTGTGGGCGTCACGATCCGACGTTGCGGTGCGTCCGCTGTGGCTCAGACGCGGTCCGGGCGGTGGTCGTCGGCGCGCGCCGCACAGCCGAAGAGCTGGGTCGCGCCTTTCCCGGTGTCCCCGTGGTGACGTCGGGAGGCGACGCCGTGGCGACCAGCGTCGGGCCAGGGGCCGCCTTGGTGGTGTCCACCCCCGGCGCCGAACCCACAGCCGAGGGCGGCTATGGGGCCGCTCTGCTGCTTGACAGCTGGGCGTTGTTGGGCCGACAGGATCTGCGGGCCGCCGAGGACACGTTGCGGCGGTGGATGTCGGCGACCGCGCTGGTTCGTGCGCGGGTGGACGGCGGTGTCGTGGTGGTGGTCGCCGAATCGGCGGTGCCCACGGTGCAGGCGTTGATCCGGTGGGATCCGGTGGGCCATGCCGAGGCCGAACTCGACTCCCGCGCGGAGGTCGCGTTGCCACCTGCCGTGCACATCGCCGCCATCGACGGAACAGCAGAGGCGGTAGCGGCGTTGTTGGAGCAGGCCCGACTACCCGAGAGCGCCGAACTGCTCGGGCCGGTCGACATGCCTTACCAGGCGCGCCGACCTGCAGGCATCAACCTGTCCGTCGCGGTGAGCCGGATGCTGGTCCGGGTGCCCCGATCGGACGGCCTGGGGCTGGCGGCCGCGCTGCGCGCCGCAACGAACGTGCAAAGCGCCCGACGCGATCAGCAACCTGTTCGCATCCAGATCGACCCCCTCCACATCGGGTGACGGGCAGGAGGTGGCCGATGAAGTGGATCGGTCGGTTGATCGGTTGGTCGATCCCGTTGGTGCTCATCGCTTTGGGCTGTTCCGGAGCTGGGACGTCACCAATCAGTGCGTTCCCGGCGTCCGTCAGATCCCGACCGATATCGAGGTCCTGGTCGATGATCAGCCGATTCCGCTCAGCCTCGAAGTGGAGAAACGCCAACCAATTCCTGGTGGCCAGGATTGGAGACCCGGATGCGACGTTGACGGCGGGCTCGCACGTCTTCCAGCTCAGCTACACCATCCGCGGCGTCCTCGATCCTGTGGATCTCCGCAAACCGCATCCAACTCTCGGTGGTGGCCGTGGTCGTAGGAATTCGATCGTGTCTTCGGCTATTCGACGACAACGGTGTTCGTGGTCGGCCTGGCCGTCGTGGCGTTCTGCCGATCTTCGATACCACCATTTGGGGCCGTTCGCGGTGCTGTTCCTATTCATCTGCCCGGGCTGGCGCCAGCAAGTCGGCACGCGGCTGACGTCTGCGGGGCGCGTATCATGATCGCGCGCGGGCGGATTCCACCGGGTGATCGCCACCGACTCGGCCGAGACCCGGTTCGAGTTCGGCGCCCGCGAGGACCTCTACTCCGCGTATGTCCCGTTCGCGGCGGAGGAGGAGGTGGATCGTGGTGAAGGTGTTGGTCGTCCTGATGTTGATCGTCGCCGCGCATGAGCGCTCGGCGCTCGAGCACGTGACGAAGGCACGCGCGACGCGCGACGCTGCCACCGGGGGGAAATCGGTGGCGCAGCGCAGTGCCGCCGAACGCGAACTTGACTCCGCTGTCAGCGAGGTAGTGGCGCTGGGTCAGACCTACCAGCGGCTGAGAGCGCCCGACGATTTCCTTGACCTGCAACGCAATCTGGCAGACACCGAGGACAAGCTGGCCTTCGCCGGGCAGCACTACGACGACGCGGTGGACACGTTCAACCGTCAGCTCGCCACCAGCGAATGGATGTATGTGGCGGAGATCGCCGGTGTGTCCCAACGCGAGTACTACCAGGCGTCGCGGTAACCATGAGACTCGTCTTCGCAGCTACCCCTGAACCGGCACTGCCCGCATTGGCGCGCCTGGTCGATTCCCCGCGCCATGAGGTGGTCGCCGTGCTCACTAGGCCGGACGCCGCGTCGGGACGCCGCGGTAGACCGACTCCGTCGCCGGTAGCTCAGTGGGCGTCTGACCGCGGCATCCCCGTGCTGCGGCCCGAGGAGCCGAACTCGCCTGAGTTCGTCGCCGAGCTCAAGCTGTGGCAACCGGACTGCTGCCCGGTCGTGGCGTTCGGCGCGCTACTCAGGGACGGGCTGCTCGGGGTGCCGCAGCTGGGGTGGATCAACCTACACTTCTCGTTGTTGCCCGCGTGGCGGGGCGCGGCACCGGTCCAGGCCGCGATCGCCGCGGGCGACAACGTCAGCGGGGCCAGTACCTTCCGCATCGAAGCGGGTCTGGACACCGGGCCGCTGTACGGCGTGGTCACCGAGACCATCCGGCCGACGGACACTTCTGGCGACCTGCTGCAACGATTGTCGGTATCGGGGGCCGCACTGCTGGAGAGCACCATGGACGGCATCGCAGACGGCACACTGGCACCGGTGCCGCAGCCGCCCGACGGTGTCAGCGTCGCCCCGAAGATCACCGTTGACGATGCGCGCGTGCGCTGGGATCTACCCGCCCACGTCGTCGACCGTCGCATCCGGGCGGTCACACCGAACCCCGGCGCCTGGACGACTATCGGTGACATCCGGCTCAAGCTGGGTGCGGTGCGTGTCGAGAACGACGGCGCCGAGACGCTGGCGCCCGGGGTGATTCGCGCCGGGCGCAAAGACGTCTTCGTCGGTACCGCCACATTGCCGGTCCGACTGGGCGAGGTGCAGCCGCCGGGCAAGAAACCGATGGCCGCCACGGACTGGGCGCGAGGAGCCCGACTCGACGAAACGGCCCACCTGTCATGACGGGCCGTCCGCACCGGCCGAAACCCGCTCGCCGCGAAGGGTCCCGTCCACCTGCCCTGCGCGGCCCGCGAAAGCCTTTCGATCCAGCCCGCCAGGCGGCGTTCGACGTGCTGCGCGCGGTGTCCGAACGCGACGCCTATGCCAACCTGGCGCTGCCCGCCGTGCTGCGCGAACGGGGTGTCACCGGTCGCGACGCCGCATTCGCCACCGAGTTGACGTACGGCGCCTGCAGGGCGCGAGGCCTGTTGGATGCCGTGATCGCTCGTGCAGCGGGCCGTCCGATCGACCAGATCAGCCCGGCGCTGCTCGACCTGCTGAGGCTGGGCACCTACCAACTGCTGCGGACCCGGGTGGACCAGCACGCCGCTGTGTCGACGACGGTGGAACAGGCTGGCATCGAATTCGACACCGCGAGAGCGGGTTTCGTCAACGGGGTGCTGCGCAAGATCTCCCAGCGCGACGAGCAGTCCTGGGTGGACGAACTCGCACCCGCGGCTGATGTGGACCCTATCGGGCACCTCGCGTTCACCCACGCGCATCCGCGGTGGATCGCCCAGTCGTTCGCCGACGCACTCGGCGCCGCCGCGGGACAGCTGGGGGAGGTCCTCGCCGTTGACGACGCCCGCCCGGACGTTCATCTAGCGGCCCGACCTGGCGTTTTGACCGCCGCACAGCTGGCCGAGCAGGCGGGCGGCACCGTCGGGCGGTATTCGCCATACGCGGTGTATCTGCCCGGGGGTGACCCGGGACAGCTCCCGGCGGTGCGCAACGGGCAAGCGCTGGTGCAGGACGAGGGCAGCCAACTGGTGGCCAGGGCGGTCACGCTCGCTGAAGTCGATGGGGTGGGCGACGCACGCTGGCTCGACCTGTGCGCGGGTCCCGGCGGAAAGACCGCGCTGCTGGCTGCGTTGGCCGCCGAGCGCGGTGCCCGGGTCACCGCGGTCGAGCCTGCGCCGCGGCGTGCGGACTTGGTCGAGCAGAACACACGCGGCCTCGACGTCGACGTGCGGCGGGTGGACGGTCGCGAAAGCGGTTTCCCGCCAGGCAGTTTCGACCGAATCCTGGTCGATGCGCCGTGCACCGGGCTCGGTGCTCTGCGGCGCAGGCCGGAGGCGCGGTGGCGGCGTCAGCCCGGCGACGTCGCCGGGCTGACGAAGCTGCAACGGGAACTGCTGGGGGCGGCCATCGCTCTGCTGCGCCCCGGTGGGGTGGTGCTGTACGCGACATGTTCACCATATCTTGCCGAAACGGTGGGTGTGGTCGCCGACGCGCTGCGCCGCTATCCGATGACGGCGCTGGACTCCGGGCCGTTATTCGAGCCCGTCGACGGACTCGGCGCGGGTCCGTACACGCAGCTGTGGCCCCACCGGCACGGCACCGATGCGATGTTCGCCGCCGCACTGCGCAAGAGCCCGGATGCCGCCAATTAAGCTCAACCCATGCCAGGCAACCGTCCGCTGATCGCGCCGTCGATACTTGCAGCCGACTTCGCTCGACTCGCCGAGGAAGCAGCCGCCGTGGAGGGGGCCGACTGGCTGCACGTCGACGTGATGGACGGCCACTTCGTGCCGAACCTGACACTGGGGTTGCCGGTGGTGGAGAGCCTGCTGGCCGCCACCGACATCCCGATGGATTGCCACCTGATGATCGAGGACCCCGAGCGGTGGGCGCCGCCGTACGCCGAGGCGGGGGCGTACAACGTGACGATTCACGCCGAAGCCACCGACAACCCTGTCGGCGTGGCCCGCGACATCCGCGCGGCAGGGGCCAGGGCGGGACTGTCGATCAAGCCGGGCACACCGCTGGAGCCGTATCTGGGGATCCTCGGAGATTTCGACACGCTGCTGGTGATGTCGGTGGAGCCTGGCTTCGGCGGGCAGAGCTTCATCGCGGAGGTCTTGGTCAAGGTCGCCACAGCTCGTCGCCTCATCGACGCCGGGGAGTTGACCATCCTGGTGGAGATCGACGGCGGGATCAACGCCGACACCATCGAGCAGGCAGCCGAGGCCGGGGTGGACTGCTTCGTGGCAGGCTCGGCCGTCTACAGCGCCGCCGATCCCTCTGCCGCGGTTGCGGCGCTGCGTCGCCAAGCCGCGTCGGCGTCGCACCACCTGCACCTGTGAGGGCTGGGTGCCCGTGACTGCGGCGAACGCTCGGTACGACGCCGCGATGCTCCTGGCGGAGGCACAGGCAGAGCAGGTCAAGGGTTTCACCTACCCGAACCCACCTGTCGGTGCTGTCATCCTCGACCGCGACGGATCGGTGGCAGGGGTAGGCGGTACCCAACCTGCTGGCGGTCCGCACGCCGAGGTGATCGCGTTGCGCCGGGCCGGCGAACGCGCGAGGGGAGGCACCGCGGTGCTGACGCTGGAGCCGTGCAATCACTTCGGCCGCACGCCGCCGTGCGTCGATGCGCTGGTCGCAGCGGGCGTTTCGCGGGTCGCCTACGCTGTCGCCGATCCGAACCCCAAAGCCGCGGGCGGGTCGGCGCGGCTAGCGCGCCGCGGGGTGGAGGTGTCCGCTGGCGTGCGCGGCGCCGAGGTGGCTGGTGGTCCGCTGCGCGAGTGGTTGCATCGCCAACGCACCGGCGCGCCGCATGTGACCTGGAAATACGCCGCGAGCATCGACGGGCGCAGTGCCGCCTCCGATGGCTCGAGTCAGTGGATCACCGGCGAAGCCGCGCGCGCCGACGTGCACCGTCGCCGGGCCGTCGCCGACGCGATCGTGGTGGGCACCGGCACGGTGTTCGCCGACGACCCGACGCTCACCGCCCGCCTCGCCGACGGCGTCCTCGCCGAACGGCAACCGCTGCGGGTGGTCGTCGGCATGCGCGAGATCTCCTCGGAAGCAAGGGTTCTCAACGACGAATCGCACACGATGGTGATCCGCACACGCGACCCGCACGAGGTGCTCAGGGCGCTGGCGGACCGCACCGACGTCCTGCTGGAGGGCGGCCCGACGTTGGCAGGCGCGTTCCTGCGTGCCGGTCTGGTGGACCGCATCCTGTGTTATGTCGCGCCGATCATGCTCGGCGGGCCCATCACGGCGGTGGACGACGTCGGGGTGGCGACCATCGCGAAAGCTCTCCGGTGGCGTTTCGACGGCGTCCGGCCGATCGGTCCGGACCTGCTGCTGAGCTTGGTGCCGGATTAGGAGCGGCGCAGACCGATGGCCGCGCAGCTACTTTCGAGCTCGTCCACGCCGAACGCCTCGACCGGACCGAGTGCGCCCACATCCTTGGCGACTCCTGCGGCGAGCCTCTCGGCACCCCACGCGAGGATCTCGGCGGTGAACGGGTACGGGCTCGGGCCGTGCAGCACGACCTGTGCCACCTGCGCGCCCGACGCAGACTTGGCGGTCGCCACCACCCGCGAGCTCGCTGAGCGGTTGTACTCGTCGCTGGGGCCACCACCGGAGCCCTGCACCCGGTCCACCAGGGTGCGGCGAGCCAGCTCGCGCGCGCCCGGGATCTTCAAGCTCAATTGCGTCAGGCGTCCCGCGCCCCACACCGCAGGTGTGGGCAGCCCGGCGCTCATGCCGACGCGGACGTCGCGCAGCTGCGGATAGACCCGCGGCAACGAGAACTGCTCGGTAGCCGACAACGACAGCGAGAACGTGGTGGAGCCGCGCACCCGCTGCCGGATCAGTTCATAGCCGGTCGGCACGGTGCGCAATTGCCCACCGCGATAAGCGAATCCGGGCTCCACCAGAACACCGGCGACCGAGGCCAGGGTGCCTGCACTGGCTTTGGTTCCGCCCACGATCGCGTAGCTGACGTCGACGGAAGTGGCCTGGCTTCCCGCTTCTTCGACGGCAAGCGCTGCCGCGAGGTTGCCTGGCACGTAGTCGTAGCCGAACGCGGTGAGCATCGTGGTGCCAGCTGCTCGGGCACGGGGGCCCCACTCCTCGAAGACGCGACGGATGAACACCGGCTCTCCGGTGGAGTCGAGGTACTGGGCACCTGCTTCGACGGCGGCCTCGGCTGCCGGGGCGCCATATTTCGCGAACGGTCCGACGGTGCTGAGCAGTACGTCGCCGGGGCCGACCAGCGCGCACACGGTCGAGGGGTCACTGACGTCGGCGACGGCGGTATCGAGCCCGCCGTGGTGCGCAGCCAGTTCCGTGAGTGCCGCTCGGTTGCGTCCAGCCAGGACGGGTGCGATCCCGCGGGCGACCAGTGCTGCGGCAGTGAGGCGGCCGGTGTAGCCGGTGGCTCCGTAGAGCACGATTCGTGACATGTGTCGATAGTAGGTCTTCGGCCGCCTAGTCGGCCCGCGCGTTGCGCAGTTCGGTCTGCAGGCTGGGCCACGACGTGATCATGCGGCAGCCTGGCGTGCGATCACCCGCAGACAGCATCAGACCGGGGTGCCCATGCAGGCTCACCCCGGTCCGATGAAACGTTTCTACTTGCCGGCGCCGGGATCGGTGACGACCGCGACCGGCGCGGTCACCTGCCCGCTGCCCTGGAAGAGCATCGCAGCGGCTTCCTCGCCGTTGGCGGCCGCGACAGCTGTCCTGGCCTGGTAGTAGAGGTCGGTGGACGCCTGGGTGGCCAACATTGCCGCCACGTCGTACATCGTCTGGGTCGGGGTGGCCGCCGCGCTACCGCGAGGAGTGCTCGGGCCGTCCTTGTTCAGGGTCGAGTGGCACTCGGCGAATCCCGGGGGCGGCCCACTGGCCGGGCAGCCGGCGAGGGGATCGTCATGGTTGGCGGTCACGTCGAAGTAACCGGTGTACAGGCCAGCGGGAAGCGCAGCGGGATCGCAGGTGGGGAAGATCGCCGGGGCGAGTCTGTCCGGTTGTCCCTCGGCGACGTTGATATCGACGAAGTTCGAGTGTGCGTAGAAGTCCTGCTGAACGTGCAGCAGGCCGCCGAAGGCGGCGCGCGCTGCCGGGCCGTCTGCCAACTCGCCGTTGATCAGCTGCGAGCCGTTGAGGATGACGGGCGCAAACGTGTTCCACGCCTGGGTTGCAAGAGTGCAGACCTCAGCGGGATTCGTTGCATTGTCGAGGTGCCGGAAGTTGTCGGCGAAGAAAGCGTCGGACCCGACGACGCCTGCCCCTGGCGGCGGTCCGACCAGAATTTGTGCGATGGCGCTCTGCGATACCTGATCGGCAGGTAATGCCGCGCGCGTGATGCTCTCGTGATTCTGGATGTAGAACGCGGACGCTGGCGAGGCTGACGCAAAGAAGGCTGCGATGGCAACAGATGCCGTGAATGCAGCGAACAGTCGTGAGCGGGATTGGCGGAAATTGGCCATGCGGAAATACCCCCATGCTGTGTGGACAGTCGGACTGTACCCGACCAAGAGCCGTTGCGCGCCCGTGACCGAAAGGGTGTTTGAGTTTTTGTTGGTCGGCCCCTCGATCGACCTCAAACTCTTCGCGCTGCAGACGGGAATGTTCGGCCGCTTCGCTGTTTCGGTTCGCACCAGCGTCGCTTGGGATCGCGGTTGGCGTGATGGTGATCAACTGCGCGTACCTGCACTAGGTGAAGCCGTCATTGTTCGGCTAGCTGCCCAACAAGGGCACGAGGCGGTAGTGCCCCAGCGGAGTTCCGTCCACTACACCTCCCATGCGCCGGCAGTCGGCGCGCTCACCATTAGGGGTCGCGTTGCTGCGTCGCACCGATCAGCTCCGCAGCACCGCCGTCATTCGGCGCGTTGGCGTCCGCTCGGATTGGAGGCCACGTCGGTCATCTCGGTCTTAGGTTCGTCGGTCTTAGGTTCGTCGACGTGAGTGTGCTTGCCGGCGATGAGAAGTGACAGCAGCGCACCGACCACGCAGACGCCCGCGGTGATGGCGAAGATCTCGCCGTACTGCTCGGCGAACGCTTCGCGGACGCGTGCCGCTAGCGCCAGAGCGACGTCGGCGAGGCTGTCGCTCGCTGGCTTCGCCTCCTTGGTCGCGAGGATCTGGTTGAACCGGTAGAGGCCCCACGCCGAGAGGGCGGCGACGCCGATCAGCATGCCCGTCATGCGCGCCACGATCACAGCCGAGGAGGCCACGCCGTGCTGGGCCGACGGGACCACCCGCAGCGTCGCCGAAGTCAGTGGCCCGATCACCATGCCGAGTCCGAACCCGGTGATGATCAGGTCGGTCCCGAGCACGGGCAGGGTGAACAGCTCCAGGTTGTGGACGTCGGTCAGCAGGTCGGTGCGCCACTGCGCCACCAGGAGATACCCGCTTCCGGCGATCATCAGCCCGACGAAACCGACGATCCGGTCGCCGATGCGGGTGGCGAGCAGTCCGCCGAGCACCGCTCCGAAGGGCAACGCGACCAGGAACCACATCAACATGAAAGCGGCCTGGATCTGGTCCTTGCCCAGCACGCCCTGCGCGAACAGCTCGACGTTGACCAACGTGACCATCAACGCGGCGCCTGCACACAGCGAGGCGCCAAGTGCGGCGAAGAAGGGGCCGAATTTCACGCCCGCGGGCTCGATCAGCCTGGTGCGCGCGAACTTCTCCCACACGAAGAACGCGATCATCGCCACCGCAGCACCGATCAGCAGCGGTATGCCGTTGTCCGGCAGCGCCTGCTGGGCGCTGGGCTCCGGGTTGTACAAACCCCAGACCGTCAGGCCCAGTGCCAGCGCGAGCAACAAGCCGCCGCCGACGTCCACCTTCTCCCGCGGACCGTCGTCCTCGGATTTGGACGGGACGGTGAAGTGGATCAGGACCATCGCCAGAATCGCCAGCGGCACGTTGACCCAGAACACGAACTCCCAGCGGGCGAAGAGGGCGACGATCGCGATGCCGTACAGCGGGCCGACGACGCTGCCGAGTTCCTGCGCGGCGCCGATCCCGCCCAGGACCGACGCGCGGTTGCGGGCCGACCACAGATCAGCGGCCAGCGCCAGCGTCACCGGCAGCAGCGCGCCGCTGGCGATGCCCTGGAGGAAGCGGCCGGCGATGAGCATGTTGTAGGCGTTGTTGGAGTCGCTGAACTCGATCTCGCCTGCCAAGGCCGTGATCACCGAGCCGACCGCGAAGCCGGCGAGGCTGACCTGCAACAGCAGTTTGCGGCCGAACCGGTCCGATGCCCGTCCCAGGAGCGGCATCGCGGCGATGTAGCCGAGCAGATACCAGGTGATGATGGGCCCGACCTGCTGGATCTTGTTGGCCGGGATCCCGACGTCAGACATGATGTCGCGGATGATCGTGATGACGACGTAGGTATCCAGCGCGCCGAGCAGCACAGCCAGACCACCGGCCGTGATCGCGATGTGCCTGCTCGCGCCAGAGCGCAGCGCGGTGGTTTGCGAGGCCTTCGTCATCAGACCGGAGCGACCACGTCGACGGGCTTGCCCCAGTCTGATGTCGCCATCGTGATGCTGTTGCCCGCACTGACCGTGAGTCGGGCCTGCGTCATTGCGTGATCGCCGTCGACGGCCACCCAGGCGGTGCCGTCGACGGGTTCGGTGGCTCCGATTTTGGCTGCGATGGCGTTCACCGCGTCCGGGCTGACCTTGCCGATGATGCGTGCGCTCTGGACGCCGTTGATGGTCCCGACACCGTCGACCTTGGGGTCGGTGAAGCTGGACAGGATGTTCGCCAGTCCCCGGTCGGGATTGAGGATGACGCCGACGTCATAGATCTCCGCGGCGGGCCCGAACTCTGCCCAACCGCCGATGAGGTCGGTGTAGAGCAGCTCGTTGAGCACGACGAAGTTGGCCTGCGACGGCGGGTCGGTCAGCGCGATCTCGACGTTGCCTTCGGCGGCTACTTCCGGTGTGTTCGTCAGGTCGCCCTCGAGCGTCTTGATCGGAAGTCCGCTTATCACGCCGTCCACGGTCAGCAAAAGGTGGACACTCTGCTGGGCGCGGGTGGTGGCGGCCGAATCGCTCAGCAACGTGGCGGCATCGGGCAGGTCGGACGGGATCTCGGACCCGGAATCCGCGGACGAGCATCCCACGACGAGGACGGCTGTGGTGGTGAGGGCGGCCAGGACTCCGAACAAGCGGCGGCGCTTCTGCATAGTGAGCATCGTAGAGGGTGCTGGCGAACACCCCGCCCGCCGCAGCGCCCGGGTTGCCGAAGTGTCAGGGACTCGGCAACGCTGATGGGATGGCAGCAGAGTTGGAATTTCGCCAGGTCGACGCCGATAGTGCGGATGCGGTCGCTCTCGTATCCGCAATGGTCGCCGAAGTGGGAGCCCTCTACGGCGGTCTGGATCTCGATGCTCCAGGCATGCCGAAGGCGGGTATCGTTGAATTCTCGCCGCCCGGCGGTGCGTTCGTTGTCGGATATCTCGACGGTGTCGCGGTATGTGGCGGTGGGCTCAAGCGGCTGCCCGACGGCGCCTGCGAGATCAAGAGGATGTTCGTCGTACCCGATGTCCGGGGCCGCGGCACTGCGCGGCTACTGCTGTACGCACTGGAAGACGCCGCCCGCGGGCTCGGTTACGAAGTCACCAGGCTCGATACCGGACCGAAGCAGGTGGGCGCGCAGCGGCTCTACGAGGCAGCGGGCTATCGGGCCATCGCGAATTTCAACGCCAATCCCGTAGCGACCTTCTTCGGTGAGAAGCGCCTAACCTGACGGGGCGAGCGAAGCGACGGGAAAGGGGCTGCGCATGTTCACCGGAATCGTCGAGGAACTGGGTGAGGTCGTCGGCAAGGAGGACCTTGCCGATGCTGCGCGGTTCGTCATCCGCGGGCCGGTCGTTACCACCGATGCGCGCCATGGTGATTCGATCGCGGTGAACGGGGTCTGTCTGACGGTGGTGGACGTACTCGGCGGGGGTGAGTTCAGCGCGGATGTAATGCAGGAGACGTTGAACCGGTCGAGCCTGCAGCAGCTGGTGGTCGGGACGCGGGTGAACCTTGAACGCGCGGCGGCCGTCCACAGCCGCCTCGGCGGACACATCGTCCAAGGGCACGTCGACGGCACCGGTCACGTGTTGTCGCGGACCCCGTCCGAGCACTGGGAGGTGGTGCGGCTGGCGCTGCCCGCCTACCTCTCGCGCTACGTCGTCGAGAAGGGGTCGATCACGGTGGACGGTGTGTCGCTGACGGTGTCCGCCCTCGGCGCCACCGATGACGGCGATTGGTTCGAGGTATCCCTGATTCCGACCACACTGGGTTTGACGACGCTGGGCCGGGCGCCGGTCGGCGCGGCGGTGAATCTGGAAGTGGACGTCATCGCCAAATACGTCGAGCGCCTGCTGGGCGTGCGGGACCTCACGTAGACGCGTCGGACGGTGCGTACAGTACCGATCCGAGCGATAGCCGGACTGCGATGGAACACCCGGTTGCCGCTCGTCGTTAAACTGTTTTCGCAGGGCCGCACACGGCGCTGTCTGCCAGTGGAGGTCCCATGACGAGATTGGACTCGGTCGAGCGAGCGGTCGCCGACATCGCGGCCGGCAAGGCCGTCGTCGTCATCGACGACGAAGACCGCGAGAACGAGGGCGATCTGATCTTCGCCGCCGAGAAGGCGACGCCGGAGTTGGTCGCGTTCATGGTCCGCTACACCTCGGGATACCTGTGTGTCCCGCTGAACGGCGACATCTGCGACAAGCTCGGACTGCTCCCGATGTATGCCGTGAACCAGGACAAGCACGGCACCGCATACACCGTCACCGTCGACGCCAAACTTGGTGTGGGAACCGGTATTTCGGCATCGGACCGAGCAACCACGATGCGTGCGCTTGCCGATCCCGCCGCCGTCGCCACCGATTTCACCAAGCCCGGGCACGTGGTTCCGTTGCGCGCTAAGGATGGTGGGACGCTGCGCAGGCCCGGGCACACCGAGGCTGCCGTCGACCTGGCCCGGTTGGCCGGACTGCAACCCGCGGGCGCCATCTGCGAGATCGTCAGCCAGAAGGACGAGGGCGCGATGGCGCAGACCGACGAATTGCGGGTCTTCGCCGACGAACACGGTCTCGCGCTGATCTCCATCGCCGATCTGATCGAGTGGCGGCGCAAGCACGAGAAGCACATCGAGCGCATCGCCGAGGCCAGGATCCCGACCCGCCACGGTGAGTTCCGCGCGGTCGGCTATATGAGCGAATACGAGGATGTCGAGCACGTCGCGTTGGTGCGCGGCGACATAGCCGGTCCGGACGGCGACGGCCACGATGTGCTCGTGCGCGTGCACTCCGAGTGCCTCACCGGCGACGTCTTCGGGTCACGACGCTGCGACTGCGGACCTCAGCTGGACGCGGCGATGGCGATGGTGGCAAGCGAGGGACGCGGCGTAGTGCTGTACATGCGTGGGCACGAGGGTCGCGGGATCGGCCTGATGCACAAGTTGCAGGCGTACCAACTGCAGGACGCTGGCGAGGACACGTTGGACGCCAACCTCAAGCTCGGCCTGCCCGCCGATGCCCGCGATTACGGCATCGGTGCCCAGATCCTGGTCGATCTGGGTGTCCGGTCCATGCGCCTGCTCACCAACAACCCGGCCAAACGCGTGGGTCTGGACGGGTACGGACTGCACATCATCGAGCGGGTGCCGCTACCGGTGCGCGCCAACGCCGAGAACATCCGCTATCTGATGACCAAACGCGACCGAATGGGCCACGACCTCACTGGTCTCGACGAATTCGACGAGGCCCACACCATGGATGGTTACGAGGAGGCGGTCTATTTCCTCGGCGACCGGCACACGCCGACGTCGAACGATTCCGGCGGCACGCTGTGAGCGGCGGCGCGGGCATTCCCGACATGCCTGACCTCGACGCGTCCAGCGTGAAGCTGGCGATTGTCGCCAGCACCTGGCACGGCACGATCTGTGAAGCTTTACTCGAAGGCGCAATGCGCGTCGCGAAGGGTTCCGGTGTGCGGGATCCGACCGTGGTCCGGGTGCTGGGGGCCATCGAGATTCCGGTCGTCGCGCAGGAATTGGCGCGTACCTACGACGCGGTGGTGGCACTCGGCGTGGTGATCCGCGGGCAGACACCGCATTTCGACTACGTCTGCGACGCCGTCACGCAGGGCTTGACGCGGGTCTCCCTCGATTCGTCGACGCCGATCGCCAACGGTGTGCTGACCACCAACGACGAGGCGCAGGCTCTGGATCGCGCCGGTCTGCCCACCTCGGCGGAGGACAAAGGTGCACAGGCCGCCGCTGCGGCGCTGTCCACTGCTCTGACGCTGCACGAATTACGTTCCCGCGCATGAGCAGTGAAGCTCGCGAGTGGGAGCTGACGGTGCGTCCGCACCTTACCCCGTACTTCGCCTACGGCGCCGCCGTGATCATCGCCGGAGCGCACATCGCAGTAGGGTTCCTGCTCAAGGTCGGCTCGAGCGGCGTGATCTTCCGCACGGCGGATCAGGTGGGCATCGCACTGATCGGGATCGTGATCGCCTGCGCGGTGTCGCTGTTGGCGCGGCCACGGCTGCGGGTGGGTGCACAGGGCATTGCGGTCCGCAACGCGTTGGGCTACCGTCTGGTGCCGTGGTCTGATGTGGTGGACGTCTCGTTCCCCCGTGGAGCCAGGTGGGCCAGGGTCGACCTGCCCGATGACGAGTACGTCCCGGTGCTCGCTATCCAGGCGGTGGACAAGGAGCGGGCCGTCGACGCCATGGATGCGGTGCGGAAGCTGGTGCTGCGCTACCGCCCGGACGTCACCGCACGGTGAGCTCCATCCTTTTCTCCAGCGCGCCGAGATCGGAGCGCTCGACAAAGCCGACCGCCTCGTAGATGCCCTTCGCGGCGGCGTTGTCCGCGGCCACCCTCAACCACACCGTCCGCGCGCGGTGCCGCTTGGCCCAGTCGACCGCGGTGGCCACCAGTGCCCGTCCCAGTCCCCGATTCCGGGCCGTTGGGTCGAGCCACAACGAGTAAAGGTAGACGCTGTCGACCAACTCCGGCTGCGCGGCGATCAGCCCGACCGGACGCTGCCCGATCATGGCGGCAAACTGAGCGTGGTCGCGGAGCCGCCGCCGCCACTGACCGGCGGTGAATGCGGATTCCTGCCGGTACTGGTGATCGTCGACGCCGAGGGCCTCGCCGAGGGCACGTAACCGCAGCACCGCGAACAGTCGCCAGTCTGATTCGGTGAGGCGCCTGATCCGCGGATCTGCCTGCATTGAGGAGCCCACCATTAGACGGTAGCGAAGACCGTTTTCCGGCGGGGCAGGAGCAGTCACAGCGCGGGACTAACCTGGAGCGGTGCCTGATCCTGCGACCTACCGCCCGGCGCCGGGATCGATTCCGGTGGAGCCCGGCGTGTATCGGTTCCGCGACGGCCACGGGCGGGTCATCTACGTCGGCAAGGCCAAGAGCCTGCGCAGCAGGCTGACGTCCTACTTCGCCGATCTGTCCGGTCTGCACCCGCGCACCAGGCAGATGGTCACCACGGCGGCCGGTGTCGAGTGGACGGTGGTCAACACCGAGGTCGAGGCTCTGCAGCTCGAGTACAACTGGATCAAGGAATTCGATCCGCGCTTCAACGTGCGCTACCGCGACGACAAGTCGTACCCCGTTTTGGCGGTCACCCTCAATGAGGAGTTCCCGCGGCTGTTCGTCTACCGCGGGCCGCGCCGCAAAGGGGTCCGCTACTTCGGGCCCTACGCACACGCGTGGGCCATTCGCGAGACGCTCGACCTGCTCACCCGGGTGTTCCCGGCCAGGACCTGCTCGGCGGGAGTGTTCAAGCGGCACAACCAGATCGACAGGCCGTGTCTGCTCGGCTATATCGACAAGTGCTCGGCTCCGTGTGTCGGCCGCACCAGCGCCGAGGAGCACCGGCGGATCGTCCTGGACTTCTGCGACTTCCTCGCAGGCAAGACCGACCGGATGATCCGCGATTTCGAAACGCAGATGGTGGCCGCCGCTGAGGAACTCGACTTCGAACGAGCGGCGCGGCTGCGCGACAACATCGGTGCGTTGCGACGCGCGCTGGAGCGGCAGGCGGTGGTTCTTGGCGACGGTACTGACGCCGACGTGGTCGCCTTCGCGGACGACGATCTCGAGGCCGCCGTCCAAGTGTTCCACGTCCGAGGCGGGCGGGTGCGTGGCCAGCGTGGCTGGATCGTCGAAAAATCCGACGAACCAAGCGATGTGGATGGTCAGGAGCACACCGAGTCGGACATCACCGGCCGCGCCAAGCTGGTCGAGCAGTTTGTCACCCAGTTCTACGGCGATGAGGCGGCGCTGGGCGGCGCGGCGGACGAGGCCACCAATCCGGTTCCCCGCGAGGTGCTGGTGCCGTGCCTGCCGTCCAACTCCGACGAGTTGACCAGTTGGCTGTCTGGGCTGAGGGGTTCGCGGGTGGCGCTGCGGGTGCCGCAGCGCGGCGACAAGCGCGCTTTGGCCGAGACGGTCCAACGCAACGCCCAGGAGGCCCTGGAGCAACACAAGCTCAAACGGGCAGGCGATTTCACTGCCAGATCGGCCGCGCTGCAGAGCATTCAGGACGCGCTCGGCTTGGCCGACGCACCGCTGCGCATCGAATGCGTCGACATCAGCCATGTGCAGGGCACTGATGTGGTGGCGTCGATGGTGGTGTTCGAAGACGGTCTACCCCGGAAGTCAGACTACCGGCACTACGCGATCCGCGAAGCTGCAGGCGACGGCCGTTCCGACGATGTCGCGTCCATCGCCGAGGTCACGCGTCGACGGTTTCAACGCCACCTGCACGAGTCGCAACAGACGCCAGATTTCACTGCGCCGGAAGGCAAGTCGCGCCGCTTCGCGTACCCGCCCAATCTGTACGTGGTCGACGGCGGCGCGCCGCAGGTCAACGCCGCGCAGTCGGTGCTCGACGAACTCGGGGTCCGCGATGTGGCGGTGATCGGCCTGGCCAAGCGGCTGGAGGAGGTCTGGGTTCCCGCCGAACCCGATCCGGTGATCCTGCCTCGGCACAGTGAGGGCCTGTATCTGCTGCAGCGGGTGCGCGACGAGGCGCACCGGTTCGCGATCACCTACCACCGCAGCAAGCGTTCGAAGCGGATGACGGCGTCGGCGCTCGACGCTGTGCCCGGGCTGGGGGAGCACCGCAGGAAAGCCCTGGTTACGCATTTCGGATCGGTCTCGCGGCTCAAGGAGGCCACGGTCGACGACATCACCGCGGTGCCTGGCATCGGGGTGGCCACTGCGCGGGCGGTACTGGCCGCATTGGGCGCGGGTGAGGAATCGTCGGGATCGGTAACGAGGGCAGCGCCCATAAGCGATGATCAAACCGCGGAACGAGCGTCGGGATGACGGAACAGACAACAGGTCAGAGAGGCCATCTGGTGCCGGGGGGCGAATCGGATATCGACGTGGTTCTGGTGACCGGTTTGTCTGGTGCTGGCAGGGGAACCGCCGCCAAAGTGCTTGAGGACCTCGGTTGGTATGTCGCGGACAATCTGCCGCCGGAGTTGATCGCCAGAATGGTCGATCTCGGACTGGCCGCCGGATCGCGGATCACCCAGCTCGCGGTGGTCATGGATGTCCGTTCGCGGGGCTTCAGCGGCGATCTGGCCTGGGTCCGCGAGGATCTGGCCACCCGCAACATCACACCGAGGGTGGTGTTCCTGGACGCCTCTGACGTTATCCTGGTCCGCCGGTACGAACAGAACCGCCGCAGCCACCCCCTGCAGGGGGATCAGACGCTGGCGGAGGGTATCGTAGCCGAGCGCGCGATGCTCGCACCGTTGCGGGCCGAGGCGGACCTCGTGATCGACACCTCGTCGTTGTCGGTACGCGCCTTGCGCGAATGTATCGAGCGCGCCTTCGGTGGTGAGACCGTCGCGATCACCAGCGTCACCGTGGAGTCCTTCGGCTTCAAGTACGGACTCCCCATGGACGCCGACATGGTAATGGACGTGCGTTTCCTGCCTAACCCCCACTGGGTCGACGAGCTTCGTCCACACACCGGTCAGCATCCCGCGGTGCGCGACTACGTCCTCGGCCAGCCCGGCGCCGCGGACTTCCTGGACTCCTACCATCGGCTGTTGACGTTCGTCGTTGAGGGTTATCAGCGGGAGGGCAAGCGCTATATGACGATTGCCATCGGGTGCACCGGCGGTAAGCACCGCAGTGTCGCGGTGGCTGAGGCCCTCGCCGCGAAGCTGGACGCCGATGCCGGTTTGTCGGTGCGGGCGCTGCACCGGGATCTGGGCCGCGAATGACCCAGATGCCCGTGACGCAGAACATCGTCGCTCTGGGGGGCGGACACGGTCTGTACGCCACGTTGTCGGCAGCCCGCAGACTGACGCCCCATGTGACGGCAGTGGTCACGGTGGCCGACGACGGAGGCTCCTCGGGGCGGCTACGCGGCGAGCTTGACGTGGTACCTCCAGGCGATCTGCGAATGGCGTTGGCGGCGTTGGCGTCCGACAGTCCGCAGGGCCGGCTCTGGGCGACGATCATCCAGCACCGGTTCGGCGGCAGCGGTGCACTGGCAGGTCATCCGATCGGCAACTTGATGCTCGCCGGGCTCAACGAGGTGCTGGCGGATCCGGTGGCCGCGCTCGACGAAGTGGGACGGGTGCTGGGGCTGAAAGGCCGCGTGCTACCCATGTGTCCGATTGCGCTCGACATCGAGGCCGACGTCGCGGGACTGGAGTCAGATCCCCGGATGAGCCGGGTGATCCGCGGACAGGTGGCCATCGCCACCACACCCGGCAAGGTGCGCCGCGTTCGACTGCTCCCGGGCAATCCGCCCGGCACGCGCCAGGCGATCGACGCGTTGATGTCCGCGGATCTGGTGGTACTCGGTCCGGGCTCGTGGTTCACCAGCGTCATCCCGCACGTTTTGGTGCCCGGTCTGGAGGCGGCGCTGCGCGCGACGCCGGCCCGGCGTGCACTGGTGCTCAACCTCGCCGCCGAGTTGGGCGAGACGGCGGGCTTCTCAGCCGAACGGCACCTACATGTGTTGTCACAGCACGCACCGGAGTTCACGGTGCACGACATCATCGTGGATGCCGCCACCGTCCCCGGCGATCGGGAACGCGATCAACTCCGTCGCACCGCCGCCCTTCTCTCGGCAACGGTAACGTTTGCTGACGTGGCCAGACCTGGTACCCCGTTACATGATCCGGCGAAGCTGGCCGCAGTCCTGCAGGAGGTTGGGGTGCGCGAGTCGGTACGTGTCGCCCCGACGGCTCCGACTTCGACCGCGCGACCGGACTCGATGGATCGAGAGCGCCAGCTTGGCGGTGCGGGCCTGCCGACTCCGAATGGACCGAGAGGTGACGACCCGTGGCGATGACCGCTGAGGTCAAAGACGAACTGAGCCGCCTGGTGGTCAACACGGTCAGCGCGCGCCGCGCCGAGGTGGCCTCGCTCCTACGCTTCGCCGGTGGTCTGCACATCGTCGCGGGCCGTGTCGTGGTCGAGGCAGAGGTGGATCTCGGCATCATCGCCCGCCGACTGCGCAAAGACATCTTCGACCTGTACGGCTACAACGCCGTCGTGCACGTCCTGTCGGCCAGCGGCATTCGCAAGAGCACGCGCTATGTGGTACGGGTGGCCAAAGACGGTGAGGCGCTTGCCCGCCAGACCGGTCTGCTCGATATGAGAGGTAGGCCGGTACGCGGACTGCCCGCACAGGTAGTCGGTGGCAGCGTGGCCGACGCGGAGGCTGCGTGGCGTGGCGCCTTCCTGGCGCACGGATCGTTGACCGAGCCCGGCCGCTCTTCGTCGTTGGAGGTCAGCTGCCCAGGGCCGGAGGCTGCGTTGGCTCTGGTCGGGGCGGCGCGACGCCTCGGCATCAGCGCGAAAGCCAGGGAGGTGCGTGGCAGTGATCGCGTGGTGGTGCGCGACGGCGATGCCATCGGTGCGCTGCTGACCCGCATGGGCGCGCAGGACACTCGTCTGACGTGGGAAGAACGTCGGATGCGCCGGGAGGTGCGGGCCACCGCCAACCGACTGGCCAATTTCGACGACGCCAACCTACGCCGCTCTGCCCGCGCGGCAGTCGCCGCCGCCGCGCGCGTGGAACGCGCCCTGTACATCCTGGCCGACACCGTCCCGGACCACTTGGCGGCCGCAGGCAAGTTGCGTGTCGAGCACCGTCAGGCGTCGCTCGAAGAGCTGGGCCGACTCGCTGATCCTCCAATGACCAAAGATGCTGTGGCAGGACGTATCCGGCGCCTGCTGTCGATGGCCGATCGCAAAGCCAAACAGGACGGCATCCCGGATACCGAGTCGGCCGTCACTCCCGATCTTCTGGAGGACGAGGAGGAGGCATGAGAAGCCCTATGTCAAGCGGCCTCGTTTTGGGTTCTGGTGAACCGTTGGGGTGCTAGGTGTCTGGTGGGTCGTAGGGAACGTTGTCTTGCCAGCAGTGCCAGATGATGTGGAGGCAGGCGCGGGACAGGATGCGGACCGCGTGGGGGTGGTCGCGGACTCGTGCTTTCGGGGCGTTCGATGGCGACCTCAACCGCCCCGTGGGCGTGCAGGAAGGCCACGAGTTCGCGCAGCCCGGCGGCGGTGGGCGCCACGGTGCAGCGGTCCAGTTCGCGGCCGCCGTCATCGACGACGCTGACCGCGTGGTCGTCGCGGGCCCAGTCCAGCCCGGCGGTCCCACCGCCGGGCGGCTCCTCCGGCAAGACCGTGGCATCGGTAGGGGTACTGCTGGCTGACTTCACGTCAGCCTCCTCGCTGCTTGCTCCAGTGGGGGGGCACCCATTTCTTCCGGTGCCATGGGCAGTGACCTGGTGGCACCTCGGGTGCATCAACGCCTCATCCAGAAGCGATGACCTCAGGAAGGTAGTCCAGTGAGCCGCGGGTGGCCCCGTGCAGGCAGGCCTGCGCTCTCGCTGGCGCGCCACTGCGCCACCTGTTCCTGAAACCGCTGGGCATCCTGTCTGGCGCGACGCGCCCTGGCCAACGTGCGCTCGGCCTCGGCCACGCGACGCTTACGCTCGTTAATGCCGCGCGAGTGCGTGATTCGCGTGGTCACCTCCCGCATCCTTTCGTGCCTACGCGCCTGCCGCCTCGGCGGCGTGGCGTCGCTGTCATACGCCAGCATCATTTGATCGAACATGCGTTCGATACTACGCCCAGCCGCCGACACTGGCAATGATCTGCCGGGTGGGTGCGGCATTTCCCGACCCGCCGTTCAACGGCGCCCAAGCCTGCGGCCTCGACCTCGATCTGATGGACGCTGTCGCCGGTCCTCGTTATGCAAGCCACGTTCGTCAGGTTCGAGGGCGGTGATTTCACCGGCATGGTCGACGCTGGGGTCGGGCGCATTCCACTGCGTGACCTCCGGCACGACCGTAACGCCGGACCGCGAGCGCAAGGCGGCGTTCTGCGCGCCCCCTATCTGACCTCGGGCCAGTCCATAGCGAACTTGTCAAAGCTGTGCCGGGCGTCGCTCGGGCTCTGTCGGCCATCGGTCAGACGTGGCTTGGGCCGTCGATGCTTGACCAAAGTGTCGACTGAGCAGGCTGCGCACAGCCGTGCCTCCACCACTAGGCTGGCGTCGGCAGTTCATCAGCGACGAAGGAGACAGAAACGTGACCGTTCGGGTAGGCGTCAACGGCTTCGGCCGTATCGGACGCAACTTCTTCCGTGCCCTGGACGCGCAGAAGGCTGCAGACAAGAGCACCGACATCGAGATCGTCGCCGTCAACGACCTCACTGACAACGCCAGCTTGGCGCACCTGCTGAAATTCGATTCCATCCTCGGCCGACTCCCGTACGACGTCAGCCTTGAGGGTGACGACACGATCGTCGTCGGCGACATCAAGATCAAAGCGCTCGAGCACAAGGGGCCGCTGGCTGAGCTTCCTTGGGGCGAGCTGGGTGTCGACGTCGTGGTCGAATCAACTGGCATCTTCACCGCCCGCGCCAAGGCGCAGGGTCACCTGGACGCCGGGGCCAAGAAGGTCATCATCTCCGCTCCCGCCAGCGACGAGGACATCACCATCGTGCTCGGCGTCAACGACGACAAGTACGACGGCAGCCAGAACATCATCTCCAATGCGTCCTGCACCACCAACTGCCTTGGCCCGCTTGCTAAGGTGCTCAACGACGAGTTCGGCATCGTCAAGGGCCTGATGACCACTGTGCACGCGTACACCCAGGATCAGAACCTGCAGGACGGCCCGCATAAGGACCTGCGTCGCGCCCGCGCCGCAGCGCTCAACATCGTGCCCACCTCGACGGGTGCCGCCAAGGCCATCGGCCTTGTGCTGCCAGAACTCAAGGGCAAGCTCGACGGCTACGCGCTGCGCGTGCCGATCCCCACCGGTTCGTGCACGGATCTGACGGTCGAACTCGCCAAAGCCGGGACCGCCGCCGAGATTAACGCCGCCATGAAGGCCGCCGCCGACGGCAAGCTCAAGGGCATCCTCAAGTACTACGACGCGCCGATCGTCTCCAGCGACATTGTCACCGACCCGCACAGCTCGATCTTTGACTCCGGCCTGACCAAGGTGATCGACAACCAGGCCAAGGTGGTTTCCTGGTACGACAACGAGTGGGGTTACTCCAACCGCCTCGTCGACCTGGTCGGATTGGTCGGTAAGTCGCTTTGACGGGCGAGCGGAGCGACGGGGAATAGATGTAGCCGATGGCTGTCAAGACTCTCGACGACCTACTGGCACAGGGAGTGACGGGTCGGGGCGTGCTTGTGCGTTCCGACCTGAACGTCCCGCTCGACGACGGCGTGATAGGCGATTCCGGCCGCATCATCGCGTCGGTGCCCACGCTCAAGGCGCTCAGCGATGCGGGTGCCAAAGTCGTGGTGACGGCACACCTCGGCCGACCCAAGGGTGAGCCGGACCCGAAGTTCTCGCTCGCGCCGGTGGCCGCGGCCCTAGGGGACAAGCTCGGCAGGCACGTGCAACTGGCCGGTGACGTCGTCGGTTCGGACGCGCTGGCGCGCGCCGAAGGCCTCACTGACGGCGATGTCCTGCTGCTGGAGAACATCCGTTTCGATCCGCGCGAAACCAGCAAGGACGAGACTGAAAGGCTGGCGCTGGCCCAGGCTTTGGCCGAATTGGTCGGCGATGACGCGGCTTTTGTGTCCGACGGCTTCGGTGTGGTGCACCGCAAGCAGGCGTCGGTCTACGACGTCGCGACTCTGCTGCCGCACTATGCGGGCACATTGGTGGCTGCCGAAGTCACGGTCCTTGAGCAGTTGACCAGCTCGACGGAACGGCCGTACGCGGTGGTCCTCGGTGGTTCCAAGGTCTCAGACAAGCTGGCCGTGATCGAGAATCTGGCCACCAAGTCGGATAGCCTGATCATCGGTGGCGGGATGTGCTTCACCTTCCTTGCCGCGCAGGGCTTTTCGGTGGGATCCTCGCTTCTGGAAGAGGGTCAGATCGAAACGTGCAAACAGCTGCTCGAAGATTTCGGTGACGTGATCCACCTGCCGGTCGACATCGTGGTCGCGGAGAAGTTCGCCGCCGATTCGCCCGCGGAGACCGTTGCTGCCGACAAGATTCCAGACGGGAAGATGGGTCTGGACATCGGACCCGAGTCGGTGAAGCGATTCACGGCGCTGCTGTCCAACGCCAAGACGGTGTTCTGGAACGGCCCGATGGGCGTTTTCGAGTTCCCGGCATTCGCCGCGGGCACCAAAGGCGTTGCCGAGGCCATCATCTCGGCCACCGGGAAAGGCGCGTTCAGCGTCGTAGGCGGTGGCGACTCCGCGGCCGCCGTGCGCCAGCTCGGCCTGCCCGAGGACGGTTTCTCGCATATCTCCACCGGCGGTGGCGCGTCGCTGGAATACCTTGAGGGCAAGTCATTGCCCGGCATCCAAGTACTGGAGTCCTGAACTATGGCGCGTAAACCGCTCATCGCGGGCAACTGGAAGATGAACCTCAACCATTTCGAGGCCATCGCTCTGGTGCAGAAGATCGCATTCTCGTTGCCCGACAAGTATTTCGACCAGGTAGACGTCACTGTCATCCCGCCGTTCACCGACCTGCGCAGCGTGCAGACCCTGGTCGACGGCGACAAGCTGCGGTTGACCTACGGCGGCCAGGACCTCTCGCAGCACGACTCGGGTGCCTATACCGGCGAGATCAGCGGCGCGTTCCTGGCCAAGCTCGGCTGCACATTCGTGGTCGTGGGCCATTCGGAGCGACGCACGTACCACAACGAGGACGACGCCCTCGTCGCGGTGAAGGCCAATGCGGCAATCAAGCACGGCCTCACGCCGATCGTGTGCATCGGTGAAGGCCTCGAGGTTCGTGAAGCCGGAGACCACGTCGACTACAACGTCGCGCAGCTCAAGGCGTCACTCAGTGGACTCAAACCCGATCAGGTCGGCAGCGTCGTCATCGCCTACGAACCGGTATGGGCCATCGGCACCGGTAGGGTGGCCAGCGCGGCCGATGCCCAGGAAGTGTGCGCGGCCATCCGCGCCGAACTCGGTGAGATCGCGTCACCCGCCACGGCTGAATCGGTGCGGGTGCTCTACGGCGGCTCAGTGAACGCCAAGAACGTCGGTGAGATCGTCGGCCAGATAGACGTCGACGGTGCGCTCGTCGGCGGCGCGTCGCTGGACGGCGAGCAGTTCGCGACGCTATCGGCCATCGCCGCGGGTGGCCCCCTGCCCTGACCGGTGCCTCAAGCCCCGTCGGTGACCAGGTAGGGTATCGCTCATGGAATTCGCTCTGCAGATAGTGTTGATCGTGACAAGTCTGCTGGTGATCCTGCTAGTGCTGCTGCACCGCGCCAAGGGTGGCGGGCTGTCCACGCTGTTCGGCGGCGGCGTGCAGTCCAGCCTGTCCGGGTCGACAGTGGTGGAGAAGAATCTCGACCGGCTGACGCTGTTCGTCATCGGTATCTGGTTGGTCTCGATCATCGGCGTTGCGCTGCAGATAAAGTACCAATAACCGGCGTGGACCTGGATGTGGGCGAAGCCGTGGCCACTCTGCACGCCGCAGACCGCACGGGTCTTGATTTCCCCACGAAAGAGGCGCTCCGCAAGGCAGTGCACTCAGGCGCGGTCCGCCATGTGTACCGCGTGCGACCGTACGGATTGCAGGGACCCGTCGACGTCGCTGATGTCACCGTCGCCGGTGTGATCATCGGACCCACGTTCTATGCGCGCCCGCAGTGGATCGCCCAACTCAACGACGGCGCGCATGACGTTGCGGCACAGGAACGATGCTCGAGCCAACACCGTGAGATTCGCGCATTTGCCCGCCACGATGTTGCCCAGGTCGCGTTCCATCCGCCACGAGTAGGCCGCCTCGATGGTTACGCGCGGTGATGTCGAACGCGGTGGCGGCCGCAGTGTTCAGGAACCATCCGTGGCGCGGTTCAGGTCTGCGTGCCACAGCCGGCGATATTCTCACGAGATGAGCCCTCCGATCCTGCCCTGTCGGCAGACGGTGGCCAGGCAACTCGCCCTCACGACCTGTGACGCACGGTGCTCGTCATGCGGTCCCTTTCTGCTGCGTCGATACTTGACGGATGGTTGAAGGTCCAGACGTCGCCCTCGCTCCGATCGGTTCGGTTCAGCGCACCCAGGTGGGACGCGAGGCCACCGAACCGATGCGTGAAGACATCCGATTGCTGGGTGCGATCCTGGGCGATACCGTGCGTGAACAGAACGGCGACGAGATCTTCGACCTGGTCGAGCGCGCCCGCGTCGAGTCCTTCCGCGTGCGTCGCTCTGAGATCGACCGTGCTGAGTTGGCGCAACTCTTCGAAGGGATCGAGGCAAAGAAGGCCATCCCGGTCATTCGTGCGTTCAATCATTTCGCGCTGCTGGCGAACGTCGCCGAGGATATCCATCGAGATCGTCGGCGCGCCCTCCACGTCGCATCGGGCGAACCTCCGCAGAACAGCAGCCTGGCCGCGACCTACCTGAAACTTGATGCGGCAGAACTGGGCGCCGAGACCGTCGCTGACGCGCTGACCGGGGCGCTGGTGTCGCCTGTCATCACCGCCCACCCGACCGAGACCCGGCGTCGCACCGTGTTCGACACCCAGCATCGCATCACCGAGCTGATGCGCCTGCGGGCGTCGGGACGTACGAGCACCGACGACGGGGTGTCCGTCGAACTGGAGTTGCGCCGCCAGATCCTGATGCTGTGGCAGACCGCGCTGATCCGCTTGTCGCGGTTGAAGATCCAGGACGAGATCGAGGTCGGTTTGCGCTACTACCCGGCGGCGTTCTTCGAGGTGATCCCGCGCGTCAACGCGGAGGTACGCGAAGCGCTCCGGGCCCGTTGGCCTGGCGCCGACGTATTGGCCGAACCGATCCTGCGGCCGGGTTCGTGGATCGGCGGCGACCGCGACGGCAACCCGAACGTGAACGACGAAGTGGTGCGGCTGGCCACGAGCAGCGCCGCCTACACGGCGTTTCGGCAGTACTTCATCGAGATCACCGCGCTGGAAGAGGAACTGTCGATGTCGGCGCGGCTGGTCGCGGTGACCGACGGGGTGGCCGTGCTGGCCGACGCCTGCCATGAGCCGGCCCGGTCCGACGAGCCGTACCGTCGGGCGCTGCGCGTCATCCACGGCAAACTGACGGCCACTGCGGCCGCGATCCTGGACCGCCAGCCCGAGCATCAACTCGACATGGGGCTAGGCGCCTACCAGACGCCGGGTGAATTCCTGGCTGACCTCGACACCGTCGATGCGTCCCTGCGCGCCAACGGCAGCGCGCTATTGGCCGACGATCGGTTGGCGCGGCTGCGGGAAGCCGTGCACGTGTTCGGCTTCCACCTATCCGGCTTGGACATGAGGCAGAACTCCGATGTGCACGAGGAGGTGGTGGCCGAGTTGCTGGCGTGGTCGGGCGTGCACACCGACTACGCCTCGCTCTCCGAACCAGACCGTGTTGAGCTGCTTGTCGCCGAACTCAGTACCCGTCGCCCGCTGATCGGGGAGGGCGCGCAACTGTCGGAGCTCGCACAGAAGGAGCTCGGGATCGTGCGCGCGGCTGCGCGGGCGGTGCTGGTCTTCGGCCCCAATGCGGTGCCCAACTACATCATCTCGATGTGCCAGTCGGTCTCGGACATGCTTGAGGCAGCGCTGCTGCTCAAAGAGGCGGGCCTGCTCGATGCCTCCGGCGACCAGCCGTACTGTCCCGTCGGCATCGTGCCGCTGTTCGAGACGATCGACGATCTGCAGCGCGGCTCGTCGATCCTCGAAGCGATCTTGGAGATCCCGCTGTACCGGTCGGTGATCCACGCCCGCGGCGAGAGCCAGGAAGTGATGCTGGGCTACTCCGATTCCAATAAGGACGGCGGTTACCTGGCCGCCAACTGGGCGCTGTACCGCGCAGAACTCGATCTGGTGGAGTCTGCGCGTAAGACCGGAATCCGGTTGCGGCTCTTCCACGGTCGCGGCGGGACGGTTGGTCGTGGTGGCGGACCGAGCTATGACGCCATCCTCGCGCAGCCACCGGGGGCGGTGAAGGGATCGCTGCGGATCACCGAGCAGGGTGAAGTGATCGCGGCCAAATATGCCGAACCCCGTATCGCCCATCGCAACCTCGAAACGCTGTTGGCGGCGACTCTCGAATCGACCCTCCTCGACGTCGAAGGATTGGGCGATTCCGCAGGTCCTGCCTATGAGGTGCTCGACGACCTCGCCGCTCGTGCGCAACGGGCGTATTCCGAATTGGTGCACGAGACGCCGGGATTCGTTGAGTACTTCAAGGAGTCGACCCCGGTGAGCGAGATCGGCGCGCTCAACATCGGCAGCAGACCGACGTCGCGCAAACCGACCACCGCGATCTCCGATCTGCGCGCAATTCCGTGGGTGCTGGCATGGAGCCAGTCGCGGGTGATGCTGCCCGGCTGGTATGGCACTGGGACGGCGTTCGCAGACTGGATCGCCGAGGGCGACGGCCGGCTGGAGGTGTTGCAGGAACTGTACCGACGCTGGCCGTTCTTCCGTACGGTGCTGTCGAACATGGCCCAGGTGCTGGCCAAATCGGATCTCGGACTGGCGGCACGCTATTCAGAGCTGGTGGCCGACGAGGACCTGCGGCACCGGGTGTTCGACAAGATCGCCGCCGAGCACGCACGCACCATCGAGATGCACAAACTGATCACCGGCCACGAGGATCTGCTGGCCGACAACCCGGCGTTGGCGCGTTCGGTGTTCAACCGCTTCCCCTACCTCGAGCCGCTCAATCATCTGCAGGTGGAGCTGTTGCGGCAGTTCCGTTCCGGTGAAGTCGACGAGCTCGTTCAGCGCGGCATCCTGCTTACGATGAGCGGGTTGGCCACCGCGTTGCGCAACAGCGGCTAGTGGTCGGCGCAAGCGTGCGGTGGATTCCACGATTTTGGCCGACGCGGTCGCTACCCAAGACACGATCACGCAGCTGATCACGGCGATCCGCCGGGTCGGGAGGATCGTGCCGGGCGGGGCCGAGGCGATCGGGGTGGTGTGCACCCGACATGACTACAGCAAGCCGGCTAAGCCGGTGATCGACTGGGACGAGCCCGGGGCCAAGGATTTCGGTGACGTTTCAACGCGATGCGATAACGGTCGCGTCGGCGTTGAGCGCAGCCGGCTCGCCAATTCGCCCGGTTATCAGGATGTCGATAATCCCAGCCGATAGTGGTCGGAGCGGATTCCGCACCGGCGGGAACCTTTTTCAGGTACCTGCCATCTGACATTGTGCGTTGATCTGAATGCCAGGACGGAGTGCGGAGGGGACACTCCGTCCTGACATTCGACTGGAAAGGGGCGGCCGTGACCTGTAGCAGTGAGAATCCGCGAGCGCACATCCTGCACCGCGGCCGCCTGTACAGCGCGTCAATGACACGTGCCGATCAGGAGCCCGGCAGCACCGGCGACTACGTGGCCGGTTACCTGGCAGCGCAACGGGATCAGCCCTGGAGAGGTCTAGACCGGACTAGACCGGACTAGACCTCGTGCTGCAGTTTGCCTGCGGCTTCCTGGTCCAGCAGCCACACGGTATTCTCACGCCCCACCGCGCCTGCCGCGGGCACATCCACCGGCGAAGCGCCGCCGATCGCGGCCGCGGCAGCCTCCGCCTTGTCCGAGCCCGCGACTACCAGCCACACTTCACGCGATCGGGTGACTGCGGGAAGCGTCAGCGTGATGCGCCGCGGCGGAGGTTTGGGGGAGTCGGCGACACCGACCACGAAGTGCCGATTCTCGAGCACTGCGGGTGTGTCGGGGAACAACGAATTGATGTGTCCCTCGCCACCCATTCCGAGCAGGTGCACATCGAAGTCCGGCGTCGCTCCGTTGGAAGCGTTGGCGGCAAGCACCTGTTCGTAGGTCAAAGATGCGGCGACCATATCGTCACCCAACTCACCGTCGGACGCAGGCATCGCGTGAATGTTTGCGGCCGGAATGTCGATGTGGTTCAGTAGTGCCTCGCGCGCCTGCTTCTCGTTGCGATCGTCATCAGCTTCGGGTACGAAGCGTTCGTCCCCCCAGTACACGTGGACCGAAGGCCAGTCGATCGCAGCGCCGCTGGATCTGATGTGTTCAAGCAGAGCAACGCCGGTTCCTCCACCGGTCAGAACGATGTGTGCCTGCCCTCGTGCGGCGACGGCATCGGTGATCGCCCCGATCAGTCGGTCGCCAGCGGCGGAGACGAGGGTGGCTTTGTCGGGGTACGTCTCCACGATTCTGCTCACTCGTACTGCACCTTTTCGATTCCCTCCAGCGCCGCATGGTAGATGTCGTCGGCATCCAACCGGCGCAGATCCTCGGCCAGGCATTCCCGGGTTTCCCGGCGGGCCAACGGTAGCAGCGCGTCCGGTTTCCCGGTACGGGTCAGTGTTGCGGTCTTCCCCTCCTGGGGGCGGCTGAGCGTCACCGTCTCGTCAGCACGCACCAACTCCACCTTGAGTTCGCCCACCGCGCGGCGGACCGGTCCATCGATCCGGCTGGCCAGCCACCCGGCCAGGATGTCGAGGGCAGGCTCAGACTTGAGGCCCGACACCAGTGCCGACTGGATCGGTTGCAGGGGCGGCTGGTCGATCGCCGAGGTCAGCATCGCCCGCCAGTACGTGATCCGGCTCCACGCCAGGTCGGTGTCACCGGGGGTGTAGCCCTCCAGTCTGCTCTTGATGCACGCCAACGGATCGACGCCGTGAGTGGCATCGGTGAGCCGCCGGATCGCTAACTGCCCCAACGGATCCTCGGCTGGCACCGGAGGACCGACATCGGGCCACCATGCCACCACCGGGGTATCCGGCAGCAGGAATGGCACCACGACGCCGCTGGCATGGCCGGCCAGCGGTCCAGAGAGCTTGAGCACCACGACTTCGCCCGCCCCCGCGTCGTGACCTACGCGGATCTGGGCATCCAACCGCGCAACGGTCGCCTCGCGGTCGGCGGCGAGTACCACGATGACACGGCACGGATGCTCGCGGCTGGCGGCGTTGGCTGCCTCGATGGACTCCTCAAGTACGTCTTCGCTGTCGGGAGCGATGACCAGCGTGAGTACCCGGGCCAACGTGTAGGCGCCGCCCTCTTCGCGCAGGGCGTCCAGTTTCTTGTTGACCGCATTGGTGGTGGTGGCGTCCAGATTGACGATCACGGCCGCCGCCAATCCCGGCCGGTGCGGCGCAGCATCTCGAACGCCGAATCCGGACCCCAGCCACCTGCCTCATATGGATCAGGGCCTGCCAGCGCCTCGGAATCGAGCTGAGCCCAAAAGTTGAGCGCAGGATCAAGTATCTTCCAGGACAATTCGACCTCCTGGTTTACCGGGAACAGCGACGGCTCGCCCAGCAGAACGTCGAGGATCAGCCGTTCGTATGCTTCGGGGGAGTCCTCGGCGAATGCCGACCCGTAGGAGAAGTCCATGTTGACGTCGCGGACCTCCATGGCGTGCCCGGGCACTTTGGAGCCGAACCGGAGCGTGATGCCTTCGTCCGGCTGCACCCGGATCACTAGGGCGTTCTTGCCGAGTTCGTCTGTCATGGTCGCGTCGAACGGCAGGTGCGGAGCACGCTTGAAGACCAAAGCGATCTCAGTCACCCTGCGGCCCAGGCGTTTTCCGGTGCGAAGGTAGAACGGCACACCTGCCCAGCGCCTGGTGTCGACCTCGAGGGTGATCGCCGCAAACGTCTCGGTGGTCGACGTCTCGGAGAAGCCTTCCTCCTCGAGCAGCCCCACCACTTTCTCGCCACCCTGCCAGCCGGCGGTGTACTGGCCGCGGGAGGTGTTCTGGTCCAACGGTTCCGCAAGCCGGGTCGCCGAAAGCACCTTGATCTTCTCGGCTTGCAGCTCTGCGGGGCTGAAGCTCACCGGCTCCTCCATCGCGGTGAGCGCGAGCAGTTGCGTCAGGTGGTTTTGGATGACGTCACGTGCTGACCCGACACCGTCGAAATAGCCGCCCCGGCCGCCTAATCCGATGTCCTCGGCCATGGTTATCTGGACGTGGTCGACGTAGTGGGCGTTCCAGATTGGATCGAACAGCTGGTTGGCGAACCGCAGCGCGAGAATGTTCTGCACCGTCTCCTTGCCCAGGTAGTGGTCGATGCGGAACACCGACGACTCGGGGAAGACGCTGTTGACTATCTTGTTGAGCGACTTGGCGCTCTCCAGATCGTGGCCGAACGGCTTCTCGATGACGACGCGGCTCCACCGGTCACCATCGGGTCGCGCGAGCCCCGATTTGAAGAGCTGTTCGCACACCGTTGGGAAGGCTTTGGGCGGTATCGACAGGTAGAAGGCATGATTGCCGCCCGTTCCACGTTCGGCGTCGAGATTGGCAAGGGTCTCCGAGAGCCGCACGAAGGAGGCATCGTCGTCGAACGTGCCCTGTACGAAACGGATTCCTTCTCTGAGCCGCTCCCAGACTTCCTCGCGAAACGGTGTTCGGGCGTGGCCTCTAACTGCGTCGAGCACGATGGTGCCGAAATCTTCGTCGGCCCAGTCTCGCCGGGCGAACCCGATCAACGAGAACGTGGGCGGCAGCAGACCGCGGTTGGCCAGGTCGTAGATGGCTGGCATCAACTTCTTGGTGGCCAGATCGCCCGTGACGCCAAAAATGACGACCGCGCACGGGCCCGCGATCCGCGGCAGGCGCTTATCGCGCTTGTCGCGGAGCGGGTTGTGCCACGTTGTGTCGGTGGTGGTGTCGCTCATTTCTTTGTGGCGTCGAGCTGACCTTGGGTCGCTTCCAGAAGTTCCTGCCAGGACTTCTCGAACTTGTCGACACCTTCGTCCTCAAGCACCTTGAAAACATCGGCCATGTCGATGCCGATGCTCTCTAAGCGGGAGAACACCGCATGGGCGGCCTCGGCGGTGCCGGTGACGGTGTCGCCGGTGACCACTCCGTGGTCGGCGACCGCGTCCAGCGTCTTTTCCGGCATGGTGTTGACGGTGTTCGGCGCGACCAACTCGGTGACGTAGAGCGTGTCGGAGTAGTCGGGGTTCTTCACACCCGTCGAAGCCCACAACGGGCGCTGCACCCGGGCGCCAGCCTCGTTGAGCGGCGCAAACCTGGCACCGCCGACGAACACCTCTTCATAGGCGGCATACGCCAGCCGCGCGTTGGCGACACCGGCCTGACCGCGGATATCGAGCGCCTGATCGGTGCCGATGTCCTCGAGTCGCTGGTCGATCTCGGTGTCGACGCGCGAGACGAAGAAGGATGCGACGGAGTGGATCTTGGAGAGGTCGTGACCCGCTTCCTTGGCCTTCTCAAGACCGTCGAGATAGGCGGCCATGACCGCCTTGTGGCGTTCGACGGAGAAGATCAACGTCACGTTGACGGAGATGCCCTCGGCGATTACGGCGGCGATCGCGGGCAGGCCAGCCAGCGTCGCGGGGATCTTGATGAGCACGTTGGGTCGGTCGACGATCTTGAACAGCTCGATGGCCTGCAGGATCGTCTTGTCGGTGTCGTGGGCTAGGCGCGGGTCCACCTCGATGGACACCCGGCCGTCGATGCCGTCGGACTGTTCGTACTGTTTGGCCAGCACGTCGCAGGCGTTGCGCACGTCGTCTGTCGTTACGGTGCGGATGGTGGCGTCGACGTCGGCGCCGCGCTCGGCCAGTTCCTTCACCTGGTCGTCGTAGGCTTCGCCTTTGGAAAGGGCGGCCTGGAAGATCGACGGGTTGGTCGTGACGCCGACGATGCTCTTGGTGTCGATCAGGTTCTGCAGGTTGCCTGTCTGGAGGCGCTCGCGGGACAGGTCATCGAGCCATACGGATACGCCCGCGGCGCTCAGCGCCGCGAGATTAGGGTTCTGGGTCATGCTGTCATCTTCTTTCTGAGTCTTTTAGTTGTTGATGGAGCGTTCGGCGGCGGCGGCGACGGCCTCGGGCGTGAACCCGAACTCGCGGAACAACGTCTTGTCGTCAGCCGACTCGCCGTAGTGCTCGATCGAGATGATCTCGCCGGTATCGCCGACCAGCTTGTACCAGCTCTGCGCTACCGCGGCCTCCACGGCCACGCGTGCCGAGACGGTGGGGGGAAGCACCGAGTCGCGGTATTCCTTGGGTTGGCTTTCGAACCATTCGACGCAGGGCATCGATACCACGTGGGCGACGATGTCCTTCTCCGCCAGTAGCTTCTTGGCCTCGACGGCCAGTTGGAGTTCGGAGCCGGTACCGATGAGGATGACGTCCGCGTCATCGGCAGGATTGCCGCCGCCGAGCACGTAACCGCCCTTGGCGACGCCCTCGGGATCAGTACCCTCCAGAACCGGGATGCCCTGCCTGGTCAGGATGAAACCGACCGGCCCACTGCCGTTGGCCCGCGCGATGATGCTCTTCCACGCGTACGCGGTCTCGTTCGGGTCGCCCGGACGCACCACCGACAGATTTGGGATGGCGCGCAGCGCCGCCAATTGTTCGATCGGCTGGTGGGTGGGGCCGTCCTCACCGAGGCCGATCGAATCGTGTGTCCAGATGTAGATCGCGTCGATGTCCATTAGCGACGCCAGGCGCACCGCGGGCCGCATGTAGTCGGAGAACTGCAGGAATGTGCCGCCGAAGGCGCGGGTGGGCCCGTGCAGCACGATGCCCGAGAGGATCGAGCCCATCGCGTGCTCGCGAATACCGAAGTGCAGCACACGACCGTAGCGGTCGGCGGTGAAGTCGCTGGTCGAAATCGACGGTGGCCCAAAGGATTTGACGCCCTTGATGGTCGTGTTGTTGCTGCCTGCGAGGTCGGCGGAGCCACCCCACAGCTCTGGCAGATTCGGCGCAACGTCGTTGAGTACCTGGCCGAATGCGGCGCGGGTCGCCACCGCTTTGGAGCCCGGCTCGTAGTACGTGACATCGGCGTCCCAGCCGTCGGGGAGTTCCCCGGCCAGCAGGCGGTCGAGCAGCTTCTTGCGTTCGGGCTCACGCTCGGCCCATGCGTCGAACTCGGGCTGCCACTTCTCGTGCGCTTCGCGGCCTCGGTCGACAAGCTTGCGGGTGTGCTCGATGACCTCGGGTCGCACCTCGAAGGTCTTGTCGGGATCGAAGCCGAGCACCTTCTTGGTGGCGGCCACCTCGTCGGCGCCGAGAGCCGATCCGTGCACGCCGCCGGTGTTCATCTTCGTCGGTGCGGGATATCCGATGATGGTCCGCACCGCGATGAACGACGGCTGATCGGTGACCCTTCTGGCGGCTTCCACTGCCTCTTCTATTCCGACGACGTTTTCACCGCCCTCGACTTCCTGGACATGCCAGCCGTAGGCGCGGTAGCGCGCGGGGACATCCTCGGACAGGGCGATGTTGGTGTCGTGCTCGATCGAGATCTGGTTCTGGTCATAGAACACGATGAGATTGCCCAGCTGTTGGGTGCCTGCCAGCGACGACGCCTCGCTGGTGACGCCCTCCTCGATGTCACCATCAGAGGCGATCACGTAGATGAAGTGATCGAAGGGGCTGGTTGCAGGAGCTGCGTCGGGGTCGAATAAACCGCGCTCGTAACGCGACGCCATCGCCATGCCGACGGCCGATGCGAGGCCCTGGCCCAGCGGGCCGGTGGTGATCTCGACGCCTCTGGTATGGCGGAACTCGGGGTGGCCAGGGGTCTTGGACTTCCAGGTCCGCAGCGACTCGATGTCGTCGAGCTCAAGCCCGAATCCGCCTAGATACAGCTGGATGTACAGCGTCAGGCTCGAATGCCCACACGACAGCACGAAGCGGTCACGTCCCAGCCAGTGCACGTCGGAGGGATCGTGGCGCATCTGCCGTTGGAACAGCGTATAGGCCAGCGGAGCCAGACTCATCGCGGTGCCAGGATGGCCGTTGCCGACCTTCTGGACGGCGTCAGCGGCCAACACACGCACGGTGTCGACGGAGGCCGAGTCAACCTCGGACCAGTCGTCCGGGTGGTGAGGATCGGTCAGGGCGGCAATTTCTTCGACAGTGGTCACGAACAACCTTCCTCGCCTCGGCGTTACGGCCAGTGTCTCGAACCCTCAGCTGACGCATGGCCTGCGCACTACCTTAGTGCTGGATGGGAGGTCGCCGCAGGCCCCGCCCGCACGTCGCCGCACCCCGGTTACGCGGGGGTAACGGGCGTGTGGCGCACAACGGTCTCACCGGTGTCGCCCATGCCAAGGCACCCTGCGGTCGGTCGGGGGATGCCAGCCGGTCTACCATCGTCTGTAGTAGATGCCGCGTGCGGCGCGATCCGAACGTGACCTGAGGGAGTTCATTGGTGAGTGTTCGCGAGCGGCTCGCGCCGCGCCGAATACGCACCACATTGCTGGCGTATCTGGCCCTGACCAAACCCCGCGTCATCGAACTGCTCCTGGTGACTGCCATCCCGGCGATGCTGCTGGCCGACCGCGGAATCGTGAACCCGCTGCTCATCCTGAACACGCTGGTCGGCGGTATGATGGCCGCGGCGGGAGCCAACACGCTCAACTGCGTGGCCGATGCCGACATCGACAAGGTGATGAAGCGGACCGCTTTGCGACCCCTGGCGCGCGCCGCGGTACCACGACGGAACGCCTTCATCTTCGGGATGGCGCTGTCGGTCGGTTCGTTCTTCTGGCTGTGGTCGACCACCAACCTTCTCTCGGGCGTACTCGCCGTCGTCACCATTGCGTTCTACGTCTTCGTGTACACCTTGCTGCTCAAGCGACGCACCTCGCAGAACGTGGTGTGGGGCGGCGCGGCAGGTTGCATGCCGGTGATGATCGGGTGGTCGGCTGTCACCGGGACGATCCAATGGCCTGCCGTGGCGATGTTCGCCGTGATCTTCTTCTGGACACCGCCGCACACCTGGGCGCTGGCCATGCGCTACAAAGAGGACTACAAGGCCGCGGGCGTTCCGATGCTGCCTGCGGTAGCCACTGAACGGCACGTGACCATGCAGATCCTCATCTACACCTGGCTAACGGTGCTGGCGACGCTGGCGCTGACTTCCGCGGCGGGCTGGCTCTATGCGTCAGTGGCGCTGGTAGCAGGCGTGTGGTTCCTGGCAATGGCCCACCAGTTGTTCGCCGGGGTGCGTCGCGGGGAGGCGGTCAAGCCGCTGCGCCTGTTCCTGCAGTCCAACAACTACCTGGCCGCGGTGTTCCTGGCGCTGGCTGTCGATTCGGCGCTCAACCTGCCTACGGTGTTCGGGTACTAGCCCCGGCCCTGTTGTCCGATTGGCCCTGTCGCCGGGCCCAGTGCCGATTCGACGACGTCGATATCAGTGTGGACCTACGGCACCAACCTGGATCCGGAGTACAGTCAAGCGGCGGTGGAGCGCAGCGGTGTCGGTGGTTACGCCACGTTTGCCGGTCGGACGGTTTGGACGTACCGGGTTCGCACACCGTCAGCGGCGAGTCCGGCAAGTACAGGTGGAAATGGTTGTACGTGTTCCAGGGCGCAACCCGGGTCGACATCGCCTGCGATGCACTCGAAGACGACGTCTCTCAGGCAGAGATGATGCCGTCGCGTGAATACGTAGTCAGCTCGCTCGTGATCCGCTAGGCACCAACACCACCGAACCGACCGTCTTGCGACCCTGCAGGTCGCGGTGCGCCTGCTCGGCGTGCTCCAGCCGATAGCGTTCGCTGACCGTGACGGTCAGGACTTGGGAGTTGATGGCGTCGAGCACTTCGCCTGCGCGCCAGGCGAATTCATCGGCGTTCCGGGTGTAGTGGGCGAGGTTCGGCCTGGTCAGGAACACTGAGCCCGCGGTGTTGAGCCGCTGCGGATCGACCGGCGGGACTGGCCCGCTGGCACCCCCGAACAGCGCCAGGGTGCCACGCACCGCCAGGCTGGCGAGGCTTGCCTCGAACGTCGTCGCGCCGACGCCGTCGTACACCGCAGCCACTCCGGCTCCGCTGGTCAGGTCACGGACCCTGGCGCCGAACTCCGCGGCCCCATCCGGGCCGTCGTCGGGATAGTCGAGCACCTCGATCGCGCCCGCCTGGCGCGACAACTCTGCCTTCGCTTCACTGGACACCGTCGTGATGACGCGCACGCCCAAGCTGGTGGCCCACTGCGTCAGCAGCAGACCGACGCCGCCCGCGCCCGCGTGCACCAGCACGGTGTCGCGTTCCTGCACCGGATACACCGATTTGATCAGATAGTGTGCCGTCATCCCCTTGAGTAGCGCCGAGGCCGCGACGGCGAATTCGACCCCATCGGGCAGGTGGGCGACAAAATCCGAAGGAGCCGTGGCGAATTGGGCATAGGCGCCGTCGGCCCGCGCCGTCACCACCCGATCGCCGACGGCGAGTGCCGCCACGTCGGGGCCCACCGCGGCGATGGTGCCCGCGGCTTCCGCGCCGACGATGAACGGCACGTCCCGCTGGTACTGGCCCGACCGGAAGTAGGTGTCGATGAAGTTGACGCCCACCGCGTCAACGTCGATCAGCACTTCGCCCGCCCCGGGTTCGGGCTGGGGCTTCTCGACGTAGGTCAGGACCTCCGGTCCGCCGGTCTCGGTGATTTCGATGGCATACATGAGCACTATCATCCTCACGGTGAGCGAAGCACACGTCAGCGCGTCCGTCCGTCATTCGCTGCTCGAGTTCGTCAAGGTGCACGGCACCGGATCGCACGCGGTGATCCAGCCGGTCGGTCGCTCGGGTGTACGCATCACTCTGGTCGGTGCCGACGGGGTGCTCGGCGACCGCGTCGTCGCCGACGGCGAGCTGGCCCGCGCCGCAGTCGAGGCCACCGACGGGCTGGAGCTGGCCGACGGGTGGGATCGCGAGTTGACCAGCATTGCCAGCCCGCGCGAAGGGCACTACCGCAAGATGGCGGGCTGGGTCGCCAACACATGAAGCTGGCCAGGCCCGAGATTCGCCATCGGCGGATCGTGCTGGCCGGGTGCGCGCGCCTGGTGGCGGGTGACGGCGACGACGACGGCTTGATCGCCGCGCTGCGTGCCCGTGGACTGCATGCCAGGTGGCTGTCGTGGGACGACCCACTGACCGAGCAGGCGGATGTGGTGATCCTGCGGGCCACCTGGGATTACGTCGAGCGCCTCGACGAATTTCTGGCCTGGGCGCGGCGTGTTCCCAACTTGCTCAACTCGGTCCCGATCGTGGAGTGGAACACCGACAAGACCTACCTGATGGATCTCGCGACCGCAGGCGTCCCGGTTGTGGAGAGCGAATTCTTCGGACCGGACGACCTCGTGGCGCTCCCCGCAGGGGAAGTGGTGGTCAAACCGTCCGTCGGTGCCGGCTCCTTTGCTGCGCAGCGGTTCAGCGATCACACGGGAGCACGGGCCCACGCGGCCGCGCTGCAGGAGGACGGACGAACCGTGCTAGTCCAGCCCTACGACGCGCGCATCGAGGCGGGCGAGACGGCGCTGGTGTTCCTCGGCGGACGGCAGTCCCACGCTTTCGTGAAGGGGCCCATCCTGCCACCGCCGGGAGCCTCGCCCGAGTTCGACGAATCCGGCACCTATGCCACCGAGACGCTGTCGCCTGCCGATCCGGATTTCGAGCTGTGGGATCTGGGCCACGCCGCGCTGGACGCGGCCGCGCGCAGGCTCGGTATCGAGCCCAGTGAGTTCTTGTACGCGCGCGTCGACGTGATCGGCGGCCGGGAGAATCCCCTGCTGCTGGAACTGGAGTTGGTGGAGCCGTCGCTGGGGTGGCGCCAGCTCGACGATGGGGCCAGGCGCCTAGCGCAACGGCAGTTCGCGCTCGGCGTCGAGGCGGCGTTGCAGCGGCTCGGGCTGGACCCGCTCGCGCATCGACGCCCATAGCGCAGCAGTCGCCGCCGTACACGCCCCTGCGCCGCCGACATGGATGGCTACCAGCGCGGCTGGCACGTCGGTGAAGTACTGAACCATGCCGACCGTGCCTTGCGCCAGCACCAGCAGCACCAGGACGATGAGCCGCAGGCGGATCGCCGTGTCGGCGCGGGTGGCGATCAACACCGCGCCGATCACCAGCACCAGTGCCAGATAGATCAGCAACAGCATCGCGTGTAGCCGCACCAGCGTGACGATCTCAATCTCCAGGCGGGGTACCGGCCGGTCGAGACTCTTGTCGCCGGCATGTGGCCCGGCGCCAGTGACGAGCGTCCCCGTCACGAGCACCGCGGCCAGGACCGCGGCCGACCCGGCGGTCAGGCGTCGCACCGACGGCGACGTGGTGGGCGTGACGACGCCGCCGTCCGGTTCGCCGATCTTGACGAAAAGCAGGACCGACAACCACACCATTGTCATCGACGCCAGCAGGTGGATCGCGACGGTCCACCACAGTAGGCCGGTCAGCACGGTGATTCCGCCGATCACCGCCTGGACCACGGTCGAGGCCGGCATCAGCCAGGCGTAGAACAGCACTTCGCGGCGTCGCCGGGCCCGGGTGACTGCCAGCACGGCCAGCGCTGCGGCGAGCACCACCGCAAACGTGAGAATGCGGTTGCCGAATTCGACTGCCTGGTGGATGACGGGCACCTCGGCGACCGCTACCGGAGTGAAGCTGCCGGGAAAGCACTGCGGCCAGGTGGGGCAGCCGAGACCGGATGCGGTGACACGGACGATCGCACCGGTGACGGCGATGCCGCCCTGGGTCACGATGACGGCTACGGCGATGACGCGCTGCACTCGCAGGCTGGGTAGCGGCAACCTGTCGACCAGCCTATGCCAGATCCGTCCGACCGCCATGGATCCGATGGTAGAGCAGCGTTAACTACGAGTTGTAGTAGGGGGATCGGGCCAAGCGGAGGTACTTGTCGTGGGGCTGACGACCGGGGTCTGCACCTGGTCGACGAGCCGTTCGATCGGGACGTCGTCGTGCCCAGCCGCCGCGATCACTCCCCGCAGCACAGCGGCCTCGGGTCCGGTGAACAGCACCGCCCACCCACGCAGCACCGCCACCATGTCACCTCGGTAGCTGCCGGTGTCCTCGTGCGGGATCGCGGAGTTGGCATGCCCAGCAGGGTCTCGCAGCTGGAGTACCTGCTACCGGCCATCGATTCTCAGGTGAAGCGGAACCAGCGCTGCGCGCTCACCGCCGCGACGGCGCCCCAGGTGGCCAACACCGCCAGCCCGAACCAGTCGACCGACAGTGTCATCGCCTGAGCCAGGGCTTCGGTCAGCGCGCCTGACGGCGTCAGGCGAGCCACCCAGTGCAACGCCGACGGCATCGACGACGCCTCCAAGGTCAGCGCGCCGAAGCCCGCGAACACGAACCACAGCAGGTTGGCGATGGCCAGCACGATCTCGGCCTTGAGCGTCCCGCCCAAGAGCAGCCCGAGCGCCGCGAAGCCCGCGGTGCCAAGGGCGATGATCACAGCTCCCAGCGCCAAGCCTGCCAGGTGCGGTCGCCATCCGAGCGCGAATCCGATGGCGCCCAACACAATCGCCTGCAGGATCACGACCGTGACCACCGCGAGAGATTTGCCCGCGATGATGCCCCACACCGGAAGCGCGGTGGCCCCAAGGCGTTTCAACGCGCCGTAGCGGCGATCGAAGGCGACCGCGATCGCCTGACCGGTGAAGGCGGTCGATATCACCGCCAACGCCATGATCGCGGGAACGAAGACGCCTGCCCGGTCGGTGCCGAACTCACCGAGCGGCAACAGGGTGAGGCCCACCAGCAGGGTGATCGGGATGAACAGCGTCAGCAGCAGCTGCTCGCCGTTGCGGAGCAGCAGCCGAAGCTCCAACCCGAACTGGGCCTTGAGCATCCGGGGCACGGTGCTGGGCCGGGGATCCGGAGCGAACGTGCCCGGTTCGAAACGCACGCTCATCGCACCCCTCGGCTCTTCGCGCGAGCGCTCATCGCACCCCTCGGCTCTTCGCGCGAGCGCTCATCGCACCCCTCGGCTCTTCGCGCGAGCGCTCATCGCACCCCTCGGCTCGTCGCGCGAGCGCTCATCGCACCCCTCGGCTC